>NZ_JQCF01000015.1 GCF_001438805.1 Companilactobacillus kimchiensis
TTAGAGACTTATGTCACAGCCTCTTTTATTTTCTCAATAATCTAACTCCAGTAATAACGGTAGCAATCAAACAAACCGCCAACGAAACCATAAAGGCAACGTGCATTCCGGAGATGAAATACTCTGGATGTGCTGGTACGTATGAAGTAATTCGATGACCGGCAGTCTGACTCATAGCTGAGAACAAAACAGTCGTAGCCAATGAAATACCAATGATCATACCCAACTCACGAGCCAAGGCATTAACACCTCCAGCAACTCCTAAATCTTTCACTTCAACCGAATTCATAACAATCGTATTATTAGGGGCCTGGAAAACACCATTACCAAATCCAACTAATCCAACGAATAACATGAAGATCCATAGTGGTGTAGCCAAGCCCATAAACATATAACCAACTTGACTGATTGAGATCAGAATCAAACCAACAAAGGTTAATAATTCAGGTCCAATTTTATCAGAAATAGCACCAGAAATTGGAGCCACAACTACCTGAACAATTGGGAAAGTCATCAAGGCATAACCTGCATAGTTAGCTGCTAAACCTCTTGCATTTTCCAAATAAAATGGTGAAATTACATTAAAGAAAAAGTTAGCTACAAAGATTAAGAAAGCACAGAGAATACTCAATGAAAAATTAGCATTTTTGAAAATTTTCAAATCCAAGATTGGTTTATCAATATGCAATTCAATATAGATAAAGGCAATAAAATCAATCAACGCTACGGCGAACAATAGCAGAATAACCGGTTTATTAAAACCAATTTCTTGTCCTAAGAAAATACCTGCAAACAAAGTAACCATCACAATAGCGAATAAAGTTGCACCAAAGCTGTCAATTTTTTGCTTAGTAATCGTAATATCTTTAGGAAGAATTTTCATTCCTATAAGAATGGCAGCAATTCCAATTGGGACATTGATCAAGAAAATATATCCCCAGTTAAAGTGGGCTAAAATCAATCCACCAACACCAGGTCCAGCAATACTTCCCAAGGCTACAAATGAGCCGATCATACCCAAAGCACGACCACGTTCACTAAATGGGAAAACTTCGGTAATAATTCCATTACTCGTACTCATAGTCATAGCTGCACCAACAGCTTGAATGGCACGGGCGATTAGTAAAAATACTAATCCAGAATTAAATCCGCAAAGTAACGATCCAATCGTAAATAAAATTGAACCTAATTTAAAAATACGAATCTTACCAAAAGCATCCCCGAGTTTTCCAAATAATAGCAATAAAGCACAAATGACAATCAAATAAATTGAAACGACCCATTCAGCTTGGTTCATCGGAATGGACATGGCTTTACTCATCACTGGTAAAGCAATATTGACGATGCTTCCGTCTAACGTTGACATAAAAATAAATAAACAAACTGCGACCAAAATCAGCCAGCGGTTCTTTTGAATCTTTGGATCATTGGCAAAACTATCCATAATTTAATCCCCTTTAATTACTCGTTTGAGCAGTGCGGTCACCCAATCATATTGAGTTTTCGTTCGTGCAATTTGTAATTCTTTTAATAATAAAGCGTCATCAATATCGGCTTGAATCATATGGTGATTATTCTTTAGAAATAATCGTAATTCTTCCAACTTCTTCAAATGGTCCAACGTTGACGCCTGAAAATCTTTTAAAACTTTCACTTGCTGCGTTTGGTTCAAAAGATGTAAAAAATTAAGTTTCATTTGAAAAGTTAACTGAGTCTGCTTATTCACCGGCACTTCTTCTAACGCCAATTCCATAAACCTATCTTGCCCGATTTTTGTAATCGTAGCTACCTTTTGCGGACGTTTGTTATCCGTTTCCTCAAACGTTAAAGTTATTTCACCTGACTTAGCTAATTTATCAAGTAGCGGATATAAAGATCCAAAACTGATGGTCATTTCATTGCCAACAACACTACTAAAAGCCTTACGCAATGCATATCCCGTCATGGAATGGTCCATCAATTGTCCCAGAATAAATAAGTCATACACCTTTAATCACCTTGCTTTCATGAATATTTAGTATATATCGTTTCGATATATATAACAAGCCGATTTTACAGAAAGTATGCAAAAAAATACCCTCACTTACAGAAAATGAGGGTATTTCTATGCTTAAGCTTTTAATTTCTTAGTACAATCGGCACACAAACCATAAACTTCGATGGCATGTCCTTCAACAGTATAGCCTGGTAATTGATCAGTAAAAAATTCAATCGGACAAGCCTTTAATTCAGTAACTTTGCCACAATTTTTGCAAACAAAGTGATGATGATGACGATGATCAAAATCACATTGATATTTAACTAGAGTTTTATTCTTTTCTTGATATTCAACCAAACCAATATCGGAAAACTCCTTTAAATTCCGATAAATCGTATTATTGCTCATTCCCGGATAGAGTGAACGCATGTAATTAACGATGTCATTAATCGCTACATATTGAACGGTAAACTTGCTAAGGTAATCAATTAAGTCAGTTCTTTGTTTGGTTACTTTATAATTATTCTTTTTGAGAATTTCAATTGCTTTTTCCATATGTCACACCTTTTCAACTAATCATTCAGTAGTGTACCATAATTAGTAATTATTACTAATTAAACTGTTTTAAGATGTTCTTACTCATGATTGGTTAGAACATAGGTATACTAAGTTTCCCGTCTTCCGCAAAAATTGGAATAGGCTGGAACGCTGGGGGCATCGTTTGGAGTCAACTCAAGTTCGGAGTTGTCTTCAAATCGAGCCTTCTTCTAAATTGGCAAAGTACGCCAATCAAGAAGAATCTCCCGGCTGAGCCTATTCCAATTTTTACTGCAGACTAAATAATATTTTGATTATTTTGTTGATTAAAAATAAATTGTTATTGAATGATTTATTTTACACAAAGAGTCCATATCAAACGATGGAAAATGTTAGAAAATATGGATTCCTGTTGATATAGATTTGAATAAGCAAACATCCATTAAAATGATCTAGTCTGGAACAAAAATTGAAATTGGCTCAGTAGTGAAATTGTTCTTAGTGGGGAACCCACTTAGAACAAGGTCGAGTTTGAAGACTTTTGGAACAAAAGGCTCCAAATCGGCCCACTACGTTCCAGCCAAATTTCAATTTTTGTGGAAGACGGCAGTATAATAAGACTTACGTTCTAACCAATCATAAGTAAAAGCTATTTTAGTTAGAGTTAAGATTAATTTGCTACTATAATAATAGAAAATGTCGGTTGGGAGATTTGTTAATGAAAAATACAATTTTAATTGTCGAAGATGAAAAAAGCCTATCTAGTTATGTTGGAAAGGAGCTCCAATTTGAGGACTTTGATGTCATCATTGCCAATGATGGTGCTGAAGCATTGGAGTTATATGAGCAACATCAAAATGAATTATTATTAATTCTCTTGGATTGGATGTTACCCAAATTAGATGGTATGGAGGTTTTACGCCGTATTCGAAAGCATGATCAGGTGCCTGTCATCGTCATGACTGCACGCGATTATATCGGTGATAAAGTTGCTGGTTTGGATAATGGTGCCGATGATTACATAACTAAGCCTTTCGAAATCGAGGAATTGTTGGCTCGAATCCGTGTCATTCAACGCCGAGTTGAACATATGACCGAACCCGAACAAACTTACCAAATTGCTGATTTAACCTTGAATACCAAATCACACCAAGTAGTTCGTAATACTGAAAATGTTCAATTGACTCGGCGTGAATACGATTTACTATTATTTTTCTTACAACATATTGGCAAAGTTTTTACACGTGATGAATTGCTTGATAATGTCTGGGGTGAAGATTTTCTAGGGCAACAAAATGTAGTCGATGTTTATGTTGGTTACTTGCGGAACAAAGTTGATGGTAAAAAAAATAAGCCTTTGATTCAGACTATTCGTGGCGTGGGTTACTCACTTGAGGACGTTACCGAATGACTAAGCAATCTCCCTCTTATCAAGAACTGATCAACAATGCTATCCGCAAATTAGTTATCATTATCACCCTATCGATTAGTGCCTTGACCTTAGTTGTCGTCGGCGTACAGCAATATGTCCAAACTGTTCACGATGCCCACGGTCAAATGATGGGTCTATCTCGAGCTAACATCGATGATATACCTAGCTTTATTCATTGGAATAGTCAAAATAACCGTCACACTAAACAAAATACTGTCATTCGCGTCAAAACTAAAAGATCTTCAATTACAGCTGCCTCCAGCCGTTCTGGACAAGAAATAATGACAACTTCTACTTCCAAAAAATTTATAACCCAACGAAAAATTAGTATCTTGCCAGGTCAACATATTGTTTACGTTCGCGGATATGGTTTATTCCTCTTTTATTCTAGGAAAAATAATGACACTACCTATCAAATTTGGACCAGTTTGAATAGGTTAATTAGTAGTCTGTTTCTCCTATTAATAATTATCAGTATTATTACTTTCGTGACATTAGGTTTTGGAACTTGGTGGGCACAGCAATTGGCTACCAAATTAAGTGCTCCCACAATTGAACTGGTCAATGAAACCAGAAATACTATTAAAGATGCTGAAGCTGATCAGCCAACTTTGAAGGTTCCCGACAGTCCTAAAGAAATTAAGGAATTGGGAAATGCCTTCAATGATCTTTTGAAAACTCAGAATCAACGGCTTCAACGTGAACGTGATTTTGTTTCCAATGCTTCACATGAATTAAAAACCCCAATTGCTGCAATTCGTGGCAATATCAACTTAATCAAACGTCATGGCAACAAACATCCCGACGTTATTCCTGAATCCCTCGGTTTTATTGATGAAGAATCAATGAGAATGCAAAGTCTAATTGAAAATCTTTTACATTTATCACGGGCTGACCGAGCTGAATTGGTTTTAGAGAATGAAAATATTTCTGATTTAACTCAACGAATTGCTCAGCAATACCAAACTTCAATCGCCCATGAATTACAGTTACAAATAGAATCTAATTTACATATTGATGGCAACGCCGATACTTTGAAGCAGATCATTGTTGCTTTGTTGGATAATGCTAACAAATATTCTCCTGATAAAACTCCAATTACTTTGAAGCTAAAACGAGTTGATGGCAAGGTCCAATTATCAATAGCTGACTTGGGAATAGGTATTCCTGATGATCAAAAAGATTTGATCTTTCAACGTTTTTATCGAGTCGATACTTCTCATTCTACTGAAATAAAAGGTAGTGGCTTGGGATTATCGATTGTTTCACAATTAGTTAAAATCAATAATGGTTCAATTGAAGTTTTAGATAATAAACCTAAGGGTTCAATTTTTATGATTTCATTTGCTGAGAGAGCTTAGTCCTTTTCTGGGACTGAGGTCTTTTTTTGTTGGATATATCTTCATACTAAGATGAAATTTAGTTAACTTAACTGGTTTATTGATTTTAGTTCAAAATACGGAAACTTTTTCTCTCTCGTTCCTTTCTGACTGCTGCCTAAACGGACTACAACATGGCAACTCCTTCCGGTTAACTCAACTAGCTCTGCCGATTGCGTTTAATTCAAATATGAGGAGTTTTTTCTCTAGTTCCTTTCTGACTGCTGCCTAAACGGGCTACAACATGGCAACTCCCTCCGGTTAACTCAACTAGCTCTGCCGCGATTGCGTTTAATTCAAATATGAGGAGTTTTCTCTCTAGTTCCTTTCTGACTGCTGCCTAAACGGGCTACGACATGGCAACTCCCTCCGGTTAACTCAACTAGCTCTGCCGCGATTGCGTTTAATTCAAATATGAGGAGTTTTCTCTCTAGTTCCTTTCTGACTGCTGCCTAAACGGGCTACGACATGGCAACTCCTTCCGGTTAACTCAACTAGCTCTGCCGATTGCGTTGCAATCGACTGAACTAGTAGTGTTAATCCTCGGGAGCTGAACGCCATGTCGTAGCCCTCTCTAAGAATTTCTTATATAAACCTTATCAAACCTAAGTAGTTACTCATCATTAATCCTTGTAAACTATGTTTATTCAATCGAAAGGACATGGTGCTTAACTTATGTCAGAACTTACAGAAAGATTACAACAACAATTAATTGCCGGCGCATCTCGTCCTTTAATGCAGGATGAAAATCAGCACTGGTACACCGGCAGTGAACTTAACCTTGAAGAAAACGTTTGGAAAAACTATTGGCAAAATAAGGGTATTGGTCACAATGATATCGTCCTTGTCGGTTTAACTAATTCCGTTACTTACTCTCTGGCTATTCAAAGTCTATGGGAGGTGGGTGCTATCGTTCAACCTATTAATCCTGAAACAACTGAAACCCAACTCAATGAGCTTGAAGCCCAATACAACTATTCAGCAATTATTTTAAATTCAAATATTAAAGACCTTGATGTTTTAAATAAAATTTTTACGATTCAACCCCGTCTATCAACTTTACAAGAACCTGAGGTACAAATTTATCTGCGTAATAAACACATTCACCATCCCGTTGAGGTTCCCAATGACGATGAACTGGCTTTGATCATGCATACTTCTGGGACAACCGGTCGACCTAAACGTGTTGGTTTAACTCATCACCAACTTTTAAAAAGTGCATTTAATGTAATTGATAGTGAAGAATTAACTGCTCAAGATAGTACATTTATCTTGATGCCAATGTTCCATATCAATGCACTGGTCATCTCCAATTTAGCAACTCGTCTCTCTCATGGTCAATTGCTTTTTAGACCAAAATTCAGTGCCCATCTTTTCTGGAAAGAAGTTAGTAGTCAGATGGTGACTTGGGTTTCATTAACTCCGGCAATCGTATCAATCCTTTTACAACGTGATGAACAGCCGGCAAATAACAATCTTCGGTTTCTCCGGACTGCTTCGGCCCCTCTCCTCCCAAGCATTCACCAAGAATTTAACCGACGTTTCGATATTCCCTTAATTGAAAGTTACGGTATGACTGAAGCGGCTGGTCAAATCACCCAAAATCCCTTGGAACGACCACTTTCCAAGAGTGTTGGGAAATCTTTTGGGATTAAAATAAAAATTCTTGACTCTAATCAAAATAAATTAGCCATAGGCCAAACCGGTGAAATTGCTTTACAAGGTGAGAATATTATCTCTCATTATCTTGATTCCCAGCCAGAAGCTTTTGATAATGGTTGGCTCTTAACTGGTGATCTTGGTTCACTGGACGATAATGGTTATCTTCACATCACTGGTCGTAGTAAAGAAATGATCATTCGTGGTGGTGAAAATGTTAATCCCTTAGCCGTTGAAAATTGTTTGATTGATTTGAAGTTTATCCGTGAAATTGCCGTTATTGGTACTCCCGATTTAATCTATGGTGAAACTGTCACCGCCGTCATTGTTCCCAAGAAACTTAGTCACGATCATCGTCACCAACTAGCTCTGTTGAACAAATTAGCAAATGAGCAGTTACTCCCTGTTGAACGCCCTACAAAATACATTTTTAGTACGCAGTTACCCAAAAATGCGACGGGCAAGATTCAACGTACACTTCTAGCTCATGAAGTGAATCAACAGCAACTAAAGGAGGCTTAATCGATGCAAAAGCCTGTTACTATCAGTGACACTCGTCGCAAACAATTTCATTTACCGGTCGACAAAATCTTGCCATTTCTGATACCAATTATCGTTATTTTAATTTGGCAAGTTAGTAGCACCTTCGGTTGGTTATCAAGTTCTGTTTTACCCTCACCAATGGCAGTCCTACAAGATGGCATCAAATTAACGCAATCAGGCGAACTACCAAAGAACCTTAGTATCAGTCTTTATCGAGCCACAGTCGGTTTATTGATTGGTGGTGGAATTGGTTTTATTTTAGGATTTATCAATGGCATGTCAAAAACATTCCGTTTGCTATTTGATTCCTCAATTCAAATGTTTCGAAATATTCCTCATTTAGCTCTTATTCCGCTAATTATTATTTGGTTAGGTATCAATGAATCAGCCAAGATTTCTTTAGTTGCCATTGGAACAATGTTCCCAGTTTACATCAACACCTTCCACGGAATCTCTTCCGTTGATCCTGATTTGATTGAAATGGGAAAATCATATGAACTATCTAAGGGCCAGATGTTTTTCAAAATAATCTTTCCCGCAGCTTTACCACAAATTTTAGTTGGTATCCGTTATGCACTAGGTGTTATGTGGACTACTCTAATCGTTGCTGAAACAATTTCCGCTAGTTCAGGTATCGGTTATATGGCTAACAACGCCGAAGATTTTGTCGATATGGAAACCGTCGTTCTCTGTATCGTTGTCTACGCTATTTTAGGTAAAATTTCTGATCTTGTTGCCAAAAGTTTTGAAAGTTTCTTACTTGATTGGCAAAATACTGGAAGGAGTAATATTTAATGAATAATAATTCAATGATTTCAATTAAAAATGTTAATAAAATTTATAATAACTTGACTGCCTTGCATGATGTTTCACTCGATATTCAGCAAGGAGAATTTATTGCTTTGGTCGGTATGAGTGGTGGTGGTAAAAGTACCCTACTTCGCCTGATTGCTGGTTTAGAACAACCTACCAGTGGATTAGTGACCATCAATGAAACAGATTCAAAATCTTTGATGCGCGTAATGTTTCAGGAAGATCGACTACTACCTTGGATGTCCGTTTTAGACAATTTATCTTTTGGTTCAAAAGATAAAAATACTAAAGCGCATGCCCAAGAGTTACTTGAACTAGTCGAGTTAACTACCTACGCTGATCACTTCCCCAATCAGTTATCAGGTGGTCAAAAACAACGTGTTGCTTTAGCCAGAGCCTTGATGACTAATCCTAAAATCCTCTTATTGGATGAACCTTTAGGAGCTTTAGATGCTTTAACCAGACGCAAAATGCAGGATCTAATCATGGATATTTGTCAGAAACAAAACCTAACTACCATTCTCGTAACTCATGATGTTGAGGAAGCTGCGCGAATGGCCGATCGAATCATTGTTATGAAGGATTCAACTAATTCTTATGAAGAAAGTTGCCCTAAAAATCGTAATTCCGGTCAAATTGGCATCGTCACTGATCGTGTCCTTAGTGAAATTTTAGAAGAGAAGCCTTCACAACAAAGAACAGCCTAAAGAATCGAATTCCTAGGAATTCGATTCTTTATTAGTATATTCATACACAAATATATTAGTTTTAGCTAATTTATAGTTTAATTAGAAAGTTATAAGAAATCTCTCATTTATTGAAAAAGCTATGCTAAACTATGACCTAATATTCTTGCCAATAATCGAAAGGAATTTTAATGTTAAAAATAAGTGAATTTGCTCAACTAGCGCATACTACTCGTCGAACTTTGATTCTTTATGACAACAATAATTTGTTCAAACCAACTTTCGTCAACAGTGAAGGCTATCGTTTTTATGACTATCAAAAGATTAATGAATTAAATACAATTTTGACTCTTAAAAAATTAGGATTATCAATCGATGAAATTAAAACCATTGTTTTTAACAAGGACCAAATTTCTGAAGAATTTCTGCTCCAATTAAAATCCCAAGTTAATGATCAGATAAGTGATTTACTCAAGGTGAACACTGCAATCGATCAGCGTATTATGTTAAAAAATAGCTTTGATGAGGCCGCTCTTTATCAACCATATGAGCACAATAATAAGGAAAGATTTTATTGGAAATCTACCAACCTTGAAAACTGTTCTACTCAACAAATTGCCAAAGCATTTTCGGAATTCTACAGTAACCTTGACCGTCTTATGGGTGCCAACGGAAATTACTCCGGTTTTATTATTAACTTACCCAAAATCGATTTCAAAGCTTTTGAAGATGCTAATTTCAGTTTAATCAAAGAAGCCACTGTCCCAGTTAATAATAATTCTATTACAACTATTACTCGACCTGCTGGTAATTATTTGGCCGTTGACGTTATCAGCAATTATAGTCTCAGTTGCCAAAATATTCGAACCGGTTTAAATCACCTCAAAGAGTTTATTAAAACTAAAAACCTACGCGTTGATTCAGAATTATGGCAGACCAATCTCGGGAAAAATGAAGCCGGATCCCCAATCATTCGTTTAGAGCTTCAAATCCAATAATAATCTCAACAAGCGCCTTCAGAATAATGTTTTTTCTTTCTTAACATGCTAAGATTGGGAAAAATGACTGGAGAAGGATTATGAATACACCCAACAAGTATTTACAATTTGAAGATCCCACTGTATTAAAGTTCGACTTTCAAGTTAATGATGATTTTGACTTTGATACTCCAGAAGACGATACCGATATTAGTACCTTAGTTGAAATACCTGATAAGCTGGATATCGATTTTGAAGATGATATCCCTGTTTATCTAACCATCTTCATCAATTATGACGGTGATAATGCACCTTATAAGATCACCGCTCGTATTATGACGTTATTTCAGATTTCAAATTTATTGTCACATGATGATGCTTTACAAATTCTTCAAAATGAAGGAGCTTCAATTTTGGCTTCATATTTGAGACCAACTATTTCTATGATGACTGCCTCCAGTGGCTTTCCAGCCATGACCCTGCCAACACTCGACTTCTCAGATTCTGAAAATGATTAATAAATAGCGATACCAATAGTCGAAAAACTACTGATATCGCTATTTTTATTTATAGCTATAACCAGAACGAATGCCATCGGTAATTCCCTTTAAAAAATCAGGAATTTCATGCATAATGCTAGGAACCATAATTGCTACTAACATCAATATCCCAAATACAACTGCCCATTTATTCAAGCTTTTATTAAAGATACTCCATTTTATATTACTTATAAATCCAATGAAAAACACAAAACTAAAACTAGACATCCAATCATCAACTGAACTAGTCGGAATTCCTAAAGAATAAATAATCCCTAATATAATTACTACCAGAATGAAACCTACTACATAAATAGTTTCAGTTTTTGAAAGCCTAATTTTATCATCATTATTAAATTTATCCATCAGAGCTTCATCCCCTTTAATCAGTTCATCAAGTGAGACATCAAGCAATTCACTAATAGCAATCACATTCGCAAAACTAGGTAAAGTAGTTCCATTTTCCCATTTAGAAATCGATTGTCGCGAAAGATGCAATTTATCTGCTAAATCATTTTGAGACATTTGATGCAATTTGCGTTGCCTTTGTAATTGATCACCTATTTTCATGAGTGTCTCCTCCTTGATTAACTATTATCTTATGCGCATAGCGATAATTTGACGAGAACGTAGCGGTTGCACTTACTAAATATACTAAAAAAGCCGACAATTGTCGGCTTGATTCAATCATTACTTTTTACTGTATATGATTAGCACCCTTAATTCCACCAATAATGCCATTAACGAGTTCATTAAGAATCGGGATCATGATAACTATTGCTGCAACAATGCTCCAGAAACGACTACTTTCATTAAAACTTTTTACAAAGGCTTTCCAATTAAGATTCAACGCTAGATTGATCAATGCAACTAGCTGAATAAAAACGACCCAATGATCAATCACTGAGTTAGACACATTCAATATCTTCAAAATAAGATAAATAACCATAGAAACTATCATCAAGAGAAATATGAAATAGGTCACTAATTGCAACAACATTACTAAAGCTTGGTAAACTGCCTCCGTTTTCCCACTTGGAAATGGACTGTCTTGAGATATGTAACTTCTCAGCTAATTCATCCTGTGACATTTTATGAAGCTTACGTTGTTTTTGCAACTGATCCCCTATTTTCATCTACAATTCCTCCTTGATTGATTATGATTCTAGGCTGAAAAACACTTATTTCCCAGAAAATAGCGGTTGCGTTTATTATGTAAAGCCAATTATTCGTTATCTTAACCGTTATGAAGTCGTTATAAGAATTACCAATCAGTCAAAATATTATTGGCAATGGGTAAGGCCCAAATAATTAAAAGTATAACTATCCAGATAATAGTCTTTTTATTAATATTACGTTCAATTTCCTTAGATATACTCGACCAATTGAGATTAAAACCTAATCCCAACACTGCCGTCACTCGGATCAGATCTCGATATAATTTATAGTTACCACTGTCATAAACCTTAAAATACTTAGTAATGCTCCAAACTACTACTGCAATAGTAATACTAACTAGAATAGCCAATTGTAATTTACCGTATTGTGGCCGATATTTTTCATTATCTAATTTTCTCATCATTGCTTCATCTCCTCGAATCAATTCATCAAGTGAGATATTGAATAGATCACTGATAGCCATCAAATTACTGAAACTAGGTAAAGTAGCCCCATTTTCCCAGCGTGATATAGCTTGTCGAGAAATCCCTAATTTATTAGCCAAAGTTTCCTGTGACATATCATGCAATTTACGTTGCTTTTGTAACTGATCTCCAATGCTCATTTGTAATACCCCCTTGATTACTTATGATTCTATTCCAAGAAGGTTCTCTCGAACAGAAACTGACGATTGTATCGTTTAATTAACTAAATTAATCATTGAATAGCTCCGTTATAGCGACAAAATAATTCCAATAGAGGACACAATGTTGTTAATGATGTGTAGCGAAATATCATATTTAATATTCCCCAACAATACATAAGCTAACGAAAAAACTAATCCCATTAAAATATATGGTACCATTTGTAAATTCATAGCTGGTTCATGTATCCATACGAAAAGCCCGGTTGAGATAACCACGTAGGCGCCCATCTGCCAAAGGTTTTCCATTTTATTAAAAAATAACTTTTGCAAAGTACCACGGAAAATCAACTCTTCAATCACGGGTCCACATAAATTAACCGCAATTAAAATAGCCCACCGATTTCCTTGAAACATTTTCTCAATTTCAGTTTGATTACTCGATGTTGGTAAATCACCAGCCAAATATCCTAATCCTAATAGCGCAACCAAAAGAATCAGATAGATCCAAATTCGTTGTTTCAAGTTCCAATTCGGTAAAAAATTCACCTTAGGATTTAAGTCACCGTTGAACGACCGCCAGATATATCTAACTAATAGTATCGATAAAATAACACCTACTATTATTAGAATAGCCTGAACCCAACTGGAATGAATCTTTTTTAAAGTTGGAATAATAAACGGCACTTGCGTCAATTGATATAGAATAAATATTCCAAATAGCCAGATGGCTTTCCTACTGAACTCCCAAATCTTTGTTTTCATAACGATACCCCACTTTATTAGAATAAAGTAACTTTATCCAAAATCCACTCTATTCAAAAGAACCTGAGGGTTGCATCAGCATATGTAACATCAAAGATGTTTTCTTATACCGTTTTGCTAGCGTTATCTGATACTACTACTGAATCCATGAATGAATCCTGCAATGGCCTCGTTAACGCGTGGTATCAAATATAAGGCTAACCAGATAATTCCAATAACTAATACCTTTCTATTAATGCTCAAATTAATCTTCTTCCAGTTGATATTAAACATTAACCACACAAAGGCTATTAATTCTGGAATAAAAAACCAGTTATCCATATTATCATCTGAAACATGCAATAACCTTAAAGCACCCGTAACGACTACTGCGAGAATGAATCCCATAATAATAATGAGCCAGGTTTTACTAATTTTGGACTTGTTACTCTCCAGGTCTTGCATCAACTCTGTATCGCCTTTGATTAATTCATCTAAAGAAATATCAAAAATTTCACTAATAGCAACAACATTACTAAAACTAGGCAAAGTTGCCCCATTTTCCCACTTGGAAATTGACTGTCTAGAAATATTTAATTCTTTTGCTAAATCATCTTGTGACATCTGATTTAATTTGCGTTGTTTTTGTAATTGCTTGCCAATCTTCATAAAAATTCTCCCCTAAATTATTTATCCCTCATGATACCAAAAAAAAGTCGACCATTTGGTCGACTTTTATAATTTAATTTATTCATTTATATTCTCCTGAATCACTGACGGTAACTTTATTTTCTATCAAATTCTCTTCATAGAATAAATCAGCAATCTTCTGTTCTTCTTTTACATAAGTACTATTCATCGCACTGATACTGTAAGTTCGCCGTTCAACCATCTTCTTAACGACTGACTTAGAAACCTTCAATGACTTACTCATCATCGTTATGAGTTCGCTATGGTTGTTGTTGGCCCATTCCATATCTTCTTCCAGATATTTAACCAAATACTTCGATACTTCAGTATTTTTCTTGGCATAACTTTGCATAGACAAAATGTAATCACGATTATTAGTAATGCCAACACCATTTGTTAATAATTTTGCATTTTGCGTTAATTCAGCTTGGGAAGTGTACGGATCCCATGTAGCCCAAGCATCAACCTTACCTTTTGAAAAAGCTACACTAGCACTGGATTGATCCATATTGACCCAGGTAATATCACTGGTACTTAAACCGGCCTTTTTCAAAGCGGCAGCCAGCATGTATTGGGAACTAGTTCCTTTAGTATAGGCAACTTTTTTACCCTTCAAGTCTTTCAATGACGAAATACTTGAAGATTTTTTGACTAAAATTCCTGACCCTTTGGCCTTCGACGAACTGGCAGCAATATAGGTTAGCCTTGTCCCAGTTGATAAAGCAGAAACTGGTGGCGCATCTCCGGTTCTAGCATAGTCGATACTACCAGATTTCATTGCTTGCATTAAGGAACTTCCATCCTGGAATTCCTTCCAAACAATTTTATACCCTTTAGCCTTCATCTTCTTAACGAATTCGCCACGTTCTTTGGCAATATCGAAAGGATCACCTTTTTGATAACCAATCGTAACCGTCTTTAAATCAGAAGTAGCGGCACCAGCATCGGTTTGCTTGAATCCGTAAATAGCAATTCCAGCCCAAAGGATCAAAACAAGACTAATCAATAACTTCTTAAAACCTCTTCGTTTTTTGTTCATCCAGCTCTCCCTACTAAAGCAGACATAACCTGTTCACGTAATTTCAAACGAATTACTTTACCAGTCGCATTTCGAGGATAGTCATCCACGAAGAAAATCCGGGTTGGCTGTTCATAACTGGCTAGAGTTTCCCTAGCATGAGCCATAATTTTTTGTCGTTCCAACTCTTCATCTTGTAACCCTTGACTAATAACCACTGCTGTTACAGCTTCACCATAGAGTGTATCTGGTGTTCCAATAA
Organism: Companilactobacillus kimchiensis; assembly: GCF_001438805.1. GTDB lineage: Bacteria > Bacillota > Bacilli > Lactobacillales > Lactobacillaceae > Companilactobacillus > Companilactobacillus kimchiensis. The sequence continues at coordinate 15,059 of NZ_JQCF01000015.1, forward strand.
CCGAAACTTCTTTAACAAAGCTCAACTGACTGAGTGAATTTTCAACTTGAACTGGAGCGATTTTTTCACCACCGTGATTAATAATATCTTTCTTACGTCCTTCCACGAATAAATAATCGTCCTCATCGAGATAACCTAAATCACCGGTTAGAAACCAACCATCTTGAAATGAATCCGGATGTGAATCTAAGTAGTCACTAATAACGTGATCGCCGCGAACAACAATTTCTCCAATCTGATTGGCTTCTTTGCTAATTTCATTATTGATCATAATTGCGACATCAGTCTTAAAGGCCTTACCTGCTGAACCGATCTTTGGTGCATCGAACGGATTGATAGTACATTGACTAGCGGTCTCTGTCATACCATAGCCTTCAAGAATCGTCGTGTGAAATCTATTTTGAAAAGCATTTAGTTTATCAAGTGGTAAAGCAAATGATGAACATCTGACAAAACGCAATTTAATATCATTATCATAACTTTCATTGGCCCTTTGATTAATCAAAAGGATATTGATGATAGTCGGTACCACTGAGACCCAAGTTACCTCATTATCACGAACTTGGTTCCAAAATTTGGAAGCACTGAATTTATCGGCTATCACAATTTTGCCACCAGATAATCTCGTTGAAAGAATCGACACTGCCTGTGCATTGATATGAAACATTGGCATCACCACTAGTGTCGTATCTAAGGCTGTCATGCCATGACTTTCGATATCATGTTCAACGCCATTTAACAACAATTCATGTGTTAGACCAACTCGCTTAGGCTTACCGGTTGTTCCCGAAGTATTCATAATTAAGGCTAAATCAGATTCCATTGGAACAGCTGCGTCATGACCCATTAGTTCACGATTACGGATGATATGTAATAACGAGTAGGTCTGCAAATGTAACGCCGTCACAATAGCTAATTGATCATCTAATACAGCATCAACTAATTCTTGACCAACAATTGAGGCCACATAATCATGTTCGGATAGTTCTTGTTGCAATTCCACTTCTGGAGTAGTGGCGGCAATTGGGTGCATCACTGCCCCAACTTCCCAAATTGCCTGCGTAATTGCTGGATAAGCAGCTGTGTTTGGTAAACAAACCAGCACCACATCGCCTAATCCAACGTGCAAGTCTAACAATTCTTCCCGAATCATGCGGACATCATCGGCTATTTCATAACCTTTGAACCATTGATTCAATGTTTCATCTTTAATGATATTTTCACTCATATTATTCACTAATTGCTTGTTTAATTGATTTGTTATTTTTGACATTTTTTTATACTCCTTTTTTAAGGTGCCATTGTGGTCTGCCAATCAGCACTCCGAATGGAGGAACCTTGTAGCAGAACCATGAGATTAAGAATGCTCCACCGAGAACAAAAGCATACCCAAGCGGTAACATTAATAGCATGACGACTGAGGGAACTTTGATCATGCTGAGAATTCCATAAAGCATTGTAAGTGGAATCGTTTGAACTAAGTAAATTCCAAAAGATACCTTTGACATATTCTTGATACCTCGATCTAACCAATTAGGTAGACCACGATTTCTAGCGTGGGCATATTGCCGACCAATCCAGAAAACAAAGGCAATCATGAAGATGTCATAAATAAAGATAAATGGTTGGTGAATTGATTCGGTTGCACTCATACTTAATTTCAAAATATGTAGATTTCCAAAGAACAAGGCAACTGTACCAATCGCTAAAACTAACGTTGACCAACCAATCATGCGATGATATTTTTCAATGAATTTATCAACTTGATCGTAATGAATTGCCACATATGCTCCGGCGATAAAATAAAATTGATAAACTAAAACGTTCATTCCATAAGCTCGAAAGAGATACCACCAACTGTCACGATTAACACCTGGTAACCAATATTTGATACCGATCAATAATAATAATTGGATAATGGCACTGGTTATCAAGATGGCTAAATGATGATCCGGTAATTTTTTAAACAGATAAACTATTAACGGGAAAATCAGATATAACTGGAACGTCACGAGAATGTAGTACATGTAATACTTATTCCCATGAATAACGGCATCGGTTAAATTTTTAAAGTAGTTCGGCCAACTCAGTGCAACACCAGCGGTAATTGTTGTGAACCACATGATGATGGCATTCCAACCGATATAAGGAACTCCAACACTGATGTAACGTTTTTTCCAAAAGCTGAACCAATGATTTTCTTTATTGTAATAATTGAGAACTAAGACCAGACCGGTCATAAACATAAAACCCATTCTGGTAAAATGAAGTGCCAAATGACTTGCTTCGATAAAAAGCTGACTTCCAGATCCATCAGCTACGTTATTCTTAAAAGCCGTGGTCGTATGATTCAATAACACGCCACCGATAAAAACAACTCGCATCAGATCCACTTCATGTAAATATCTTTTTTTCTGTGCCTCTGCCAAAGCGTCACCTCTATTACGATTTATTGCTTGTTCAAAAGCATATATAAGTTATAGCATCCTAGTAGTGGTGGGGTCTTGATGATTTATTAAGGTTAATATATGAATTTCTTATTTTAGGTTTGTTCACTGCCGTCTTCCACAAAAATTGAAATTTAGCTGGAACGTGTTGGGCACAACTTGGAGCTAATTTCAATTTTTGCTCCAGACTAGGTTTCTGTACATTTCTATTGTCATTTAAATACGACAATAGAATATTTAGACAAACAAATAGTCCTATATTAATTGGCATGAATTATTCAAACCAATTGATATAGGACTATTTTTAAAGCAAACAATCATAATTTTATTTATTCTTATGTGCTTCTCCCCAGTCACACATTGCATCCAACACTGGTATCAACGTTTCACCTTCTGCTGTTAAATCGTATTCTACTCTAGGTGGAATTTCTGGGAATTGATGTCTAGCTATTAATCCGTCGATAGTTAGACCATTGAGCGCATTTGTTAACGATTTTGAGGGAATTGAATCTAGAGCTCTTTTCAACTCGTTATATCTCATTGGTCCCTTTTTCAAGGACAAGACATACAGAATGCTGATTTTATATTTACCACCAATTTTATCTAAGGTGTAACCAAATCCTGTTTCAGATAAATTTTTATTAAAAACTTCATTGAGCAAATCACTTTTTATCATTACGTTAGACTCCTTTAGGTGCGTTACGGTAATTATTTTGTCTTCTTGTTTAAGTAATTATAGGGTTATATACTCTCAATATCTTGAATCACAAGGTAAAGAATAAAACCTACTTTATATATAAAGTAAGTTAATTAACCTAAGAATATACCAAGGAGAAACTAATGAAAACAATTGTTATCGGTGCATCTGGTAGAACTGGATCACAAATCTTATCAGAAATTAAAAAAGACGGTACTCAAGTTGTCGCTGGGGTTCGATCAACCAAAAAAGCAGCAGAATTTGAAAACCATGGAATTGAAACGGCAATTATTGACATTGTTAATATGACCGTTGATGAAATAGCTGAAAAATTAGCTGATATTGATTCAATCGTATTTGCTTCCGGAGCATCCCAAGCACATCCTGAACAAGCAATGTGGATCGATTTAGACGGTGCCGTTAAAGTCATGCAGGCAGCAATAAAGAATCATATTGAAAAATTCATCATGATTTCTGCTGCTGGAGCCGAAGATCGAGCAACTTGGAGTATTTACGACATACCTCAATACTACATTGCCAAATATTATGCTGAACAATATCTGAAAACTTCAGGATTAATTTATACCGTCATCAGACCTGCCATTTTAACTGATGATAAAGCTAAAAAAGAAGTCGATCTAATCAATAATAACAATCCTAGAATAACCAGACAAGATGTTGCCCTGGTCACTGTAGAAGCACTAAAGAATGAAAAGTTTAATAATAAATCATTCAATCTATATGCAGGAACTACCAAAATATCTGACATCAAACCACTGTAAAATTCTAAATATAACAAAAAAAATTCTCTTCATTAATTGATAATACAATCAATGAAGAGAATTTTTTGATTTTTGCTATTAAAAAAGGATCTAGCTCAATTCTTCCTTAGCTTTATCGATTTGTGCTTGAACTTGTTTAAACCCAGTACCACCGTAAGAATTTCTTCTGGCGACGGCAACTTCTGGTTTCAAGACTTCATAGACATCTTCTTCGATCAAAGGTGAGATTTCTTTAAATTCAGCCATCGAAATATCTTGCAGATTCTTACCCGTTTGAATTCCTTTTAACACTAATTCACCAACAATACCATGGGCTTGTCTAAAGGGAATCCCTTTAGTAGCCAAGTAATCAGCCAATTCAGTCGCATTAGAAAAATCATGTGTTGTAGCTTTATACATATTATCTTTCTTAACTTTAACAGTTGAGATCATGCCATTGAACACTCTCAAAGCTGGCAAAATAGTTTTGACAGTATCAAAGACACCTTCTTTATCTTCTTGTAGGTCCTTATTGTAGGCCAAAGGTAAAGATTTCATCGTTGAAAGTAATCCGAACAGATGACCGAAGACACGACCACTCTTTCCACGGATCAACTCCGCCATATCAGGATTCTTCTTCTGAGGCATGATAGAACTTCCGGTCGTGTACTTGTCGCTCAATTCCAAATAATTGAATTCGTAACTGACCCACATGCTGAGTTCTTCACAGAATCGAGATAAATGTAGCATCAAAATTGAAGAATTACTCAAGAATTCCAAAGCAAAGTCACGATCAGACACAGCGTCCAATGAATTGCTATAAATATCACCAAATCCTAATTCGTCAGCGGTAAATTGACGATCAATTGGGAAGGTTGTTCCGGCTAAGGCTGCGGCACCTAAAGGCATAATATCAGTATGCTTTTCATTAAATTCAAACCGCTCAATATCACGTTTCAACATTGAATAGTAAGCCATCAAGTAGTGGCCGTAAGAAATTGGTTGAGCGTGTTGTAAATGAGTATATCCAGGCATAATTGTCTCAACATTCTCAGCCGCCAACTTAACCAAAGTCTTTTGAATCGTTTTGATTTCTTCAATGATTTTAGGCAAACGATTCTTAACATAAAGATGAAAGTCGGTTGCCACTTGGTCATTTCTAGAACGACCAGTATGTAACTTCCCCGCTACGGGACCAATTCGATCAGTCAAAATACTTTCAATATTCATATGGATATCTTCATTTTCGACTGTGAAATGGAGTTTGTTTTGGTGAAGATCTTTTTGAATATCTTCCAGTCCAGCGACAATTTGACTGACATCATCTGAACTCAAGATACCGGTCTTTTGCAACATTTTGACATGTGCCAAAGACCCTTCAATATCTTCATCAGCCATCAACTGATCAAAACTAATTGAAGCACCAAATTCATCTACCCAAGAATCAGCCTGAGCTGAGAATCTTCCACCCCACAGTTTTTCTGTGCTCATTGGTTGACCTCAGTTTGGTGAGTTTGGTTAGCCTTTTTTTCAGCAACCTTATTGGCTACTTGAGCAGAAACTTGAGTTGGTAGACCCCAAAGTTTGATAAATCCTTGTGCCGCTTCTTGGTCAAATGAATCAGCAGAAGTGTATGTTGCCAAATCTTTATCATAAAGTGAATTAGGTGATTTACGTCCTTGAACCCAGATAGTACCTTTAAAGAGCTTTAATTTAACTGTTCCATTGACCATCTTTTGACTTTCATGCAAGAAGGCCAACAATGAATCCATCAATGGTGAGAACCACAATCCGTTATAAATTGTGTCACTCAATTCTTTTTCAATATATGGTTTGAAGTGAGCCAAATCACGTTCGAGTGTCAAATCTTCAAGTTCTTTGTGAGCTTTCAATAAGACCGCAGCAGCTGGTGTTTCGTAAACTTCACGCGACTTGATACCAACCAATCTGTTTTCAATGTGATCAATTCTACCGATACCATTTTCACCGGCAACGACATTTAGTTCTTGGATCATATCAGACAACTTCATTTTTTCGCCGTCCAATGTCACCGGAACACCGTGTTCGAATTTAATTTCGATACTTGTTGGTTCATCAGGAGTTTTTTCAATTGGATTAGTGATGTCAAAAGCATCCTCCGGTGCTTCATTCCATGGGTCTTCCAATACTCCACACTCGTTAGCACGTCCCCAAATATTGGCGTCAATTGAATATGGTGAGTCCAAATCTATTGGAATTGGAATGTTATGTTCCCTAGCATATTTAATTTCTTCCTCACGTGACCAGTGCCAATCACGAACTGGGCCAAGCACTGTCATTTCTGGTGCCAAAGCGTGGATAGCAACTTCAAAACGAACTTGATCATTACCTTTTCCGGTACAGCCATGGGCAATGGCGACTGCATCATTTTCTTGGGCAATTTCTACTAATTTTTTACTAATAAGAGGTCGGGATAGAGCAGAGAGAAGCGGATAAACACCTTCGTAGAGGGTGTGTCCTTGTAAAGCTACTAATGCGTAATCATCAGCGAATTCATCCAAAGCATCAATGGCGATGGCATCAACCGCACCGGCATCGATTGCCTTGTTCTTGATAAACTCAAGATCTTTTCCTTCACCAACGTTAATACAACATGCAATGACGTCGTATCCTTTATTTTTTAGCCACGGAATCGCTACTGATGTATCCAATCCGCCTGAATATGCTAGAACTACTTTGTTTGTCTCTGTCATAATACTATCTCCCTTTATTAGAAAAAAATTAATTTATGAAAATGATATTAACACCATTAAAATTCATTTTCAACAACTAAATTAGAGGAAAATTAGAAATTCTAACTTTTTATAATATAATTTTTTATCTCTAAAGCTCAATGGTAAGCTTTTCCTTCGGTTCAACTTGATAATCTTTGTCATGATAAATAAATTTAAATTTACTATCAGATACTATCGAAAAATAATCTTGAGTGGCCAAAACTTTAATTTTTACACCTTGCCAAATCAGTGAATATTTCAAAGTTTCCCAAGTTTTAGGAAGCTGCGGTTGAATAGACAAATTGTCTTCGACGATTCTAACCCCACCGAATCCTTCAATCACGGTATTATAAATACCACCCATACTCCCCAGATGAATTCCTTTAACGGACGATTGCATGTTAGTCCCCAGATCAATCTGACAGGCATGTTCAAAATAGCTAAAAGCTTGTTCGTATAAGCTAAGATCATTTGCCAAAATAGCATGTGTTGAGTATGACAAAGAAGAATCATGGGTAGTTCGAGGTTCATAGAAGAACCAATTTTTCTTAATAACACTTGTAGAGAATTTATCTTCAAAAAGTTTCAATAATAGTAAGACATCAGCCTGCTTGGTAACTTGGATCTTATCCAATTGTTTCAAGTTGAAATCCTTAAAAATTTCTGAAGTATTATCCGATTCCTTATATTTTTGAACATTGATGGTTTTATAAGATAAATAATTGTCATCTTGAGGAATAATTTTCTCAGCATCTGGTTGTGGCAAGTACATCATTGAAGCTTTCTCAATCAGATCTCTAAATAGAGTCGCTAATGGTAATTTCTTATCCAAAGAAGTATATGTTGCCATATCATTTTGGCGCAAATCAGCAATTATATTGGCACCCTTTTCCATACACCAATGTGCCATGTAATTAGTAAAGGCATTGTTGTTAGCATGTTCCTTATACTCATCAGGACCAATCACATCAGTAATTTGATAACGATTTAATCTGGTACTCCATTCCACCCGACTGGCCCAGAATTTAGCACATTGTAAAATGATCTCATCACCCATACGTTTAGCAAATTTTTGATCATCGGTTGCTCTCAAATATTGAGAAACTCCAAAGGCAACATCACTAGTCACGTGTAATTCACTTTCACCTGATAAAATTTTCATCGGTTCGCCTGTGATAATATCAGCACCACCCCAAAGTGGCGAAGATTCAGCGTCAATTGGCATAGCAGCTTCCCAAGGATATTGAGCGCCTTGATAACCATTTTGGTGAGCTTTTTTGACTGCACCTATCAATCCTAGGTAACGATATTCCATTAAATTATGCGCATATTGTGGCAAATTAAAAGTAAAGAATGGCATCATAAACATTTCAGTATCCCAAAAAGCATGGCCTTTGTACCCCTCACCTGTCATCCCTTTAGCACCGATATTCATTCCAAAATCGTGCGGTGTATTAGAAATCAATTGATAACGAGCATAATTAACTGCAATTTGCGGTTTATTATTATGAGATTTAATCTCGACTAGACTCTTTTGCCAAAATTGTTCCTCCCAAACTCGACTAGACTCAGCTAACAAACTCGCATAGCTGGTCCGACCTAAGTGTTCCAATTCATGAATTGAGTCTCGACCAACGCCGTATCTAAGATCCTTATCCGTGCTGGAATAAACATTGGCATACTTCACGAAGGTCAAAGTTTGATTCTTTTCAACGCCGATTGAATAATTAGCAAAGGCTTGGCGCCGATTCAATTCCAAATGAGGATTCAATGACAATTCCACTTTATCCAAAAATAAACGATGATATTCCGTCAAGGCAAATTTAACCTTTGAATCTTGTGTTTGCGTCTGCATTTGTACAAAACGAGCTCTAAATAAACGTTTGCTGCCTTCAACCAAATGTTGAGTTCCACTATTAGTCATCTGCCCATCAATTCCCGATTTGATTTGAATCCTTACATTATTATTCAACGGGGTTACTGTCACCTTAGAAACAAATAGATGTAAGTTAGCCATTGAAACAAACCGTCGAAATTCAAATTTGAATTGTTCTTTATCAAACTTCCAATCAAATGAACGAGTTACTTCACCATTCTTCAAATTCAAACCACGTTGATAATTAGTAACCTCACCCTGATCCAAATTAAAAATTTTACCATTGATTTTAATTTCCAAATTGACAATATCAGGTAAATTGGGTAATTCGGTAGGTTCATCTTGAAACTTATCAAAAGTTCCTAATATAAACATGTCTCGCTTTTCATTGAGATAATGTTCCTCAAATGTCCCTCGAATACCTAAATAGCCATTACCTTGGAAAAGCAATGATTCAAATTTACTAAGGTTGTTTGTATTCGGAGTATTACTACCGATCCACCAATCATTATCTTTTTTCGTATCTACGCCAAATAACATATTAATCATCTTTCCTTAAGTCATCATTTGTTTAAACACATATTCGTTCTCCCTTCAAATATAATTATTTATTTTATAAATGGCAACAAAAAAGACATACTTTTTGACGGTATGTCTTCATTCATCTAGGCATTAATTAATTGATAGACTGCACCGATCATGCCGGCATCGTTTTTGAGCTTAGCAGCTTTCACAGGTGGCAAGTCTAAATTCTTGATACTATTGTGAATTTTTTTAACTTCCTCAATAGTTTTATTTAAGTTATCGATAAATTCAGTGTTAGCACTAATTCCTCCACCGATAATAACCACAGCTGGATCAAAAGCAACTTCAAGATTGATAATTCCTTTAGCCAAACTGTGATAATAACTCTTCAAAATATTATTGGCAAGAGCCTCTCCGGCATCAGCCCGTTTAAAAATCAAACGTGCATCGTCAACTGGTTGCTCACTAAATTGATTATAGCGTCTAATCAAACCAATCACGGTAGCACCGCGGAAATTTAAAGTTCCCATTTCCACATCAATATCATCATCTTCAACAATCATCCAACCGAACTCACCAGACCGAGCATGTGCTCCACGATAAATTTGATCATTGATCACTAAAGCACCACCGACACCAGTTCCTAAGACTAAACTGAGATAATCATGAATCCCTTGAGCAGAGCCAATCCATTTTTCGGCGACTGCTGCTGCATTAGCATCATTCTCAACCTTAGTTGGCAAACCAGTTTTTGCTTCAAGTAGTTCTTTCAAATTGATACCAGTGAAACAGGTAACAGCACCAGAAGTAGTTAAGAAACCATTCGCTTGGACAACCCCAGGCATACTAACTCCGATACCGATAATATTTGCATCAACGGATTTTATTTTTTCAACCGCTGCAACTAAATCATTCAGCAGACCCTCTTGGTCTGTATCTTTAGTTTTGAAACTAGCTTTGTTCGAAACAATTCCATCCTCATCGACCAAACCATATTTAACTGAGGTCCCACCAATATCAATTCCAATATATTTTTTCATTTTATTCAATCTCCGAACCATTGGTTTCAATTACATCTTTGAACCAATAAAATGAATCTTTCTTATAACGATCAAGTGAACCACTACCATCGTCTTGTTCATCCACATAGATCATACCGTAACGCTTGGACATTTGACCAGTACTTGCAGCTACCAGATCAATACATCCCCAAGGAGTATAACCAATTAAATTAACGCCGTCTTCTAAAACAGCTTTTTTCATTTCTCGAATATGATCAGTCATATAGTCGATTCGATAGTCATCATGAATTTGATTGTCGGCAGTCTTTTTATCAACTGCCCCTAGTCCATTTTCAACGATAAACAATGGTAAATGATAACGATCATTAAACCAGTTCAACGCATACCTAAGACCGACAGGATCAACTTGCCAACCCCAGTCGCTAGCTTTGACATAAGGATTATCCACTCGGTCATGGCTTTCGTTATATTCCAATTTACCCGTATCTTTAACAGCAAAGGACATGTAATAACTAAAGCCAATATAATCGACTATTCCTTCACGTAAAACTTTTAAATCAGCTTCAGTGATATCAATATCTAATTTTTTCTCTGCAAAACGATTCAACAACCATTTTGGATAAAATCCATTGGCGTGAACATCAGCGAACCAGAATCTCGTTTGCATAGCTCGTTGTGCAAAGAGGATATCTTCTGGTTTCGAAGTTAATGGGTAAATTGGCGTCATCGCAATCATACAGCCAATTTGGAAATCAGGATTGATCTTATGACCAATTTTTACTGCCTCAGCACTGGCAACTAATTCGTAATGAGCAGCTTGATACATTAATCTTTCATTGTTTTCATCAGCCTTAGGCATAATTCCAGAATCAGTGAACAAAGCGTGACTGGATTCAAAATCAGTTTGATTATTGATTTCGTTGAAGGTCATCCAGTATTTAACTTTGTGCTGATAACGTTTGAAAACAACTGTGGCAAATTTAACAAAGTAGTCAATTACTTTCCGACTACGCCAACCACCGTATTCTTTTACTAAGTGATAAGGCATTTCGAAATGGGATAAAGTAATGACCGGTTGAATGCCATATTTCAAACATTCGTCAAACATATCGTCATAAAATTTTAAACCAGCTTCATTCGGTTCCGCTTCGTCGCCGTTGGGAAAAATTCTAGTCCAGGCGATTGATGTCCGAAAGGCTTTAAAGCCCATTTCAGCAAACAATTTAATGTCTTCGGGATAACGATGATAAAAGTCGATTGCATTGTGGTTCGGATAAAATTCATTGGGGTCGATTCCATCGGTAACTTTTCGTGCTACACCATTGGCACCGATTGTCATTACATCAGCTGTACTTAAACCCTTACCGCCTTGGTCATATCCACCTTCAAGCTGGTGAGCAGCCACAGCCCCGCCCCATAAGAATCCATCCGGGAATGCTTGTCCTTTTAATGTCATGAAATGCCTCCGATTTTAATTTGGTTTGTGTATTGATGCCGTCTTCCGCAAAAAATCGATTGGGCTGGAACATAGCCGGCACAACTTTAAGCCAACGAAAATCACGTTGTCTTAAAGCTTGGCCTTTTCCTAAGTTGGCAGAATCCGCCAACTAAGGAAAATCTGGCTATTTAGCCCATCGATTTTTTACTCCAGACTAGTGAATCTATCTATTATTTTTTAATTAAATATCCTATTTCAGATTAATGTATCTGATATTTTGATCTGATTTTTATAACCAAATTTTATAGTAGCTTAATTGAACACCTACTTAGTAGACTTAAGCCATACTACATTGAAAACAAATACCTAGGGCTTAAAGATTGTGCTTGCTATGCTCTAGCTAATTTTTCTTTCTTGTGGAGAGTGGCATACTTAAGATAGCTTAAGAAAGAACGGTATCATCAGCAGGTGCTTCTTTTTTAGCATCTTTTTCAATTTCTTTTTCTTTGTCATTTGTTGATTCATCTTCATCAGGAATAATCATCTTGTTAGCAGCAAGAACAAATGGGAAGTACATCATTACGGACACTCCTAAACAAACAAATCCCATCAATAATCCGACCAAATTACCACCGGTTCCTAAGAATGGCAGCAATGGTCCCGGCGTGGTCCACGTCATACCAATAGCTGGCGACGGCATCCACTTCAGTACAATGGTTACTAAGTAACCGATCAAGATATTAACAACTGGTGTTAGGACGAATGGAATTGCCATAATTGGGTTCAAAACAATTGGCAAACCAAACATCAATGGTTCATTAATATTGAATAATCCCGGTACGAAGGCCATTTTAGCAATCGTACGGTAATCCTTTCTTCTGGAAACAAGGAAGATTGCAATGATAAGACCGAGGGTCATACCACTACCACCCATATTAGCGAAAACATCATTCATAATTCCCCAAGTAACTGGATGTGGAACTCCGGCAGTACTACCACCATGAGCAGCAATGAAAGTTTGGTTTGATAGATCAGCTTCGGTAAAGATAATTGATCTTAAAGCATTCAAAGTGTTTGGACCATGAATACCTACAAGCCATAGTAGGTTTTGAACGATAGCGATGATAATAACACCGTAGATATTTACCCCGATATGAGTCAATGGTGTTTGGATCGACTTGTAAATAACATCATTGATACCTTGTGGAGCAACTAATTGAATCAAGTAATTTAAGATTGAAGCAGTCATGATTACAATTACGATTGGAATCAAGCCATTGAATGAACGTGCAACAGCAGGTGGAACCATTTCAGGCATCTTAATTTGTAGTTTCTTAATTCTAGTAAGTTTTGGTAAAAATTCACCAACTAAACCACCACAGAGCATCGCAACGAACAAACCTTGTGCACCCATGTAAGTTGTTGGTAAGTATGTAACACCAGCTTTCATAATTGAAGGTGTATACATGATCATAAAGACGGCAATACCAGTCATACCGACTAGCATGTCATCGGCCTTGAAATGCTTGGCCAAATTTCTCGCAACTAGATAAGCAATGAAAATCGACATGATATTCATCGTTCCGTTAGTTACAGAAGTTAAAAGTTTTTGAGCTTCTTCCAAATGTGGGAAAAATTTCGGTAAGAATAAAATTTGTGCAATAAAACCTTGTTTTGAAAAAATAAGACTATTAATCAGAATAACAATTGAAGCAGCCATTGTTATTGGAAATGTATACATGAAAGCATCACGAACTGCAGCAATGTGACGTTGTTCATTCAACTTCGTTGCAAACGGTACGATGTGTTTTTCCATGAAAGCATTAAAACCATTCATCATAATATTTGTCCCCCCTTAATTAATTTACTCATTAAGTATAAAAAAGCGCTTACAAAAAGTGAAGACTTTGTAAGCGCTTTGGTTATTCGTACCTAACGGTTGCTTAATATTCCTAGTTGGGAACACTGTGTACCATAGGTAGATATTTTAATGTAATTGACGAGCAAGATCTTGACTATGTAATTCTTTTAACAGCCCATCAACCAAATAGACCGCTGGAACTTGACTTGTAAGGTCGTAATATTTGTGAATCCTGGTTTCCTCAATACTATACGACAACGCATAACGTCCCATTCTAGCAATTGGACTTTCAATGTTCCCCGTAATACTCGTAAGGACGGTATCTGCGGAATTAACAAAATTATTTAACATCTCGACTAATTCTGTCGTTTTTCCTGACACTGACAGCGTAATCAAGACATTATTAGACGCATTACTCAATTGTTGAATCAAAGGGTAATAAGGGTCCTTAACTGCAAAACAATTAAATCCTAGAGATGATGCTTGTCGTGCCGCATATTCCCCAATGGCACCTGAAGCACCCATACCGATAAAGACAATATTGTCAGCATCTAACATTAAATGTGCTACTAATTTGATCGTCTTTTCGATATTCTGTGGAAAGGCATCCCGAGTAAACATTGTTAAAATATCACTCTTAGATTCCATTAGATCTTGATTTTCACTTTTAAATGACACTTTAAATTCTGGAAAACTACTGTAACCAATCTTATGAATAAATCTCATCACTGATGAATTTGAAACATGTGCCCCCGTTGCCAGGTCACGAACGCGCATATATGGCACCTGCTCATCGTGATCAACAATATAACGATAAACCGCCATATCCACCTCTGACAACTTCTCTATATCTTTAAACCCAAAAAATGCCATCTAATTCATTCCCCTATTTCATCAATCTCGATAATACTGCCCGATATGTATTCGGCATTGTCCGCGCAACCATTACCATGCCATGATCCATAATTGAATTGTAATATCTACGTTTTGGTCTAGAATCAGTCGCAGCTTGATAGAATACTTTAGCTAAATCCTCAGAAGTTGCTCCGGTACTAATCTCTGAGAAAAGTTTTTCCACCTTATCAACCAAACCAGTATATGGAGAGTTTTTTAACAAATTCTTGCGAGCATTTTCCATCGCAATTTTACTCCACTCTGATTTGGTCAATCCTGGTTGAATCACAACTGAACGAATTCCAAATGGTTTAACTTCTTGATCTAAAACATCACTCCACATATTCAATCCAGCTTTAGTTGCGTGATACCAACCACCCAAAGGACTATAAACATCCGCCGCAATTGAAGAAATGTTAATAATTCGCCCAGATTTTTGACGTCTCATAACTGGTAAAACTAGTTGTGTTAATTGATTGACAGCGAATAAATTTACTTCAAATTGTCTTCTAGCATTCTCAATTGGTATTTCCTCTAAGGGACCATATTCTCCATAACCTGCGTTATTGATCAAGATATCAATTCGTCCCTGTTCCTTGATGACATGATCAACCAATCCACGAATGGATAACTTATCAGTCACATCCAATTTCTGCGTATGGATGCCTAGTTCATTCAAATCAATTAATCTAGCTATTCGTCTGGCACCGCCATATACTTCAAAACCTTGTTTTTGAAAGTACAAAGCTGCTGCCCGTCCCATACCTGATGAAATTCCTGTAATAATTACGACTCTCGTCATAGAAAGTTACCTCCGAAACATTACGTTATTCTTATTTTAGCGTAAACCATGCATGAAACCTAGATTTCTTGGTTTAACATCAAAATAATTTTGGACATAACTGTTTTTACTTTAAATGTGGAAAATAACTTAACTCTTTCTGCTTAAAACAAACAGACCCGTAGTAACCAGAAGATGGTTCTTACTCAAGTTCGATTATTAAATGGGATACATTTTCAAATAAATAAATCACACTATATTATTTATGAATCCTCAATTAAGAGATTCACAATAATATGGTGTGATTTTTATTTTAAATTAATAAGAATCAACCAGCTTTGTTGTGGCAGACGGAATTTTTAACCAAACATCAGAAACAGAAGATGATTAACAGACCTTTTTGCCTTAATGCTCAAGAACTGGCCATGTTATATCCCACTCGCTTTTATTACTATCTTTCAACTGTTTCCTCAACTGGTACTTCAATTTCAATTCTAGAGTTAGCCGGAACTTGATAATCTTGATTCTGATTAACAAATTCGATGCTATCCCCCACAACTTCGACTGACATTTTATCATTGACCACACAAACCTTTAGTAGGCTACCTTGCCAATTGATTTGGAATTTCAAATTCCGCCAAGTAGCTGGTAAGTGCGGTTCGATTCTTAATTTACCATTGGTAATTCTGACACCACCGAATCCTTCAATCGTCATATTCCAAATTCCACCACAGGCTGCCATATGTAATCCTTGAACTGATTTTCCAATATGCACACCTAGATCAGTTTCACAGGCCATTTCATAGAAATTATAGGCTGACTCATCTAGTTTTAAGTCATTGGCCAAAATGGCATGGGTTGAAAGTGAGAGTGAAGAATCATGTGTCGTTTTAGGTTCATAATATTCCCAATTACTCCGTTTGATATCATCATCAAACATATTCTCAAAAAGATAGATCAATAATAAAACATCTGCTTGTTTGGTTATCTGCATATCATTGACTTGAGATAAATTGTAATCCTTAAAAATATTACTAATTTGATTATTCAATTTGTATTTAGAAAGATCAATTATTGGTTTGGACAAATATTTGTCATCCTCAGGAATTACTCCATCAGCATTAGGTTGTGGTAAATAAATTTTGTTGACCTTTGATACCCAATCTTCATAGGCACCTACTAAATTTAATTTGTCATCTAGTTTTACATATAAATCAGGATGATCCTCTTTCAAAAGGTTAACAACTTTAATGGCCTTTTGAATGCACCATTGAGCCGTATAATTAGTAAAAGCATTATTATCAGCGTGTTCCTTATATTCATCGGGACCAATGACGTCAGTAATTTCATATCTATCATGATCCTGGTCATATTCCAAACGACTAGTCCAGAATTTGGCGGCGTCCAAAATAATCTCGTAACCCATATCTTCAGCAAACTTTTGATCATCAGTAGCACTCAAATATTCCATTGTCGCAATCACCACATCACTAGTAACATGTTGTTCAATAAATCCTGACCAAATTTTCATCGGTTCACCAGTTACAATATCAGCTGAACCCCAAAGTGGCGCTGTTTCACCATCACTAGGCCAAGCCGCTTCCCAAGGAAATTGTGAGCCATCATAATCATTAAATTGTGCTTTCTTATGTGCACCTTCTAATCCTAAATAACGATACTTCAGTAAATTACGGGCTACATTAGGCATCGTAAAGATATAGTATGGCAACATAAAGATTTCAGTATCCCAAAAAGTATGTCCCTTATAACCTTCACCAGTAATCCCTTTGGCTCCAATATTCATTCTCGGATCACGCGGTGTATTAGCAGCCATCTGATAACGAGCAAAGTTAATTGCTACTTGCGGATTAATATCGTCAGAATCAATTTCGACATAATTTTTTTGCCAAATATCTTTATTCCAAATTTTCTCCGATTTTTGCAATAATTCTTGATAATTTGATAAACAATTTTTCTTTAAGGCATTGACCGATAACTCGGCTAAATCATTGTTATCAACATCAGAATCAATGCTGGTATAAACGTTGGCATACTTCACCAAAGTAAATTTTTGTCCCTTGTTCAAATCAACATCATAATTCCCAAAAATCTGACGACGACCCATTTTAATAAATGGTTTGTTATTTAATAGAACTTCATCAATATAGGCCCGATGTCTGACATTAAAAACAAATTTGATATGCGACTGTTGAGTTTCCTCTTTCAATTGAATAAAGGTACCCTCGTATAATCGTTTGTCGCCCTCCATTAAGTGTTGCGTTTCACTGTTAGACTGTTGACCATCAATTCCTGATCTAATTTTGATGTTTAAATCATCACGATCAGATCCAATTTCCACTTTGGAAACCATCAGATGCTTGTCTTGCATCGAAATAAAGCGGGAAAATTTGAAATTGATTCGTTTATGGTTAATGATCCAATCAAATTCACGGATCAATTCGCCATTCTTCATATTCAAATACTTATGATAATTCTCTACTTGACCATCTCTTAAACATAAAGCCTGCCCATCGATTTTTATCTCCATATTTATTAAATCTGGCAAACTTGGTAATTCAGTTACTTCGCTTGGAAAAGCATCAAATGTCCCCGAAACAAACATATTACGTCTCTCATTAAGTTGATGTTCTTCTGCCGCAGCCCTCATTCCAAAGTATCCATTACCTTGAAACATTAAGGTCTCCATTTTATTAATCATTGTCGAATCAAAATCTTCAGTACCTATATACCAGCTATTCTTTTTATTTGTATCTACGCAAAATTTCATATTTCATCATCCATTCGTCATATTATTTTGCCTCAATACTAGTAATGTCGTTAACCTGTTTAAACTTCCTCATACATATTGTAAACGATTTCATCGATAATGTGAAAGCAAGTACCTAACTTTTTTTGAATTAATCCCACAAGTTACACTTGCTAGAAAAATCATCCAACGAAAAATTATTACTATGTGTCCAAATTATTGAGTTTAATCAATATCAGTTTATGACAGATGATTTAATTGTTTTTATCGATAAAAAACCTGATCAATTCATGTTTGTAAAAGAAATAAAAAACTCCACGTCAAAAAAATTTGACGTGGAGTTTTTTTTATCACTATTATATAAATAGTAATAATTCGTTATTTATATTTTTATACAAAAGATTAGACTAATAAAACCTCTAATCTAATTACTTTTTTAAATTCTATTATTATTTTCTTTAAGGTTCTTTAAAATCAATTCGCTAATTTCATTTAAATCAATTCCATACAAATCAGATAATACGAATAACAATTCTCCATCTATGATCTTGTTTTTATCAGTTTCAATCGTACTTAAAACTGAAGTTGATGTTGAAAAGTTATAGTTAGTTCGTACTGTATCCACGACCTGTTGCAAGGTTAATTCTTTAAAAAATCTTTTAGTTCTCAAATATCTTCCAATTGTCATCATATGTCAAATACAACCTATACCTTTCATATATGATATTTTAACTCAAAATATAACTTTTTCCAAAAAACTTATTGAAAAATTTGTAATTCTAGCTTAACATAAAGCTGTTCCTAAATTAAGGAAAGACACTTGGATAGGGGAATAAATTTATTATGTTCAATAATCAATATCTTAAGGCCTATTTCACTCTAAAAAACATCAAACAAAGTGATATTGCCAAACTACTAGAAAAATCAACTTCTACTATCCGTAGAAAAAATGACGATTTAGGATTTACGCAAAAGGAAATCCTACTGATTCGTGATAAATATAATATTCCTATAGAAGCTTTTTTCTACGACAGTACTGAAGATAAGGATACCAATACATTCTTATAGAAACCTTAAATCAGTTAAATGAGATGTAATTTATCAAAATGAAGCTGCCGATTCACAAAACAATTAACTCATAAATAAAATAATCCCTCATATTAACTGGAAGGCATCATGCCAAACCAATTAATATAGGGGATTTTTTATTTCCATATTAGGCTATTGATTAATATCCTGTTGCAATTGATTCAATTGACCATTGTCAGATAATTTTTGATATTGTTGATAAGCTTGATACCAATTACCATCACTAATAGCTTGGCGAAGCCCAGAATAATTATCGTTCGAAAAGATCTCTTGCGCAGCCTTTTCCGATTGATCTTTTGTTAATGATGAAGAATTCTCAATCAAATCCGCAGCTTGTTTCTGATTATCAGCCGCCGACATAATCTGTGACATTTTTTTCTTATTCAAAACTGAAGCGGCACGATCGATTTTTTCATCTTTTGCCACGTCGCCAGTTTTTCTTGATTTAACCTTTTTCACCAATTCTGATTTAACTACCTTGTCACTAGCCGTATCTTTGCCAGTTGCATTTCTTAAAACATTATTCAATGGAAAGAAAAACACGATACATAATACTAAAACTACTAAAATTGACACAATCGTAATAATTATTGGTTTCTTATTGCTTTTACGATGACGCATGTAACCACCCTTTTTCTTATAGATATATTAACACTCTTAATTTTAAAATTCATAAACATGTGTCTGGAC
Organism: Companilactobacillus kimchiensis; assembly: GCF_001438805.1. Classification (GTDB taxonomy): domain Bacteria; phylum Bacillota; class Bacilli; order Lactobacillales; family Lactobacillaceae; genus Companilactobacillus; species Companilactobacillus kimchiensis. Next base: position 34,660 of record NZ_JQCF01000015.1, read on the forward strand.
AGTATGCACGAACTAAAAACCTGTTTCAATCCTTTCAGCAAACTAAATTCTAATAAAATTTATCATTTTTAAAATTTTTATTCATCGGACAAATTTACAGCTAAATAGGCTAGTATTTGTCCTATTTTTTACCCTTTTGGCATCAAATTTATCGTTGTAACGTTGCAGCCAAAAGGCATTAAACAGACAAATTGTCTTTTAAAAGCATAAATGATAACGCTCTCACCAATTTTGTAACGTCCTACACGCTGATGCCATAGACTTCCTCTGTATATTCTTATTTTTCGTTCAATTATTTTAATAATTCTTTAATTTAAAGACTTGTAAATTAGAAAAATGTTAATTATAATCAAAATCAATTATTAAGTATCTCAATTCAAACGTATGTGTGAGCCACTAACATGGCTAGGGAGAATAAGAGACAAATTAAAAAGCGGGAGGGGATTTCTTGGAATCCACATCAGAATTCTTAAATATAAAGGACGTCAGCACTGCTTTCAAAATCAATGGTAAGTATTACGATGCCATTTCTCACATCAACTTAGAGGTGCATCACGATGAAATACTTGCAATTGTTGGTGAATCTGGCTGTGGTAAGAGTACTTTAGCTACAACCATTATGGGATTACATGATCCAGCCGAAACAAAAATTTCTGGAGAAGTTGATTTCGAAGGCACTAATTTGTTAACACTCAATGAAGCTGGCTACAACAAGTTCCGGGGCGCAAAAATCGGTATGATTTTTCAAGATCCATTATCTGCTTTGAATCCACTTAAAAGAATTGAAGATCAAATCAGTGAAGTAATGGATTATCACACTAATTTCACCGCAGAACAAAAACATGACCGAGTTTTAGAATTACTTGATCAAGTAGGAATTGTTAATCCTAAAAGAACTGCTCATCAATTCCCTCATGAATTATCAGGTGGTATGCGTCAACGGGTCATCATTGCCATTGCCATCGCCTGTAAGCCCGATTTAATCATTGCTGATGAACCAACGACCGCTTTGGATGTAACCATTCAGGCCCAAATTCTCGACGTTCTTCGTGAAATTCAAAAAGAAAATCACGCTGGTATCATTTTGATCACTCATGATTTAGGAGTTGTTGCTGAAACCGCCGACCGTGTAGCAGTTATGTATGCTGGTCAAATTGTTGAACAAGGTTCAGCTGAACAAATATTCAACACGCCTAAACATCCCTACACTCGTTCATTGTTAAGATCAATGCCTCAATTGGAAAATCAAAATGATGATTTGTATGTCATTCAAGGCAATGTTCCTTCACTACAAAGAATGCCTCATGAAGGTGATCGTTTTGCTCCCAGAATTCCTTGGGTCCCTGAATCGGCTCATGAAAAAGATCCCGTGATGCATGTAATTGAAACTGGACATGAAGTTCGTTGCACCTGTTACAAAGAATTTAAGTTTCCTGATGAAGCGGAGGATGTGAAAGCATGAGTCTAATTGAAATCAAAGATTTAAAAGTTCACTATCCTATTCGCTCCGGTTTCTGGAACCGTGTGACTGACTCAGTTAAAGCTGTTGATGGTATCAGTTTTAATATTGAAGCCGGTGAAACTTATGGTTTAGTTGGTGAATCCGGTTCTGGAAAATCAACCACTGGTAAATCTGTCGTTGGTCTTGAAAAGGTTACTAGCGGTTCAATCATGTACAAAGGAAAAGATATCACCAAAAAATCAAATCGTAACCACCTCGATTACAATCATGATGTCCAAATGATTTTCCAAGATTCCCTTTCCAGTTTAAATCCCCGGAAGAGAATTGAAGATATTATTGCTGAACCACTACGTAACTTTGAACATCTTAGTAAAGATGATGAAAAACTACGAGTTCTGCAATTATTAGATATTGTTGGTCTTGATGCTGATGCCTTATACAAGTACCCCCACCAATTCTCTGGTGGTCAAAGACAACGTATCGGTGTTGCTCGAGCGGTTGCTACTAACCCCAAATTGATCATCGCTGACGAACCTGTTTCTGCTTTGGACCTTTCTGTTCAAGCACAAGTTTTAAACTTTATGAAAAAAATCCAACGTGAATTTGGTATCTCTTATCTCTTCATTTCTCATGATCTAGGTGTTGTCAGACATATGTGTAATAACATCGCCATCATGAACCGCGGTCGTTTAGTCGAAATTGGTACTCGTGATGATATTTATAATCATCCCTTACATATTTATACCAAACGACTCCTAGCAGCTATCCCTGAAACTAATGTTAGTCAACGTAAGGCTCACCGTGAGGCTCGTTTAGCCGTTGAACAAGTTTATCGTGAACAACAAGATAAATATTATGACGAACACGGTGACGCTTATCCTTTAGTTCAAGTATCACCAACGCATGCAGTGGCTTTACCTGAAGCATTGGCCCAACAAATCGTTCAAGAAGGAGAGGTAAAAGCATAATGTGGAAAACAATTCTCCGTCGTATCTTAATTATGATTCCTGAAATTATTATCCTAAGTATTTTAGTTTTCCTATTAGCTAAGGCTATGCCTGGTGATCCGTTCACCGGTTCCATTAACCCGAAAGCCGATCCCGCTCAACTTCACCACTTAATGAAAATTAATGGCTTGTACGATCCTTGGTATCAACAATATTGGAACTGGGTCGTCCACTTGTTCCACGGTAATCTGGGAAATAGTTACCAATACCAAGAACCAGTTACTCGTTTGATTGGTGGTCGTGCCATCAACACCCTTTGGTTAGCTTTATTCACAACCATTTTAACTTACTGTATTGCTTTACCAATGGGCATGTATGCAGCTAAGCATGAAGGTAAACTACCCGATAGCATTATCCGAGTTTATACCTATGTTACCTTCTGTATTCCCTTCTTCGTTATCTTAGTTATTGGCGTTTGGATCTTCGGATTCGTTCTTGGTTGGTTCCCTACAACTGGTTCAATCTCTTCAACTGCCACACCAGGAATTCAATCAGTTGGTTCTCGTATTTACCATATTTTGCTACCTGGTATCTTGGGTGCCTTGTTTGGAACCGTCAATGTCGTGCAATACCTTCGTTCTGAAGTTATTGACGCTAAACGTTCTGATTATGTCAGAACTGCCCGTTCTAAAGGCGTTCCAGAAAAAGATATTTACAAACATCATATCTTTAGAAATTCGCTCCTACCAATTGCTGCTTTTGCAGGTTACTCAATTACCGGATTGTTGAACGGTTCCCTATTTACCGAAACCGTCTTCTCATACCCTGGTATGGGACTACTCTTCATCAACTCAATTAGTTACCGTGATTACACCGTTATCACCGCACTTGTTTTAATTTATGGAATTTTAAATCTATTAGGAACTCTACTTTCAGATATTATTCTTAGTATCGTTGATCCTAGAATTCGAATTCAATAAGGGGGCCGTTAATTATGGAAGAAAATTTAAATAAACATTCAAATATTTCTGCGGCCGACTTGGATCGACTTACTAAAGAGGCCAGTGAAGAGGCTACTCCTTCATCAGCCAAAATCATCTGGAACGAATTTAAAGCTGATAAACCAGCCATGGGAGCCTTAATAATCGTTATCGGTTTTATCCTTTTCGTTATGATTGCGGCGTTATTTATTAACACACCGAAAATGATGGAAACCAATATTATGAATTACAACGCCGCACCGGGATCAAATGGTTTCTTATTTGGTGCTGACACTGGAGGCCGTTCAGTCGGTCAGCAATTGATTGTCGGAGCCAGAAACTCAATTGGTATCGCCATTGGTTTGACATTAATTTCATCAACTTTTGGTATCTGTTGGGGATTAATCTCTGGTTATTTCAACGGTTATATCGACTGGGGTATGCAACGTGTGTATGACTTCATGATGATGCTACCTATGACTATGATGATCATTGTTTTAGTTACCATCATCAAAAATTACAATGCCGTCACTTTGACCTTCATCTTTTCAATTTTTTATTGGGAAGGTACTTCCCGTCTGATTCGGTCACGGACTCTTTCAGAATCTGAGAAGGACTACGTTGCTGCTGCTAAAACATCAGGAACTAGTAATTTCAAAATTATCTTCAAAGAGATCATGCCTAATATTTCTTCATTGATTATCGTTGATACAACTTTATCCTTTGCTGAAAATATTGGGGTTGAAACTGGACTTTCATATTTAGGCTTTGGATTACCCATTCAAACACCATCACTTGGTACTTTGATTGCTAATGCTAATGATCCTAATAACATCACACAATACTGGTGGACTTGGTTACCTGCCGCTATTTTGATTATCATTCTTTGTTTATCGATCAGTTATATCGGTCAAGTTGTCCGTCGTTCAGCTGATGCTTCTCAACGTCATGGAATTACAGATTAATTTAATCAAGAAATAATTTTAGGGAGATGGTGCCTACTAATGATTGAATTTTGCACCATATTACAAAGTATTTAGGGTTATAAATTTTAAGGGGGAAACACACAATGGTTAAAACCAAAAATAAACTTGTTGTCGCTGCAGTTACCTTTTTAGCTGTTTTGACACTTGCCGGTTGTTCTAACAACAGCTCTTCATCCTCAAACGCTGCTGTTAAGTTCTCAACTACTTATAAAAATTCAGACGCAACTGATAAAACTGCTACTAAGAACGGTACTTTGAAACTGGCTTTGGTCAGCAATTCACCTTTCCAAGGTATTACTGATCCTCAACTAGCTTCTAATGCTTCCGATTCTATGGCCTTTGCACCAGGTAACTTAAATAATTTATTCAAATATGATAAGAACTACAAAATCATCTCCGGTGGACTTGCTGATCAAAAGCTTGACCGTTCAGCTAAAACTGCTACCATCACTATCCGTAAAAATGGTAAATGGTCCAATGGATCACCTGTCATTGCTAAAGATATTGAATACGCTTATGAAGTCTTAGGCAACAAGGATTCAACTTCAAGTCAATACTCATCTGACTTTGAAAACATCGAAGGTATGGCTGCCTATCATAAGGGAACTGCTGATACTATTTCTGGTATCACAATGCCTGATGGTGAAAATGGTAAAGTTGCCGTTATTCACTTCCAAAAGATGTCACCAAGCATGCAGTTCGTTGGTAATTCATATATTTCACAATATATTGAACCATATGAACACATCAAGAACATTCCTATCGCTAAACTTGCTTCATCAGCTCCCGTCCGTAAGAACCCTATCTTTACCGGTGCTTACAAGCTAGATAAAGTTGTTGAAGGTGAATCAACTAGTTGGTCACCAAACAAGTTCTACTACGGCAAGAAAGCTCAAATTGGCCACATTACTATCAACGTTGTTTCTTTGAACAATATTGACAAAGCTCTTCAATCAAAGAAATATGATTCTGTTGTTCCATTCCCCGCCGCTTCCCTTGGTGGTACTGACTACAAGAACTTAAAGAATGTCAAAGGCTTTACTAATGTCGGCGAACCTTCATTAGGTTATAGCTACTTTGCCTTCAATTTAGGTCATTTCGATACTAAAACTGGTAAAAACGTTGAAGATCCAAGCAAGAAAATGTCTAATAAGAGCCTTCGTCAAGCTATGATGTACGCTCTAAACGTTGATCAAGTTTCTAAGAAATTTGGTAACGGCGTTAAACAACGTGCCAATACTTTAATTCCACCAGTCTTCCAAAAATACTATGATAAAAATGCTGCTGGATATGCTTTAAACATCAAGAAAGCTAACAAGTTACTTGATGATGCTGGATACAAGAAACGTAACGGTAGCAAGTGGCGCTCAGATCCACAAGGCAAACCACTTACAATTCACTTCGGTGCTATGTCAAGTAACGCTACTACTGAAGCTACTTACCAAGATTACTTACAACAATGGCACAAAGTTGGTTTGAACGTTAAGTTGGTTAACGGTAAACCAATTGAAACAAATAGTTTCTATGACACACTCCAAAAACCTAGTCAAAACACTATGGATCTCTGGTTAGGTGTTTGGTCACTATCATCAGAACCTTCACAATCACAACTATATGGTGAAACTGCTCCATTCAACATGGGTCACTTTGCTACTGCTAAGAATACTCAATTGATCAACAAGATGAATGATAGTTCTGCTTGGAACGACAAGAGCCGTACTAAGACATTCAAGGATTGGCAAGAATATATGAACAGTCAAGCCGGTGTTGTTGGTGAACAATTCTCATATGCATGGCAACCAGTCAACAACCGTGTGAAAGGCTTTAACATTAGTCCTGCTAACGATGTTGACTTCTACAGTAACCTTACATTGACTTCTTCAAGTATGAAGTAGTCAATGGTACCTCGTTCATTATCGAATTAACCATTCTCCCATTACACACACATAAAAAATGGTTAATAGATTTGAATTATAAAACCTCAAAAAAGGCTGAAACTTCTTGGATAATTCCCGATCCAAGTTGCTTCAACCTTTTTGTCTGGTCTAAGATTCTTACTGAAGTTCGATTAGAGCATAAATCAACGAAGTTGTCATTATGCTGCCGTCTTCCACAAAAATCGAAATTTGTCTGGAACGTAGTGGGCACGACTTGGAGCCAACAAGAACCATGTTGTCTTCAAGTTCGGCCTTGTTCTAAGTGGGTTCCCCACTAAGAACAACTTCACTACTGAGCCAATTTCAATTTTTGTTCCAGACTAGATAGTTGTTTCTATTTTTAGTTACTTAAAATATTTTAAAAGTTTCTAATTTGTTTAGTTTTATAATTAAAGACACAAATAGTCCATATTATCTGACATTATAATCAGTTAATATGGACTATTTGTGTTGAAAATATTATGTAAAATCAATAAATGAAAAATTATTTTTAACTAACAAAATAATTAAAATGTTATTTAGTCTGGAGTAAAAATTGGGAATGGCTCAGCTGTGAAATTATCCTTAGTCAGCGATTTGTGCTGGCTTAGGATAAGACCGAGCTTGAAGACAACCGGTCTTTGGTTGGCTCCAAGTCGTGTCCACAGCGTTCCAGCCAATTCCCGATTTTTACGGAAGACGGGAAGTTAAACACGCTCCCGCTCTAACCAAACTTCAGAAAAAGAACCAATCTAATTCAACTTGATATCCTTATTTAACAAGTATCCTGAATCATCAATGATCCTTAAAATAACTTCAACTAATTTATTATCAACATTACTTTCTCTGCGTAAGAAGGTGTAGTTAAAACCTTTATCTTGATAAAGCCTAGTTGACTGATCATTAAAATCATTGACCGAAACAATTCTGATCACACCATTAGCTTCCATTGCCTGCATCAATTTAGTTGTTATTTGTTCCTTATTAGTTGCTTCGGTAATATCAAACACAACATCCTGATCTTCAGTGGCGGCCTCCAAATCAGATAAGTTATTACTGTCACCAACGATTACACTTGCCTGAGAACTTTCCAAATCATTGATCGACCTATCTTCATCTAAAAACATTGTTAACTTAGTATCCGCAAACGCCTTATCATATAAAATTTGTTGCTCAACTAATTGAGCAATCTTACTATTCGCACCTAAAATCAAAACATTCATTGGCAACCTCCTACTTAACTACTAAAGGATTTTCAATTCTAACCTGATAATATCAGTCTTAACAAATTTTTGAACCTTTTCTGTCATATTTTTCAGATTATTTACCAATATCACAAGCATTTGGTCAGTGTGCTATGCTTATTGTATCGTCAAATTTGAGGAGAGATTTATAAATGAATATTGAAGAAGATTCATCGTACCAGAAAATGATCAATGGAGAAATGTATTTGGAGTCTGAGGATTTAGCCGGATTACGTATCGATGTCCGCAACAAACTCATGGATTACAATCGCATTTCTGACAGTAAAACTCGTAATCAAAATATCAAAAGTCTACTAAAATCAGCTGGTGATCGGTTCTTCGTTGAACCAACAATTTATTTTAGTTATGGTATTAATATCACTATCGGTAACCATTTCTACGCTAATCACGATGTAATGATCTGTGACGAAGGTAAAATCACTATCGGTAATGATGTTAAGTTTGGACCAAAAGTCGGTCTCTACACACCACAACATCCCCTAGATCCAGCTATTCGTCGTACTGAAGCTGAAACTACAGCTCCAATCACCATCGGTAACGATGTTTGGGTCGGTGGCGGTGCCAGTATTCTTCCCGGAGTAACATTAGGCAATAATGTTATTGTCGGTGCTGGTTCAGTTGTCACACACTCATTCCCTGACAATGTTATTGTTGTTGGTAACCCTGCTAAAATTTTACGCGAAAATAAACCCCAAGCATAACTAAAAAAATGATTAGGCTGGAACATAGCGGGCTATTTAGTCCATCGATTTTTTACTCCAGACTAGGTGAATATCCTTTAGCTTTATTAATTTAAATTATTTTACGAATATTTATTCCAATTCATTTTAACAACAAAGAGACTCATATGATCTGATAAGTATATCAGATCATATGAGTCTCTTTAGATTTAAAATATTATTTAGTCTGGAGTAAAGATTGGAAAGAAGGAAAGTTAAGTACGCTCTCATTTTAGCCAAACCTTAATCAGAAGTATTAGGTGTTTTTACCTATTCTGTCTTACGACTAATTGCCAAATCATCATGTGAACCCAACTTGTCATTGTGGGCTAGACGAACGATAAGATCCGCCACGCTTTCACGTGAAACGTCATTTTCACGATATGGTGTGCCATTATGAGTGATCTCATAATTATCAACATCTTTTCCATCGTCTAACCAGCTAGGACGAATGATAGTGTAGTTCAAATCGGAATTCTCAATTACACTAATAACTTCTTTATAAGGATTCAAAATCGAGTCCTCAGTCAAATTGCCTGATGCACCAGTAGTAAGTGGAACCTCATTACAAATCCCCATAGATGTTAGGAATAAGAATCGCTTGATACCATGTTTATCCATCATATCAATAATTTTTTGAATCAAACGTTCCTCATTACTATCGAGTGATACCAAAACCACATCAATACCCTTCATTGCATCACTCAAAATCTGTTCATCAATAATGTCTCCTTGAAATACACGTTCCCGTTTTTCATCAATTGGTGATAAAAGCCCAGTATAACGTGCCATCAAAGTAATATTATCATCAGTTTTGTTCAGGAAATATCTTGCTGCAAGTTGTCCCATTGAACTTGTTGCACCAATTATTAATACATTTGCCATTTTCTCTACCTCCGATTTATTTTTACTTCTCAGTTACACCTATATGGTACATCTTTCTTTAGTTTGATGTTGGAGTTCCAGGTGGACATACAGTCAAAAGTACGGTTCTTATGTCTCTCATTTATAATTGATTATTTTAATTCGATACAACAAATTCCCTGTATTAACTGGATATACCAATCAACACAGGGAATTGTTTTAGAATTCAACACCAATTAAATCTATGTTTGGTGGATAGCAGTACTACACTAATACAAAATTGCATTCATACTAGGATAACTATTATCGTCGACGGTATATAAAACTCGACAATTGATTTTATTAATCAGAGATTTAATCAGCAACTTATTATGCTCCACTGAATATGAACTACCATCATTAAACGACACTAACGACTTAACATCCCGATTGCTTAAAGCAAAATCAATGGTATTTAAATCATTGATAATTCGATTCTCTCTGCTGGCTATATCGATATCGTGTTTAACTTTTTCCACCCCAGCCATTCTTTCAAAAGCATAAAATTCGTTTAATCTTTCTACTAATTCCACATGAGATAGATTAAATATCGGTCCATGCATGATTCCTCCGATATAGCTACTATCACCATACGATTTAAGGTAGACATCTAACACCTCTGGTAAACCTGCCAGAACAAAACTATATCCCTTACTTCGATGCAGTTCCATCAACTCTTTATCCAAATATTGATAGTAGATTGACTGATCCTTTTGTTGTTCTTCAGATTTGGCACGATGCCCGTGGTAAGTAGCATTTAAGCCACCATATGAACCTGAATTCACATTCGAATTGGCATCAAAATCTGAATAATAATCAGCAAATTTGGTATGCAGTCCTTCTATTTCAATTTCTTTCAAATTATCAGTCTCAAAGATATGAATCCGATCTCGACTAATATTGATTAGATAATCTGATTTTTGAATATTTTCCTCTGGTAGTAATAAATCTTGTACTAAGAAAGTACTACCAACATGTTCCTTAGCTAATACTGTATGTTCCATTTCACAAATTTCCATGGTTTCATTGTTAGCAAAAATCAATAAGGCTTTTTTTGCATCATTCCATAAACTTCGATCGAGGACTAAAGCATCTAATTTTTCAACAACGTTATTCCACTCCCGACGTGGATAGTTGTACTCTAAATCTTTTTTAACATCTTTTAGAAGATTCTTGTAAGTAAGAATATTACTTTCTACCTGAGGAGTTTCCGGATGAATCGGTAAAATAATGCTAATTTGGGGTTCCATATCGGTTGTCAATAGTCTCATTAAGTTATCGTTTTTTAATTTCATAGTTCATCTCCTTATGTAAAATCTTATAGTTATCATTAGTATATTTTTATATTAGCATGATGTAGATACTTTTGTCTAACAATTATATAAATTTATCTATAAAAAAAAGAGTTTGCAGCATAATTGTTTCCGCTTAAGGTAAACAGTGCCCACTCTCGTTTATTCATTACTCTTCAATTTGATTACCTGGATCTAGGATTATTGATTCAGCTAATAATAACTCACTAAAAATGTCATCCAAATATTTACGATCAATAATTTTTTTATCCGCTACTGAAATTAGATAATGCTGTTCAACTCCAAAAGCATGCAACAAGGCCTTATGCTCTTGTTCCCGCAAATCCGAGGCGAAAATTCCGACTGATCCATTGACGCTATTCCATTGCTGTAAATAGTCACCTACACTGTTCTCTCGCATTTGATCCTGCAAGTCATAAATCACACTATCTTTAACTGCTTGAGAAATACCGTCTAGATCATCAATACTTTTAATACCCAAATCGACCATCTCTCGACGAATTTTTACAACATCAGTCGATATTTTATTTTGTGGAACTTTTTTCAAGATAAATTTAAAGGCTATCGTAGGCACGATCATACTCAAAATGATAACAACTGATTCCACCAAGATAATTAAATCAAACGTTCTAGAATTATTTTTGATGCTTACTCCAATAACAGAGAACGCCATTGCCAAAGTGACTGACCCATGAACACCACCAAGTGAAAAGACCATAGCCTCATAAGAAGTCAATTTACTAATTAGTTTTGCGTACAAAAACCTAACAACCAATGATGACAAATAAATCAACACAGCAATCATCAACCAAGTAAATGATGTCGAGATATTCTTTGTTTGTTGGACAACAATTCTTTCCAAGCTAATCCCTAAAACGACGAAAACAAAGCTATTTAAAACTTCATTTAAAAAGTTCATCAACTGAACACCAAAGTGCATCTGGCGTGGCGAAGTAAAACGACTTCTTCTAACTTCACTATTAAAAACCAAACCAGCACTGACCACAGCAATAATTCCTGAGAGTTCAAATTTTTCAGACAAAATATAAATTATATAGGGGGTCAAAATAAAAATCAGAGTCTGTGAGGAAATAACATTTATTTTTGTTCGTACTAACCATTGTCGGAAAACCATCGTGGCGAATGCAAAAGCGACTCCAAAGAACATTCCTCCAATTGCTGAAACAAAAAATGCTTTTGAATTAGCCGCAAATGAAAACTTTCCCGTTTGAAACCAAATCAATCCTGCCTGTAGCAACACAATTCCAGTTGCATCATTAAATAGTGATTCCATTTTTAACATTGAACCAATTTTTTTAGGTAAAACTAGGCCATCCGAAACTGACTCCAATGCCGTTGCATCCGTAGGGGTACTGATAGCTGCAATAATTAAGGCTAATGGCAAAGCGACTCCCATCAAAGCATGGATTGTCAGCATTCCCACTATGGCAATGATTACCGCTAGAATTACTGCTGCACTAATAATATTGCGATATTTTTGCCAAATAATAAAATTCATCGTCTTCTGTCCTTCAAAGAACAGTAATGGCGCAATTATCAGCAACATAAATATTTCATTATCAAATCCTAAAATCATATGATTGGTAAATGGAATAATACCAAAGATTATCCCTACTAATAAATTGATATATGTTGCAGAAACCTTCGGAACCAATTTTGAAATAATATTACCAAATGCAACTGCAATTAGGATCGCAAAAGTTGATTCATAAAGCCCCATGACCTCATCCCCTTTATCTATCTTAATATTACAATATGTCTATTAAAATTAAAAAACATTAGTCGAAAACTCATCTTTCCAATTATGGTATTTATTCGCAATAGATTAATTCCTAACTATATCCAGACCCCACCATTAGTCCTTGAAGAGATTTTATTCTTTCATACCACCAAATTTACCGAATAACTTCAAAGCCTTTAAAAGTAGCTCTATTTCTAACCCTCACTATTACAATTAATCGTTTCCTTCCCATCAAAAAGGAGCTTTAACTTCCGTAATCGAAGTTAAAGCTCCTTTTTGAATTATATTTATATTTATATCTCCTTAACCCTGTGTTGGGTTATGAAAATGTGATGGTGCTGTATCAGGCATTGAATTTAATACTTTCATATCTTCAGCACTAATTTCGAATTCCAATTTAGTATTAGCGACAATATGTTCCTTATGAACAGCCTTTGGCAATGGCAAAACTCCATTTTGGATAACAAATTTAATAGCTAATTGTGGCACACTTACATCATATTTTTCAGCAATCTTCAATACAGCTTGATTGTTGATCAAACCACCAGTTGCCAATGGTGAATATGCTTCCACCAAAATATCATTCTTTTTAGCAAATTCAGTAATCTTCGGTTCGGTAAATCCAATGTAATATTGAATCTGATCGACCATCGGTTTAACTGTGGCAGTCTTCATAATATTTTCCAAATCATGCACGTTAAAGTTTGAAACACCAATAGCTTTAACACGGCCTGACTTATAAATTTCTTCCATAGCACACCAAATATCAACGTTACCTTCATCATAGTTGGCACCAATTTGGCCCCATGGCCATGGAGCATGTACTAGATAAAGATCTAAATAATCGATATCCAAATTCTTCATAGTTGTTTCAAAATCGGCTAAAGCGCCCTTATAAGTCTTTGTTTCAGCTGGCAATTTAGAAGTGACGAATAAGTCCTCACGCTTTACGCCAGAATCCTTGATACCTTGCCCAACTTCTTTTTCATTCTCATAGACAAGAGCTGTATCGATATGTCTATAACCCACATCAATTGCGTCCTTTACTGCTTGTCTAGCTTTGCTGGCAGGAATTTGCCATGTACCAAAAGCTACTTGAGGAATTTTTACACCATTATATATATCAAATGTATCTGTTAGCTTTGTCATAAAAATACTCCCTTCAGATCATAAGTTGATAATAAACCTTAGAGGTAACTCTAGGTCAAACATTTTAACTTAATTCATTATAAGGAATGATTTTAGACATATTTTTCTGACGAGTATTTAGAGTTTTTTGCATCCAAGTAACATCTAACCAGCGGTGGAATTTATAACCCACTTTTTTAAAAGTACCGACTTTCTCATAACCAAATTTTTCGTGGAATTTGATACTATTGGCATTTTCTTCCGTAATGCAGGCCATCAAGTTAACGACCCCCTGCTGTTTCAATATATCCTCTAACTCTTTGTACAGTTTGGTCCCTAAACCATGTCCTTCGTAGTTATGATCAACATATATACTGGCCTCAACGGTCCAAGCATACGCTGCTCGTGGTCCATAAAAATGAGCATATGCATAACCAAGTATTTTACCAGTATCATCCATTGCAACAAGATATGGGAAAGTCTCCGAAATATCCTTGATTCGTTGTTTGAAGTTTTCAACTGCAGGAATTACATCTTCGAATGTAATTGTGGTATTAGTAATATATGGTCCATAAATATCAAGCAATTCCTGGGCATCATTTTCAGTAGCCTGTCTAATCTTTGTCATTCACTATACCTTCTCATTAGAGTATTTTATAACTGAATATTTAACCATAAAACTAACCATTTTTACAGTTCACATCAAAAAAATGAGGGCACAAAAAAAGGAACTGACATATGTCAGTCCCTATCGTTAGCGT
>NZ_JQCF01000016.1 GCF_001438805.1 Companilactobacillus kimchiensis
GCGTTGCACAGCCACACTTGGTAAAGAACCACAATACGATTACTACCATCTTTTTTGCCTTAATGCTCGAGAGCTGAACATGTTATGTTCCACTCTAACTTTTTTCAAATGACAATACGTATATCTTGCAACCTCAAAAATAAGGTAGTATTATATGGAATTCATAAAGAAACTCGGAAACAGTTAGCCCTCATATGCTATGGTTTCCGAGTTTTTTGTGAATTCAAAAAAATCCCCCATTGTCTTTTCTTCTAAAAAGGCAATGGGGGATTTTTCGTTAAGCAACCTGATAAATTTTAACTTCTGGAGCTTGATTCCATAAAGGTTGTAGACCTTTGAAGACATCATTTAAAAATAAATCACTCTTGAGATAACTATTAGCATGTTCAACACTATCAAAGCCATGCATCACTTGCACATCTTCATCTCTAATCAAAAATTCTTTTGATAAAGCACCACCAATTGTATTTAAAAATGGTTCCTTATAGTCGGTATAAACTTTAGCGGCAGCTCCGCGTTTATCTTCGTCGATTTTCATCGTAATTTGTAAATAAGCTTTAATTGTCATATCTAGTTCTCCTCATTATTTAGTGGTTCTTCACCCTGCATAGTTTCTAGGTAATCCGCTATTTCTCCGTCTTTAAAGATCAATGTGGTAGGTAGTTTCTTAATTTCATATTTCACAGCCAAGTATGGATTCTGATCCACATCAACTGAACCGATTAAAACTTCTTTTGGTAATTTATCTTCCATATTTTGCAAGGCTTCTTCCTGAGCGGCACATTTTTCAGCATCTCGACAGAATCTGGTTGAAAAATTAACTATCGCAAATGGCTTAGCCAATACTTCATCAAAATTTTTCTCGGTTAATATCTTCATATTTTCTTTTCCTTAGGCAAAGTATCGTAGTTTATAGGCGAGGGCGGGAAATACTGGTAAATATTTATCTGCCCAATCTTTTCTCGTTAAACCTAATCCAATCAGATGAACAAAATTATCAATATCATCAGCGGCACTCTGACTAACTTCAGATGCACCAACTAACCTATTTGTTTTATCAAACACTAAACTTAATTGAGCATTATAATCATTCGTTCCTGTATAAAAGAAATCATCCTCGGCCATATGTTGATGATCGACTACTTTATAATCGGGATTTTCTCTAGCTTCATCAACATTAACTCCAACTTGAGCAATTTGTGGGAAAGTAAAGGCAGCTGTGGCAGTAACCGGATATTTGATAACTTTCTCAGTTATTCCTTGGAAATAACCACTCAAATACTCACCTTCAAATTGAGCAACTGATGTTAGTTTCGGAGCCACATTAGGATTCTTACTGACAACATCCCCAGCAGCATAGATTCCTGCCATATTAGTTTGTAAATTACCGTCGACCACAATTCCACCACGATCAGTTTTAATCCCAATTTTATCAAGGTTTAATTTATCCAAGTTAGGCACACGTCCACTGGCATCGACGACTAAATCAGTTTTCAAAACTAACCCTTGTTGAGAGGTAACTTGATATTCAGTCCCAATCTTCTCAACTTGGCTGATTCCATGATTAAAATGGAAGGTGATTCCCTGTTGTTCCATCTCTTCAACTACATATTTAACATGTTCTGGATTAAATGGCATCAATGGTCTGTCCGCAAATTCAACAATGTCTACTTTAGCGCCCGCAGCGTTTAAGATCACTGCCAATTCCATACTGACAAAACCACCGCCAATAAAGGTAATACGCTTTGGCAAAGTATCCAAATTGAAGACTTCATTACTGCTAATGGTTAATTCACTACCTTCAATTGGCAGTTTGTTAGGCTTTTGTCCTGTAGCAATGACAATCTTTTCAGCCCAAATCTTTTGATCACCGACTTTCAAAGTGTGGCTATCAATAAAACTAGCTGTTTCCTGAATCGATGTTGCTCCATTAGCCTGGAAATTTTTGATTGAACCATCTGGGTAAGCGTTAAAAATCTGTTTCTTTCGTTTCATCAAATCTTCCCAATTGATAGTGGCTGGGGTTTCAATTCCCTTGCCTAATAATTGACGTGAAGCTAAAACTGTTTTAACGGTACCTTCCAAGAATATCTTTGGTTCACAGCCGGCATTAGGGCAAATCCCACCAAACTTACCGCCATCGATCACAGCAATCCTCTTCTGAGAATCCTTCATTCCATTAACAAACATAAAAGCGGCCGGACCACTCCCGATTACCGCATAATCAAATTTTTCCATCATCTTCTCCATTACTAATCAGTATATTGTGCTAAAACAGTTTTTAATTGATCTTTCATATGAAGTCCAACTAACTTATCGACCACTTGACCATCTTTCTTAACTAGCAAGGTCGGAATCGACATAATTCCATATTCACCAGCAGTTTGTTGATTTTGATCAACGTCTAACTTACGAAAATTAACTTTGCCTTTCATTTCAGCATCTAATTGTTCAATAATTGGGCTTTGCATTTTACATGGTGGACACCAGGTTGCCCAAAAATCGACTAGTGTTACCCCAGTATCAGTTTCTTTTTTAAAATTTTTATCAGTGACATTTTTTATCATAGTTTTTACCTCGTGAATTATTAGTTTAAAGATTTCTAAAATCTATTCAACTAATTAATTGAATAGTTAAACTATATCATCATTTTTTAATTCGTCAACCATTTAGATTGTAAAAAAATAAGCATCCAATTTAATGGATACTCATTTATTTTGTTTTTAAAAATCTTTGCCAATCATAATAACTTTCATTTAAACTGAAAGCACGCCGACCATTGTCATTCAATAAACGCGTTGCCATGTTCGTATAGGCACATAAATGGCCTCGACAATAGACGATAATCTCTTTATCAGTCGGAACTTTATCCAATTCTGATTCCAATTCATCAATTGGAATATTAATGGCTTGATCAACATGACCAGCTTCATATTCATCTTGTGGACGCACATCTAACAATTCAATATTATTCTGTTGCATCTTGTCATAAGCCTCTGCCAAAGTTAAGGTATAAACTTCTTCCGACTCATTATAACTATTTTGAATTTGTTTAATCGCTGATAATTGTTCCTCGCCAACATCACGTAACTGATAAAACATATTGGTGATACTCGCAGTAGCTAATGAATAAACCACAAAATTCTTATCCCTGGTTCTTTTAACTAAGTTGCCTTCACGTAATACCTGCAAATGACGTGATGTATTGGCAATACTTAACCCAGTCGCAACAGCAATAGCTTCAACTGTCTTAGGACCTTGCGTTAACAGATCCATTATTTCCAAACGTTTATTACTAGAGAGGCTCTTACCGATCTTAGCCAATTCCGAATATAAACTGTTCTTATAATTCATAACTTTTTCATCTAACATGATATGCCCTCACAGACTATTCAATTTATTTATTGAATAGTGTACAGATTGACACTGATTCCGTCAATTAAACTGTATCTGATAAGACCCAATTCCTTAATCACTATTATTATATTCAAATATAATTAATATAAAAATCTTGATACAATGAATATAAAAAGTCCCACAAATTATTATCAACTTGCGGGACTAATTTTATGCTATTTTAAACCATCATAGATGTGATCAATATTCCATTTCATCATACTGTAATAAGTATCACCATCTGTTCCTTTTTTAGCTAAAGAATCCGTGAAAATCTTAGAATAAATCTCTAAGCCTGTTTCCTTGGCTACTTTGTCCATCGACTTGGGTGAAACGGATGATTCAACGAAAAGATGTTTAACTTCGGTTCCTTTGATTTTACCCAAAACAGCTTTCATCTGTTCCGGTGTTCCCTGAGCTTCAGTGTTGATTTCCCAAATATAAGCTGGTTTTACATGATAAGCTGCTGAGAAATACTTAAACGCACCTTCCGACGTAACTAACAACCGTTGGTTTTCAGGAATACTTAAGTACTTAGATTGAGCTTCTTTATGTAGCTTTTCTAACTTAGCTACATATTCATCCGCATTATCTTCATAAAATGATGCATTCTTGGGATCCTTTTGTTTTAAAACATTAGTAATGGTTCTGACATACTTGATACCATTTTCTAAATCTAACCAAGCATGTGGATCTTCTTCTTTAACATTGGTTGTTAAATGCTTAGCCTTAACATCTTCACTAGCTGAGAAAACTTCTTTGTCAAATTTTTTATGAGATGTTTTAACTAGCTTAGTAAACCAACCATTTCCACCAGTCTCCAAATTCAAACCATTGTGGAACATCACATCAGCGTCGGCTGACTCAGATACATCGGTTGGTTGCGGTTCATATTCATGCGGATCAGTTCCTCGTTTAACGATACTGTAAAGTTTGATTCGATCTTTACCAACGTTATGAACCATATCCTCTAAAATTGAATTAGTTGTTACAACATGCAATTTTTCATTATCATTCGCTCTGACGGCACTGCCATCTCGATGATGTAAGAACATGTAAACTCCAGTTATCATCGCAATAACTGCTACAAAAGTTACAATTATTTTTTTCATCGAGTTACGCTCCTTTTTAATCTAAAGAAGTTTTGTTTAGGTGAAAAAATAAATGAGAAGGCAAACAACAAGGCTGCCACAATTACAATTGCTGGACCAGATGCCCAGTTAAATGTGTAACTAAAGTACAAACCAGTAATCGATGAAACGACACCCATTATGGCTGAAAGAATCAACATTACACCTAATTTATCAGTCCAGAGAAATGCGGTCGCTGCTGGTGTGATCAACATTGCTACCACCAGAATAATTCCAACTGTCTGCAAGGCTGATACAGTTACTAATGTTAAAACTAACATCAAAGCATAATGAATCACTTGAACGTTTAGACCATACGTTTTGGCATAAGTTTCATCAAATGAAGTTACCAATAATTCCTTGTAAAAAATAACTACAAATAAAATCACGATTCCTAAAACAACTGCCGTGGTCATAATATCAGAATCACTTACAGCCAGGATATTTCCGAACAAAATATGGTGCAAATTGGTTGAGCTTTCAGCCATTGAAATCAAAATGAATCCCAAAGCATAAAAGGCACTGAAGACGACCCCAATTGAGGTATCAGTCTTGATCTTACTTCTTGAAGCCACAAATCCAATTAATAGGGCAGCCAATACTCCAAAGAGTGACGCTCCCACTAAGATATTGATACCTAACATATAAGCCACGGCCACCCCGGGTAGCACCGCATGGGAAATTGCATCCCCCATCAATGACATACCTCGTAAAATAATAAAACTACCGATAATACCTGACATAATACCAACCATCACGGCGGTAATTAAAGCACTTTGGAGAAAATCGTATTTTCCCAACGCGTTGAAGAAATCAATTAATGATGTCATCACTACATACCTTCCTTGTCTGAGAATAATACCGAAGAAAGGTCTGCACTGAAGGCACTCTCAATATTTTTAGAATTATATACTTCTTTCGCTGGTCCAAAATCAACAATTCCATGATTCAAGATTACTAGATCATCAAAGTATTTAGTCACTTTGTTCAAATCATGATGGATAACAATAATCGTTTTATTTTCATCGCGCCATTGTTTCAGAATTTTCATAATGGCTGTCTCACTTTGAAGGTCGATTCCGACGAAAGGTTCATCCAAAATAATAATCTCAGCTTGTTGCACAATTGCTCTGGCTACGAAAACTCGTTGTAACTGTCCACCTGAGAGGTTACCAACTTGTCGTTTAGTAAAATCCGTCAATGAAACTTGAGCTAAAGCAGCATGGCTAGCTTGTTTTTCGTTCTTACCCGGGCTCTTGAATAAACCTAATTTTCCATAAGTTCCGATCAGTACTAAATCAAAAACATCAATTGGGAAAGTTAAATCTAAATCCTTGCGCTGCTCCACATAAGCAATTTGCTTCTGAACTGACTTAATTGGTTGACCGTCATAATCGACGTGTCCTTGTCTCGTTTTGATCAAATTCAAAATGGCTTTGATCAAAGTTGATTTACCTGCACCATTCGGTCCAATGATTCCAGTGATTTTTCCAGCGTTAAAATTAACGGCAACATCAGAAAATACTGGTGTGTCATCGTAAGCGACAGTGAGGTTCTTAACTGATAACATAAGAATCCTCCTTATTGGCGAGTTTCCTCGCTCTCATGCAAGAGTATCATATACTTCATGACGATTCAACGAAAATGTTAGGCTTGATTAATTATATTATTAAGTGCTAATTAATTTAATGAATTTATATAAATCGGCTTATTAAATTAATATAAAAAAAGCCTTCAAAAAATTTTCTGAAGACTTTTTTCATATCATTATTCTATTCTCTTTCAGCACGTTTCTTACGGCCATTACTCTTCAAATTGTCCAAGACAAGTTCTTTTAATTCATTCATATCAAAACCATAAATCTCTGATAGCACTAATAATAATTCTCCATCAATAACCCGATTTTTATCAGTTTCAATTGAACTCAAAACCGAAGTTGATGTGGAAAAATTATATTTATCTTGAGCAGTGTCCACAACTTGTCGCATAGTTAATTCTTTGAAAAATCGTTTTGTCTTCAAATACTTACCAACTGTCATCATCACTAAATCAACTCCAATCTTTCATATAGGCTATATTAATTTACCATACGAATTTATCTAAAACCAATATTTATGTAATAAAATTTCATTTACAAATCAAACTGAAAAAGAATTAGAAAGCCCTCAGCCCTCTAATTCTTTTTATTTATTTGTACTATCAACAACTGTCCAAGTAACGGTCGAGCTATGAACCCCTGATTCTACTTGACCAGTCTGACGTAGTAACAATCCAGTATTATCTGTCCAATCAGAACTGACGCTAGTTGGTGTCTCACTAGTTTTCGTACCTGAAGCAATATTAGTTAAGTTATCCGTAATTGGTTCTTCAGCATTGCTAGTCTTATCAACATAAACAATACCACCTTTCCAATCATCAGATAATGGTGTAGCCTCCGCCGATAGATTCCACTTAGAACCATTTGCTCGCGTATCGGTTACCATAACTTGCCAATCATTGGCCCGTTTGATCAATTTATCATATGGTAATGCCTGTACCGTTCGGAAGGTACTGGTCTTCGCAACTGTTAATTGCAAACTAGCAACAACATTGATATTAAATGTAATTTCATTTGATGCTTTGTGTGTAGTTTTATCAACTACATATAAAACCAATTTATGTTTCCCAGTCGTTAATTCAGAACCCGATAAATTAAACGTAAATGGATTAGCTGACATATCTGAAATAGCCATCTCATCGCTACTGTCATCCAGTCGCGCATGAATTTCCATGTTAGACGGCGTCACTGTAGTATTATCACTATAAGAAACCTTACCTTTCAGGTTAACTGGTTGCCCTAACAGCGCATCAACGTTGGTATTATCAACAGCTTCCAGTTTAACGTTAGCAATGTGCTTAATGACAAATGGTTTAGTCATAACATCTTTTTGCAAATCAGTCCCATCAAAACTAGAGTGAGCTGATGCAACATTTGTATCAACCGTATCGGATCCACTGTTAACAGTTCCTTTGAAAGTAATCTTAGCGGATACAATATTATTTTTCCAAAGAGCTTGGGCTAATTGATGTTTTACTTCATTATTAGTCATCCCGCTGAATTCATCCATCGACTCAGCCGTTTCCTTACCAGTTGTATCCTTATAGGTAATCAACGCACTATCGTAATCAATTTTATCTGGCAATTTTATATCAGCCACAATATTATTCCAAGGTTTAGAACCACTGGAATAACTGAGGTTATAATTAATATCAACTTTATCACCATCATAAACCACATTACGATTAGGGTCTTCTGTTGTCACATCATCAATATAGCGATCCGATGTCTCATCATACATAGTTGAATTTGCTTCAGCCTCAACAATAGCCGGAATTGACTCGAAGATTACTAGGTTATTTTCAGTATCACTACCAGTTGAGCCTGTGAATCCCCAATACAATTGATTACTACTACCCAAATTGAATTCATCCAATTTAATTGGATAATCCTGATTTATTGTTGGAGTTTTTGAAATACCATCAATTGTTTTATCATCATATTTCAAATTTATTGTAGCAACAGTAGGAGAACTGTTTGTTGCCGGATTCCAAGTCATTGTTACATGATGCCATCTATCATCTGTTAAAAAGTTTTTAGGATATGTTGCACCAGACACGGTAGAATATGGATTCAAATGAACCATTTGTGCACCGTTACTACTACCAACCAAATATGTTGCTGGATCAGCTGGATAATTAGCGGCAATATGGTTCGTAGTATAACCTACACCTGGATAATCATCAAAATTGTTACCAGCACCATCGTGATAATTAGGATGTGTATCAAATTCCAAAGCCCAACTATTTTGAATGGCTAGATTGGCTAAAGTTGACGATGAATCTTTAACACTAGTTTCTGATCCCCAGACACCTAAAGATTCACCCTTAAAACCACCCTTAGGAATACTAGTAAATGTACTGTCATTATCATTTTGAAGTACAAAAGCCATCCCGTCACCTGTATCTTTAGCTCCGGATAATCCAGCTACACCTCCAAAAAACATCCACATAGACATAGTTTGTTTCTTATTAATATCAATATAATTACGATTGTCTACCTCGGTTTGATCTCTTTTAGCCCAAATAGCACCAATTTTAACAACCACGGGGTAAGTAGAACCATATTGAGTCAATTTAATAACATCAGCGTTACTTTTATTTTCCCCTACTCCTGGAGTTAAAATCTGAGTATTATTATTAGCAATATTAGGGACATTGAACCAAGTAGTAATATTGCTTAATCCATCAGGAACTGTCCTATCGACCCCATCACTACTATTAGGATTATTAGATAAAACTGTTCCTAAAGATGTTTGTGAAGCTGCTGATACACTTTGCTCATTAAAATTAATCATTAAAATTAAAACCCCTAAGGTTAAAAGCATAAATGAACTAATTAGTTTTTTGATAAAATCACCTTCATAATAACTATCATTTTATTTATATTATAAATGCTTCTAACACTAATTTGTTCTTTATAGCTCATTTGAAGCAATATATTACTAACGAAGCAATATATTACTAACGATGAATATATAGTTCATATATTTAATAAAAATAGTTATACTTACAATTTAAACACCATTTTTTATAATTGATACAAAAAAAAAGTATCCTATTTATTAGGGATACTTTCGTTTAAATCTTATTATTTATTAGCGGAAATCGCAGCGTTAACAGCAGCTTTTTCGTCTTCAATCAACTTAACATTAGTTTCAACAATCTTGATATCCATTTGGATTTCACGAGTCAAACCTGGTGTATTAACTTTTGGTTCAAAGAAGGCTTTGAATTCAGCTAAACGCTCTGGTGTATGGAAAATATTAGCTGTTACAGTGATGAAACTTGAGAATTCCATGTCACCACCGACAGTCTTTTCAAGCCATGACCAGTCATTTCTGATCCAATCCCAAGCAGCCTGTTGTGCTTCGTTATTAGCCAAAGCTCCACGATACCAAGCACGAAGGTCTTGAGGTTTAACGGTATTAGCATCCTCAAATTGTCTGATCAATTCTTCAATCAACTCAGTCTTTTGAACATTAGTTGCAGCAACGCAGACATCAGCTTTATAACTTGGGTCTGATGACTTACGATATTCATCTAACAAATTGTTGAATAATGTGACACTACCGTAGTTCTTAACTTCATTTCTCAAAACTAACAAACGAATGTCAGCTGATAATCCAGCCAAATTATCTTTATTAGCAGTGAACAAGTCATGAGCAGCAACAATGGCTTTTTTATTATCAGCATACAAAGCAGCGTTCAAGACATATGGACGTGTTAATTGGTCGTCGTTTGATTCGCCAGCTCTTGGTTCCCAGCCCAAACGTTCAACTTGTTTAGCACTCAACTTGTCATAGAAGGCTTGCAAAGCTTTTTCTTCAGTAGAATTTGGTTTGACAAACTTCTTCAAATTGTTAGCTACACGATACAACGCATCATTAACGATTGTTGACTCACTGTCGGCAAAGCCAGGTAACAATGGCACGATAGATGCATATGAAATTTCACGAGCATCAGCAAGTAAACGTTGATCTTGAAGCAAACCTAGTTTGGAAATATTGTCGACTGTATCAATGTTATCTAAAATATCTTTCAACAACGCATCATCATATTTAACGATAAAGTGTGAATTGTTGCCGACATTTAGACGAAATGGTTTGCCAGCATCTTGACGTAATTCATCGTAGTCGCCCAAAGTAATTGTTTGATCAGCCATGATTTGTGGTGCAACATCATAGTTACTGTTTAAAGGAATTTGCCATAGACGGCCTTCATCCTTACCTTCACCGATAAAGAATTGTTTTTGTGACAAAGTAAGTTTGCCATCAATAACTGAAGCATTAACCACTGGATAACCAGGTTGTTCGAGCCATGAGTGCATAATCTTACCAACTTCAATACCAGAAGCATCACCTAAGGCATCCCATAGGTCATCACCTTCAGCGTTACCATACTTGTGGGCAGCAAAGTATTGTTTCAAACCTTTACGTAAGTTGTCATCACCTAATAAAGCGTGAACCATAACTAACATTCTGGCACCCTTGGCATAAACGATAGCTGGGTCAAACAAAGCATCGATTTCAGCAGGATTATTAACTTGAACGTGAACAGATTGTACACCATCTGTAGCATCACGTTGTAAAGCAGCGGGAACATCTGATTCTTGGAACATTTCCCAAACATGCCAGTCAGGTTCGATAGCATTAACTGAAACATATTCCATCATGTTGGCAAAACTTTCGTTTAACCAGAGATTATCCCACCACTTCATTGTGACAAGATCACCGAACCATTGGTGAGCCAATTCATGAGTAATAACTGTGGCAACAAGCATCTTAGTATCAAGCGCAGTATTGTCAGGATCGATCATCAAGTAAGCTTCACGATAAGTTACTAGACCCCAGTTTTCCATCGCACCAGCTGAGAAATCAGGCAAAGCTAATTGCCATGAATGTGGTAATGGATATGGAGTTTGATAGAAGTCTTCGTAGAATTCAATGGCACGTTTAGCAATGTCCAAAGCAAAGTCTAATTCGTTAGGTTTGTGAGCTTTAGTAGCAAAGACACCAACTTCAACACCACTGGCTGTCTTAGTCTTCTTTGATTGAAGATCACCAAAAGCAAAGGCAATTAGGTAAGTTGACATACGAACAGTTGTGTCAAAATAATGAACGCCATCTTCTTCACGGATTTCTGGCATATTAGCAATAATTGTTTCGCCAGGTTTTTCATCAAATTTAATTGCAATATCAAACTTAGCTTTAGCTTCAGGTTCATCCACACATGGGAAGGCTTGGCGGGCAAAAGTAGTTTCAAATTGAGTACCGATAATAACTTTCTTTTCACCGTTAACTTCATAATATGAAGGATAAATACCCATCATTGAGTCAGTTAATTTAGTGTGATAACTGATGACCAAAGTAGTCTCACCAGTTTTTTCAAGATTAATATGAATACCTTCGTTTTTGTTATCAACTGTGAAAGGTACATCTTGATCGTCAGCCTGCACTGATTCGATTTCTAGAAATTTTTGGCTGATAGAAATGGTTTTAGCTTTAGCATCACCATTGATCTTAGTTGTACCAGAGATTTCTTTAGTTTCACGATTAACATCAATGAAGATATCATAGTGTTTTGGTTGGAATGTATCATAAAAGCGAGTTATTTCAGACATGAGTTCCCCTTTTAATACTTTTTTAATTATTTTCTAATTTATTATAATCTTTACATTATCTTACTTTCAATAAAAAGTCACTTATATCTGTAATTTATTACGTTCAGCCGTAATTCGAGCAATTTTTTTATGCAAAAAATTCTTCTGGGATTTAATACCTTCTATTTTATGATCAAGGTCAGTATCTAGCCGTTTTAAAAAGGCTATTCCTTCATCGTAAGCTGATACATCTTCAGCATTATCAAATATTTCCATCATTCGTTTAGTCTCGGCCACCGTTGCACCCAGATTTCTCAAATGTGTAACTCTGCTGAGCTCTTCTAAATTAGCTTCAGAGTATTCCCGACGACCTCTGGTATCACGTTGAACTTTCGTCAATAAACCTTCTTTTTCGTAATACCTTAGTGCATCATAGGTGACATCAAATTCATCCGCAACTTCTTTGATTGAATGCATAATTTATCTCCTGAAATCATTTGCTTGCGCTAGTGTAACACCAGCGTGCTAGAATAACTAACAATATAATTGTGAGAGGAAATAAATATGAATAACAAAATTATTACTTTAGTAACTGGAGCCAATCGTGGTATGGGATTAGAGCTTGTTAAAGAGCTGAGTAAAAAGGGGCAACAAATCATTATGGGCTCACGAGATTTTAACAAAGGACAGGCTGCAGCAGCTGGCATAGAAAATGTAGACGTTGTTCAATTAGATGTAACTGACAATCAATCAGTCAAATCTGCTTGCAAAACTATTACCGACAAATATGGAAAATTGGATATCCTAATCAACAATGCTGGAGCCATATTTGATCATTGGCAAAAACCTTCAGAAATTTCCCAAGATTCACTCCGTGCTGATTTCGATTTAAATTTTTTTGGCCTAATTAATCTTACACAAACATTTCTACCACTTTTAAAACAAAGCAAACAAGCAAAAATTATTAATATTTCTAGCATGATGGGATCCATGACTGAAGCTTTAAATCCTGAATCAGAAGTATATCGTGCCAGCGCTGTTGGCTACCAAGCATCTAAATCAGCGCTTAATATGTTTACTGTACAATTGGCTAAGGAACTTAATAAAGAGAACTTTCCAATTACCGTTAATTCGATTGATCCAGGAATGGTCGCAACTGAATTTGGCGGTTCAACTCCTGAACAATCTAAAGAAATGGGTGCTAAACCAATTGATTTTGGTGTTGCTCGAACGGTTGAATTAGCTACCAATTTTGATAATAAGGATACTGCCACTTTTTCTAATACCCATGGACCTGTAGCTTGGTAAACAAATAACCTTCACTTATCACATTACGTGAAAAATGAAGGTTATTTTTATTGCGGTGTATCTTTTAAAGTCCATTCAATTGTCCCAGTGTAACCACCGGATAAATTAAAGCCATTATTTTTTAACAAAATTCCATCATCAGAATTCCAATTCCCACCAATATCAGTCACAACGTTGGTATCAGAATCCTTACTGTTACCTGAGGCAATCGATATTTCATTGTTAGACAGGGCTGTGGCAATTCCATTATTGACAAAGGTCATCCCACCATTAAATTTCTCATTATCAGTATTGTGGAACATCCCATTAGTTTTAGCCGTCAAAGTCCATTGGGATTTGTAACTATTAACTGCCAATTTCCAATGTTTATTCTTGCGTTGAATGTAATCTCCACTTTTGGAATCGTATGGAATATCCGAAAATTCATAGTTATCAGTATCTAATTCTAAAATCTTGTCCAGAAAACTAACTGTATAATCTATCGTATTAGTTTTACGACCATACGGATCGGTAAAATACATTGGGACTTTATATGACCCAGTATTACTGGTAATTCCTAAATCATTCTTCAACTGTAACGTTGTATTTAATACTGTCGGAGTCTTAGTAGTTTCAGTTGGTTTAGCATTAATAAAAGCTTTAGTTCCAACGTTCTCCACTACGGCCACACCGTGTAGGTCTTCTGAATTCAATTCATAATCTGTATCATCTTGGTACTCATAAGTATCCGCAAAAGAAACTTGTGATTGTGTCCCACCTAGACTGATATTTTCCTTTTCCGTCGTTATCTTAGGTGTGATGTCAGGTACATTGACAATATACGTGACTGTTTTCGAATGAAAATTATCCTTAGTCAAAGTTAATTGAATTTCATTTTTACCAACTTTCAATCCTTTAGCATCCGGAACACGTGCCAAGTATTCTCCCAAAGTTTCGGTAGCCTTTTGACTGCTGGCTATTGGTGTAACTTCGTATGAAATTGAACCCTCATCAGTAATCGTCACAGAAGACAGATTCGCAAAATCGCTATCCGATTGATTTTTGATTTTTGCATTTACTATGATAGTCCCCTTGTGTTCCAAATCAGTTGCTGCCAAATAATCATAGGTTCCAGTTAACTTGACTGGTTGATTATCATGTACCGTAATTTCCCTATCTTTGGGTATAAAAGTTATTCCCTGATCAATAACCTTAATTTTATAAGTTATTGTTTCGGATTCTTGACTGCCATCACTGACATAAATTTTAGCTGTATGATTGCCAATAGTTAATGTATTAGCAGCCAACTTATGATTTAAATCAATTTTAGTACCTGATCCAGTTGTTACAGAATTTTTTGAATAGTCTTCATCATCAAGGGATAGATAATATTTAATCTTAGTGGCATCGAGGTCACTACCATTTTCGTATGTGATCTGTCCTTGCAGGTAACTATCAACGGATTTTTCAATCACCATATCAGTCTTCTCTGCTGACAAAAGCAGCTTGCTTTTATCCGTTACCGTAATTTTATAAGTTACTACATTAGATGAACGGTTAAATGAATCTGTCGCTAAAATTTCAATTGTATGTTCACCAACACCTAAATCATTGGCCAAATAATCCAATTCGTAAGGCACTGATGTCATACCAGCAGTCGTGGAAAGAATTCCATTGTCTTGCTTTTTACCATCTATTTTCGTTTGGAAAGTTAAACCCAAGTCATTAAACTGAGTTCCCTTAGCATAAGTAATATTTCCTGGTAAAGTTACGGTATCTCCTAATTTAACTTCTGAGGATAAAGTCCCCGTCGGTGTAATATTTAGCGAATCATTGTTGATAGCAAATTTGTTCGTCATCGAATCATCTGTGAAATAATCACTTCGATAGGAGGTATGAGCTTTATCGACAATTGTAAAATCTTTACTGCTACCATCGGAAATGGCTTTACCAAATAATTGAATTTTGACATTACTATTAGTTGTGTCCATTGATGTTAACGTCAAATTCAAACTAGTTTTATCTGCTGACAAATTATCAGTTGTAATCGGAACTGTCTTATCGCTATAAATAATTTGCCCAATATTACCATCGCTATTCTTCGTAAAATCAACATTCTTCGGTAAATTCATCACGGTTGTAATGTCACCTGTACCACTATTACCTGAAGTGTAATTCAGCGTGTAGTCAAAACGTAGATCATCATTATTACCAACACGATAAGCACTAGTTGGCTTAGTTTGAACGACTGAATTGGCTTTATCTAAATCATCAACTGTTCGATCCTGAGTTACATCATAAAGTCCTGTCGTAGCTTCAACGTTTGCAATTGCTGGCATCTTCTCGATAATGATAGCTGTTGTTTGAGCAGTGGCTTTAGTTGAACCATTGCCAGCTGTGAATCCCCAACGAACCTTACCATTGGTCGAATTTAGTTTGCTGATATCAATTTCAATATCTTCTCTAGATTTATCCCAATCGTTGAAATCTTTTCCCGTCCCATCATAATATTTGTCATTAAAAATATATCCAAAATGGGCTTTAGTTGAACCCGTTGCCGGTTTTTTATAGTTAAAAACAAAATGTTTCCACGATGATTTCACGGTAGAATCCTGATTATATCCCGCTACTGTCGCATTAGGCGCTAAAACATGACCTTTGCTGTGATCCATTTGATAGGCATATCCAGTTGATAAATTAAGAAACGAATATCTAAATTGATTTGCAGTATAGATTGCTTCTCCTGGATAGTTCCAAGCTAAATGTTGTCCTTTAACAAATTCTGAACCATTACTATCCAAACCTCCATCAAAATAATCATCATGAACATAACTACTAGATCCCATCGTACCATTCTTTAATGAATCAAATTCTAACGCAAAACTATTCTGAATCGCCCCATTTTGAAGATTATATGTACTACTAGTAAGGTCTGGAGCTTTGTTGGCACCCCAAACGCCTAATGTTTCACCACCAGTTGGTTGACCTGCACTATTACGGGCAATGGCATCATCTTTTTTGGCATCATTTTGTAAAACAAAAGCCATTCCATCGGGTGTCTTGTCATACGCATTTCCCATATAGATCCAAGCAGAAACTGTTTGGTTCTTAGTTAAATCAAAGTAATTAGTATCATAATTACCCCAAAATGAACTCAATTGAGTTTTGGAAATATCACTGGTCATCTGCATAATATCAGTGGTATTGTTTTGTTCTCCTTGATAAATAAACTTAGCATCATTAGTTACTGAAGATGTTTTACCACTGAAATTAGATATCTTATCCAAAATCGTTGTGCTCAAATCCATCCCCGCCGGCGTATTGGCATAAACTTCAGCCGTACTCGGAGCCGCTTTAACAGTGATTGTTGATCCTAAAATAAGTAAAAGAGGAAATAAAATCAACATGAAGATTGCATTATATATCTTTTTTATTTTCATAAAATTCACCTCTTGGCAAGTGGATTTAAAGTGTTTTAAAATCTTTAGTATAAATATTTTACAAGGTAATTTATAAGAAATTAATTCATGTTTGTATAAGATTTTTATTAATTGTTGAGTATTTTATTATTTATATCTCAAATACCTACTAATCAAATTACGAATTTTTCTAAAAATTAGTAAAAGCCAGTATTGACTGAGATAATCAGTTAATATTGTTTATAGGGGAATTTATAATGAGAAAAAAATTGAGATTATTACTTATTTTATTATGGATCGTTATTATTGCGATTTTTATCATCGCCGGATTAACTAGTGGTTGGTGGTCACTGACACCAATTGTTGCCTACAATCGTCCACAAGGACCTTTCGGTTGGTTATTTACCATTACACTTGTTTTATCTTTAATAGATTTCCTATACTATCATTTAATTAGTCCAAATAAAAAGTAGCCTCTCACGAGACTACTTTTTATTTGGTATTCAAACCTATACTATTGTGTGCATAAAGTGTTTCATCACCAATACATCTGCCGCTTTACGATATGGTTGTAACATGAAATTCTCATTGAACTGATGAACATTAGCCATAATTCTCTCCTATTTATCACTAACAATCAATAATGATTTAATAGCTTCACGTTTATCCATTGCTTCATAAGCAGCTTGGATTTCGTCTAACTTAAATCTCTTAGTAAAGACCTTGCCAGGATTGATTTCGCCTTTTAAAGCAGAATCTAATAAGATATTTTTATCATCAGTTGTAACTGAAGCAATCCCGCCACGAAGACCGGTATTTTTCCAGAATAAGTTATTAGTATTCATTTCTGCTTTTTGAGGTACGCCAACACGACCAACAACTGCACCGGGACGTCCGACTTTAATAGCCGTATCAACCGATTGTTCGGTTCCAACACATTCAAGTACCGCATCTGCACCTGTTCCTGTTAGTTCCATAACTTTAGCAACCGCCTCATCACCACGTTCAGCAATGATATCTGTTGCCCCAAATTCTTTGGCTAATTTTTGTCTATCTTCGTGACGACTCATGGCAATAATTCGTTTGGCACCAAGCAATTTGGCAGAGATAACTCCACTTAAACCGACTGCACCATCACCCATAACAACGACAGTGTCATTCGATTTAACTTCAGCACTAGTTGCAGCGTGGAATCCAGTTGCCATTACATCAGCCAAGGCCA
Organism: Companilactobacillus kimchiensis; assembly: GCF_001438805.1. Taxonomy (GTDB): domain Bacteria; phylum Bacillota; class Bacilli; order Lactobacillales; family Lactobacillaceae; genus Companilactobacillus; species Companilactobacillus kimchiensis. The sequence goes on from NZ_JQCF01000016.1 coordinate 17,653, forward strand.
AAAAATTATTTAACATTTCATCAGAATAATCTTCAGGCTGACCAGGAATCTTTACCAAAGCCCAGTTAGCATTGGTAAATCTCAAATATTCACCTTGATAACCACCATTGCCACCAGCTTCTTTGTTCAAACAGTCACCATCAAAACCAGCCAAACAAGCCGCACAGTGGCCACAACCATGAGTAAACGGAGCAATTACAAAGTCACCAACTTTAACATCTTTAACTTCAGATCCAACGGATTCAATCACACCAATTGCTTCATGACCCACAGTTGATCCAGATTCACGTTCAGAAATTCCACGATACCACCACAAATCGGAACCACAAACACAAGCCCGGATAATTCTAATAATGGCATCAGTGGGTTTTTGAATTTCTGGTTTGTCATATTCTCTGATTTCCATCTTACCTGGTTCAATAAAAGTTGCTGCTTTCATAATTTACTATCTCCTCAAATTTTAATTTAGTTCCTGAATCCAGTTTGATAATTTGGCCGTGGCCGACTTCTCATTACTCAAATCACCAGAAGTCATTCCTAATCCGGGGTTAACTTTCAAGCCATTCAACAATTTTTCAAAATCAGCTTCATACTTGTCATCGCTACCGGCACTCGTGTGAAATTGAGCAATTTTTCCATTAAAATCACCTACTTGTTTCAAAAATGAACGAATCGGTGTTGCTACCTGTCCACTCCAAACTGGACTACCAACTAAAATTAAATCATAATCATCCAATTTAGAAATTTTATTAACTTCTGGTAAATCACCTGATGCTATTTGTTGATTAGCAATCTCAGAAGTTTTATTCATATCATTTGAAAACGTATCAGCACTAACTTTTATTTCTTCAAGTTTGCTTTCAGTAATCTTTTGTAATAATTTTGCCATTCTGGTTGTTGTTCCTGACCAAGAATAATAAACAATCAATGTTTTTTCTGACATATTACTAACTCCTCTATTTAATTATTATTCACCAACTGAAACATTTATTTAAGAAAATAAATCGATTTCAAATTTATACTTGGCTAAATTTTTCTTCCATTATTTCAAGTATCTGTGAATCCAAAAACATGCCATATTTATTCCATAACTATCTTTTCTTAACTTACAAATACTATCTTACAAGCAAAAACTTTCCCAATCAATTCTAATGGCAACGGCAATTGATAAGTTTTACTTATTGATTAAAATGACAGAAATAACCAATTACTCAACTATTTACTAATCATCCAAATGTTCTTCACGTGATTTAAGGAATTTATCCATAGCTGATTCTAAATCTATCGATTGACTATCGGCCAAAGAACTTAACCACCAGATAGATTCAGCAATTTTATACTCCAAAGTTGGATCATTTGAATCGGTTGGCCAGCTACCCTCTTGCGCCATTATCAAACGTCCAACTAGACCGGCATCTGTCAAAAAAGCCAATGCATCCTGCTCTGGTGTCCAAGCATGACCATCTTGTTTTAACTCTAAGCGATGATATTTCTCTCTAATTTTACGTGAACGGTCTGTTAATTCATTGATGTCCATAATAATTCCTCCATAAAAAAACATAGACATCGTAATAATGACTATGTTTTTACTAATCTATTTTAATTTTCCAACTTCAGTTAATTTTGCTAAAACTGAGTGCTTATTTGGTGATTTTTTAATTGCTTCTGACAAATCTTTTCCCGCCACGTTACCATGGTGCTTACCATCAGCCCAAGGTTCAACGTCAGTCACATCATAAACGATACCATCAATTGCGACATAAGCTGGTTTGCCATTTTCGCCGTTATATTCCTTCAATTCCTCAAGAGTAATTTGCTTGTCTGCCATATTAATAACCTCTTTCGTATAATTTTTCTTATAACAAGTTAATTATGACACGTTTCATCAAAAAGATTCGCCTTTAATGCTTTTAAATTAATAATGCAACCGCATACAAAAAGGATTATGATTTAACCATAGTCAAAATCATGGAGGTTTTAATAGTATGGAAACTTTTGAAATGATTCAATCACGTAAAGCAATTCGCGAGTATTCCGGACAGATCACTGACGAGCAATTAAATAATATTTTGATTGCCGCCAATGCGGGATCAGCTGGCATGAATGAATTTGAAAACTATCGTCTAACCGTTATTCAAAAACCAGAAATTTTATCACAATTGACTGGGATCTATGGTGCTCCAACTGTTATCGTCGTTTCATCCACAGATGACAATGTTATGGCCGGAAATTCAGCTGGAACAATCGTTCACGGTATGGAATTAGAAGCTGAAAACCAAGGACTTGGTGCTAATTATAATATGGCTTGCCTCGGTTCAATTCCTGTTGGTGTTGTTCCTGATGCCTTCCAACCAATCTTTGCCATAACGCTTGGTCAAACAACTGAAAAATTCACTCACAGAGAAATTCCTTTAGACAAATTTAAAACGAATTTTGTTAAATAATTGCCATCATTAATCGCTATTCTGCATCATTTCATATAAAATAATGCAGAATAGTTTTTTATATGGAGAAAATATTATGGATAAACCAATCGTTGCAATGGAAATAACTGTCAAATTACTGGATTACAAACCATCATCTTGGCGAAAACTTATCGTTCCTATCACCTTGCGTTATGATCAACTGCATGTCTTAATCCAGTTAGCTTTTGGCTGGAAAAATTCACATCTATATTCATTCATGCCCAAACATACAGATATTGAATATCTAGATTATGTTGATGAACTAGAAGATTATTACAATACACGTCCTCTAGCAGCTAATGAATATTATCCATATCAAGACCTGGTCAATGATTCTGTAACTTATACTTATGATTTCGGAGCCGACTGGCGTCATCAAATCACATTAAAACGTACTTTAACTTTTGACGAATTACAAAACCAGCCTTTACCAAGTTGTACCTTAGGTAGCGGTGGAACTCGTGATGAATTCGGTGAAGATCCTGAACAAATCACCATTCCCTACAACCACAAAAATATCAATCAGATGTTTGAACTGTGGGCCCGTGCTGGTGAACAGATGATCATTGCCGACGATATTGGACTGCAAGATCATTTTAAAGAATAAAAGAAACTGGAATCTCTTAATCAAAGGGATTCCAGTTTCTTTTATTTAAATTCTGACCCAGAAACATTTTCTGGATAAAATGCTTCAGTTTTATCTCGTTGCATTAATAGTTTCCAATAACTTTGGGCAATCTTTGCTGGCGCCATTTCAACAGAACTCCCTATCAATCCTTGGATAGTCACTAGTCCAACAAAAATATCCTGACTAGCCACTTGTTCATGCAAAGTATACGCATAACTACGCAAAGCGGCTTTGGTTAAAGATAATGTTGAAGCTTTTGCCGATGGACAAATAGCTGCTCCGCCACCTGTAAAAATAATTGAACGTTTCAATTTGGGATTAGTTTGTTTGATGAAGGCTTTTGATGAAACGATGGCACTCAAAACATTGGTCTTAAAAATATCATTGATCAAATCAGCATTACTTGCTAATGGATCATCCAAATGTTTATTACCAACATTGAAAACTAAATGAGTCAATCCATCATCTTTGGCAGCTATCTCTGTCATCATTTTGGTCACTGCTTCAAAATCATTTACATCACAGACATAATTTGTTGTCGAAATATTTTGACTAATTAATTCTTTAGTTGCCATGTCCAGCATAGCTTGATTTCTTGAAACTAAAATTATCCGCTGACCTTTTTGACCATAGAGTTTGGCCACTTCGAATCCCACTCCATTATCTGATCCAATCACAATTGTCGACATACTTAACCTCCTAAACTATCTATCGCTTATGCTACACGGTTCGGTTTAGAATTTGAAATCATTAAGCCCATTTATTAAGAATCAACTGTCCAATTTCTTACCAATGTGCTTCCAAAACAAAGTGACTGCCATCGATCAAATGAACTTTGGTATCCTTATCATCTTTAACAAAAGCTTGCACCTTGATAAATAAATTTTGGATCATTTTTACTCCAGACTATTAAAATTTTGCAACAAAAAATGACAGTAAACTCAAGAACCAGTTGCTGTCATTTTTATTTGTAGCAAATAAATAATTTTTAAACTTCTTCTTCGATTGTTTCTGTTTCTTCATTTTTAACTGCTGCGACTTTTTGCATTTTACCTAAAACTCCACGAGCAATTGGTCCAACAATCAACAATTGCAATGGTAAAGCAACTATCAAGTTAAAAATCCAAGTATGACCGTAAGTAGCTAAGATATGTCCTCCAGCTAATTTACCTTCGACAGCAATTCCGAAGAATGACATCAAAGTTACCATTCCTAGAACCATCAAAACTGAAATTGTGATTCCGATTAAAACAACATTTTTCTTCATATAATCATTGATAATATATTTGAAAGCCAATCCTTTAGCAATTGGTCCAACAACTAATAGATCCAATACAATGGCTACTCCAAGGCCAAGTGGATAGGCCTTTAAAATTGCCAAAACTAATCCTGCACTCAAACCTTGTGCCATAGCGACATTATAGCCTGTCATTACAAGCACCATCAATCCGGCCATAATGGCAGTGAATACTACTTCTTCTTTTAAATTACGTGGCATATATTTATATACTCTCCTATATTTTGAATCTTTCTTATGTTTTGTTTAGTTGTTTAAGAATGCCACTCTCCGCAAGGAAGAAAAAAGTTGGCTGGAACATAGCAGGGCACAACTTGGAGCCTCTTTTCAAGAGCCTTCAAGCTTGGCCTTTTACTAATCCGACAAAACCGGTCGAATAAGTAAAATCTCGCTATTGAGCCATTTTTTCTTCTTTACTCCGAGCTAGGTCTTTGTTTCTTTTGTTTTTGGTTGAAAAATAATAATATTTTCCTACGTTTAATAGATTTAATAATAATCTCTATTCATCAATAAATCTCAACCAACAAATACACTAGCCTGGAGCAAGAATAAAAATCGGCTCAGTGTTGAAATTGTTCTTAGTGGGGAACCCGCTTAGAACAAGGCCGAGCTTGAAGACTTTCGTCGAAGACAAAAAGCTCCAAGTCGCGCCCAACACGTTCCAGTCGAATTTTAATTCTTTCGGAAGGCGGCAAAAAAACAACAAAACTAAGAAAGATCATTCTTAATCACAGAGTTTCAATATATCACGTTAAAATTTTATTCATAAGTTACAATTTGATTACATTTTATATAGCGATTACATTTTTCCGCCAAAAACAGGATACAAACTAGCATCACCATAATCCATTTTATCTAAAGCAGCTAAACTTCTCATATCTTCAGCTGAAATTTCAAAATCGATGTCGGCATTAGATTTCATATGATCAATATTTCCAGTCTTAGGCAAAACGACTACATTTAATTGCCAATCAAAACGAATGCACAATTGAGGCACACTGACATTATATTTGGCAGCCATCTTCTTAATAACTTCATTGTTCATCGCAGCACCGTGAGCAATTGGTGAAAAGGCTTCGACAACAATGCCATTGTCTTGTGAATATTTAATAAGATCCATGGGGGTCTCACCAATATGGATTTGGATTTGGTTGACAGCTGGTTTGGTATCACTATTCTTGATCAAGTTGTCCAAATCTTCTTTTTCAAAACTAGAAACACCAATAGTCTTTAACTTACCAGCTTTGACGGCATCTTCCATTGCACGCCAAGTTTCCAAATTGCCTTCAAAATGACGATCTTTGGATTGGTTAACTTCAGCCCAAGGTTGAGGATTATGAATAATCATCATATCCAAATAATCCAAACCCATCTTGCTTAAAGTATCATCAATCGATTTTTTAGCTTCATCATAATTTTTAATTTCAGCAGCAACCTTGGAATTAACAAAAATATTTTCACGTGAAACATCGGCTTTACGCACACCCTCACCAACACCACGTTCATTGCCATAAGCTTGAGCAGTATCGATATGACGATAACCAACTTTAACTGCATCTTCAACGGCCGTAGCTACTTTATTGTCAGGAATTTCCCAAACACCAAGCGCTAACTTAGGGATTTTGATTCCATTATTCATTGTAAAAGTTTCATCATAAACTGACATAAATATCCTCCTCAAATTCTAATCACATCCATTATAGATGTTGATTATATCTCTTGTCCTGTAGGACGAATTATCATTTCGTTAACGGCCATATTAGCTGGTGTATCGATTACAAAAGCAACAGCTGAGGCAATTTCTTCCGGATCCATTCCCATCATTTCAGCACCTGGTTGTTTTCTAGCTGCTTTTAAACCTTCACGAACTTCATCATTATTAATGGAGTCAACCAATTCAGTATTAACTGTTCCTGGCGCCAGAATGGTCGTCTTGATATTATTGCCCCGCTCTTCTTGACGAAGTCCTTCCATAATAGCTCTGACCGCAAATTTAGTTCCTGAATAAGTGGCAAATCCGGGTAATAACTCATATCCTAAAACTGATGAGGTAGTGATCACATGACCACTTTTTTGTTCTCTCATAATTGGCAAGACTGAAGCAATCCCGTTCAAAACACCTTTAACATTAACATCTAACATTTGATTCCATTCTTGACGAGCCACTTCTGAAAGATTATTAACTGGCATAATACCCGCATTATTGAACATAACATCAACGCGACCATATTTTTCCATCGTTTTATCAATGACATTCTGAACTTCATCGGCTTTGGATACATCAGCTTCAACTGCCAAAATATCAGCACCAACGTTGCTCTTTTGGATTTCTTCCAAACGATTCATTCGACGGGCTGAGATAGTCAATTTAGCACCTTTTTCAGCTAATAATTTAGCAGTAGCGGCACCGATACCACTTGAAGCTCCCATAATTACAACTACTTTATCTTTTAAACTCATTTATTTATCCTCATTTTTTATTGTTTTAATGACTCGAGCTGGTACACCAGCAACTATCGTGTTATCTGGAACATTGTGTGTCACTACCGCTCCAGCTGCGACGATAGCATTTTCCCCAACAACTACTCCCGGAGTTATGGTGACATTGGCTGCAATCCAAGCATTGTCGTGAATACAGACCGACTGTAAATTCAAATGACGACGTTGACTCGGTTCTATCCGATGATTGACTGAAGCGATCGTGACATTTGGCCCAATCAGGACATTATCACCTAGATAAATCCCGCCTAAATCGGTAAACATTACATTACTATTGATAAAAACATTTTTACCAATATGTAAGTTACGTCCAAAATCAGTATGAAATGGCAATCTGATTTCAGTTGATGAATCGATTTTTTCGTCTGTGATCTGACTAATGATTTCTCTAACTTCTGTTTGAGAGTGAATCCCATTATTTAATTCCTGAACCAATTTTTGATTAACGGCATTTATTTCATCAACTTGTTGGTAAGCTTCTGTGCCTAAATTCAATTGTGATTTCAAATTGTGACCTCGTTTCTGAATTACTAATTGAATTTAGTATACGGGCTGGTTATTATAATGTTAAATACTTATAAAACATCGCTTACTATAAATTTTTATTATGATAGGAGAATCATCACTATGGATATTAGATTCTTACGTTATTTCGTTGTCATTGCTCAGGAATTAAACATTTCCCATGCAGCTATCTTATTGCATGTTTCTCAACCAGCATTATCACGCCAAATCGCTGATCTGGAAGATAGATTGGGGACTAAATTATTTATTCGTGGAAAAAGACAGCTGCAACTGACTCAAGATGGCTATTACCTATTAGAGCGTGCTCAAGAAATTATCGGTTTAGTTGATAAAACAACCTATAATCTTCAGAAACAAGATGTCATCAGTGGTACTTTGGATATTGGAGCCGGTGAAAGTATTGCTCTCAACGTTGTCATGGATACTATTCAACAACTATTACATAAATACCCTGATATCAGAGTTAACTTTCACAGTGGCGATTCAGATACCATTCAATCTGAACTCAACAGTGGGATTCTGGAATTTGGCATTATTATGGGACACAAAGAATTGAGCAACTATCATTCTTTGAAGTTACCTGACCAGAACCGCTGGGGTGTCGTTATGAGGGCGGATGAGCCCTTGGCTAAACATGACCAGATCCATCCCCGTGACTTAATTGGTCGTCCGCTAATAACCTCACGTCAATCAGCTCAACGAAAGATTTTTCAAACTTGGAGTAAGGGACTATTCGAACAATTTAATCTGATTGGAACTTATAATCTCTTTTACAACGCTGGTTTGTTAGTCAAAACTGGCGCTTGTATCGCCTTAACTTATGAAGCTTTGGCTGATACTTCAGAAGAAAGCGGTTTAGTTTTTCGACCATTAACTCCGGAGCTGACTGATCCTAATACCCTTATTTGGAGTAAAAGTCGTAATTTACCTGATGTCGATAAAATATTTTTGGAAACACTCCAGAAGAATATTTAGTTATTTTTAATCATATAGTCTGATTTATTCCTAGAATTCTATTAAATCAATTAAAATCTGAACTATACTATCAATACTAAGGGCGTGATTATATGACCGATAATATAAAAAACGAAGTATTTCAGCTAATAGATTCAATGTATAACATTGTTAAAACAGGCAGCGATGATTCTGATATATTAGGAGTGCTAATGAAGGCTGCCTTAGCTCTTAACAAAGGTATGGCTCCCCAAGTGGTAGCAGCCAAGACTGTTAATGGTATAAATCTATTTGTTTTAAGCAAAAAAATCTACTTCGGCGATGATTTTAGTGCCGATTACACTCGGTTAATTGGATTGTCTCGAGCTGGCAGCTATAAATGGATTGCTAATGGTGTTGGGGATTTAAGAATTCAATTTTTCTAGGTTTCAATTATGTTTGCTAAATTATAAATCAACCAAAATAAGAGTCTAGATTGTGAAAGTTACAATCCTGGCTCTTATTTTTCTTCATTTTAAATTCTATCTCATATTAATCAAAATATTTAACGGTACTGCCATATCTAAGCGGTACAAAACCATAACGGTTATATTGATCCAAAACTTGGGAATCAATCTTCTTCAACTGTGGTTCGATAAAATTAAATATCTCACCATATTCAACCGGCAAGCCTGAAATACGAGTCTTTAAATTCAAAGATAAGTCAGCTTGTAAAATATTGGTTCTTAAATCAAGCATAATTTTAATGTAGTCATCGTCATTATCTAGTGCCTTATAAGATTGCATCAATTGCACTCTAAAATTACTAAATTTAGGGTCTTTAACTTCGTTATAGGCCACATTTATCAAATCCATTAATGTCTTTTTATTTTCTAAATAAATTTGTTCCTCTTCAGCTTTACTCATTTGACTCGTCCCTTCCCTAGAATATTCAAGAATATCTCCCGGTTGACAATCTAAGACTTCACAAATTTTATCCAAAGTTGCGAAACGAATTCCTTTAGCCTTACCAGTTTTTAAAATCGATAAATTAGCTGGTGTTATTCCAATCTTCTTTGCCAAATCTTTTGAGGAGATACCACGTTTTACCATTATTAAATCAAGGTTAACTTTAACCATTTACATCACCTAAATCACTGTATTTGAATCTTCTTGTAGTTCAACACCATATTTGAAAACTAAATAAATTGTATAGAGAATCGCCATGAATATAACATAGATTCCAATTTGAGACCATGAGTTAGCGAAAACATCACTGATTTATCGACCGCGTCCATTAGTAAAAATGACTCCGATTCCACCTAAAGAAAATATAACTTGACCAATAATTGTCAGAACTGATAAGGCCTTTAAAATAAAATTAGTTAAATATTTCATATTAATCACCCCTTAATTCATATTGTACTGCATGCTCTAATATGTGTAAATCGATATTTTATTATTGTTTCACAATAATTTTGTAAGACATTAAAAAACCATCTCCATTAATAATTTACGGAGATGGTTTTTAAGATTTTTTGCTTATTTTAAAAATACCAAATGAGAACAACATTGATAAGGTTATCAACCCAGTAATCCAAATCATGGCATGATTATAAGATATTGCTGGATTAGAATATTGACTGACCATCGCTACCACAATCGACAAACCAACTGATCCACCAATTTGATGAACGGTATTAACTACTCCAGAAGCAGAACCGGTCATTTTAGGGGTCGTGTTAGCAACTCCTGCAACTGTCAATGGACTGAGTGAAAATGCCTGTCCAATTCCTATTAGGACCATTGGCAAAGCAATTGCCCACAGGTAACCAGTTTGAATCCCAATAATCGCTGTGGCAGCAGTACCTGCAACGGTAAATAACATCCCAATCATCAATAATTTGGAATTGCTTATTTTAGTTGAAAGTCTGGTTTCAACAGCCGCCATGAAAAATTGTGGAATCGTTTCAGGTAAGAATCCCAGAGCTGATTCTAACGGACTGAATCCATAAACTCTTTGCATTGCTAATGGTGTCAAAAAGAAATATGACAACGCAAATCCCATGAAAAGGAATCTAGCAATATAGGCATAGCTACGTTCTTTATCTTTAAATAAAGATAGCGGCATAATCGGCTCTTTGGTACGTCCTTCATATAAAACAAAGAGGATCAAACCGACAATGGCCACTATTAGTGAAAGCATGCGATATTTTGTTCCATCAATACTATAAACCAAGGCTGAAACTCCCACGACTGATAAAATGGTTCCCACAATATCAATTTTTTTAGCATAAGTTTTTTCAGATTTTAGATACTTCATTGACAACAATAACATGACAATTCCAATTGGAAAGTTTAAAAAGAAACCAACTCTTCATGACCAGTAACTAGCGATAATTCCACCAATCACTAAACCAAAACTGGAACCAAGACCAGCGGTAGCACCGTAATATCCGATAGCTTTAGTTCGCATATTACCTGAGTAATTATCCATTAATAAGGCCAAAGTACTTGGTGCCAGAATCGACGAACCAATCCCTTGAATAGCTCGCATGGAAATAATCATGGCCGCATTGGTTGATAATCCTACCAATAGCGAACTAATACTAAAGATTACTAGTCCAATTAGATAAACTCTCTTACGACCGAAGACATCCCCTGCTTTTCCAGAGAATAATAAAAATCCACCAAATGTTAAAGCATAAGCATTCGTGATCCAAGACAATGATTGATTGCTTAAGGATAAATCACGTGCAATTTTAACGGTACTGGTAAAGATAATCGAATTATCCAAAATTATCATAAAATATGTTAAGAGGATGATTGGTAAAGCCATCCCAAATTTTTGTTTATTCATTAATAAAGACTCCTTCTCTCACTTTTAGACAAAACAAAAAGCATCACCATCTTGTAGCGATGCTTTCAGAATTTTAAAATTTAACCTAATTGACTAGTTGGACGAATAATAACTTCATTCCAAGCAGCATCAGCAGGTAAATCAATTGCTTGCTTGATCGTCAAAGCAACCCGTTCAACCGGAATACTGTATGCAGCATAGAACTTCTCCATGCCAGCTTTAACTTCTGGATCAGTGACAGATGATAACAATTCGGTATTAATGGCACCAGGGGAAATAACTGTGACACGAACATTATTTTTGGCATCGACCATTTCTTGACGCAATGATTCACTGATAGCACGAACAGCATACTTAGTAGCTGAGTAAACTGCACTGCCGGAATGGGCCACGTGACCAGCAACAGATGAAACATTGATAATATGACCAGACTTTTGCTTATCCATATAAGGGATTGCAGCACCAATACCATACAAAGTACCTTTGATATTGATATCGATCATATTGTTCCAGTCTTGAATCTTCTTTTCAGATAGAACTGATTGGGGCATGATACCAGCATTATTGATCCAAACGTCGATACGACCAAATTTTTCGATTGCTAATTTAGCTAACTCTTCAACTTGGGCATCATCAGTTACATCAGTAGCTTTGTAGGCTGCTTGACCACCCAGTTTTTCAATCTTATCAGCAATTTCTTTGAGAATATTCTCACGACGAGCACCCAAAACTAATTTGGCACCATCTTTGGCTAATAATTCAGCACTAGCTTTACCAATACCACTTGATGCTCCGGTAATTACAACAACTTTTGCTTCACTCATTAAATATACTTCCTTAATTAAAATTTTAGTTTAGTAGACAGGTCTAGTTTCACCTTGAGTGTCAGCATCAGCGATACCAACAGAATCATTCTTCAAATATTCTGGATCAGCAATGATCTTAACGATAACGTCAGCCATACTTTGACGTGAACCAGAAACACCGAGATATTGTTCATCTTTGTGAGTAATAACGTACTTAACTTCATCACGATCATTCAACCATGGGAAACGTAAAGTAGTATAAGTTAAACCAGAATCAGCCAATAACTTGTCAGCACTGATAGCAGCACCTAAACCACTCTTAACTTGTTCATAGTTCCAACGACCATATTCACCAGGAACTTCATTATAAAGACCTAACAAACTTGATTCGACAACACGTTCAACCTTGTTTTCTTGCATAGCTTTAATAACATTCTTAGTCATGGTGTTGTTACTATCATGATCAACGAATGAAACATAAACTAAATCTTGATCCTTCATAGCTGCGTTAACAGCATCGTAATCATTGATATCGCCATCAACTAGAGTGACGTTTTTATTTTCTGCTAAATTACTTAGTCGACTACTATTACGCAAGAATAGTGTCAATTCAACATCTGGTTGTTCCTTCAAAATACGATCTTCTACGATTCTGGCAATTTGGCCGTAAGCGCCCAATACTAATACTTTTTTCATTTTAAAATTCTCCAATTTATAAGTTTATTTTTCCGAACTAAAATCTAATTCCATCTTGGCATAACGTTCTTCACCTTCAGCGGATGGTGTGTAATAACGAATATTTTTCTTAATGGCAGCGATTTGATTCATTTCCTCATCGGTTAAAGTGAAATCAAAGATATTGTGATTGTCCTTAATGTGATCAGGGTTTGTTGAACCAGGAATCACGATAAAGCCCATTTGGGTGTGCCAAAGTAAGATAACTTGGGCACTCGATTTGCCATATTTTTGACCTAATTGGGCAAAGATTGGTTCATTGATCAAACTCTTATCACCATGGCCTAATGGATACCAAGCCATCAAACGAGTACCGAATGGTTTCAAAGTTTCTCTAACAGCATCTTCGGTGAAATATGGATGTGCTTCTGATTGAATCACTTGTGGTTTGATCTCAGCGTTATCCAAAATCTGTTGTAACTTGTCACCTTGGAAATTAGAAATTCCAATAGCTTTGATTTTGCCAGCTTTGTAAGCTTCTTCAAGTTGTTTGTATCCGGCCAAGAAATCACCCGCTGGTTGATGTAAGAACATCAAATCAACATAATCAGTTCCCAAACGTTGCAACGTATCATCAACAGCATTCTTGTCAGTATAAACGGTGGGCCATAATTTCGTACTCAAGAAAATATCGGAACGGTCAACACCAGAACGTTTAATACCACGACCAACGCCAGTTTCATTCATATAACCGTTAGCAGTATCGATCAAACGATATCCATCTTCTAACGCATCAACTACAGCTTGTTCAGCTTTATCAACAGGCATTTGAAAAGTACCGATACCCATTTCAGGGATTTCTACATCATTATTTAATTTGAAAGTTGCTTCTGTCATATTTAATTATCCTCACGTAATTTATATCTTATTTTTAACTGCCGTCTCCACTACGCAATATCTAGGTCTGGAACGCCGTGGACATCGTTTGAAACCAATTTTAAAATTCAAAAATTGTTTCCAAATCGAGTCTTTCACTAACCTGGTTTCACCAGCTAAGTGAAATTTCACAGCTGAGACCTAGAATTGCTCCGCTACGACTAGATATTATTTTTAATCTTTTTATTAATTTGAAACTTCTATAGAAAATAATTCAAGAAGGAACTAATACACTAGCCTGGAGCAAAAATTGAAATCGGCTCAGTGATGAAATTTATCTAAGTGGGTTCCCCACTAAGATAAAGGCCGAGCTTGAAGACCGTAGGACTCCAAGACGTGCCCACCACGTTCCAGCCGAATTTCAATTTTTGTGGAAGGCGGCATATCACACAACAACAATCTTATTTCAATTGAGCCAAGCTTGAACCAAAGATTTGTTCGATAGTTACAGGATCACGGTGGTCGAAGAATTGACTTTCACGTTTATCCAAACTAGCCATCGTCTTCATCTCATCAGCAGTCAATTCAAAATCAAAGACGTTGATGTTTTCTTCCATACGGTTCTTGTGAACTGACTTAGGAATTACGACGATTCCACGTTGTAACAACCATCTCAAGATAACTTGACCGTTAGATTTGCCATACTTTTGAGCAATTTGAGCAATCGTTTCATTAGTAAAGATGTCATGCTTTCCTTCAGCGAATGGTGCCCAGGCTTCAACCCGAATATCTTCGCTTTGAGCAAAATCAACTTCTGAACCTTGTTGATACCAAGGGTTAACTTCAATTTGGTTAACAACTGGTTTGATTTCATTTGATAATTCTAAGTTCTTTAATTGATCAGCGTAGAAGTTGGAAACTCCGATAGCACGAATCTTACCTGCTTTATAGGCTTCTTCCAAAGCTCTCCATGCTCCAGCAACATCACCATATGGTTGGTGTAAGAGATAAAGATCAAGATAATCAACACCTAAGTTATTTAAGGAAGTTTCGATCCCCTTCTTGGCACGGTCATAACTAGCATCAGAAACCCAAAGTTTAGAAGTGATGAATAATTCCTTACGATCAATTCCTGAACGTTTGATAGCACGACCAACGGCAGCTTCATTTTGATAAGCAGCGGCAGTATCGATTAAACGATATCCAGAAGCAATAGCTTCAACGACTGCATCCTCACATTGTTTTAAATCGGTAACTTGGAAAACTCCGAACCCTAATTGTGGCATTTCAATTCCATTATTTAATTTAACTGTTTGCATATTTGATAACCTCTTTGTTTACTTGATGAATTCATTATATGGCCTGAGCTATCACTTGAAAATTACCAGATAAACATGCTACCATACGTTTGACGTATAGTGATTAAATGAGGTGAAGAAATGATTGATAACTATCTACTTGAGGAACTAGTTACTTTCAAAAAATACGGCACGCTAGCTGCCACTGCTGAACAACTCCTAGTTACCCAACCAACTGTTACTAGAGGGATGCAGAAGTTAGAGGATGAATTGAATGTTAAAATTTTTGACCGTCAACCAAACCACATCTCCCTAACTAAGACCGGGGAATTAGCTGCTAAAGAAGCTCAAAAAGTACTAGATCAAAATAATAATTTTGTTGAAACTATCCGTAAATATGAGGATAGCCACAAAGTTCTTCGTATTGGTTCTGTTGTTCCAGGTCCGATGATTCTTTTACGTAGTTTAAAGGACCTACCCACTGAAGTAGAACTATCTGATGACCTATTAGCTGATGATTCAGTTATCGGTAAACTAGAAAATAACGACTTTTCATTTGTCTTAACCGATAAAGAAATCATGACTGATACGATTGAATCCCGTTACATTGGTAGTGAACATCTTTCAGTCAATTTGGATAAGTTCACATACTTAGCCAATCAAAATTCAGTTACTTTCAAAGAACTCAAAGGAATGAGTTTTGTCGTTATCAGTGATATTGGACTTTGGAAACAGATTATCCAAGATAACATCCCTGATGCTAAATTCCTCTATCAGGAACAAACTGAAGCCTTTACTGAAATTACGAGATATTCTAACTTCCCTTATTTCAATACCAATATTTCTGGACTTGATAACCATTTGCAAACTGAAGATGATGATCGAGTTCGCATTACCATTAGCGATGATGCTAGTACAATCGATCTTTATGCAGCCTATCTCAAAAAACAAAAGAAACGAGTTGCTCCAGTTATCAAAACTCTGACTCAAAAATGGCAACAATCGTAATTACGAAAAAAAGACTCCAATAATCCGAAATTATTGGAGTCTTTTTACGTTCATTGGAAACTCCAATGTAACTATCTCTGTTCAAATTTTTTCCAAAGTTCCTCTGGAGAATTTTTCATATCTTGACTACTAAATTTAGCAATATGTTTATCATAAGTATCTATCTTGTAGGATAGAAGCTCACGAGTCTTTTGCAATTCAGCAATCTTATCATCAATTTCATCACGTTGCTCATTCAAAATACTCTTCTGAGCTTTTTGAACTTGCTCAGTTCTTTCTTCCTGAGCTAATTTAGAAAATTCAATTAAGGATTCAATCGACAATCCCGCTGAACGAAGAGTTTTGACCAAATACACCCAATTCAGATCACTTACAGAAAAATCACGATAACCTGATTCGTTACGAGTTACTGGTGGAATAATACCCACCCGTTCGTAATACCTGAGTGTATCGGTTGTAATGCCAAATTGTTCGGCAGCTTGTTTGATATTCATCGTATTTATTACTCCTTTGAAAAATTGAAGCCTAAAACTACACTAGCAATAAAAATTGAATAGATCATAGCGGCTGGATAAACGGTAATCGCAAGAACTAGTCCAATAAATTTGATACCTAAGTCTAAGAAAACCACTCGATTCGGAGTTTTATACAATAACCCAAAGTTAGCCTTAGGATTCAGACGACCTAGATTTTGAGATAAAGCCACATTCAATAGTGAAATAGCAATGATAATCAAGCCATAGAATACTTGAGCTGTAGAATTATTGAAGTTTTCTGATACCAAGCTAGTTGTGTATGGAAATAGTGAAGCAAAAAACAACAAAACCAGTGTTAATAAAATTGTTTTCATATCAATGATATGAACTAAACGCCAGTTGTTGTGATGTGACATCCACATTAAACCAATCCAAAAGAATGACAAAGCATAGGCAAAGAAGCTAATTCGTAAATCCCACAGTCCGGCCCAAGATACCTCCTTGGGTTTACTCAAATCCAAAACTAAAATAGTCATAATAATTGCTAGGATGGCATCTTCAAATGCCGTTAATCGTTCATTATTCATAAATAATCCCTCCCGTAATAATCCTCATAAGATATCTCAATTATAGATTATTTGTGAAAGATTCTATCAATAATTAAATTAAATTATTACGCTTTAAGAAATTACTTAAATTACCATCATTATCATATCTAATACCATCGGTTAATTTCACACCATTATCTTTAGCGGTCATCTCATCAAACACTAGCATTGAATCATCAATTGTTGAACTCATACTAGTTGTAAAAGGAATAACTGTCTTGCCACTGAAATCGACCACGTCAAACAATGAGTGGATGATCATTGGTGGTTGGCTCCACCAAGTTGGAAAACCAACAAAAATCTCGTCGTATTTAGAAAAGTCGGGTAACTCGTCTTCAGCAATTTCCGGATGAGTTTTACTATCCATTTCCTTTTTACCACGAGCAGCAACAGCTTCATAATCCTGAGGATATGGTTCTGCTGCTTGTAATTCAAAAATATCGGCATGAGTTGCTTGTTGAATCTTTTCAGCAGCACGTTTTGTTGTTCCAGAACTGGTAAAATAAATAATTACTTTTTTATTATCTGCAGCCATTATTAAACTTCCTTCTATTTAATAAGAAAAGAAACTGATCCAGTTGGAATCAATTTCTCTTATTTTACTTAAATATTTTCCTTCAAGAATTCAGTAATATTTTCAATTGCTGTTGGAACATAGTCTTCACCATCATAAAGGTCAAAGTGACGAGCCTTAGGGATAATAACTAATTTTTTATTCTCACTACCAGCATTCTTGAACATCACTTCAGCGCCAGGACGAGTGAAGGCATTCTCACCACAGATCATCAAATATGGTTGTTTCAAATCTTTAACGATTTCTGTTGGATGGAACTTCTGCCAGTCTAGTTGTGACCATGAAACAAATTCAACACGGTTAACGGCTGCTCCACGTTTATAGTCGAAGTAATATTCAGCACCTTCAGAACCTGGTTCAATCAAATCAAGTCGGGTTGCTTTACCAGTCTTCTCATAAAGATCCTTTTGAGCCTGGATTTCTTCTTCTGGAGCTGTCTTAACAGTATCAATTACAGTAAAGGGATTGACTGAGACAATTGCATTAAGGCGTGTTTCATGTAGTGCTTCCAATGGCAGATAAACACCTGAGCCACAGATACCAATGGCACCTAAGTGTTTAGCATCAACATTCTTATAAGTACTCAAGAAAGTAATAGCACTTTTGATATCACTAGCTTTGACATTAGGATCTTCAGTTCCACGTGGTTGACCTTGACTAGCGCCAAGATAGGAATAATCGTAAACCATAGTTACATAGCCTTTGATAGCCATCAGTTGAGCATACAAACTTTGCGTTTGTTCTTTTGTTGCGCCCATTGGTCCTTGGACTACCAAACCTGGTAACTTGGCATCGGCTTTCATATTAACTGGCGTATAAACAATTCCAGATAATTTCAAGCCTGAGTCTTCATTATCAAAAACAACTGGTGTGGAATTATATTCTTCAAGTGGTGCTTTGATTGCTACAATTTTTTCAACTTCATCCATTAAAATTCACCTGATTTATTTTATAGATTTCTTTCTGTTAACCAATCAGCCATATGGTCAGCAATTTCTTGATTATTTAGATCTTGGAACATGAAATGATCATTGCCTTTAATACCTGCTTTTGGCAATTCAACAATTTTGGCATCCCCACCATGAGTGTTCACAACTTCAGCAAACTTGTGAGCCATTTGTACAGAACCACGCCAGAAGTCCCAAGCTGGAACATCTGAAGGTTCATCAGGAATATTGTCACCATAATAAACGACAATTGGTTTTTTAATTAATTTGGCATAAGCTTCATCAGACACAGGAATTCCCTCAATTGCCATTGGATACTTAGTAACAATTTTTTCAGGAACATCATCCTTAGGGAAAACAAAAGCTCCCGGTTCAATTGCGATAATAGCTGTGACATCATCGCTTGCTGAACCGATCATCCAGCCAGGGACTCCACCTTGTGAGTGGGTCATTAATACAGCTGGTCCTGATTTCTTCAAAGCAGCAACAGTTGTTGAAGTAATCAATGGAAAATCAATTTCACCAGTATCTGGTGTCATCTGTCTAAAGAATTGATCAACTGATTCATCGTCTTTAGGGAATTGGGTATTATCCATAAAGTTAGGCCAAAGACCTAATCTAAATTGCGTAAACCAATTCAAGTCATCCGGTTGGGCACTGATAGTAATTGGAACTGATGATTGTCCAGCTTCACCACGTCTTGGTTGATCAAGTAGATAAACACCGTAGCCTTTTTTCAAAAAGATATCTGAGAATCCCGGACGACCATCTGGAGTAGTCATATAACTAACTCTCGATTGACCATAACCAGGTAAAAACATAATTTTGTGACCATTGCCCTTAGTTGGTTCTTGATAAAAGACATTGGCATGATCCGAATGTCTAATTTGTCCCTCTGGTGCCATTTGACCTTTAATTGGATCAAAAGTTCCTGCAGTTTTTTGAACGATACCACCAGCTGAATAGAATCCTTGGTTCTTAATCTCTAAATTTTCATCAGACATAACTTGTTCCTCCCTGAACTAAGCTTTTTCCTCATAAACTTCTTTAGCAAGATTGAAAGCACTCCAAGCCTTAGGCCAACCACAATAGAATCCTAATTGGGTAATGATTTCAACAATTTCATCCTTGGTAATTCCATGAGCCTTGCCCATTATTAAATGGCTCTTGAGTTGTTCAAAATTTCCTGCTGACATCAAAGCGGCAATAGTGATCATACTTCTGTCGTGAGCAGAAAGTTTATCCTCACGTGACCAAACTTCACCAAACAAAACATCATCATTAAAATGTGCAAATTGTGGTGCAAAATCTCCTAAACGATCGTGACCTGCTGTAATTTTATCTGCCATTTGAATCATCCTCATTTCTCATCAATTTAATTATTCTGGTAATTTGTCGTAATCAGCATCTGATACTGGTTCCAACCATTCAGTAGTACCTTTAGTGATTGCCAAATGTGAGAACCATGATCCTTTTTTAGCACCATGCCAGTGTTTAACGCCATCTTTGAAGACAACAACGTCGCCAGGTTTCAAACTACGAGGTTCCTCACCTTCAATTTGAGACCAGCCTTCACCAGCAGTAACCATAATGATTTGATAACCATCATGATGAATGTGCCAGTTGTTACGTACTCCGGGTGCAAAGTTGACATTTACGACATTAAAATCAATATTTCCTTCTGATGGTACGAGTCCTTTGGCAAAGCTATCACCAGTAAAATATTTACCATAAGCTTCATTCAAATCACCGAAACCAAACATATTGTTTTTAACTTCATCCTCATATTTTGCCAATACAATTTCCTCCTATAATCTGGTACTTAACCAGTCAGTTAATTTAGCAACTTCTTGTTCTACAAATTCTGGTTTCCAGTAAGTTTCAATATGATGTGCTCCTGGAATTAAGAACAATTCCTTGTCCTTGGTACTTGTAGCGTTGGCATAAGCCTTCTCTGTTAAGTAGAAAGTATCAGCCGCTGAACCAGCCATCATCAATAAAGGAACGTTGATCAAATCCATATTTACTGAAGCATCAAAGGTCATCAAGTTCAACAAGCTGCTGACGGTATAAACAAATGATGACTTGGGATGAGCATTAGTTTGAGCGTAGTAGGTGTAACCTTCTTTATACAAATCGTATGGTAATTTGGCAGCATCTTCTGGCGCCATCTTCTTCAAATCGGGTGTGTAATCAACGCCTTCACCAAGAACCTCTTTTTGACGAGCATCGGAAGCATTCTTTAATTTATCTTGGATTGTATTAGCTTCGGAATCTAAGAAACCATTTCTTCTAACAAGGCCTGAATTGAAGGCTGATAAAGTAGCTACGGTCTTGAAACGTTTGTCAGTTTGTCCGGCACGGAGTGTATAACCACCGCCACCACAAATTCCAAAGGCACCCATTCTCTCAAAATCGACACCTGGGAAAATTGATAAAGCATCAGCCATACCATGGATATCTTCAACACGAAAAGCTGGGTTATCAACCATTCTTGGTTCACCTTCTGATCCACCTTGATAAGAAGCGTCAGCAGTAATGGTGATATAACCCTTTTCAGCCATTCGTTGAGCAAACAAACCAGCAACTTGTTCTTTAACACCCCCATTTGGATGGGCAACTGTTAAAGCTGGATACTTCTTCTTAGGATCATAGTTAGCAGGCGTATAGATGTTAGCAGCAATCTTCAAACCGTTCAGAATATAACTGATTGGATGAATGTTAACTTTACCAATTTCATTCTTAGTAATTGCATCGTTATAAACCAATCCCCAAGGATTATCGTTGACCTTTGGTAATTCTGAAATTGAAACCTCACTCAATACCATTTTTGACATAAGCTTATCTCCTCAATTTTGAAATCGCGTACATTTTAGCCCTTAAACCGCAGTTTAAGGCAAATGATTTACTTTATTAAATTATTCTTTTTCAAATATTTATTTATACTCTTTGAACTATTAGCTCTGAAACCAGATTGTAAGTTGATTCCTTTACCTTGTACCATCTTCTTGAGATAGGGACGATTGACGCTCATTGGACTACTCATACTAGTTGAGAAAGGTACTACTGTCTTACCTTTAAGATCATACTTATCAAAGAAAGTATTGATAAACATTGGTGGACGTTGATACCACGTAGGGAATCCTAGTAAAATCGTCTTGTATTTCTTCATATTAATTTTATTAAGAATCTCAGGGTGAATATTCTTATCGATCTGTCGCTTGGAAACTTTAGTTAATTTATCGTAATTACTGGGATAATTAGGAGACATTCTTAACTTAACTAAATCTCCACCAGTTTGTTTTTGAATTTTTTTAGCAGCATCCTCAGTAGTTCCTGAATTAGAATAGTAAACTACCAGAACCTTACCTGTTGCAGTAGTTGCGGCCTTCACTGTATTTCCATTCATATTACCGAATAGAAATATTGCAACGAAAGCAACAACTGATGATACGATGACTGAAACGATTCTCTTTGACATGTTGATTCCTCCATTAACTATTAATGATTTCATAGATGATACTAAACCTTGGAGTTTGCTCCAAGGCAATACTTATTTACTAAAAAATTTATTCATAAGTACTATATTTACGTGCCAGAATACACTTGTGCTATATTTTAATTAGAAACTTTGTGATATTTTTGCATTAGGAAAGCCATGAGGGCTATTAATTTTGATTATTTCAATCCAAGAAGCTGCTGAGCGTATTGGGATTACGCAATCAGCTATTAGATACTATGATAAAAAGGGACTTTTACCTTACGTCAAACGCGATAAATACAACAACCGCATCTTTAATGAGGACGATTTAATTTGGATAAAACTGGTTAAGGGTTTACGAGAAACCGATATGCCTATCGAGATGGTCAAAGCCTACGTGGATTTGACTGTTAACGGACGTTCATCCCTAGAACAGCGCTTCAAACTGATGACTGAGTATCAAAAGATGCTAGAGATAAGGCTCAACCAAGACCAAGCACATTACATTACGATCAACCGCTGGATCAATCATTTCATTACTGTTTTGAATGATAACAAGTTAGACCAATTCCCCAAAAATATTGACCAGAATTTTCCAGATAATATTCAAAAGGCAACTACCTTAGATAAAGAATTCACTGATGAAAAAAACACGCCTTCTTAATTGAAGCGCGTGCTTTTTTAATATCCTAGCTTATTGAGCCAATTATCGACTGTCTTTTGAGAATTATTAGCATCCGTTCCTTCAACCCCAAGTCCATCACGAACTTTGGATTTAGGATATTGTTCTTTCAATTGTTCTTGAGTGTTACCCAGTCCAGAACCCATATGAGTAGTAAATGGAATAACGGTTTTGCCATCTAAATTAGTCGCATCCATGAATGTTCGAACAATCATTGGATATTCACCCCACCAAACTGGTGCTCCAATAAAGACGGTGTCATATTTACTGACATCAGGCAAAGTTCCTTTGATCTTAGGACGAGCATTATCTTGTTGTTCTTTTTGAGCTTGGTCAGCTGTGGCCTGGTAGCTTTTAGGATAAGGCTTAGCTGCTTGAATCTCATATTCATCGGCACCAGTATGTTTTTGAATAAAATCAGCGACAACCTTTGTATGTCCAACCTTTAAATGACCACCTGAAACACCATCTGTTCTAGAAAAGTAGACAATTAAAGTTTTACCATTCTTCTTATTAGTAGTAGTGCTCTTTTTTGTAACTTGCTTAGTTACTTGCTTGTTGGCAGTTGTTGATTCAGAACTAGCTTGTCGATTGTATACGTTATATCCAACGATAGCGACTAAAATCACTACAATAGCACTGATAAATGCAATTATTCTCTTACGCATATTTAAAATTCCTCTCTATTTTTACGTGGTCAAACGTTCATCGGTTAAACGACTACGACTGACACCTATTTTGTGTAATGTTTCTTCAGTTTCCAAAACACCTCTGGCAGGTCCCACAATAATGAACCGTCCTTGATTAATCTCTTGCTGAGTTAATGATTTTTGATAATCATTAGCTGAATAACGATGGAAATGTTTTTCAAATTTTAATTTGGTTGATTTGATATTCAAGTTAGCGAATTGATCATCAAAAATATTTGTTTCTGTTTCATGTAAACTCCACATTAAATGAGTTGGTCGAGAATTTGCATACGCATCTGAAAGATCAATCAATGGTGCCAATCCAGTTCCCATTCCAATCAAAATAAGTGGTATCTCAGTTGAATCTTTTTCGATAATCTTATTAAATCTTCCGAATGGTCCTTCTAAATTAACTTCGTCATCTGCCTTGATTTTACTTAATGATTTCGTAAAATCACCACTGGTTTGAATGGTGAAAGTCACTGCAGTTTTAGATTTATTTCTTTGAATATTCGTTACGGAAAATGGATGTGATTCACTCGAAACTCCCTTTATTTTAGGAAAACTCAAGAAATAGAAATCTCCTGGTAAAGGTCTCTCAGAATCTGCTCCTAATTGCACTTGTAATTGTCGCGCATGGTCGCTAACCGCAATATTACGCAAAACCTGGCCACTTCTCTTTTCAGAACTAGGTGAAACAAATTTATACCAAGCATAAATTCCTAAAGCAGCGACTGTATAAATATCAAAGACAATCACAAATGGTGTAATACTGCTTATTCGAGGAATAACTTGGACATGAACCCAGATCAACAAGATAACCACTATATTTAAACGATGAATCCAAACTGACAACTGATGTTTAAAGAAAAATTGTAATTTATTCTTCATCTTTTGTGCTACTGGAAAACGATCTACTAACCAACCTGATAGGAAGAAAGTTGCATATAACACTCCAAAAATAGCTAAGTACCAGGCCATATGACCGGTATTCCGAATAATAGCATGCATTGAAAATGATAATTGCACATGAATTGTCGCTACTACTAAAGCTAAGACACCAACCATTCCGTGCACAAAATACATTGCTGGCAAACCAATTAAGCGATCCAACCATTTGGGACGAGTTGCTAAGAAAACAATCCCTAACCACCAAATATAAGCAATCACTCCAGCATCATAAATTGCTAGACGTCCTGGTGAATCAACCAATCCATTATTCAAAAGAATTATTAATGGTAATGGCAATAATATTAAAATTGCTATCCACACTAGATATAACGAAATTGGATGTTTTCTTAACATATTTTTGTTCTCCCTCAAGTTGAATAAATTACTTATTTTTCAAAAAGTTGTCCTGCATAGTGTTCAAATTGTTTATCAACTGAATCTAGCGAATGGCTACCACCCTTTTGCGTATAATATTGCAAGTTTTGATGGTTAAATTCTGGTAATTGCCACATTGCTTGCATCTGTGGTGTCATAGAGCTACTAGTTCCATCATTAGAACCAACTCCTGCCATAATTTTAAATGACTTGGAATCAACTGAATTGGCTAAACGAGTAGCAGTCTTTTTACTGGCGACAGCTCCACCATCTGGTTCAATCGTCCAACTATCACCCGCCATTGGCACAAAGTCATGGAAATATTTCAAATCGTTTTCAAAAACATACCAAGTTGTAATAGCACCCATTGAGAATCCACCAAAAGCTCGGTGATTTCGAGAAGCTTGAAATCCTTTGTCATCAGTCGTCTTCGCATAGGTTTTATATTTCTGTTCAACTACTGGCATCAAATCTTGAACCAATTCTTCTTTAGCAAAATGTTTATTCAGTGGGCGATCACTGTAGTAATCTGAACTAACCGATTTTCTACTAGGATAATAAGTTGGAAAAACTGCAATTGTGTTTTTCAATTTACCGGTCCGATTCAATTTGTCCAAAATTTGTTTGAAGTTACCGTCTTGATAAAAATCACTGCCACCCTCGGTTGAGCCATGCATCAAGTAAACAATATTGTGCTTTTTACTAGCATCATATTTTGCTGGTAAATAAACTGTCGCCTGTTTTTGGTACTTCTTTTGATGATACGTTGTTTGATAATTGATTGTTTCGGTTTTACCCGTATTAGAAGCTGCCTCTACGACCTGACTCTTAAATGATAGAAAAGCCAATAACATCACTCCAATTATGATTATATTTTGTTTTTTCATTTAACTTGTTCAACCCACTTATCTACACGCTTATCAGACTTGTCGACTTTGTTACCATCAACTACCAAGGCCGAAGTAAAAGTGTTCTTAGTTGCTCCTTGTTCTCGTAGAATTTCACGAATTCGTTGGACACTATCACCCTGACCATAACCACCTTCAGTCATGAATGGAGCAATCTTTTTTCCTGACAATTGATTGCCATATGCTTCTAGAAATGCTGTCATCGGATGTGATAAAGTCATTGCCCAAATTGGATAGCCTAGATAAACATTTTGATACTGACTAAGATCTGGAACTGACATATTTAATTCGGGATAGTTTTCACTTTCACGTTCGGAATTAGCCCGAGATAAAGTTTTTTGGTAATTGCCAGAATAAGAGTCTTTGACAACTATCTCTAAGATATCAGCATCAGTTTCTTGAGCAATCTTGCTAGCTAATAATTCTGTACTGCCTGAACGAGAGAAATAAATAATGATACTTTTGGCATTCTTAGTTAATTTTCTAGTTGGTTGATTCTGACTATTAGTATCCTTGCCATCTGAAGGCATCCCATAACCATTGCGCCATGCACTATCTGATCTACCTAACTGAGTAGCCTTGATTGGTTGGCAATCGATTGTGTTGTTCTGCTTAGTTATTGAAACTTTTCCATAATTCATATAAACGATTCCTCCTATCAAAATTAAAATTAGTCCTATTATTACGATCCATATTTTTTTCAAATGTTTAATCGGCTTTAGATTGTCCTGATAATAAACCCTGAAGTTCACTTTAAGACAAGTATTTTTATTAAATTAACCTTGACCATTCATGAAGGCTGGGTAAAGTGTCATTCCACCATCAATAAAGAGTGTGACACCTGTGACATAACTTGATTCAGATGATGCTAACCAAGCAGCTCCGGCAGCAACTTCTTCCGGTTTACCGATGCGGTTCATTGGAACCATGGAAACTGTTTGATCATATTGTTCTTTATCAGCGAATTTCTTAGCATTGATTGGTGTATTGATGGCACCAGGTCCAATGGCATTAACACGAATACCCTCTTTGGCATATTCCATTGCAATTGTCTTGGTGAACATCTTGACCCCACCTTTGGCAGCAGCGTAACTAGAAAATGTTGGCCATGGAATTTGTTCATGAACTGATGACATATTGATAATATTTCCTGGTTTACCTTGCTCTTTGAAATAGTTCAAAGCTGTTTTTGAACCTAAGAAAACACCAGTTTGATCAATAGCAATCACACGATTCCAATCATCAAGTGATAATTCATGGGTTGGTGACTTAGTTTCCATACCAGCATTATTGACCCAAATATCTAAATCGCCGAAGTTATCAAGCGCAGCTTTTAAGAGTGCTGCATTACCTTCTTCAGTTGCCACATTAGCTTGAACAATCACGGCTTTACCACCATTTTGTTCAACTTCATCAGCCGCTACCTGAGCGCCTTCGGCATCGCTATTGTAATTAATCACAACTGACATATGTTCTTGTCCAAAGCGTTTTGAAATAGCTGTTCCGATTCCTTTTGATCCACCGGTGATAACTGCAACTTTTTTATTTAAATCTTCATACATAATAAATTCCTCCAGAAATAATTTTTATTTTTTTAAAAGATAGTCGTGATGATGGCTCCACCAACGATCAAAATCAAACCGATAATTGTTAAGATCAATTCGTGACGGCTCTTGGCTTCATGTAGAAAGACCATGCCACCAACAGTTGAAAGTACAACTGATAATTGAGAAACTACGAATGCCGAATTAACACCGTTATCTCGAACTGACAAGATATAAGTAATCGCCGCAATCGAGAAGATGAATCCAGCTAACAAACTTTGCCAACTAGCTTTTTCTCGTAATACTTGAGGCTGTTTCGTGAAAATAATATAAAGTAAGACTGCAATTACCATCCCAACTGACTCAGGTAAGAAAATTGCCAAACCTGATGAGGTCATGGCTCTGGGAATTGAGTTATAAACTAGAAATCCAACAGTTGTTAAAACTAACATCATCAAGGTTCCCGTTTGTTTGTTGGCTTGTCTACCATTATCTTTCTTAGCAGTTAATGAAATACCAACAATTAATAGTAGAATTCCAATTACTCCAAAAATCTTGGCATTAACTGAAGCCCACTCTCCAAATATCAAAACTCCGATAAATGAAGTTCCAATCAATTGCAATCCAGTTGAAATTGGCATTGTCTGTGAAACACCGATCGAACGATAGGCATTGTATTGGCCTAACTGACCAATGATCCAAAAACCACCTGCCAAAGCAGCTAGAACAAAATTCATAATTGAAATATTTGGCCTTATTATTAGGAATACCACGATACTAACTATTAAAGTTCCAACAGCCGTTCCAAAAATTTGGTTGATGGGTTTACCTTTAATTCGAGCCACTGCCAATGGTAAAATTCCCCAAGCAATCGCTGGTAATAACATTAATACAATACTCATATTTTCCACTTCCATAACTTTCTGTTTCTCTCTTAAGCGATGAACATAGTATACGTCCCAGTTGGCACATAAAAAATTACTAGATAAGCATTGTAGTATACTCAAAACGTATGCTTAGTTTCCCACCTTCCATAAAAATTAACACTTTGATTATTTGTTTTTGTTAATGAGAAACATATTTTTAACTCAAAAACCTGTATTAACTGATTTATTCAGTCGATACAGGCTTTTACTAGTCCTTAGAAAGATAAACTTTAATACTAAATATCTATTTGAAGTCAGTAACATAAAAAAATAGTTCTCAATTACACAATATAGAAACTAACCAACTAGCTCGGAGCAAGGAAGAAAAAATGGCTCAATAGCGAGATTTTACTTATTCGATTGATCTTGCCGGATTAGTAAAAGGCCAAGCTTGAAAACTATTGTCAATGCCGAAGGCTTTGATGATAGGTTCCTAGTTGTGCCCGCTATGTTCCAGCCAATTTTTTCTTCCTTGCGGAGATTGGCAGTATATAAATGCTTATTCAGTTCATTTTCTAATTAAAAACGTTTTCATTTAATAAAATTGTAATTATATTAAAGATCCGGTTGTACTTGATTATCATTTCAGTAATAATGAAAGATACATTTTTCAATTAAACGGGGATTTAAATAAAGACTATTTGTTATGGGGGATTTATATGAAAAATATTTTTAAGAAAGAAAGTGTCGAAAATTATGTGAAGGCAGATTCTCATTTAGTGAGAACTCTGCATGCCAAAGATTTAGTGGCTTTGGGAATCGGAGCGGTTATTGGTACAGGTATCTTTATCTTGCCGGGACACGAAGCCGCTTTACATGCCGGTCCAGCTGTAGTGATTGCCTTTTTAGTCGCCGCGTTAGTTTCCGGAATGGTCGGTATGGCCTACGCTGAATTTTCATCGGCCATGCCAGTTGCTGGTTCGGCTTATTCCTTTGGATCAGTTATCTATGGAGAATTTATCGGTTGGTTACTTGGTTGGGCCTTAATACTAGAGTATTTCCTGGCCGTTTCCGCTGAAGCAACTGGTTTTGCTTCCTATTTTAATGATAATATTTTGGCATCATTCGGACTCACTTTACCTAAAGCACTCCAAGCAGGACCAATGGAAGGTGGCGTTATCAACTTGACCGCCAGTTTAATTGTCCTAGTTGTCGCTGCTATTATTTTCCAAGGTGTTAATTTATCAAAACGAATTGAAAATATCGCCGTAGTAATCAAAGTTGCCATTATTATTTTATTTGTCGCTGTTGGTGTTTTTTACATTAACAAAGCCAACTATGTACCATTCTATCCAGCTAAATTCCATTCAACACCCTTTGGTTTAGGTGGAATTTCAACCGCTGCTGCCACAGTCTTCTTTGCCTTTATTGGTTTCGATGCTTTGGCTGCCAACTCAGCTGAAACAGTTGATCCCGGTAAAAACGTTGTTAAAGGTATCATTGGAACAGTTATCGTAGCCGTAGTATTATATGTAGCTTTCTCACTAGTGCTAACTGGAATCGTTCATTACACAAAACTAAACGTTGATGATCCCGCTGCTTATGCTTTGAAAGTTATTCATCTTGGTGGCTGGAATAAAATCATCACTTTAGGTGCTTTAATTGGTATCTTTACTGCCATGGTAACGATGTTCTTTGGTGGTTCACGTTTGGTTTATGCCTTAGGACGCGACGGATTATTGCCTAAGTTCTTGGGTAAAGTTAATTCCAAACATTCCGTTCCAACTAATGCCATCATCATCGCTACCGTTATCCAGACTTTCTTTGCCGGAATGGTGCCATTAACTCAATTGGCTTCTTTGATTAATGCTGGAACCCTATTAGCCTTTGCCTTCATCTCATTTGGAGTTATCCCTTTGAGACGTCGCAAAGATATCGTCAATAATGGTTTCAAAATGCCACTTTATCCATTCTTGCCGATTCTAGCCGGATTATTCAGTGTTTACTTCATCGTGATGTTGCCTAATCTGACTAAGATTTCCGTTTCAATTTGGTTAGTTCTGGGAGTTATCTTCTACTTCATTTACGGGATCAATCATTCTAAATTACAATCAGAGGACTAAAAAAAGAGGCTGTGACAAAACAGTTTCTTG
>NZ_JQCF01000017.1 GCF_001438805.1 Companilactobacillus kimchiensis
GTAATTAAAAATTACCTCCTACTCGATTATAGTCTATCCAGGGTAGAAGGGTATCAGAGCTGGTTGAGAATGGCTAGAAGATCGTGTAAAACCTGGTTCAGGCCTTATATAACCTTCGAATACACAATACGTGGGACATAACATAGCTCTTAGGGTTTAAAACAAAAAGTCTGAGCCTGAGATATAACTGTCTTTTATCCTAAACTTGCAGTATGAATGCGAAACAAAATATTGATTTTTTCGTCTTACAAAAATACCTCATCAATTCAAAGTGCGAATTGATGAGGTATTTCTTTAGCGCTCGAAAGCTAACTGGGCTTTGTCTCGCTCTTATGATTTCAAAATGATTAAGGAATTAGAAGATATAACCAAGCACCAACGGCACCACCAGCTAAAGGTCCAAAAACAGGAACCCAACTGTATTTCCAATCGGAATCGCCTTTATTGGCAATTGGTAAGATCTGGTGAGCAATTCTTGGGCCCAAATCTCTGGCAGGATTGATTGCATATCCGGTCGTCCCACCAAGAGAGAATCCGATAGCAGTAATCAAAAGACCAACAACCATAGGATTTAGTCCTTCAGTAAACTTACCACGGGTAAAGGCTAATAGTGCAA
This sequence comes from Companilactobacillus kimchiensis, assembly GCF_001438805.1. Lineage (GTDB taxonomy): Bacteria > Bacillota > Bacilli > Lactobacillales > Lactobacillaceae > Companilactobacillus > Companilactobacillus kimchiensis. The sequence continues at coordinate 617 of NZ_JQCF01000017.1, forward strand.
ATACTAGAACTAAAGTACCAATGAATTCACTGATAAAGTTCATTGGATAATTTCTAATGGCTGGTCCAGTAGCAAATACTCCCAAAATTGCTTTAGAATCATCAGTTTCAGCCCAATGTGGATAGTAATTTATCCAAACAATAATGGCCCCAACTAATCCACCTAATGTTTGAGCAATCATATAAGGCACGACATATGACCATTTAAAGACACCCGCAATTGCCATTCCCAAGGTGACTGCAGGATTTAGATGAGCCGGACTTAAAAAGGCTGAACAATAAACCCCTAAAGTAACTGCCAATCCCCATCCAAGTGCTATGGCAATCCAACCAGCACCTTCGGCCTTAGATTTCTTGAGTGATACGGCTGCGACAACCCCATCACCAAGCAAAATAAGAACTAAAGTACCAATGAATTCCCCAACTAATTGTAACGTTAAGCTATCATTCATAATAAATCTCCTCCTGTTTCACAATGATTACGCTTACATTTGCAATTATACATAGATAGCATATGTAATGATACGTAATATCATTGTGAAACTATTGATAATTTATTATAGGATGTATGATTTTTACTCATAGGTTATGAGGATATGAAGAACATAAGGAATAATGAATTAATGATAAAGACCAGTTAATTAGTTGCTATGACTGAGTTTTTGCTAATACAAGATCAATTACTAAAGATTATAAGTTAATCAAATCAAAGGATAATAACTTCCTATTATTGGAAAGACGTTATGTTTTATTTTAAAGAAATCATAATATAGCTTGTTTATTTACTAAGTAATAGCAAAATATTATAACATGCAATATCTTGTTGTCTATTTTAAGTATGATAGTCAACTAGTCCCGCCCTGACAATATTATAACTAATCGTTATATGATGAATAAACAAGTAATATTGGTTCAAAATAATGTAAAGGCTTACATTAGCAAGTGAAGATAGTTATGGACGTCACAATGTGATTTAGCTATCGAGGTTTTCAATCAAATGAGCGGAATCTTTTTACATTATCAAAAAGCATTTGAAAACTCAAAACGCCAGCGAGTACTTTCAATCAAATGCTAAAAGATAATAATTGACTTCATTCATTAACATTAATTTACAAAGGTGGAGTTGAACATGTCAGATACAATGGTAAAAATTACTGAGAAGCTCAAAGGAAATGTTGCACGTTCAGTAAATCCAGAAGGTTGTCGTCAAGAGATTCTTAATCAGATTGCTTATGTACAAGGCAAAGGTAAATATGAGGGTGCCAAAAAAGCGCTGATTATTGGGGGGTCATCAAGTTATGGACTTGCTAGTCGAATTACAACAGCTTTTGGTCAAGGAGCTGACACAATCGGAGTATCGTTCGAACGACCACCACGTGATGAAAACATGCTCGGAACTGCCGGATGGTATAACAATATCTACTTCCGTCAAGCAGCAGAGAAAGCCGGACTGATTGGTAAAAACTTTATTGGTGATGCATTTGCACAGGATATGAAAGACCAAGTTATTCAATATATTAAAGATAGCTTTGGTGGAAAAATTGATTTATTAGTATATTCAGTCGCCGCACCAAAGCGTACCAATCCTAAAGATCCGGATGAAACATGGCGTTCGGTAATTAAGACCGTTGGTAAAAAGGTAACTGGTGAAAATATCAACCTTGAAGAGAACAAATTGTTTGAACAAACTGTTGAACCAGCTACAAACGATGAAGTCGAGGCTACCAAGCATGTCATGGGTGGCGAAGATTGGGAAATTTGGGTCGATGAATTGAAAGCTGCTGGAGTTTTAGCAGATGGATTTAAGACAATCCTTTATTCATACATTGGACCAAAGAGCACCTATGAATTTTATCACGAGGGTACTTTGGGAGCTGCAAAAGACGCTGCTGAAGCATCATCACACAAGATCCAAGACAAGATCAATGACATTAACGGTGAATCACTAATTTCTGTATCTCGTGCTGTTACTACTAAAGCATCTGTTGTTATTCCTATTTTCCCAATGTATTGTATTGCACTTTATAAGATTGAAGAAGAAACAGGAACACACGAGACACCAATTATGCATAAAGATCGCCTATTCCGTGACATGGTTTATGGCAATCGTCGTGAAGTTGATGATAGAGGGCGCTTACGTCCTGATGCTTGGGAACAACGTGATGATATTCAAGCAAAAGTTTCCGAATTGATGACAAAGATTACTCCAGACAACTTTAACAGTGAGTTAACTGGTTACGCTGAATTTAGAAGAGAATTCATGCAACTAAACGGCTTTGAAGTTCCTGGTGCTGACATTGAAACTGTAGATTTAGATAAATTAATGAAATTGAGACCATAATATTTTTTCGAGACATCTTGCCTATAACTTTCAAAGTAAGCAGTAGGTAGTTGTGATCGATGAGTTAAAAAGGATGGGGTGTTTTAAATGACTGTACAATTTATTAACAGTGAAGAGGCTGCAAAGCTAATTCCTGATGATGCAACAATTGCTTTGGAAGGATTCTTAGGCTCAGATGTTGCTGAAGAGATTTTGGAGAATATTCGTAAGAGATTTGATAAAGAAGGTCATCCTAAGGACCTAGAAGTATGGCATGCATCAGGTATTGGTGACGGAAAAGACAAAGGAACTAATAATTTTGCTGCTAAAGGTTTGCTAAGAAGATTAGTTGGTGGTCATTGGGCATTAGCTCCACAACTAGAACCATTGGTAGCCGATAACGAATTTGAGGCATATAATTTCCCTCAAGGTGTTATGTCACAGATTTTCCGTGACTCAGCCGCTCACAAACCTATTCAAATTAGTCGAGTTGGACTTGGTACATTCGTCGATCCAGATATCGAAGGTGGTAAGTTAAATGAAGCTGCTAAAAAAGACGATTTAGTTTCAAAGATGAAGATCAATGGAGAAGATTATTTAGCATATGACGTTCCAAAGCCAAATATCGCCATTTTACGTGGAACTTACGCTGATGAGGATGGTAATATCACGTTTGATGATGAACCTTTGACACTTGAATCAACATCTATTGCTATGGCTGCACATAATAATGGTGGTAAAGTCTTTGTTCAAGTTAAACGTATTTTGAAGAAGGGTTCAATGAAGCCTAAGGATATCAGAATCCCTGGACTACTTGTTGACTATGTTGTGGAAACTTCAAATGTTGAAATGACTCAACAAAGTACTGATACCCAATTTAATCCTGATTATGTCAACCAAGCTGTCGTTAAACCAGCAGGTGCAATCAACGTACCACTTGATGCTAAGAAAGTTATTGCTAGACGTGCCGCTATGTATAAGAATGACGATGATAGTATCGTTAACTATGGTATCGGTAAATATCCAGAAACAGTTTCTTTGATCTTGAAAGAAGAAGGAGCTGCTGAAAACGTAACAACAACGGTTGAACCCGGAACCTTTGGTGGTGTCCCAATGGGTGGCGGTGACTTTGGCTGTGCCATTTCACCAGAAGCTACAATTGACCAACCATATATGTTTGACTTCTATGATGGTGGTGGTATCGACATTACCTTCTTAGGCCTTGCTGAATTGGATAAATTGGGTAATATCAATGTATCTAAATTTGGTCCTAAGATTGCGGGTACTGGTGGCTTTGTTAATATTACTCAAAATACACCAACTGTTGTTTTTACCGGTACATTTACAGCCGGCGGTTTAAAAGAAGAAGTTAAAGATGGTAAGTTACACATTATCCAAGAAGGTAAATTCAATAAACTTGTAAACAATGTTGAACAAATCACCTTCTCAGGACCTGTTTCTTATGACAATAAACAAAATATCTACTATATTACAGAGCGTGCTGTCTTTAAATTAGTTGATGGTGCTATTGAATTGATTGAAATAGCTCCAGGAATGGATCTTCAAAAGGACATTCTTGATCATATGGACTTTAAGCCACAGATTAGTGATGACTTACGCTATATGGATGCACGTATTTTTGCAGAACCATTGATGGGCAGTGTTATTAATCATCCAGGCGAAAAAGTTGGAGTTACTGCATAGAATGAAGCTGACTTAAATAATTTAAAGCAAACTGATCACTCAACTTGTTCTAGCAATAAAAAATGTCTAATTCACAAAAGTGAATTAGACATTTTTATTAGTTATTCTTTTGATTGTTTTTGAAGTAATCGACAAACCAATCTTGTGTATATTTGACAACGGTATTTTGATAACTATCTTTTAGACTGCAAATACTGATACTCCAAGGGAAATTTGGTGAAAAATCACGACGTTCAATGTTAGTTCCAGAATAATTTTGACCAATAGGTGAAGCTATGATACCTACTGCATCATTCATTTCCTGACAGATATTTAAAATTAAGTCCCAAGAACCTGTTTGAAAGAAATAATTAGGACGTAAATCTTTTTGACTAAATCTTTGGTTGAGTTGATGGGTAACCATAAAACTATCATCTAAAGTTACAATTTTTTCTTTGACAATCTCGCTAAACGGAATGGGACCTTTTAAATCATGGAAACGATGATTTTTATTGAACCAAACGGAAACGGAATCGTTATAAATTATCTTTTCACGAATTGATGGATAGGTAGCTGGTGAAACTAAGACGGCTAAATCAATTTCCTGAAGAATTAACTTCTTTTGTAACTCGTAAGCACCTTTTTCAATGATTTGTAAGTCGATGTCGGGATTCTCTTGAATAAATTTGGGAATGGAACGATTGAAGACGGTTGAAATGATAACTGGAGCAATTCCGACTTTTACAGTTCCACTCTTTGAATCACTGCGTTCATAAAGACTTTTGATTAAATCTTCATAATCTTGACTAAGTTTTCGACCATGTTTAATCAAGTCCTCTCCGGTAGGAGTTAGCCCAGTGATCCGACCTTTTCCACGAGTAAAGATTTGAATCTGCTCAACGTTTTCTAATTCACCAATTAATTTGCTTAGTGCCGGTTGTGAGACGTTTAAAACTCGAGCACTTTTGGTTAAGTTGAAATCGTTGTCAACGATGGTTATTAAATATTGAATCTGATGAATATCCATGGTAAATCCTCCTTGAGAAATAATTGGTATAGACTATGTATCCGCTTACATTAGTGTGAATGGAAAATATACCATTACGAAAATTTATAGTAGTGTTTTCGCTTATTATGTTTTTTCAAATAAATTAAAAACCAAAGAAAGTATGAGGACTTTTGAAAAATGAGATTTATAACTAGTGACGGTGTACAACTGGAATATGATGATGTCGGTCAAGGGAATCCGATTTTAATAATGACAGGATATGCCGGTTATAAAGAAATTTGGCGTTCTCAAGTTCAATTATTGAGCCAACACTATCGGGTCATCAATTTAGATAGAAGAAATCATGGCCGATCTGAAACAACAACTAAAGGATTAAGAATGAGTCGTCAGGGTAAAGATGTCGCTGAATTATTAGACTATTTAAAAATAGATAAGATCAGTATGATGGGTAATTCTATGGGAGCAGCGACTATCTGGGCCTATTGTTCGCTCTATGGAGATGACCGTATAAATAAAATTATTAGTGTTGATCAGTCACCCAAAATGATATCGGATGAAACCTGGCCATATGGATTATTAGATTTGAACTGGAATAATTTCCCTAATGAGGCTGAGCAAATGTATCATGTCCACACTACCTATCACAATATTGATGATGAAACTTATAAGCTCGTTAAATCAGTTCAGGGCAACAAGAAATTTGATTACCAATTGAATCGACCGTTGCTGTTTGACCATGCCTTTCAAGATTGGCGAGATGTTATTAAAGGAGTCACAGTACCAGTTCTGTTTCTTTCCGGCCAAGAGAGTCCATTCTGGTCTCCAGGTCATGCAACTGCATCGGCAAAACTATGTAAAAATGGAACAGCTGTGATTGTACCTGATTCAGGTCACATAATTATGTCGGAGCAACAGGAGCTGTTTAACAATATAATGATTAATTTCTTGAGATCATAATTAATGAAAATTACATCAGTAAGTTCAAACTACTACGTCTAAATTATACGTTTTTTTATCTACGAATTGTATATCAATATTTAATTCATAAATATCTTAGATAATGTACTAAAAAATAAGATAATATAAACGGCAATTTTACTGATAAATTTAACGATAAATCTATTATATAGTATTTATAACCTTTAGTTATGATTGATAAATCAAAAAACATAAGAATATATTTAATAAAATGAATAAATGTGAAGCGATTCTAAAAAATGATTGTGATTATCAAAAAACAGCTTACTGTTTATCATAATATACATAATCATAGGTTATACAGTGATGAAAGGCTGACACAGCGGTACTTACAGCCACAAGTGCTGCGAGTTATATAGCAAAAGACAGTAAACGCTTACAAAATAACGAAATTGAAAAAGCTTTTAAATCGGCTTTTTAGATAATTTAATAAATAGTGAATATGTGAACGTAATTTGCAAATATATTAATCGATTGTATTATAAATTGTAGGAGCGCTCGAGAGATACAGGAATGGTTTTCAAAGGTAAACGGTTGCAAAAATAAATTGATTGCAAATTTAAAGAGATTTTCAATATTTAGCCTAGGTGAATGAAAATCGAATTTAAACCTATGAATTTCATTTATGGATTTGGTTATTACTTAATTTTCTATTGGAGGATGTTAAAAATGAATGAAGTATGTAAACTTTTAGGAATTAAATACCCAATTGTACAAGGTGCTATGCAAGAAGTTGCTACTGCTGAACTAGCAGCTGCCGTATCAAATGGTGGAGGCCTTGGAATTATTGCAGCCGGTGGAAAGACAGCTGATCAAGTAAGAGAAGAAATTCAAAAAGCTAAGAAATTAACTAAGAATACATTCGCTGTTAACTTGATGTTAATGGATCCAAACACACCTGAAGTTGTCAAAGTAGTTATTGATGAAGGCGTTAAAGTTGTTACTACCGGTGCAGGTACACCCAAACCATATATGAAAGATTTGAAGGCTGCTGGAATCAAAGTTTGTCCAGTTATTCCAAACGTTAAGATTGCTAAGAAGATGGAAGAAATGGGTGCCGATGCCGTTATTGCCGAAGGTATGGAAGGTGGAGGACACATTGGTGTTCTAACATCACAAACTCTTTGGCCACAAATTGCTGACGCAGTATCAATTCCACTTATTGCTGCTGGTGGTATTGGTGATGGACGTGGAGTTGTCAGTGCTTTTGTTGCTGGAGCTCAAGCTGTTCAATGTGGAACAATCTTCTCAATTTCAAAAGAAAGTCCTGTTGGGGATAATTGGAGAAAATTAGTTATTGATGCAACTGATACATCAACTATTGTTGCTGGTGCCACAATCAAAGATGCATCACGTATCATTAAAAACAACATTGCAAGTAAACTAACAGAGCTTGAATTGGATCAAGTATCACGTGACGAATTTAACTCAGTTATGAATGAAGGATTAAGAAACGCCGTTCAAAAAGATGATGTTGAAGATGGCCTAGTATTCAGTGGTCAAATCTCAGGTTTGATTAATGAATCATTACCAGCTGGCGAAATCGTTAAGAAATTAATGGACGAGGCACAAGAAGTTCTTGATAAGAAAATTGAATTAGTTTAGTAAGTAATTGAGCTAGATTTATGTTGGGAGTTAATAAAAATTAACTTAGTATTTGTTCTCAAAATGAGGGCAATCGTGGGACTACTAAGATAGTCACACCTCTTTCATAAATCCATATATGGAGAGGTTAAAATGGCAGACAAAAAATATATTTTATCAATCGATGAAGGTACAACCAGTACCAGAGCAGTAATTTTTGATCATGAAGGAAATAAAGTTATAGATTCCCAAAAGGAATTTACACAACACTTTCCCCAACCGGGTTGGGTAGAACATGATGCTAATGAAATTTGGAATTGTGTTCTATCAACAATCGCTGATGCATTTATTGAATCAAGCGTAAAACCCAACCAGATCAGTGGGATCGGTATTACTAATCAACGTGAAACAACAATTATTTGGGACAAAAAGACTGGACTACCAATTTACAACGCTGTTGTATGGCAATCACGTCAAAGCTCTGATATTGCTAATCAGCTGATTGAAAAAGGCTATAAAGATCAAATTCATGAAAAAACTGGATTGATTGTTGATGCTTACTTCTCAGCTACTAAGATACGTTGGATCCTGGATCAAGTTCCAGGTGCACAAGAACGTGCAGAAAATGGTGAGTTATTATTTGGAACAATCGATACATGGTTAGTTTGGAAACTTACTGGTGGAAAAATACATGTAACTGATTATTCAAATGCCAGTCGGACAATGTTATTCAACATTCGCGACTTGGACTGGGACGATGACATCTTGAAGATGCTCAATATCCCTAAGATCATGCTCCCTGAAGTTAAATCTAATTCTGAAATATATGGACACACAGCAGACTATCACTTCTATGGAAGTGAAGTTCCAATTTCTGGTATGGCTGGTGATCAACAAGCATCATTATTTGGTCAGTTAGCATTTGAGCCAGGCATGGTTAAGAACACATATGGTACTGGTGCTTTCGTTGTTATGAATACTGGTGATACTCCAAAAATTTCCGCTAACAATTTGTTAACGACGATTGGCTACTGTATAAATGGAAAAATGAATTATGCACTAGAAGGAAGTATTTACGTTGCTGGATCGGCTATTCAATGGTTACGTGATGGAATGAGACTCTTTGAACATGCCTCAGATTCACAAGCCGCAGCTGAGAAATCTAACAATGAAAACGAAGTCTATGTTGTACCGGCATTTACCGGTTTAGGTGCTCCATATTGGGATTCTGATGTAAGAGGTTCTGTCTTTGGTTTAACGCGAGGAACAACCAGAGAAGACTTCATTAAAGCAACATTACAATCATTGGCTTATCAAAGTCGTGATGTAATTGACACAATGAAATTAGATTCTGGAATTGAAATCAATAAGTTAAAAGTTGACGGCGGTGCTGCTAACAACGACTACTTGATGCAATTCCAAGCTGATATTCTTGATACAGAAATTGATCGTTCAGCCAATCTAGAAACAACTGCACTTGGAGCAGCTTTCTTAGCTGGTTTAAGTGTTGGCTATTGGAAGAGCGTCGATGATCTAAAACATATTCATGCAACAGGTAAGATCTTTAAGCCTGAAATGCCAGCAGATGAACGTGAAAACCTTTATACAGGCTGGCAACATGCTATTAAAGCAGCACAAAGTTTTAAAAATTAAAATGCATTGCAGATAATCAAATTGACTATCTATTGCGTAGTAACGAGGGACGGACTATGACATTTTCAATAAAAAGTAGAGCAGAAGAAATAAAAAAATTAAAAACTAGAAGACTAGATCTCTTAGTCATTGGTGGTGGTATTACCGGAGCAGGTCTTGCTCTACAAGCTAGTGCTGCTGGAATGAGAACAGCCTTGATTGATATGCAAGATTTCGGGGCTGGTACTTCATCAAGATCAACACGACTAGTTCACGGTGGAATTAGATACCTAAAGAGTTTTGATGTTGAGGTCGTTTCTGAGACGGTCCAAGAACGTGCAATTATTCAACACGTTGCACCACACGTAACTAGACCTGATCCAATGTTGCTACCAATCTATGACGAACCCGGAACAACTTTCTCAATGTTCTCAGTTAAGATTGCGATGGATCTATACGATCGCCTAGCTGGAATCAATAAATCAGAATATTTGAAGAAGTATGCTAACTATACTTTGGATAAAGAACAAGTCTTGAAGCTAGAACCACAATTGAACCCAGAGAACTTAGCTGGTGGTGGGGTTTATCTAGACTACTTGAACAACGATTCACGTTTGGTTATTGAAAACATTAAAAAGGCTCATGACTTGGGCGGTTTGATGGTTAGTCGTATGAAGGCTGTTAAAGTTCTTCATAATCAATTTGGCAATGCCTGTGGTGTAACAGTCAAAGACATGATCAGTGGCGAAGAATTTGATGTCAAAGCTAAGATCGTCTTGAATGCTTCAGGTCCATGGTCAGACTTTGTTAAAGACTTGGATGACAAGCATGATCAACGTAAGACACAAATGCGTCCTACAAAGGGTGTTCACTTAGTTGTTGACCAATCTAGATTGAATGTTCCAAAGCCAACATACTTTGGTTCAGGTACTAATGATGGTCGTATGATCTTTACAATTCCAAGAGATGGTAAGACATACTTTGGAACAACTGATACTGACTTTAAGGGTGATTTAACACATCCTAAGGTTGATCAAGGTGATGTTGATTATCTATTGAAGATCATCAACAAGAAATACCCTAATGCTCATATTACACTTGATGATGTTGAATCAAGTTGGGCTGGTGTAAGACCACTTGTTGCCGAAGAACCTGCTCCGGTTGATGATAAGAAAAAAGAAGAAGAGAAGCCTGATGTAGTTTCAGGTGCTAGTGATTCTGGTAGCCACAAACTAACAGCTTCACAAGTTTCTAGAGGTAGCTCTTTGAAACGTGCCGATGACGGTTTGATTACTCTAGCCGGCGGTAAGTTAACTGACTATCGTAAGATGGCTGATGGTGCTATGAAGATGATCATTGAAATCATGAATACTCAATATGCTCGTGATTTTAAACCAGTTGATTCTGCTAGCATCAAGGTTTCTGGTGGTGATTTTGATTCAAATCACGCTGAAGAAGAACTTGAAAACTATGCAAAAGAAGCTATTGCAGCAGGAGTTGATCCTGTCGGTGCTGAAAAGATGGCTAACATCTTTGGCTCAAACACTGAAGAAGTTATTGCCAATGCTAAGGATACTAAACCAATTGCTGGTTTGAGCTTAGCCGAAACATTGAGTCTTCGTTACTCAATGGAAAACGAAATGACACTTACACCGGAAGATTATTTATTCCGTCGTACTAATAATTTATTATTCAATCATGATGAAATTAAGAACGTCAAGGCTGGAGTTATCAGCGAAATGGCCAAGTACTATGATTGGACAGACGATCAGATTAAAGATTATACAGAAAAAACTAATGAATTAATTAATGAAGCTGAGTTGGATTATTTGAAAGATGCCGCTGCAGTTGAAGCATAATAAGAAATTCTTGTTATCGGGAGATTGATTATGTCAAATTTTACTAAAACCTACCATGCATTGGGTACAGAGATTAAATTAACAGTTTTTCAAGAAGGACAAGTACCGGCCCTTGATAAAGCATACGAATTGATTCAATATTGTGAGGATATTTTAACAGTAAATCGAACTGAGTCAGAAATCATGTCTATCAATCATGCTTCTGGTAAGGGAGCTGTATCAGTTTCAAAAATAAGTTATGACTTGGTAAAAGCAGCTGTTAAAGTCAGTCAAAAGAATCAAGGCTTTAACGCAGCAATTGGTCCGTTAGTAAAATTATGGCACATAGGATTTTCTGATGCGGAAGTTCCTACTGAAAAAGAGATATCTAATAGATTAAGATTAACTAATCCAGGAAGAATTATGTTGGATGACAGTAATAGATCGGTGTATCTATTAGATGAAGGAATGGAACTAGATTTAGGTGGTATAGCCAAAGGTTACATTGCTGATGCCATTAAGAAATTATGGTATGAATCTGGAGTAGAACAGGGAATTATTGACTTGGGTGGAAACGTGCTTTTAGTCGGTCAGAGTATTCATGAGGATGGTCTTTGGACTGTGGGAGTTCAGTCACCATTTGATACTCGTAGTGATTATTTAGGAATTGTTGAAATACCTGATTACTCGGTTGTAACTTCAGGGATATACGAACGTTTTTTAAATAAGCAGGGGCATAGTTACCATCATATTATGGATCCAAAAACGGGTTATCCAGTGAAAACAGATTTAATAGGGGTCACTGTAATTAGTCCCAAATCAATTGATGGTGAGATTTGGTCAAGTTTAGGATTTTATAATAATTATGAGGGAACTTTAAAATTATTAACTGATAATGCAATTGGATTGGTTTTTGTTTACAAGGATCGGACAATTCGTTTAACAGATAATCTTAAAGATAAATTCAAATTAACAGATACATCTTTCAAAATAATTTAAGAGGTATTTTAAAGAACTATCATCTATGAAATGCGTGGATGATAGTTCTTTTTGTGTGAAATAAATTTTTTGAAATTTTATTTTATAATTATAGTATTTTCATATGAAATATTGAAATTTTCTTCAAAAGAGGTATTATTTAATTGTAAGCGTTATCAGAATGCTTTGGGGAGGTAAACAAACATGAACAATAAAGAGATTGCTAACGAAATTCTAAAAAATGTTGGTGGTAAAGAAAACGTTACAGCCAATGTTGCTTGTATGACTAGATTAAGGCTAGGTATCAAAGATAATGACAAAGTAAATGTTGATGCATTGAAACGTATTGATGGTGTTTTAGCTGTTGTCCAAGCTGATACACTGCAAGTTGTCTTGGGTCCAGGTAAAGTAAATAAAATTGCTGAACCATTTGCAGATTTAACTGGAGTGCCACTTGGTAGCGATGCCGACGATGGGGAGACAGTTGAAGATTCAAAACGTGGCGAAGATATCAAGCAAATCGCCAAAGAGAATAAGACAGCTAACAAAGCTAAACATGACAAGCCACTTCAACGTGGTCTACAACACATTGCTAACGTCTTTATACCGTTATTACCTGGTATTATTGCCGCTGGATTGATCAATGGTCTAGCTAATGTTATTGATTTTCAAACTCATCAAGCCTTTGCAACTGACTGGTGGTACATGACTATTAAAACTTTAGGTTGGGGATTATTCACTTTCCTTCCAGTCTTCGTTGGGATGAATGCTGCTCGAGAGTTTAAAGGTAGTCCAATTTTAGGTGGTATCGGGGGAACACTCTGCTTAGGTGTTGCAATTCCCGGCTCACCATTGGCTGCTAAAGGCATTACGATGCCATTTACCCATGCACCATTTACTGTCGGTGTTGGTGGTTTAATTACAGCTCTATTAATGGGTATTTTCTTCGCTATTTTGGAAAGAAATTTCCGCAAGATTATGCCTAGTGTGCTCGATACATTCTTTACGCCATTATTAACTGTTATTGTTGGTTCATTGATTGCGGTCGTCTTCCTACAACCGATTGGTGCTTGGTTGACTACAGCCATCTACGTAACAATGGACTTTGTTTATACTAAATTGAGTGTCTTTGGTGGATTTGTTCTATCATCAACCTTCTTAGCTTTAGTTTCTGTTGGATTGCACCAAGCTTTAACACCAATTCACGTGTTACTAAACAATCCTTCAGGTCCTACACATGGTATCAACTATCTACTACCAATCTTAATGATGGCCGGTGGTGGTCAAGTTGGTGCCGGTCTTGCTCTTTATATCAAATCAAAGAACAAGAGATTTAAGAAAATGGTTATGAGTTCAATTCCCGTTGCTATCTTGGGTGTTGGTGAACCATTGATGTATGCCGTAACCTTGCCACTTGGTAGAGCCTTTGTTACTGCCAGTATTGGTGCTGGTTTTGGTGGTATCTTTGCTTCATTATTCCACTTGGGTGCTGTTACACAGGGCGTTTCAGGACTATTTGGACTTTTGATCATGCAACCAGGACAACAATTAACTTATCTCTTAGCATTATTGATTGCCTACGCTGGTGGCTTCGTTGTAACTTGGTTCTTCGGAGTTGATGAAGATAGAATTAACGAAATTTATCCAGAATAAAGGAGTTTAATATGTTAGGATTTTCAGCCTATTTGCACAGTTCTTTTCAAAAGAAAGATTTGGAAATGTTCAACCAATTTGTCAAAGCTGGATTCAAGGGTGTTTTTACTTCAATTAATTTACCGGAAGATGATCCACAGGTTCTCCTAGATAATTTGAAAAGATTGGGACAATTATGTTTCGACAATGGTTTGGAGTTAACTCTTGATATTTCTTCGGTAGCAATGAAACGACTTAATTTAAACTTGGATCGTGACTTAGCGATTTTTAAAAAATTGCATGTGACAATGTTAAGAATTGATGATGGCATTTCTATTCAAAGGATTGCTCGACTCTCGTTAGGGATGAAGGTGGCCTTGAATGCTAGTACAATCGAACAAACAGAAATTGATGAATTGACTGCGGCCAAAGCTAACTTTGCAAATTTGGAAGCCTGGCATAATTATTATCCGCGTGAAAACACTGGTTTGGACGGAGCTTGGTTTAAAGAAAAGAATCAATGGTTAAAAGCTAATAATTTTAAAGTTATGGCTTTTGTTCCTGGTGATAAAAATCTTCGAGCTCCTGTTTATAAAGGCTTACCAACCTTGGAAGCTCATCGATATGAGAATCCTTTAGCAGCAGCAATTGACATGAAAGAGTATGGGGCCGATCGGATTTATATTGGTGATTCAGCTTTGAAAGCCAGTACCTTTGAACAATTTAGAAATTATTTCATAAAAAATGTCTTACAGATTAGAGCTCAATTCGATCATGCTCCCAGTTATATCACTGATGTTTTGCATCAAAGAGCAGATGTTTCAAGGGATGTCGTCAGGTTGAGAGAGGGGCGACCTCTTAATAAAACTGAAATTCGTCCAACCAACAGTGGTTTACGGAAACGTGGCTCAATTACGTTAGACAATGAATTATCGGGACGTTATCAAGGAGAATTACAATTAGTCAAATATCAATTACCAGCTGATAGTACGGTCAATGTTATTGGTCAAATCGATGAGAAAGATATTAGTTTGTTAAAATACTGTGTTGCCAATCAGGCAATTCAATTGATTGATATTGGAAGTTAGGAATGATCAAATATGGATATAAAAAAACTATCAACTGAAAGCCAAAATCCGGCAACGACTGACCTTGATGAGATGAATGCCAAAGAAATTGTGACGATCATGAATCATGAGGATCAAAAAGTATCTTTGGCAATTGAAAAAGAACTTCCTCAAATAGCCATCGCAGTTGAGAAAATTGCAAATTCTTTCAAAATTGGTGGTCGTTTATTCTACATTGGAGCTGGTACGAGTGGTCGTTTAGGAGTCCTGGATGCTGCTGAATGTGTTCCTACCTTTGGAATTGACCCTGAATTGGTTCAAGGGTTAATTGCTGGTGGTAGCAAAGCCATGACTTTGGCAGTTGAAGGCGCCGAAGATAATGCGGAATTAGGGGCTAGTGATTTGAAAGCTAGACAATTAACTGACAAAGACGTTGTTGTGGGAATTGCAGCCAGCGGACGGACTCCATATGTAGTTGGTGGATTGGACTACGCTAAATCTGTTAAAGCCGATACAATTGCTTTATCGTGCAATAATGATGCAGTTATCAGCCAACATGCTGATACTAAAATCGAAGTTGTCGTTGGTCCAGAAGTATTGTCAGGCTCAACTAGATTAAAATCTGGAACGGCTCAAAAAATGGTTTTGAATATGTTATCTACTGCTGCGATGGTTCGTATTGGAAAAACTTATGGTAATTTGATGGTGGATGTCAAACCAACTAATAAGAAGTTAGTTCAACGTTCGCTTAATATCATTACTGAAGTGACGGGTGTGACTGAAGATGTAGCTTTAAAAGTTTTAAAAAGGGCCGATTACTCAGTTAAAGACGCTATTGTTATGATCTCTCAGCATATGGATAAAGCAGCAGCTGAGCAAAAACTAAGCGAGTCAAATGGTTTTGTACGACAAGCAATTAAGTGAGGGCTATTGCGGATGGTAAATACAATTTTATTAACAATTCGTTCCAAAATGGAAACGGCTAGTAAAACTGAAAAAGTTTTGGGAAGCTATATCTTGGATAATGTTCAAAATATTCCAGGGTTAAGCGTAGCGGAATTATCAAAAAGAAGTGGTGTCAGTCAGGCCACAGTAGTTAGATTTGCTCAAAATTTAGGCGTGGATGGATTTAAGGGTTTAAAAGTGGAATTAGCACGCTGTTCCGTGGACGATGTAACGAATGGTTTGTATGATGAAATTTCTCCAGATGATGGAGTTGATGAACTGAAAGAAAAATTAGTCGTTCGAATTCAGCACACCTTGGAAACTACAAGTAATGGTTTGAATAAACAAATTTTGCAAAAGACAGTTGATCAATTGGTGGCTGCGAATATGATTCAAGTTTATGGCCTTGGAGCTTCCAATTTGGTAGCTGAAGATTTTACCCAAAAATTTGCTCGAATTGGAATAAATATATTTAATACGCAAGATACTCATGTAATGGCATCCAACTTTTTGACGCAACAAAATAAACAAGTTTTATTTTTAGTCTCTGATTCAGGTGAGACTAATGAGACTTTGACTTTGGCAAAATTAGCACGAAAAAAAGATATTACAGTGATTAGCTTAACCTCTAATGAAAAAAGTCGTTTAGCACAGATCTCTAATATTCATATTTTGACAAGTGATACCATACCAAAGGATCAAATTAGATCTGCGGCTACAACGTCGTTGATCAGTCAACTATATGCAGTTGATTTGATCTATTATCTTTATTTACAACGTGATTATGATAGTAATGTTCAAAAATTAAAGGAAACACATCTTTTAGTGGATGAATTCTTCTCTAGGAAAAAATAAAAATCGAAAAAATATTGTTTTAAAGTAGAGGACTGCCAAACAGGAATGGCGGTTCTTTTTTAGTGTGAATTAAACAAATAATTGATGTTTATAAAAATATATTTTTGATTGAATAAGTAATACTATAATGAATATATAAATATTAAGCGTTTGGAGAAGTGTATTTATGGTTGCAGAAATTTTGTATCAAAAAGTAGCTGATGATATTAAAAAGAATATATTGTCTGGTATGTATGAAGTAGGTAGTCTAATTCCAACTGAGAATGAATTAGAAACGAAGTACAATGTCAGTAAAATTACGATTCGTAAGGCAGTTGATCAATTGGTTACTGAAGGATATCTCTTGAAAAAGAGTGGCATTGGAACACGGGTGATCAGTAACAGCTTGTTCAATAAATTGTCCAAGGCGAGGTCGTATTCTTCAATTATAAAAGAGCATGATCAACTAACTAAAAAAAATCTTACAGTGGAATTAGTATCGGCAATTGATACACCATTGAAAGACCTTTTTGAAAATCAAAATATTATTTATGTTAAAAATTTATATTCATTAGATAATAATCCCTTTATTCTTGTAGAACATTTTTTGCCGAACATTAATTTAACTAATAATAAAAGTAAATTTAATAATCAATCTTTATATAAATTTTTAAAAGATAACGGTCAGGAAATTAATAGTTTTAAAGAAGAATTTAGTGCAGTTAATTTAGATACATCCGATCAAGAATTGTTAAATAAAAAGGATTCTTTAGCTTTGAAAAGAATCAGACAAGGTTTCGATAATAAAGGCCATTTAATTGAATATACTACATCTATATATGACAGTAATAAAATGCCATACAAGATTGAATATGAGATTTAAAAAATCTTTATTTAAACGTTAACATCATAACATTATAATGTTATGATGTTGTCGAAAAAAGGAGGGTACAAAATGGATAATTTTGTTAATTTTTTAAATGTTAAAATTTCGCCATTTGCTAGTAAATTAGGCGCCCAACGGCATATGACAGCAATTAGAAAGGGTGTCATATCAACATTACCGTTGACTATCGTGGGTTCATTTTTCACAATTCTCAATAATATTCCCATTCCTTCAGTAGCGGCGATGTTGTTACCTTATAAGGACATTTTGGACGTACCGTTTCGATACACAGTTGGTATTTTAGCGCTCTACGCTACATTCGGAATTGCTTCATCATTGGCAGAGAGTTATAAGCTCGATAAATTAACTAATGGTACTTTAGCAGTTTTGGCATTTATGTTAACCGCTGCTGCACCGATTAATGTCACTAAGGATGTTAAAGGTGTGATCGATGCGGGACGTTATATTAATATTGCTAATTTGAGTGCATCATCATTATTTACTTCAATCGTAACAGGTTTATTATCGGTGGAAATATACAGATTCTTTAAAGTACGGAATATTACTATTAAAATGCCGGATGGAGTACCACCAGAAGTTTCCAATTCATTTGTGGCTTTAATGCCAGCGGCAGCTATTTTATTAGTCTTTTGGTTTATTCGTTACATTTTGAATTTCAATATTTCCAGTTTTTTAACCTTTCTTTTAACGCCATTAAAGGGAATTCTAGTTGGTAATAGTTTGTTTGGTGGTTTGTTGACCATTTTCTTGATTACTGGTTTTTGGATTTTGGGTATCCATGGACCAGCTATCATGGCGCCAATTGTTAGACCATTTTGGGAAATCTCGATTGCTGAAAATATGGAACAATTCGCTAACGGGACAAGTGCTAATCATCTTTCAACTATCTTCACGGAGCAATTTTTGCAATGGTTCCTATGGATCGGTGGTGCTGGGGGTACCTTGGCGTTAGTTGTTTTGTTCCTTTTCTCTAAATCAGCCTATCTTAAGGATTTGGGCAAATTAGCTATTTTGCCAGGTATCTTTAATATCAATGAACCAGTTATCTTTGGTGCTCCAATTGTGATGAATCCGATTTTGGGGATTCCCTTTATTGTCGCACCATTAGTGACAGCCACGTTATCGTACTTTCTGACCATTGCTGGTGTGGTTCCAATGATGATGGCGAGAATGCCATTTACTGTACCTACACCATTAGGTGCTTTTATCAGTACGAACTGGAGTATTCCAGCGTTGATTCTAGTTTTTGTCAATTTCTTGATTGATTTGGCAATTTATTATCCATTCTTTAAAGTATTTGAAAAACAACAACTAGAGAAGGAGTAAATAATGTTCTTTATATTTCTTGCAGCTTTCTTTATTGCTAGTGAAATATTAGTTCAAAAAGGTTTCGTTCCCAAATTTCTTAAAAAAGTATCGGCTGGTAAATTAATATTTTATTCACTGATGATTATTCTCAGTACTGCGATTATTAGTTTTTTGTTCAAACCAGCAGTTATTTTAGTAGTTTTGAGCACGATTTATTTATCTATCGTTATTTCTAATTTTTATCTGGATGCATTTCATAAAATGGAAAGAGGTAAGAAGATATGACTAAAAGGACTTTGGGTATTTCACTTTATCCTGATCATAGTGATCTGAATGAAGATAAGAAATATTTGGTATTAGCCAGTCAGTATGGTTTTACAAGAATTTTTATGAGCATGTTGGAGGTTTCGGAGGGAAAAGATAAAGTAGCTGAAAAATTCACTGATTTGATTAAGTTTGCTAAAGGCTTAGGATTTTCAACCACTTTGGATATTGCACCTAATATTTTTGATCAATTAGGCATTTCATATGATGATTTGGATTTCTTTCACGAATTAGGAGCCGATGCTATTCGGTTGGATCAAGGTTTTGATGGTCAAAAAGAAGCTTTGATCTCGTTTAATCCCCAAGAGATGAATATTGAATTAAATATGAGTAATGATGTTGCTTATTTGAATAATATTTTAAGTTATTCAGCCAACAAACCATTTATTTATGGTTGTCACAATTTTTACCCACAACGAGGTACGGGGCTGCCATTAGATTTCTTCATTAGTTCTTCAAAACGGTTCAAAGACCAGGGAATCGATACTGCCGCTTTTATCACTTCACAAGTAGGTAAAATAGGACCTTGGGATATCAATGATGGTTTGCCAACTTTGGAAATGCATCGTGATCTTCCAATTGAGATTCAAGCTAAGCATCTTTTCGCTACTAATCTAATTGACTGTGTCATTGTCGGAAATGCCTACGCATCAGAGCATGAACTACGTAAATTGGGTGAAATTGACCGGTATCAATTAACTTTTGATGTTAGTTTGACAACTGATATTACTCAAGTCGAAAGAGAAATTTTACTTGATAATCAACATGTTCGTCGTGGTGATATTACTGATTTAGTCATTCGTTCGACTGAGGTACGGAAAAAGTATAAGCAGGCTGATAATCCAGTCAGTTCAGCTAGCCATGATTTTAAACGTGGAGATGTGGTTATCGGCAATGATAACTTTGGGAAATATAAGAATGAATTACAAGTTGTTTTAAAGAATCATAGCGATGAACGTAAGAATAAAGTCGCTCAAATTTCTTCAGATGAATTATTCCTATTAGATTATGTTGGACCATGGAATAAATTCAGATTTAGGAGATGATCCTGTGAGTAGTTTGTATATCAAGAATGGCAAAGATATTAATAATGAACCACTTGAATTGTTACTTCAAGATGGAAAAATTTTGGAAAAAGCTACTCATTTGGAAAATATTACGGCTGACACAGAATTGGATTTGCAAGGTAAGTCCTATATTACTGCTGGTTGGATCGATGACCATGTCCACTGTTATGAAAAATTATCTCTCTATTACGACGATCCCGACCAAGTTGGCTATGGAACTGGTGTGACCACTGTGATTGATGCGGGTTCGACTGGTGCCGATAATATTGGTGACTTTTATCAAATTACCCAGTCCAAAAAGACTAATGTCTATGCAATGATCAATATTTCGCAAACAGGAATTTTGGATCAAGACGAATTAGGCGATATGAAACAGATTAGATTTAAACCTTTGCAACAAGCTGTGAATGATTATCCAGATTTTATCATTGGTCTTAAAGCCCGGATCAGTAAGTCTGTGGTGGTTGAAAATGGTATCAAACCATTATTAGAGGCTAAAAAATTTCAAAAACAATTATCTCAACGTTTACCTTTAATGGTTCATGTTGGTAGTAATCCACCAGAATTAAAGGAAATTCTGTCCGTTATGGAAAAAGGCGATATTTTAACACACTGCTTTAACGGTAAAGAAAATGGCATCTTAAATAGTGATGACAAGGTGGAAGAGTTTGTTTTTCAAGCTATCGATGATGGAATTATTTTTGATATTGGTCATGGAACAGATAGTTTTAATTTCCATACAGCTTATGTAGCCTTGAAGAATCAAATTTATCCTCAGAGTCTTAGTACCGATATATATCATAAAAATCGTGAACATGGTCCGGTATATGACATGGCAACGTGTGTTGAAAAAATGTTGTATTTAGGCTTAAATCTCAAACAGATTATTCCAATGATTACTACTGTGCCAGCTACTAATTACAAACTACGTAAGAAAGGTCAATTAAAGGTGGGAATGGATGCGGATGTTACCATCTTTGATCTAAAGACTGGTGAAAAAGAAATTATTGATTCTGATGGTTATGCTAAAGTAGCACAAAAATTAGTCAAACCACGATTCAGTATCATTGCTGGAAAAGCTTATGCGATAGGAGAATAAAATGGATATTTATCAGAAATATAATTTGAAACATGTAATCAACGCCGATGGAAAAATGACGATTTTGGGTGTTTCTAAAGTTTCGGATGAAGTGGTATTGGCTCAAAAATTAGGTGCTCAGAATTTTTTTGAGATGTCAGATCTTTTGATTCAAACAGGAAAATATCTGGCCAATTTAGTCGGTAGTGAAGATGCTTTAGTTGTTAACTCAGCTTCGGCCGGAATCGCTGAAACAATAGCTGGTGTGATCGGACAAGGCAGTTCATATCACGTTTATCATCCATACACTGAACGCATTACTAAGCGTGAAGTAATTTTGCCAATGGGCCACGATGTTGATTATGGAGCGCCTGTTGATGTGATGTTGGGTCTTGCTGGAGCCAAAATGGTGCCGGCTGGATATGCTAATATGTGTACTCCAGAGCATATTGAAATGCAGATAACTGAACAAACTGCCGCCGTTTTGTACATTAAGAGTCACCATACAGTTCAAAAGAGTATGCTGTCGATTCCAGAAGCAATTGAAGTCGCTCATCGTCATAATTTACCGTTGATTTTAGATGCCGCAGCTGAGGAAGATTTGTTCAAATACCTTAAAATGGGTGCCGACGTAGTTATTTATAGTGGTGCTAAGGCAATTGAAGGACCAGCTTCAGGGGTGATTTTTGGAAAAGCTAACTATATTAAATGGGCTCGGATGCAAGGTGCTGGTATTGGTCGGGCTATGAAGATTGGTAAGGAAAATATTATTGGTTTAACAACTGCCATTGCCAAGTATTTAGAGAATGGTTCTGAAACTGGTGATTCAATGGTTGAACGGTTGGAACCATTTGTAGAAAAATTGGCCGCACTACCTGATACTAAAGTCAAAATTGTTCAAGATGCTGCTGGACGGCAAATTTATCGAGCTGAAGTAAAACCAATCGGTAAATTATCGGCAACTGAGATTTGTCAGCAATTAAGAACTGGTGAAACAGCCATTTATGCCCGTGAATATCGAGTTAATCAAGGAATAATTGAGTTTGATATTAGAGCTGTTGATGAAATTGAAATGGATCAAATCGTTGCTAGATTAAAAGAAATCATTGAAGGAGAATAAACATGAATTTACTACCAAACTATTTGGAAAATGGAATCTGTTTGAATGTTTTGGCTAATTCAGTTGAAAACGCAAAAGACTGTTACGAAGCCGCTGAAGGTCATGTGGTTTTGGGAGTTTTGACCAAAAATTATCCAACTGATGAAGCTGCTATTGAAGATATGAAGAAATATCAAGTTGCTATTGATAATGCTGTCTCAGTCGGACTAGGTGCTGGTGATCCCAAACAAAGCAACATGGTAACTCGAGTTTCTAAAGCCATTCAACCTCAACATGTTAACCAAGTTTTCACTGGTGTTGGTGCTACTAGAGAGGCATTAGGACAATCAGAGACAATTATCAACGGACTAGTTTCTCCAACTGGTAAAGTCGGGTTGGTCAATTTGGCAACGGGTCCATTGAGCAGTCAAACCGCCGCTACTGAAGTACCAATTGAGACTGCCATTGCTTTATTAAAGGATATGGGAGGTTCTTCAATTAAATTTTTCCCAATGAAAGGTTTAGCTCACGAAGCTGAATTCAAAGAAGTTGCCAAAGCCTGTGCTGACAATAATTTTGATTTGGAGCCAACTGGTGGAATCGATTTGGATAATTTTGAAACGATTGTCAAAATTGCCGTAGATGCTGGTGTTAAGAGAATTATTCCCCATGTTTATAGTTCAATCATTGATCCAACTACTGGTGATACGAGACCGGCCGATGTTGCCAAACTTTACGAGATCATGAAAAAATTTTAGAGGTTAAAAAATGAATATTTTAGCCTTTGGTGAAGTGTTAATTAGATTTACCGTTACTGACAAAATGATGCTGGAGCAAAGTGATAATTTAAATATGACAACTGTGGGGACAGGTGTTAATTTATTGAGTAGCTTGGCACATTTTGGTTATAACACTTCGATTTTGACAGTTTTACCAGACAATCCCTTAGGAAAAAAGGCCGCAGCTGATTTACGAAAACTTGGTATCTCTGATCGAAGATTATTGTATCGTGGAAAAAATATCGGTAGTTTTTTTGTTGAATTAGGACAAGGAGCACGACCAGAACGGGTAACGTATCAAGATCGGCTGTCGAGTGCATTTAGTTTAATGAATGCCGATGATTATGATTTTGAAAAAGCCTTAGTCGGTATTGATATTGTTCATATTTGTGGTATTTCGTTGAGTTTAACTAGACAAACTAGGCGAGCTGCCATGAAGTTGGCTGAATTAGCTCATGAGCGAAACAAAGTTGTTTGTTTTGATTTTAATTATCGTTTTAGTTTGAATGAGCAAAATAATCACGAGGTTATGAAGAAACGTTATCAAAGTATTTTACCTTACGTGGATATTTTATTTGGCAGTAAACGTGATATAACAGGGCTGCTAGATTATCCAAATATTGATGAAACCAAGCTATATGAGCAGTTCTGTCATGATTATCAAATCAACATATTTGCTGGTAGTAAACGAACTTTTATTGATGGAAAAAAATTTTTTGAGGGATTTTTGTTTCATCATGATAAAGTTTATAATTCTGCTCCGAGAGAGTTGAATATTTTAGATCGTATCGGAAGCGGAGATGCTTTTGCTAGTGGTGTGATTACAGGATTGTTAGAGAAATGGGATTTTAACGATACTTTGGAATTTGCGATTGCCAATTCAGTTTTGGCACAAGCTTCGATGAATGATTCACCGATATTTAGTAAAGAAGATGTTTTTCACTATATTGATAGTGAAGGAAAAAATGATTTGATTAGATAAAAAATGGAACATAACATGCTCGAGAGCTGACCATGTTATGTTCCACTTTTGTTTTAATAGTTAAATGAAAAAATTATATTTTAAAATGGATCTTGCATCTGAGTGACATAAGCAGAGATACGTTTGGAATAACTAGCATCATTGAAGAGTACATTGATTTCTTTTTTTAATGTATTCAAATTATCAGTAATTACACCATCAGTACCCATGAAAATCATTCGATCCATCGATTCAGTATCATTAGCTGTCCAGGCGTAAACCTTCTTTTGCTGGATATGAGCGTCGTCAACGAAGGAACTGTTTAGCGTCGTGTATTCCATGGTAAAGGCATTAGCGTTGGTTAAAGGAACACCGAAGAGATTGAAAGGTAGAATATAACTGGTATGTTCTTTGGGTAATAAATCTTTCGTTTCCTCGATATAATTGTAATTTAAAGAATGAACCATATCTTTATTCTTCAATAATTGTTTACCATATTTTTTAGCAAATAGTTTTACAAAATCGGCTTTATTACCGGGAACAGATTTTAATTCGACCAATAATTTTTGATGTAATCTAGTTGCAGTATTTAAATAATCATCAAAACTGACAATTTTGGTGGTTTTACCATTTTCATGAATGTCGGTATTTTTTAATTCTTCTAAAGTCATTTGGCTAGGACGTTTATTAATTCCAGCTAGAACTTTTAACGTATTATCATGGAAAACTACGAATTGGTGGTCCTTAGTTTCTTGGATATCCATTTCAATATAGTCAGGTTTTTCTTTGGCAGTGGCTTCCAGTGATTGAACAGTATTCTGAACACCATTTCCGTCATCAACCCCACGGTGAGAAATAGTAACTGGTGGAGTTAGAAGCCAATCATTGAAGTACATCGTATCGTAAGTAATAAAACTGACCATAACGAACGTGCCTAAAATGCCCCAGAACCATTTATGAGAACGGTGTTTTTTATGGGGATAAAAATAATTCGTTTGTGTATCGCTTAAGATAATCAGTACAACCATACCAGAGGCATAGATACTGGTTAGATAATTGATCAGTTGAATCGCAGTCATATTAATGATTGCCATCGGAAAATCGATGGCTTTTAAGAATGAAATATGATCAAAACCGGATTGTAGAATAATTAAAAGTCCCGTGGAGACACCGATTAGGACTGTAATTACAATAATCAAAGCAGCAAAAATTCCTAAGTAATAAATCATTCGGCCCTTAGTTAAATTCCAACTGCGTCTAATAGAATCACGAATGTCTTTATTTTCGAAAATCATCATTGGTAAAACAAATATCCAGCGTAATCCAATATAGAAAATAATTGCATAAACGATTATTAATAAAATACCCAAAGGTAAATGTTCTTTGAAAAGCCATTCAATAATGAACTCAGGAATTTTGACCTTGTTTAATAGACTTGAAGACATGCCGATACTACCAAAAGGTGTGATAATTAAAAAGTAGAGTAGGAAAAACCCAAAGGCCTTAAAAGGCAGTCCAAAAAGATTTTTACTAACATTTTTAAGATAATCCCACCAACTTAAATTAGCGTGGGACTTGATAGCTTGAAAACTAACTAATAATAGTGTGAACTGTGCAAAAACTAATAACAAAAGAATTAACAGCACCGCTATTAACCCAATTACCACCATTGGTTTTTTGGTGATTAAGAATATTGCATTAGTATAGGAAATGTAATTTACATGACCTAGACGAATAATGCCATTGGCCAAGTAGTTTAAAATTGGTACCAAAATAAAATTAATAATCAATTGAATCAGAATGATAATTTGACTGTATTTCCAAAAATAACGCCAAAAATTGCGATTCTGTTCGCGGAATTCAGCTAGTATCCCCATAATTGCTCCCCCATCTTGTTTCTACTATATAATACATAATTATAAGATTTATGGGGCTTATAATTACCTAAATATTAAGAAGAGGTCGAATACTTATGGATATGCGGTTAAATCATGAGCCATTTTTAGCAATTAAGAACGGTAGTAAAAAAATCGAAATCAGATTAAACGATGAAAAGAGATCTCAGTTAAAAATTGGCGATGAAATCAAATTCACTGATTTAGAAACTGGAGCGGTGATTAGAACTCAGGTTTTGAAGTTGAAACAATTTGCTACCTTTAAACAATTATTTGCAGAATACTCAGGTTCAATTATTGGCAGTCCGGATGATCAAACGATTGAAGAGTTGGATCAGGATAACATGGGAATTTATTCTCGGGAACGTGAGCGCAAGTACGGAGCATTGGCAATTGGAATTAAACTAATATGATAAAATTAATTAACAACCACTATAAAAATGTGGTTGTTTTTTTGTTTTTAAATCAATTAATCTAAATATTTCCACATTAATGTGGAAGGTAATCATATATGGAACCGTTTACACAAATGCTATATTGTAATTGGAGGCAAAGAGATGAACCTAAATAAAAGACAGATTCAATTAATTTTAATACTAGTTGAAAATAAAAGAGAACCTGACTATCTACCTCTGAGTGCCAAAGTATTATCAAGAAAAGTGAATGTTTCAACAAAAACTATCTATAACGATGTGGCTGTTATTAAAGAGTATATTAACGGCTTTGATGTTGAGCTTATTAAAAAACCAAGAATTGGAATTTATATCCAAGGCAGTGATAAAAATCTTCTGAAAATTTTAACAGGAATTGAATTTAAAAAGAATGATGAGTATCTGGATAATGAAACTAGAAGAGAATTAGTTTTTAGTCAATTACTCAATTCAGATGAATTTATTACGATCCAAGACTTATCGGATAAATATTATGTAAATCGTCAAGTGATTTTGGAGGATATAGATGATATTGAATTGCGTTTGAAACTATTAGGTTTGGAGCTTCAACGGAGGTCAGGTAAAGGAATCAAACTTGATATTGATGAAGATCGACGGCGCAAGATTTTGACACAAGTTGTTTCCAGACAATTGTTCAATGCCGTACCAACAATTAATGAACGTAACTTGAAAATAATAAACGATAACAAGCTATCTATTTCAAAGAATTTAATAACAACAGTTGATAGTATCTTGAGTGATTTCATTAAAGAACAAAATATGGTCTTAAACGATTATGAATATCAGTCACTGTTGGTTCATTTATTGATAGCAGTTGAGAGAATACGTCTTGGTAAGTTTATTAATAACAATGAGCATTGGGGTAACTCACAAATCTATTTAACTGAATCTAAAATATTGGCCAAGGACTTGGAGAATGCGCTAAAAGTTAATTTTCCTAAGCAGGAAATATATTACATTCAATTACATTTAGTGGCGGCTGGGAAAAAGAAAGCTAATAAAATATCTACCAATTTAAATACAAATAATTTACTACAAAATTATTTAAATGATTTTGGTTATGATGATCAATTATATGAAGGATTACTATTGCATATCAGTTCGTCATTGAACCGTTGGAAATTAGGAGTTTCAATCACTAATCCATATAAAGATTCCATTATTCAGAAATACAATTATGCCTTTGAAGTGGCAGTACATTTGAAAGAACTTTATGAGCAAAAATATAACACCAAGATTAATGATGATGAGACAGCCTATCTGGCACTTCACTTTGAGGCCTATCTTGAACGGAAACGGTCTAACGATAATATTGTTCGAACAGCTATCGTATGTAGTACGGGATTAGGAACTTCCCAATTGTTAGCGGCCAGGATAAAGAATGATTTTACTAGAGTGAAGGTTGTTAAGATTCTTTCCTATGATGAATATTTGAAATTTGACAGTGAAAAAATAGATTTAATTATTAGCACAATTGAACTACCTAAGAATACCAAACCAACGATTTATGTTAGTCCGGTAGTGTCAACGGAAGAATTAAAAAACAAAATAAAAATAGCGATAACCACTGATAAATCACCAAAAGATGATTATGAATTATTTAATAGTTTAATTTCAGATAAGAATATCATTAACGCTAATGTAGATACTTGGCAGGATGCAATCAGAGTTCTGGGGAAATTATTAGAAGACAATTCAATACTTAAAGATGGCTCGATTGAAAGTGCAATTAAACGAGAGAATTTATCGTTTACTTCGTTTAAAAATATTTCAATGCCACATGCTAATCCTAAATTCGTTAATAAATCACAAATTGGTGTTCTGAAATTGAATAATCCCATTGTATGGGGAGATCAAATGGTAAGTGTAGTTTTCTTTATTGCCTTTAAAGGAGATATACAACAGAAAGAATTAGATGAGATTTATGACCGCTTCTGGGATATTTTAAGTGATGATAAATTGATTAAAAAAATCATTTCAGATAACGATAGTAAAGAAATATCTAACTTGTTAAAGGGGAGATAAAAATGGAAATTTTAGATTTGTTAAATAAGAACCAAATGGATTTCAATATTGATGCCAAATCACAAATTGAAGTTATTCGTGATATGGCACAGATGTTTTTAAAAGATGGTGTCATTACTGATGTAGATAAGTACGTTGAATCGGTAATGGAACGTGAAAAAACAGGCACGACTGGAGTAGGCGAGGGAATTGCAATTCCACACGGTAAAGCTAATGTAGTCAAAACATCTTCAATAGCATTTGCTAAACTAAATACGCCGGTAGAATGGGATGCACTCGATGGTAAAAAGGTTTCAATGGTCTTTATGTTATCAATTCCTGGCGGATCAGAATCAAAAGAACATTTACGAGTGTTGTCACTTTTGGCTCAAAGTTTGATGGATGACGATGTGATTGACGCTTTAAAAGTCGCTGAGACGAAAGATGATATTATTAATATTTTTAAAGATAAGGAGATTACGGAATAATGAAAAGAAAATTAATTGCAATTACAGCATGTGCTACCGGAATTGCTCATACATATATGGCAGAAAAAGCTCTTCGCAAAGCAGCTAAAGAAATGGATGTATTGATTAAAGTTGAGACACAAGGTGCCACTGGTATTGGTAATCGCCTAACAGAAAAAGACGTCCAAATTGGTGAAGCAGTAATTTTTGCAACAGATACTAAAGTACGTGATTCTGAAAGATTTGATGGTAAGAAAATTTTAGATATTAATGTTAGTGATCCTATCAAGGATGCAAAGAAAGTTATCAATGATGCTTTAGCTTTAGCAGATGGTGAGTAGTATTTCATAACTTAAGGGGGTATTTAAAATGAGTAAGTCATTTTGGAAGGATTTAGAAAAGCACGTTATGACTGGTATTTCATACATGATTCCAGTTGTTATTGCCGGAGCCGTTCTAATGGCTATATCAAGAATCGGTGCTTCAGCATTTGGTATTTCTGATATTTGGGATGCAAAATGGGCCACAAATTCAAATGCAATTATTCAATTTTTACATACAGATGATGGCTGGGGTGGTTTAGCTTTAGGATTAATGTTCCCAATCATTTCCGGATTCATAGCATATTCAATTGCTGACAAGGGTGGAATTGCACCCGGTATGGTAGCTGGTGTTTTGGTTGCTAATATGAATGCCGGTTTCTTAGGCGCTTTGGCCTCAGGGCTGATTGCAGGGTATACAGCTAAATTCATGTTTGATCACATTCATTTACCAGAAGCAATGAACTCAGTTGTACCAGTATTTTTAGTTCCAGTTCTAGGTTCCTTGATTACTTTAATTTTGATTCAGTATGTTGTTGGTGGACCATTTGCTGCTTTGAATTCAGGCTTGGCAAGTTGGTTAAAATCAATGACAGGGGCTAATAAGGTTCTTTTGGCCGCTATTGTTGGTGGAATGGTCGGATTTGATTTAGGTGGACCAGTTAATAAGGCTGCTGTTACAACTGCTATGGCTCTTTTAACAAGTGGTGTTTATGATCCCAATACGGCCGCACAAGTAGCTATTATTATTCCTCCTATTGGTTTAGGAATTGCAACCATGATTAATAAAAAGAAATTTACTCCAGAATTAAATGAGGCTGGTAAAGCATCATTTGTCATGGGACTTATCGGTGTTAGTGAAGGTGCTATTCCATTTGCTATTGAATCACCTTTAAAAGTTATTCCGATTAATGTTATCGGTTCAGCTTTAGGTAGTGCCATTGCCGTTGGTTTAGGCGCTGTTAACAAGGCTCCTATCAGTGGTTTTTATGGATGGTTTGCTGTTAATAATTGGCCAGTTTATATTCTTGGTATTTTTGTTGGATCAGCTTTTGTTACATGTGCAACTTTATTAGTTAGAAAAGATGCCAAAGTTGAAGATACACCAGAAACGACTATCGATGAAAGCCAAGATGTAGACTTCTCTGAAGAAGAGTGGGAAAGCTAATGAAAAAAATAAGTATTGTAAATCACACGCATTGGGATCGAGAATGGTATTTCTCAGCAGAGGATTCAATTTTTCTAAGTGATAAATTGTTTACCGATGCCATAGTTGAATTAGAAAATCATCCAGAAACCAGTTTTACCTTAGATGGACAAATTTCAATCTTGGATGATTATCTTGAAATTCGTCCGGAAATGTTAGATCGTGTAAAGAAGCTGGTTGCAGATGGTCAATTAATAATTGGTCCTTGGTTTACACAACCAGATGCTTTACATATTAAAGGTGAATCATTACTTCGCAATGGAATGATCGGAATCTTCGATTCAAAGAAATATGGTCAATATCTACATGTTGGTTATTTACCCGATACTTTTGGATTTAATTCTCAAATGCCAGTTATTCTAAATGAACTAGGCTTGTCCAGTTTTGTTTTTTGGCGTGGACTCAATGCTAAAAAAATTGGTGGATACTACTTTAATTGGAAATCATTAGGGCAAGAAAATAGTGTTACAGCGGTTAATATGCCTCAAGGTTATAGCACTGGAATGCTATTGGATGATAATCATGAGTATGTTGATCAACGATTGGATAATGCAATTGATTTTATTAAAAGAATTGAAAGAGGTAATGATATCCTGATTCCATCGGGAAACGACCAATTAGATATCATTAAGGATTTCCAAAATAAAGTTAAGAATATTAATCAACTAGGTAAGTATGATTATGAAATATCTGATTATCAAACCTTTGTTGATAAAATTGTCGAACGTAAGGATTTACCAGAATACGTTGGTGAGTTTATTGATCCAGTTTTAGCAAGAGTTCATAGATCAAGCAGTTCTAGCCGTATGAATATTAAATTAGAGTCCAGAAAATTGGAAAGTCTGTTACTAAAAAAGGCGGAACCAATGTTAGTTATTGCTCAGGCTGTTGGATTAGATATTAGTCAAAACCTTTTGGTCAGAGCATGGAAGAAACTGCTGGAAAGTCAAGCACATGATAGTATGGCTGGAAGTGTTACTGATCCGGTCGAAAGAGATATTATGCATCGCTTGAATGAAGGAATTCAAATTGCTGATGATATTATCAATACGGTCGAGAATTTGATTGCTAAAAAGATTGGTCTAGCAAAGGATGAAGTTCTAGTTTTTAATACCGAAGCACACAAATTTAATGGTTATAAAGTTCTGGAAATATTGACACCTTCAAATGATCCCAAGATTGATGAATGTGTAACTGAAGTAATATCACAGAAATATGTTGAACCTAGAGAAAATGTGTTGATGCAGGATGAAACAGGTGATCATTATATCGAAGAGCCAGGATATTATATTTCAAAGGTTTTAAGTAAAATAGAATTACCAGCGTTAGGATTTAAGGTATTCAAAATTGTAAATCATACTAGAATAAGTAATATTCAAAGTTCTAAGGATGATATTAGTAATGACTTGATTTCAGTTAGATATGACAATGGAAAAGTGAATATTAAATATCACAACGAATTGTTAAAAGATGCTATTTTGGTTGAAGATGTTGCTAATGATGGTGATACATATGACTTTTCGCCACTGAGAAATGGTGAAAAATATTCGCTTGAATTTAATAAATATACTACTGAAACACATGCTAATTTTTCCAAAATGATTTTATCTGGAGAAAAAGAGCTTCCTAAATCACAAGTTCAGTCACGGTATTCTGATGAGACCGAAATTGTTTCATATAAACTAGAGATGTTATTATTACCAAATGATGATCGAATCAGATTTAACTTTAAGTTTGATAATAAAGTATTAGATCATCGTGTCAGAATTGGCATAAGAACAGGTATTAAAAGTAATACAAATATAGCATCAGTTCCATTTGGCTTTATTGAACGAAACAATGAAGTTGAATCACATGTCGATTGGGCAGAAGTACCTGTTAATATTTATCCGTTTGATAATACTGTTTCTTTAGTGGATGACAATAAAGTAGTTTCAGTCATTTCAAAAGATATATCTGAATATCAACAAACGGACGATATTATTTGGTTAACAATTTTTTCTTCAACTAATGAGTTGGGGAAACCAGATTTGGTTTATCGTCCTGGCAGAGCTTCAGGAGATACAACTAAAAAGGGCCATGTGATGATTCAAACTCCTGATGGTGAATTACTAGAAGATATATCTGAGAGTTTTAGTCTAAGCTTTAATGACAAGTTGGATTATTTGAAATTACAGCAAAAAGTAAAAAATGATGATTTAACATCTCCAAATTATCAAGAACAGGAATTGAATTTATTCCATAATCGTTTGGATA
This sequence comes from Companilactobacillus kimchiensis, assembly GCF_001438805.1. GTDB lineage: Bacteria > Bacillota > Bacilli > Lactobacillales > Lactobacillaceae > Companilactobacillus > Companilactobacillus kimchiensis. The sequence continues at coordinate 33,240 of NZ_JQCF01000017.1, forward strand.
ATAAGATTCAGTTCCCAACAATCGAAAAAGAAGCAATGACTGAATTGGAATTGTTGAATTTACCTAATAATTATTTAGTAAGTTCAATTTATCCAGCTTATACCGATAGAAATTCATTTATTATAAGATTGGAAAATGTTTCTAAAAAAACAATACCAATTGATAAATTGAAATTGGGAAAAGAATATCAGGTTGTGAATGCACTAGAGGATCCTCAGGATTCCGATTTAGTAATTCCTCCAATGGGAGTTATTTCTCTAAAATGTAAGATATAAAAAAATCTCACTTCTGCGATTAGAAGTGGGATTTTTAATTTCCTTAGAGAAATTCAACAAATAATTTTTTATACAATTCAATAAAATCAAAGAACATTTGCTTATCCAAACTCTCATTAACCTGGTGAGGGGTATCATTACCGGGACCAGAAATAATAAATGGAAAATCAATCGGTTTACCTTTGACCAAATTAGAAGCATCGGTTACTGGTGAAATCGGTGAAATGGTAATCTCATCAGTGGTATATTTACTCATTAATTCTTTCGTCAAATCAACCAAGGTATTGTCCGCTTGCATGGAAACTGGTTCTTCATTCATATAAATATCCATACCTAATCCGGCACCTTGTTGATTATATTTTTCCATTAAGGTATTTAGTTCAGTGATAACACGTTGATTACTGTATTCGGGGATAGTGCGAACATTGGCATCGGCTTCTGCGTAATCAGGGATGGAATTAACTTGAGTTCCACCCTTGATCAAAGTAGTGTTAAAAATCAATGATCCCATGGCATCTTGTTTGATATTTTTATCACGGAAAGCAGCGTTAGCATCAATTAACAGATTCATCAAGGCATCGATTGCGTTATAACCATTTTCGGGCATTGAACTGTGGCTGGCCTTACCTTTGGAAACAAATTTAATATCCATCGAACCTTTTTCAGCATAACCGATATTGTAACCAGAAGGTTCAGCAATTACTAAACCATCGACATCTTCCATGTAGCCTTCATCAAGTAGATAACTAGATCCTTCTTCACCGACTTCTTCACCCATAGTTGCTATCAAACGGATTGTACCCTGTTTGGGAAGTCCCTCATTATGTAGTTCGATCATCGTGATAACTAAAGCTGCCAAACCGGCTTTCATATCAGTAATACCACGACCGAATAATTGACCATTACGTTCAGTCATTTCAAAGGGGTCACTGTTCCAATCTTCAGGATTACCTGCTTCAACCACGTCCATATGTCCAGAAACGCCTAAAACAGGTGAACCAGAACCAATTTCAGCAACCAAATTAGCCCGATCACCACGAATAGTTTTGATGTCTGATTTGATATCATATTTAGCTAATAATTCCTGTAAGTAAGTAGCAACATCTTTTTCTTTGTCATTAACTGATTTGATAGCAATTAAATTTTTTAGGATCTCTAATGCCTGAGATTCAGTGATTATTTTCATTTTAAAAAGCCTCCCAAATAATTTATGCAATAATTTTAACATTTATTTGAATTACTTGAACTTGATGATGGCCAATAAAAAAATCCTTTGAGTTTAAACTCAAAAGATTTTTTTCTATTTTACTGAATTATAAACATTCTCTAATAAGGAAAGTGATAGGTAATCAGTTGAGGGAACAACTTTATCGGCTTTAGACAAAACTGAACTATTTCCAATTCCAACAGCAATTGCATTTGCTGATTTGATGGATTGTACTCCAGCAGCGGCATCCTCCAAACCGATACATTCATGGGGGTCTAAATTAATCTTTCGAGCGGCTTCAATAAAAATATCGGGAGCAGGTTTACCATGTGCTACTTTTGAAGGATCAGCGATGGCATCAAACTTATCAATAAGACCAATTTTAGTCAAAACAGCAGGTGCATTTTTACTAGCTGAAGCGATTGATAGTAAGATTCCGGCTTGTTTGAGTTGATCTAATAAATTAGTGATTCCAGGGAAAATATCATTATTATCTAATTTATCCATTTCTTTTAGATAATAAGTATTTTTTTTATCTAACATGGTTTCAATTTCTGCGGAAGAGAATTGATCTGCTTTACCAGCAAAGTCAAGAATTCTATTGATTGAATCAGTACGACTGATACCTTTCAAATCATTTTCGAAATTAGCAGGTAAAGAAATATCTAAATCATTTTTGGCTACTGCACTCCAAGCTTTGAAATGTAGTTGAGCAGTGTCAGTAATAACACCGTCTAAATCAAAAAGTACGCCTTTCATTGGATATTTTCCTCCTCTAAAGTAGAACGTTTTGCGGAAGTAATAGTAACCTTGGTATCATTTCCCAAAGCGTAAATTCCAAACATATCACCAGTGTTTAAAGCACCAATAGCTTCATTAGAAAAATGCATGGCACTAGTTTTAAAACTGAACTCTTGTTTATCAATAGTTTTCATGATGAATTCTTTAGAAGTAGGATGATTGATAATCTTTATTGTGGTAGGAAGATTATCTGATTTAGCAATGACTTTATCAACGACTAAATCGAAGACCTGGATATGTTCGATAATTTCATATTGATTCTTATTCTTTTTAATAGTGAGACTAGCAAAATGACGATTATCAATCGTTAAGGCTAAGCCAAATTGTCCAGTAGTTAATTTAACTTGTTCGGGATCAATGGTAACAACGAATTCCTCATTTTGTTCTGATTGTCTAATACCCAAAAATGATGGAGTTTCGATTGAAGTTAAATCTGCATCGGAACCAGTTAAAGTTAGTGATTCATTGTTGATAGAAATACGGTCAGTAAGTGAATCACGTAAGGAAACCCATTGAGGTTTCAAAACGGGGGTTTTAAAGTTGTCATTAAATTCATGAATAGATTGTTCCTTAACGGCCAAAGCATGTTTAGGAAACTTAGTTAAATCTACGGTTTGAGTGGGAACACCATTGTTAATAATAGGCCAATCATTATCCCATTGAACTGGGTATAGCAGAGTTTCCCGACCAGTATTAGTGAAAGTTTTAAAGTTAACATTTGCAGGACGAGTACCTAAACAAACCAACCACCAGTTACCATTAACATCTTTAAATAAATCACCATGACCAATGTTTTGAATTGGTTCATCGGCGCGATCACGATTGGTAAAAATAGGATTGATTGGGCAGCCTTCAAATGGTCCCCAAATTGATTTACTTCTAAAAATAGTAATCATATGTCCCAAACCAGTACCGCCTTCAGCAGCTAAAAGATAGTAATAGTCTTTATTTTTGATAATATGTGGTCCCTCAACATCACGACCGCCAGTTCCAGCGGTTAAAACTTTTGGACCAACAAGAATTTTGCCAGTTTTCAAATCTATTTCAACTTGCTGTAAAGCCTTAGTTCCTTGTTTCAAATAACCAGTATATTGAACGAAGGTATGATCATTTTCAAAAAAGATATCAGGATCAATGCCGTTAATATCAATGTTAATTCTTTTATCAGACCAAACAATGGCACCATTAGTATTTAATTTACCGGTAATAATGAATGTTTTAAATTCAGCAAAATTAGTGGTAATTACATAGAATGAACCGGCGTGATATCTAATGCAGACGGCAAAGATACCTTCATTTGATTTTGAACCAGTTAGATTTGCTTGGGAATGTTTACTAGCAATGCTGGGTAGTTGTTCCCAATTCAATAAATCTGAACTTCGTGAAAGAGCAATTCCTGGATAGTATTCAAAAGTACTGTTGACCATGTAATAATAATTATCTACACGAACGATACTGGGGTCAGGGTACATTCCCCGTAAAATGGGATTGGAATATTGTGTGACAGTCATAATATTTATTGCTTCCTTTCACTTAATAATGGCGTCTGATTCAAAATATTATTAATCTTAGTTAATTCATCAGCTGATATCTGAATGAATGGCAAAATTTTATTTGCTTCAGAAATAGATAAACTACCAAATTTAGTAACGTTTTCTTTATCAGCAAACATATTTAGGGCAGATGTTTCCTGTTGAAGTTTGGTAAATAACTCAGAATCAGGAATAATTTGTGAAATCAAACTTTCAGAATTATATCTACCAATATAATCATGGCTGGGGATGTAACTGATATTGTGTTGACCATTAGTTAATAATATTTGATGGTCGAGAACCTTTTTATTATCTAAAGTGATTCCAGCGGTACCGATGTTTGGAAGACTTAATTCAACGGTTTGACCATAAGGAATATCGATATCAAAGGTTATTAAGTGTTCAGGGTTTGTTTCGAGATCATATTTAATAGTTAATTTTCCGTATGAACTAATGTAGTGACCACTGACGTGTTTTAAACGATAGTCAAACTTAGGCTCGACGGCAACAGTTTGATAACCATTATCTTGATGATTAATACCTAAAATAAAGCGGTAGGCCCATTCCTTGATGGCACCAAGTGAATAATGATTGAGTGAATTCATTCCTTCAGGGTTCATAGAGCCATCTGCTAAGACCGAATTCCAACGTTCCCAAGTAGTTGTAGCTCCCAATTTAACGGCATAAAGCCAACTAGGATAATCCTCATTTAAGAAGAGCTGTGTTGCCAATTTGTGTTGACCGTTATCAGATAAGACTTGGCATAAGAACGGAGTCCCAACGAAGCCAGTTTGTAAGTGATTGTGATCTTTCTTTAAACGTTTGACCAAATCATTAACAACGTGTTTTTTTAGGTTATCAGGAACAATATTGAAATAAAGCGCAAGAGCGTAAGCAGTTTGTGTGTCGATAGCAACGCGTCCATTTTCAGTGATGTATTCTTTGAAAATACCATGTTTAATCTTGGAACTTAAAGCAGAATAGGTATTGTAATCGTCTGATTTACCAAGAACCTTAGCCGATTGGGCAACGATCCAAGTGGAATAATAATAATAGATTGAGGCAATGAAGTCTTCATCAGTTTTTCCAGTTGGCATAGCAGGGTTTTCACCATCAAGTGATAACCAGTCACCAAATTGGAAAGTGCCAGTCCAGAGATCTTTGTCAGCCGCATGAGTGTTTCTTTGAATCCAGTCGACCCAGGCCTTCATGCTGGAATAATTTTGTTTGAGAATAACATCATCATTATATTTTTCATACATATTCCAAGGGATAATGGTAGCGGCGTCGCCCCAAATGGCAGCACCACCATCTTTACTGCCCATTGCTGGAGCAAACAATGATAATCGACCATCGTTCTGAGCTTGTTCAATAGCCATATCTTTAGCATATTTTTTGAAGAAAGCATAAACATTCATATTAAAGGTTGAAGTACTGGAGAAGATATCTGCATCACCAGTCCAACCAAGTCGTTCGTCACGTTGAGGACAGTCAGTTGGAACATCAAAGAAATTACTCTTTTGACTCCAAGTAACATTACTGAAAAGTTGGTTTACTTCATTATTATTGGTTTTGATTTCTCCGGCCATAGGCATATCTGAATAAACGACTGCGGCGCGGAAATTCTTTAAGCTTAATGGTTTAGTGTTACCAGTTACTTTAACGAAGCGATAACCAAAGTAAGTGAAATGAGGGCGAACCCATTTGTTTTCACCATCAGAAACATAGGTAAAGGTAGCTCTGGCTTCACGGAGATTCTTATTATAGAAATTACCAGCTTGAAGAATTTCGCCAACTTGGAGAGTTATTTTAGTACCTTTGGGTTCTTGATTGTAAAATTCGATTAATCCAGCGTGATTTTGTTGAAAATCAATTACTTGTTCATCTTTTGGAGTATGGATTAACTCTTTTGCAGGTAAGTATTCGTGGACCTTTAGAGGAAGGCTCAAACGATCTTGAAGTAAATTAGTTGGATAATCAAGAACAGTCACTTTTTCCCAGTTATCAGGAATGATAGTGTCATCTAGATCTTCACCGTAGTAAATAGCCGATTTAGTGATTGAGCCAGAGGTCGTTAACCAATTCTCATCAGTTATGATCAGGTCTTTAGAACCATCTGTATAGGTAAGATTAAGTTCTAGAATAGCTCGTTGTTGATTACCATAAATATTGTCTTTGCCGCCATCGAAACCAAAGTTACCTTTATACCAACCATCACCGAGTGATATTTGAAGTTGATTTTCACCGGATACTAAAGCATCAGTTACGTTGTATGTTTGAGTTTGAATCAATTTATCATAGGCGGTAACTCCAGGAGCTAATAGTTCGTCACCAATCTTGTTGTTGTTAATTGATAATTCATAAACACCTAGTCCAGACATGTAGATTCGAGCTTTTTTAATAGTTTTGTTGATGTTAATGGAACGTTTTAAAAGTGTATTTTGAATTGCCAGATTGTTATTACCAATCCATTTTGCTACAAAAGGTTCATCCATTTTTCCAGTTTCAAAGAAGCTCATACCAGTTGTGATGTCATCTTCATCAGAACCTTTTAGACTAATGGTAAAGTCATACTTGGTTTTAGGCTGAAGTGTCAATTTAGGAGTGAAAAAGTTATTATTATAATTCTCCCAATCGGAATTGAAGACAATTTCGGTACCATTGAATATTTCGAGCTTTTTTTGTAGTTTAGTATTTTTGGTAGTTGAGACTTCGAATTCAATCCGGAGGCCACTTAAATCGAAACCTACTGGTTCAGTCATATGGTTAACAAGAATATTTGAGATTTTCATAATTTCCTCACAATCTGGTATCGAATCTATTACAGAATGGGTCGACAGGACTTTTACCCATAAATGGTTCCTGACCAGTTATTTTTTTTACGACAGCTTGAATTGATTCAGGGTTTCCGGTGTAGGCATTGATCATTGTTGAAATATCTGGAAGATCAAAAAGATGATATGGATTACACATGGAAATAAATAGTGTTGGAATAGAACGCATGAACCAAGGAGCGTCAGCGGCCATTAAATGAATCCAATCAATTCTGGTAGTAGTTTGATTACTGGCAGTTTCAATGTTGGCGACGTAAATTGCTAAATCAAATTTATCTTTTAAGTCTTGGACGCCTTCCTCAAAAACTTCGTGGAAATCAAGGTTCTGACGATCGAATAATGAAACTTTAAATCCTTGATGCTCTAATTGCTTTTTGAAAAGTGAAGTTACGTGTCCACCTTCCTTAAAACCACCGTCATCGTTATCACCTAAAACGACTAGACGAACGCGGGGATATTTTTTGCTGTTGACGGGAAGAATTTTATCGCGGTCTTTAACTAATGTAATGGCATTTTTGGCTAAATCTTCAGTCAACTCTTTATGTTCATCAGATTTTAAATTGATCTGTTCAGGAATAACACGGCTGAAGTTGCCATCAGTATTCATGATGCCTTGAGCCAGTTTGGTGCCAAAGATACGTCGGATAGCTTCATCAACACGATCCATTGAGACAGTGCCATTGTTAACGGCGTCGGTTAAGAATTTGTAGTCTTCATCGATATTTTTATTAAAGAGAATCATATCGATACCAGCGTTGATCGTAGCAGGGATAGCTTCTGACCTAGGGAGAATCGAAGTGTAACCCAGCATTGGAGTGGCATCGGTAATAGTTAAACCGTTGAAATTTAATTCCTTATGTAGAAGACCATCGATTAATAGTTTGGAAGTTGAAGCGGCTCGTAAATCTTTATCCTCAATACCAGGATCTAATTTACGTTCCCAAGCCGGTTGCATAATATGGGCAATCATAATGGATGGAAGTCCATTTTTAATTAGGTGACGATATATTTGACCGTATGAATTCATCCAGTCATCGGTATTTAAAGAATTAACGGAACTAACCAAATGTTGGTCACGTTCATCAACGCCGTCACCAGGAAAATGTTTGGCTACAGGAATAACGTTGTTTTGTTCAAGACCCTTTATCTCGGCATCAACCATTTTGATAACACGACTTTTATCACTACCAAAGGTTCTCACGTTCATGATTGGATTACGGAAGTTTTGATCAAGGTCAACGATAGGGGAGAATGACATGTTATCTCCAACTTGTGCGGCTTCATATCCAGAAATATCACCTAAATTAAAGGCTTGTTTAGCATCATCAGTTGCAGCGACTGACATAGGACGTCCAAACCAGGTTCCATCATTCAAGAGGCCATTACCACCAGCTTCAAGATTAGCAGCGATAAACATTGGAACTGAGGTAGATTTTTGAGCCATAGCGACTTCGTGTTTGATTTTTTTAGAGGTGTCAGGACGATACATCATCCCACCAGGATGATACTTATTAATGAATTCGGAGATATTTACATTGTCCTCATCTTGACCAATAACAAAGAATAATTGACCGATTTTTTCATTAAGAGACATATTTTTTAGTTGTTTCTCTACAAAAGAGATTTGTTCTGTTGAAAGGTTATATGGTGTTTTTGTTAAATCTAACATAAGATTCCTCCGTGCTTAATTGATTTAATTAAAGTGTAAGCCCTTAGATTAATCTCAACTATTGTCAAATGATATTCTAATTATGTTCATTTCCCACATTTGATAAATAGGATATAATGTCCATAAATAGAGGGTGATAGTAATGGATAAAAGTACCTTAGATATTTTGAGAACTAATAATTCGCCAAGATCTTTTTCAAGCGTACTGGATAGACTTGAAAAAGAAGGACAAGTAATCACGCCAACGGTCAATGTTAACGGGGAATCGGTCTATCAGTTCTTTGATACTTATTCCGAAAGTTTACAATTAAACAATAATTCGATTTCTATTTCTGAACAACCAGTAGAATCTGATATCCCCTATCATTATCATAATTATGTTGAAATGATGGTTCCTTTACGAGGAGGATGTACGGTGATTATGAAGAATAAGCCGATACATCTGAAACAAGATGATGTTTTGATTATTGGGAATCACTCGATTCATAAAGTTGATCCGATTGGTCCTGACGATATTGTTGTAAATATATCCCTACGTGATACAGCCTTTTCATTGAATGAATTAAATGCGCTACTTCAAAATAATAGTCATACCAATATCTCGGGGATGCTCTTTTCATTGTTATCTGATAAAAATTATGGTGAGGGAAGATACAGTTTTTTCAAGACAAATCATAATAAGAAGATAAGCGAAACTATCTGGGAAATTATTGATGAGTATTATCATCCTGACAGTCAGTCAGAACAGATTATCCGTTTGGAAGTAATGGTTTTATTCTCAAGATTAATTCGAGAAGCCTATAATAACGTGGATATTGATTGGAAAGGCGACGATAAGAAGACAGCTAACTTATTATCACTATTACTTTATATCGAGAAGAATTATTCAGATATAACTTTGGATAAGATGGCCAAAGATTTTGGTTATAATTCAAACTATTTGTCATCATTCCTAAAAAAAGCTACTGGATTAACTTTTATTAAATTGGTACATTTACAAAGAATTAATGTAGCTGCAGAATATTTAACCTATACTGAAGCACCCATAGAGAAAATTTCTTTTAAAGTTGGATATGAGAATCCGTCATACTTTTATAAGATATTTAAGAACACATTGAATGTTTCCCCAGATATTTATCGGAAGAAAGCCCGTTCTAATGCACAATGATTGTTATGACTTAGATTGATTATATAAAGATAAGAAAATAGGACATCTGTGAAATGAACATAGTTTAACTTAAATTTGAATATGGCTGAATGAGGCCGAACAGAATATGATTAGAAATGTAAAGAAATGAAAGCGTAAACATATTCTGGAGGCTGTTTTATGAATAAGAAAAAGATTCCATTAATTCTTGGTATTTTAAGTATGAATTTATTATTGATGTCAACATCAGCAGCTAGTGCTGCAATTGCTGCTATCGCAAAATCGTTCCCGAGTGAACCGATTTCTAAAGTACAAATGATTGGTTCAATTGCACAACTAGGTCAGTTAATCGCAACGGTTGTATTCAGTTATTTGGCATTTAAATTAACGCGTAAGAACCTTGGTATCTTAGCTGTTGCCATTGTTGGTGTATTTGGTTTAATTCCGGCCTTTTATGGTGGTAGTTTAAATATTATTTTGGCATGTATGGTCTTAGTTGGATTTGGTGCTGGAATTATTAGTAACGTTAGTCCCGTTCTTCTTCAAAATAATTTCGAAGGTGAGGAACGTGCCACAGCCATGGGTTGGGCAGTTGGTGCTAATAATATTGGTATGATGCTTTTCACAGCTATCGGTGGTCTTTTAGGTGGAGCTGATTGGCATAATCTGTTCTGGATCTATGGTTTATCTATTGTAGTTATTGTAATGATATTTTTCTTAGTACCACAAGATGTTAAATTATCGAAAGTTAACGATGGATCATCTAAAAAGAACAATTTGAAATCAATCTTAGGTGCAATGAATGGTCATGTATATTTGGTACTTGGTATCACTTTTGTGACATCATTATGTATGATGTTGTTCATGACTAATCAATCGATCGTCTTATCATCACAAGGTAAGGGGACAGCATATGTAGCTATGGTTACAGCTATTGGTAATGTTGGTGGTATTATCACGGCGGTATTTATTAAGTACATTCGTAAATTCACTAAAACAAATACTATTGCTTGGGGGTTCATTGCCTTCATGTTGTCATTTGTATTGATCCTATTTACGAATAATATTGCCCTTCATATTGTTGGAAACATGTTCTCAGGTGTTGGAATTGTACTAGTTAATGCCACACTTCCATACGAATTATCAATTTTAACTAATGAAAAACAATTTACCGTCGCAATTGCTATGAATACTTTCATTTCATCAATTGCGGGAATGTTTGCTCCTGTAATTATTTCATTGGTTCATATTTCAGCGGGTGATGGATCATTCGTAACTGGTATTATCTTGTCAGCATTAATGTTCATTCTCCTATTTATCAGTAAATTTGGTAAGAGAGTTGAAAAAGTTGGTTCTGTTAATGCCACAGTCTAAAATAACGAATAATTTAAGTAAAAATGGATTATTCTATGTTAGTAGATTAGCAACGGTATTTTCGATTTTGATGTATGTTTCCTATATTCCCCAAATTATGAATAATTTAAGTGGCGTTAAAGGAAATCCGTTACAACCATTATGTGCAGCCTTGAACAGTATACTTTGGGTTTCATATGGAATATTAAAACCGAAGAAAGATTGGCCAGTTATAATAGCAAATCTTCCAGGAATTGTTTTAGGTTTAATTACATTTATAACAGCACTTTAAAAAAACTTGTCTAATAGACAGGTTCTTTTTTTATGTTATCTGTTAGTATTTTTAGTAGAGTGTATTAACAAAGGAGACAATCAATTATGGAGCATCCCAAAATCAATGAGGACTATTTAGAAACTGGTTCATTTTTCGATATCTTTAACGAAGAGGATTTTCTACTAACTAATAAGGATTTGAAGAATGATTTTGTAGAAAATCAAAACATCAGTCATCCAATCATTGAACAGACAGTTTTGGACCATGTATCTTTTAGTGGCTGTAATTTTAATAAATTGGAGTTAACTGATGTAATTTTTAAAGGCTGCGATTTATCAAATTGTGTTTTTGATGAGGCCAGTATTTATCGCGTTGAATTTCAAAATTGTAAGATGATGGGAACTGATTTTGATAGTTCATATTTGAATAATGTGATTTTTAACAACTGTTTGTTGGATTTGGCTAACCTGAATAAACTCAATTTAAAAGTTGTTCAATTCAACGATAGTAGTTTAAAGGATGTTAGTTTTAACGAAAATAAACTGAATAAAATTAATTTTAAAAACTGTGAATTAGATAAGATGAATCTTTTAGGGACTAAATTAAGAGGACTTGACTTAAGCAGTTGTCATTTTGAATCGATTGATATTGATCAGGATTTGGCTCGAGGTTTAAAAGTTAATAGTGAACAAGCAGCTTTTTTAGCCCGTTATTTCCTTGGTATAACAGTAATCTATTAGGGGGTGGGACAAAACACATTTAGTTTTCGAGCGCCAACGAGAATACCTCATCAATCCGTACTTTGAATTGATGAGGTATTCTTTGTACTGCAAGTTTAAAGTTAAAAACAGTTATGTTTTCCCTAACACTTAATTCTTATAGTTGACAAATGTAGACTTTGATAATATGATGGTTTTTGTAGATTACAAGTGTAAACGTGAATTGAGGAGAAAAAATATGACAAAAATTATAGTGTTATTAGTAGGATTAGCAGTTATTGGTTTTATTCTATGGTGGTTTTTCGGTAAACATCAAGTGGCTCAAGCTACAGCGGATGTAACTGACAATAACCAAACAGTTGATATTGAGGTTAAGGGTGGTTATTCACCAGAAGTAGTTACTTTAAAGAAAGGTGTTCCAGCGACTATCAATTTTACTAGAAAAGATGCATCAAGTTGTTTGGATCGAGTAGTCTTTTCAGATTTTGGTATCAATAAAGAATTACCACAAAATGAACAACAATCAGTTAAAATCGATACAACTAAACCTGGAGAATTCCAATGGGCTTGTGGTATGGATATGTTCCATGGCAAGTTGATTATTAAATAGGGGGCATTAATGATGACAATTACAAAACGTTTCTGGATTTCACTGATTTTCTCATTTCCAATGTTACTTGGAATGGTTATGATGCCCTTTGGTTGGATGGTACCAGGTGGTGCCTGGACGCAATTAATTTTAACAACCATCGTTATGGCAGTTTCAGCTCGACCATTCTTGCAAAGTGCGTGGGCATCTTTTCAAAAGCATCATTCTAATATGGATACTTTAGTTGCAATCGGTACTGCCACGGCCTATTTTTACAGTGTTTACGCTATGTTCACTAATCAGGCAGTCTTTTTTGAAAGTGCAGCTTTCGTAGTAACTTTCGTGTTACTTGGACAAGTGTTTGAAGAAAGAATGCGTAACAATGCTTCAAATGCGATTGAAAAGTTAGTTGATCTACAAGCCAAAGAGGCCGAAGTTTTACGTGATGGTCAATTGGTTAAAATTCCACTTTCTGACGTCGTCGCTGGCGATATCATCAAAGTAAAACCAGGTCAAAAAGTGGCTGTTGATGGTGTCATTACTGATGGTAATTCAACAGTTGATGAATCGATGGTGACTGGTGAAAGTATGCCAGTTGATAAAGTGGTTGGCGACAAAGTTATTGGTTCTACCATCAATAATACGGGTACCTTCATGTTCCGAGCCGAAAAAGTTGGAAATGAAACGATGTTGTCACAAATTGTTGAATTAGTTAAAAAAGCTCAAAATAGTCATGCTCCAATTCAAAAATTAACTGATAAAATATCGGAAATCTTTGTACCAATAGTATTAATTCTTTCAATTACAACATTCTTAGTTTGGTACGTTTTCCTTGGCGCTACATTGGCCAATGCGTTGATCTTTGCAGTTTCTGTAGTCGTCATTGCTTGTCCATGTGCCTTAGGATTAGCAACACCAACTGCCTTGATGGTTGGAACTGGTCGTGGTGCCAAAATGGGTATCTTGATCAAGAATGGTGAAGTTTTGGAAGAAGTTAGTGATGTTAAAACAGTTGTCTTTGATAAAACTGGAACTATTACTAACGGTAAACCAGAAGTTACCGACATTATCGGTGATGAACAACAAATTCTAGCTATCGCTGCTGGATTGGAAGAATCATCTGAACATCCTTTGGCTACAGCTATTTTGGATCGTGCCAAAGAGTTGAAAATTACTCCTGCTACCACAAATAATTTCCAAGCAATTGAGGGTAAAGGTGTTCAAGCAATAGTTGACAACCACGAGGCCTTTGTGGGAAATGATAAGCTGTTAGCTGATGTTAAAATTACCAAAGCTATGGAACAACAAATGATTCAATTACAAAACGCTGCTAAAACAGTTGTTTTTGTCGGCATGAATCAAAAAATTATCGGCTTGATTGCAATCCAAGATGCTCCGAAAGAAACTTCTAAAGCAGCAATTGCTACTTTAAGAGCAAGAGGATTGAGAACTGTTATGTTAACTGGTGATAATATTCGAGTGGCTCAAGCAATAGCCAAGCAAGTTGGGATTGATGAAGTTATCGCCGATGTTTTGCCAGGTGATAAAGCTGATCATGTTCAGGCATTACAAAAAGAAAGTAAAGTTGCCTTTGTGGGTGATGGAATCAACGACGCCCCAGCTCTGACCATGGCTGATGTCGGAATTGCCATGGGTTCAGGAACTGATATTGCGATTGAATCCGGAGGAATCGTCCTAGTTAAAAATGATCTTCGTGATGTTGCTAAAGCTTTAGAGTTGAGTAAAAAGACCTTTAACCGAATCAAGCTCAACTTGTTCTGGGCCTTTATCTACAATGTTCTGGGAATTCCAGTCGCCGCCGGATTGTTTTTCACAATTGGTTTGACACTTAGTCCCGAATTAGCTGGATTGGCGATGGCCTTTAGTTCTCTATCAGTTGTCACAAGTTCAGTTTTACTTAATAAGGCTAAAATTTCCACCGATGGTAAAATTGCATAAAAAACCTGCAACATAAGTTTTCACTTAAAACAAAAAGCTGTGGTAATCTGAACAACGGTTTTTACTCATGATTTGTTAAAGTATAAATTAACGAAGTTATTATTACACTGCCGTCTTCCATAAAAA
>NZ_JQCF01000018.1 GCF_001438805.1 Companilactobacillus kimchiensis
GCTCTGTCGCAACAACAAGATATATATTACCGTTAATAATAAACCGATGCAAGTCCTTTTTATTATTTTTTTCAATTAATTCTACATAACTGACTTATTTATTAGTTTCTTCCTATTAAATAGCAAATAATAAAATTTGAAACACATCACTGTTCAGGTTCATTGCTTTACACTATAGCACGTTTTTTTACTAATGCCAGACCTAAGACGCTTCGTATTGGCAAAATAAAAACAGCTAAATAGTGGATTAATGATCCATTACTTGCTGTTTTACCTATCTATTCAACCTAAAAGAAACTCTTACTAACAATAATTGCGAAAATCAATAAAGCCACTGATGAAGACAGTGCGGCTAATACTGCATTCTTCCCACTACTCAAGAATGCTTTGAAGTTAACACTCATTCCTAAGGCTGCCATTGCCATACCCAACACCAAGTATGCTAATTTAACTAACATCCCTAACACCTGAGCTGACATAGGTACAAAAGTTCCAATAATACTGGCTAATAAGAAGCCGGCCATAAACCAAGGTATCGGTAACTTCTCTTTACCACTACCTTCAACTTTTTCCTGATGTTGATACCAGATGCCAATTACTAAGGCTGCTGGTGCCAACAACAATACTCGGGATAGCTTGGTGATGATAGCAGCACTTAAACTAACCGGTCCGCCAGCTCCCCCAGTTGCAATCGCATGAGCAATTTCATGTAATGATCCTCCAGCCATAACTCCAAATTGAGTTGCAGACATATGTAATAAAGGTTTGATAGCTATTTCAATCAACGTAAAGACTGTTCCTAAGATAGCGACAATTGCCACAGCTAAAACTTCATCATTATGCTTGGCCGTTTCTTGATCTTTTGATACTTTGATTTGAGGCGATATCCCCATAACCGCCGCGGCTCCACAAATACCTGTGCCACTGGCAGTCAAAATAGCTAAACGTTTACTAACTCCAAGTTTACGGGCAATATTATAGGTTAACAGAATCGTTCCTGTCACAATAACCATCGCAAACAAAATTGTTTTAACTCCCGCATTAGCTAAGTCGATCAAATTCAGTTTAAATCCTAATAAAATGATTCCTAAACGGAGAAACTTGTTAGAAATAAAGCCGATTCCGGTCTCAGCCTTCTTAATTGCTGGCCGATACAGTTGAAACATCATCCCTAGTATCAGTGAAATAACTAAAGCACCAATAATTGTTAAATATGGTTGTCCCCCAAGAAAGCTACCCACAATCGAACATACTAATGTCATCAAAAAGGCATAATAAAAACTTCGTTCAAAAAATTTTGCATACATAGATTAATCCTCCATGTTTAAAATGATAATATAGAATCATCATAAGTAAAAATTAGTATTTATTAGTTATACATAAGTAAAATTTATAGCGAGGCCAATTATGCTTGATAGACGTTACAAAACTCTGATTGTTTTATCAAAAACTCAATCATTTACCCAAACGGCTCAAGAATTATTCATTACTCAACCAGCTGTTTCCCAACAGATCAATTCATTGGAAGAAGAATTGCAATTACAACTGGTCATTAGAGAACATGGACACATAACCTTGACCACAGCTGGATTAAATTTGGCTAAATTTGCAAAACAAACTGAATTAGAGAGTCACAAGGTTATCACTGCACTCAAGTCTGGTACCGAGCATCTCAAAATGGGCTGCACTTTATCACTCAGCTCAACTATCCTACCTAAGTTTATTCAACACCTTTCCAGCCGAACTAACATTGTCACTACGAAAATCAACAATACTCAACATATCCTCCAAAATATTCGTGATGGCAAGGTCGACTTTGGTCTAATAGAAGGAAACTTCAACAAAGATGAATTTGACTCCTTCTTTGTTCAAAAGGAAAACTTCATTGGTGTATCCCACAACATCATCGATACCTCAGCAGTTGAGAATCTTTTTAACCAACCTCTTTTACTACGAGAGAACGGTTCTGGAAGCCGTAATATCTTTGAAAATTGGTTAGCAACTCAAAATTACCGAATTAGTGACTTCCAAAACGTGATTGAAATTGCCAGTCCCTCGGCTATTGTTGAATTCCTCAAACAAAATGAAGGTATCAGTTTTATGTATGAGTCTTTAATCACTTCCGAACTAAAATCTGGACAACTAAAAAAACTAGACCTGCAAGGATTCCACGTGGAACATCCCATTAATCTAGTTTTTCTCAAAAATTCTTATTTTAAAGACACTTATCAAGAAATCGTTGAATCAGTTTAGTCTGAAATTTCAACAGTTTCCATAATGATATCATCCTTAGGTTTGTCATTACCATCACGCTTAGCACGGGCAATTTCACGAACAACATCCATACCTTCGCTAACTTGACCAAAGACGGTGTGTCTGTTATCTAACCAAGGTGTACCACCGTTCTTATATTCAGCGACGATTTCTTGTGGATAACCGGCACCGGCCATATCTTTAATCATTCGTTTAGGCATATTTTGATTAGAAACGATAAAGAATTGGCTGCCGTTAGTGTTAGGACCAGCATTGGCCATTGATAAAGCACCATCTAGGTTAAATAGTTGATCACTAAATTCATCTTCAAAGCTATCACCATAGATACTTTCGCCACCCATACCAGTTCCAGTAGGATCGCCGCCTTGAATCATGAAATCAGGGATAACACGATGGAAGATGATTCCATTATAGTAACCTTTTTGGGCTAATTCGATGAAGTTCTTAACTGTCTTAGGTACTAGTTCATCAAAAAGTTGAATCTTGATAACACCGTGGTTAGTTGTAATAGTAGCCACACTGCCTGTAGCATTTTCTAAATCTAATTGTGGGTATGTCATTTTGTAATTCCCTTCTATATAAGTAAATCTACTTTAACATATTTAATTGATAAGCCAATCTTTAATGACGTAATTTTCTAAACTTTAATGACGTAATTTTCTAAATAGGTAGATAAATCCACTGATCAAGCCGAGTAATAAGAAGAGATAGCCAATTGGAAGCAAGAAAAATGGTTCATGTAGTACGCCATTATTATCAATCGTTGAGCCAATCATCATCTTAAGTAAGAAACAACCGATACCAGCCAAAATCATAATAATTGTCGTGTATAAAGAAATCTTCGCCTTTCTCATATCGCTACCATCCTTCACTAATTTACTTGTCATTGTCGGATCACCCAAAATAAGCTGATCCAATGATATTTCAAAAATCTGACTGATTGAAACCACCATTTCTAAATCTGGCAAATTCCGATTGTTTTCCCAGCTAGAAATTGTTTGTCGTGAAACATTTAGTTTCTGTGCCAACTGTTCTTGAGTTAATTGGTGCCCATGACGGAGTTTTTTGATCTGCATCCCAAAGTCCATGAATTCATCTCCTCTTTATCTTAGTTATACCGATATTTCTCCAAAAACTAAAGCTAGAATTACAAACATCGTTGATATAACAGGATTTTTAAACGACAATTTACAATCCGTACAACCATCTGTAAAACGGCGTGATTATGTGTTAGTTTTAATTTCCACCAAACATTGAGGAGATTTAACTTTGATTACAGAAAACATCCAAGACTACACTTTAGGAAAAGAAGCTCCTACATTAGACATAACTATCACTGGTAGTAGCGACATTGATTACTCACATGATGATTTAAAAATTGCCGCTGCCATTAAACTAATCGAATCCTGCGACAATACGAATTTCACCTTAATGACTGGTGAACACGAACTATATAAAGACCTATCCGATAAACTTTACGTAGCAGTTGAGGATTTTGTACCCAAGAGTTATATGTAACATAAAAGGCTGAGAAATCGTTTAAGATTTTCTCAGCCCTTTTTTATTCGCCATGCTTTTTCCCACGGATAACGTGATCAGCATGCTCAATCATTTCATTAATAACATCCAAGATATGTGGATCGTCTAAGCGATAGTAATTAAATTTACCTTCTTTTTGGGAACTGACCAATTGATGCTTTTTCAAAATGGACAATTGATGTGAGACAACCGATTGCTCGATATTCAAAGCCTGACCAATTTCATTAACATTCAAAGTATTATTTTCCAAAATCTTCAACATCTGTAATCGATTGGGATTACTTAATAATTTAAAGATTCGTTCGGACTCAATCAAATGTTTGGAATCAATTAGCTCTATCTTTTCTTGTTCACTCATTGTCTACTCGCCTTTCCGTAATGTCTATTCATATTATTATAGTATAAAACGACAATTTTATTAAAAAAGTGCAATTAAGTGACTGATCAAACCACTATCCCAAAAGACATACAAACCAATTAAGACATAGCAGATTTTCATTAGCTTTTCACCGTGTTTTTCCATCATGTTTGAAACGGCTGGAATATCAGCGACTAGTTTAATAACTAGGACAGCCAAAATTGTTAAAGCACCGATAAATACTAAGGTAATTAAGAAATTAGTCACCGTTTCTCCGACCAAAACTGGTAAGAAAATCGATAAGTTACAACCGGCACAGACTGACAAATAAGTTATTAAAACAGTCCATATTTCTGACTTATGCGTTGCTTTCTCGCCATCATCATCGTCATCATCGTGAAATGCCATATAAATTGGCAGAATCCCCAAGATCCCCAATAACCACTCTGGTAAGAATGCCGCTAAAGCTTTACCAATCACAAAACTAGCGGTTAACAAAATAATATTCCCTAATAGATAACCAATCATTACCTTTGATAATTTATATTTCTTCAATAGGAAGATCAACATGAAGAAGAAATCCAAGTTAACACTGATAAACGTTAATGCTAAAATCCAATAATTCAAAATATCCCCTCCACTAAATATGTCATCATAAACATATGTTACTAATAACATACATAGTACAACTTTCTTTAAATTATGCCAAGGAAAAGATTTAGTTCTTGTGATACGATTATTTAAGCTCAAATTTTCGAAAGGAATACTAAATTTTGAAATCATCTCTTAACTTCAATGCTTTAATCAAAAATCTCTTTCTCAAGGTAAATTGGGAGTCCGTCTTACAACACGTGGCCTCTGTAGCCTTCCAGTTAATCTTACTAACTGTGGTCTTATTATTGATCAATTGGATCGGTAAAAAAATCATTCGTCATATTTTCAAAACTGGTCTCAGAAATACCAAAACTTCAATTTCACCTAAAAAATTAGATACCATTTACACGTTAGTTTTGAATATTTTCAAATATATTCTGATGTTCTTTTGGATCTACGCAATTCTGTCAGCTATCGGCATCCCCGTGGGAACACTAATTGCCGGAGCCGGAATCTTCAGTTTGGCCATTGGTCTCGGCGCCCAAGGTTTCGTTTCCGATATGGTCAACGGTTTCTTCATTCTTTTGGAACAGCAGATCAGTGTCGGCGACACCATTAAAATCAACGCTATTGAAGGCCAAGTTACCTACGTTGGGATTCGAACTACCCAAATTCAAAGTCTCGACGGAACATTAAATTACATTCCTAATCGTAATATCACCGTCGTCAGCAATATGTCACGTAATAATATGCAGGCTTTAATGGAAATACCTATTTTTAACGACTCTCCCTTTGCTGAAATTACGAGAATTATCAATGAAATTAATCAGAACCTTGATTTAGATAAATTAAAAATCACAAAAGCACCCTTTATCGTTGGATTTGCTAATCAAAATGATGGTACCTTAACAATTCAAGTTGCCACTTACACTAAGCCAGGTGCCCAGTTTAACGTAAAAAATGTTCTCCTAGAAAAATACCTTTCAGCTATTAAGGAAGCCAAAATTAGTTTGCCTAAATAACATAAAAAGGAATCCCTATTGACTGAGAACAGCTTATTACTCAAATTTGGTTAAAGCGTAAGTTAGTGGAGTTATTATTATGATGCCGCTCTCCACAAGGAAGAAAAAACGGCTGGAACATAGCGGGCATTCGCTATGTTCCAGCCGTTTTTTCTTCCTTGCTCCGAGCTAGTTGGTTAGTTTCTATCTTATTTATGTTACTGAGTCTAAAGAATTCCTACTATTAAGTTTTATCTTTCTAAGGATCAACAAAAGCCCAGATTGACTGAAAAATCGGCTCTTTCTTATGTTTGGCTATCTACAAAAATGGACTATCTAGAATAAACTAGGTAGCCCATTTTTGTATAATCAAATAATCAAAATGTTAATTAGTCTGGAATAAAAATCGGAAATGGGCTCAGCCAAGAAATTCCACTTGGTCAGCGTTCTTTGCTGGCTTAGTGGAAGGTTCGATTTCAAAACAACTCCGAGCTTGAGTTGGTTCGAAACGATGCCCTTGGCGTTCCAGCCCATTTCCGATTTTTATGGAAGACGGGAAGTTAAATATACTCATACTTTAACCAAACTTGAGTAAGAACTGAAAATATCGCATCGGTTAATACACTTTTTATATTCAGATTTTATGGTAAATCATTGCCTGCTGCAAAGTAGACGTCATACCATTCTTGTTTAGTAAGTTCGACCTCAGCACCTTTAGCACTATCAACGATATGTTCAGGATTCATTGTTCCAATCATAACTTGGATCTTAGCTGGGTGTCTCAAGATCCAAGCTGTGGCAATGGCATTCTTACTTACACCATATTTGTCAGCTAATTCTTGTAACTTCTTATTTAATTCTGGGAATTTATCACTACCAATAAAAGTTCCTTCAAACATACCATATTGGAATGGTGACCAAGCTTGAATAGTTGTTCCCATACGTCTTGAGAATTCCAAAGCTCCACCATCGTGGTTAACTGAACGGTCATCAGTCATATTAGTATGCATTCCAAAATCGATCATGCCTGTGTGAGCAATACTAAATTGTAATTGATTAATCAATAATTTTTGGTCAACTGCCTCTTGAACTAATTGAAATTGTTGAGGATTAAAGTTTGAAACACCAAAATGTCTAACTTTTCCAGCAGCTTGCAACTCATCAAACGCTTTGGCAACCTCTTCTGGTTCCATCAATGGATCAGGACGATGTAATAAGAATGAATCAAGATAATCAATTTGCATTCTTTCCAAGATTCCATCAACTGCATCGATTAAGTGTTGTTTCGAGAAGTCATAACGTTTGCCAAAGACAAAACTACCATGACTACGTTCAGGGTCAAAGACGATGCCACCCTTTGATTGAATATAAACATCATCACGAGAAATATTTGCTTCCTTCATTGCCTTGCCGAAAACTTTTTCAGAATTTCCCATACCGTAAATATCGGCTGAGTCGATAAAGTTAATGCCAGTATCAACAGCAGCCTCCAATGTTTTAGCAGCATCTTTGGTCGATAAAGCTTCCATGCGCATAATTCCTAAGGCTACTGAAGAAGCCCTCCAATTTGTATTACCAATATTTAATTGTTTCATAAAATGTTAACGTCCTCTCTCTTAATGACTTAACGTTAATACTTAGAGTGTGGTCTAGGTCAATCACTTTTTTGAAATAATTTATTATTTATCCAAATTAAATCTGATCAAAGTTTTGGCAGCATCCAAAACAGTTTGTTCTGGTGTGTGTTGAGTCCAACCCAAATCATTTTCAGCAGCGGCAGTCGTGTGACTGTACTTTCTATCTAGGATTGGTACCAAGGCTCTCAAACTAGGAACAAATCTGGCTAAGAATTTTGTCCCCCAGTTAGGTAAAATTCTAATTTTGAGTTTCTTATATGGGAAGTTAATTTGATAAACCTTGGTAACTCCAGCCATAGGAATCTTTTGTGAAGCAGCTAAATATCTTTTACCGATTGCACTGGGATTTTCGAAAGCCAAACGGTGTAATCTAGCCAAATCGCGAACATCTGATACTTCTAAGTCAACATTAGGAATTACTGGTAGGCCCTTTAGTAGTTGCAACATAATGCGGTTAGAACTGACAGCCTTCTCTGACAAAATTGGTCCAAAGATAGCACCTGGCAAAATAGTTGTTAATTCCAAATCATTTTCGTTGGCAAATTCCCAAGCAGCCTTTTCGGATTCAACTTTTGAAATCCGATATGGATCAAGATCTGGATTATCAACATCAGTCCAGAATGATTCATCCAAGGTTTCGGTACTGCCACTTTCAGGAGTCGAAGCAGCCTGTGAACTAGTCATAACAACACGTTTCACTCCAGCATCTTTAGCAGCTTTCAGGACAGTTAAAGTACCATTTTTAGCAACACTAACCAATTCTTCAACTGATTGTGTGCCATTGCCCATTGGTGAAGCCACGTGGATCACGCCATCAGCACCCTTGATATTCTCAACCCAATTCTTATCACTAGTTAAATCAGCCTCAAAGAAACTCAAATTCTCAATTTCATCCTCAGAGACAGCTCCAGCAATTTCTTTCTTCAACCAGTCAGCTTTTTTCATGGAACGTAAGCTAGTACTTACTTGATAACCAGCTTGTAGAAAATCAACGATGACCCAACCAGCAACGAAACCTGTTCCACCTGTTACAACGACTTTTTTCATAATTATGTCCTCTTGTTTGTTTAATTTAGACAAATAATACTATCAACTGTCTAAAATGTCAAACAAATGCTATAATTATTTTTGGAGGAACTATCTCATGACACCTAAAGAAGAACTAATTATCAAGTTTAACCGTATTATTTTGATTCAAGGTTTCAGCACTTTTTCAATGGTTGAACTTGCCAAAATGGCTGATATCAGTCGTGCCAAGCTATATTTATATTTTAAAAACAAAGACGAAATCGTCGCTGCCGTAGTTAAACGACATCTAGATTTTATCCAAAAAAATCCCATC
This sequence comes from Companilactobacillus kimchiensis, assembly GCF_001438805.1. Taxonomy (GTDB): domain Bacteria; phylum Bacillota; class Bacilli; order Lactobacillales; family Lactobacillaceae; genus Companilactobacillus; species Companilactobacillus kimchiensis. The sequence goes on from NZ_JQCF01000018.1 coordinate 8,746, forward strand.
CCCAAAACTGCTGAGGATGAGAACTTACTAACAACTATTTTAAATTCCCTACTATTAATTGGATCAACCTCTGAATTATTCGAAAATGAATTAAAGCAAAAGTATCCTCAACTATATCAAGATTTTCATCATGGTTATGACAACTACTTCAAAAATCTCAAAACCTACTACCAAAATGCCCAAACCAATAAATTGATTATTGATAATATCTCAGCAGGTTTTCTGATCTTTCAAAATAGAATCAATATTCATGGCATCTTAGACAGTGTTCAGGACAATCAAATCACTCTTGAAAAGGGCGAGAAATATTTAAGAGAATACTTTATTTATCAAACTCATTCGTTGCTTGTTAATCCAAATGTTGTAGCATCTGATGATGTTAAAAAGTTTCAAAAAACTATCATTACTGAATATTATGGAACCTATTCAATGTTTGATCATTAAATATTGAACTATACAATTTGGCTAATGAAATTAAAGAAGTTATAATTAAGCTATCAGAAATCACAAAAGGAGCTCCTTATACAATGGAAAAACGAATTAAAGGTTCATGTACATCAATTTTAGTCGGAAAAAAGGCTTCAATTGACGGTTCAACAATTATTTCAAGAAATGATGATGGTCACGAAGCACTTGATCCTCAACGCTTTGTCGTTATCAATCCTGATGACCAACCTACAGAATATACATCAGTTATTAGCAAAGTTAAGGTTGACCTACCTGACAAGCCATTACGTTATACTTCAATTCCTAACTCAATTTTAACAAATGGTATCTGGCCTGCAGCCGGAATCAACAGTGACAATGTTGCAATGTCAGCTACTGAAACTATCACTACTAACTCACGTGTTCTTGGACTTGACCCCTTTGTTGAAGGTGGACTTGGTGAAGAAGACCTTGTTACCGTAGTACTTCCTTACATTACTAGTGCCCGTGATGGTGTTAAACGTTTAGGTGAATTGCTTGAACAATATGGTACTTACGAACCAAATGGTATTTCATTTGCCGATAATGATGAAGTTTGGTGGTTAGAAACAATTGGTGGACACCACTGGGCCGCTGTTCGTATTCCTGATGATGCCTATGTTGTGGCACCTAACCGTATGAATATCGACAAATTTGACTTCGACTCTGACGATACACTTTGCTCAGATGACTTGAAAGAAATGATCGATAAAAATAGCTTGAACCCTGACTTTAAGAAATATAATTTGAGACATATCTTTGGTAGTTCTTCTATTAAAGATACTGTTTACAACAACCCTCGTGCTTGGTCAGGTCAAAAATTCTTCAGTCCTGATGACACACCAGATGATCCAATGAACCAAGATCTACCATTCATCTGCCATGCTAACCGTAAGATCTCAATTGAAGATGTAAAATTTGTTTTGAGTTCTCACTTTGAAAATACTAAGTATGACGTTTACGGTTCTGGTACTGAAGCTGAAAAGAAACTCTTCCGTCCTATTGGTATCAACAGAAACCACGACGTTCATATTTTACAAATTAGAAACAATGTTCCGGCAGAAATCGCTGGTATTCATTGGTTAGCTTATGGTGCCAATACTTTCAATACAGTTGTTCCTTTCTACACAAACGTTAAAGACACACCTGCTCAATACAAGAATGCCACTGGTAAATTTGATCTTAATAACATGTACTGGTTAAGTTGTACAACTGCTTTGTTAGGTGATACTGACTATGACTTGTATGTCGATATGAGAAATGATTATGAACTTGATGCGATGAGTGCTTACCGTCAAATTCAAAATGATACTGATGCCGATATTAAGAGCCAAAAGAAAGTTAAAAAATATTTGGAAGATGCTAATGAAAAATTGGCTAACACAGCTTTCGAATTACAAACTAAGTTGCTTGGCGACATGGTAACAATGGGTTCTGAACACATGAAGCTACGTTACAACTTGAATGACTAATCAGAAATATTCTAAAAGGCTGGCAAATTATTGTCAGCTTTTTTTATTGTGTTTTTACGAACATATGTTCTAAATGAATGATATACTTTAAATAATTCTTAGATACAGGATATGTTTTGATACAATTAACTCAAATGGAGGGATTTGAAATGAAACTATTACATACTGCCGATTGGCATATCGGTCGAACCCTTAACGGATACTCACTTTTAGATGAGCAAGAACATGCCTTTGATCAGATTTTACAGATAGCTAAAGACGAAAAAGTCGATGGAATCGTTATTGCCGGAGATATTTACGATCGAGCTGTTCCTAACCCTGAAGCTGTTACTGCCCTAAATGAAATGTTCCGCCAAATAAATTTAAAAAACCAGATACCCATTTATGCGATTTCTGGTAATCACGACAGTGCCAAACGTCTAAATTATGGTCGTGATTGGATGGAATTCACTAATTTCCACTTAAATACTTTACTCAAAGAAGCTTTTACACCAGTTGAAACTGACGACGTGCAAATCTTTATGTTGCCATTTTTCGACCCTTTGGATGCCCGTGTTTACTATCATAATCAAGGTATGTCTGAGGACGAGGCCAAAAAGATCACCACTATTGGTGCTGCGATGGAATTAGTTGTCTCTGACATGGTCAAACTATTCGACCCTAAGAAAAAACACCTCTTGATCACTCATTTTGCCGTTACTGCTGATGGTCAAGACGATGACCATCTCACTAGTGAAACAACTTCAAAGGTTGGTGGTTTAGCAACCTTAACTGCCAGTCAATTCAAAGATTTTGATTACGTCATGTTAGGCCATATCCATACTCGTTTCGCTTCTCCAAGTGATACGGTCAGATATTCTGGTAGTCCCGTCAAATTCAACATCAAAGAAGCCCGTCTTAAAAATAAAGGTAAAGGTGTTGATATCGTAACTATCAGTGATTCCACCATTAAAGAAGATTATCGTCCCCTCACCCCTAAAACAGATTTGATTGTTTTAGAAGAAGATTGGGATACTCTTTGTGACGCTGAATTTTACAAGCAACAACCAGTTAATAAGGACTGGTTCGCAATTACTATTAAAAACTTTGACCGGAGTGAACACGCCCAGACTAACATTCGGGCTGAACTCCAAAAACGTTATGGCACGATTATTGAACTTGATTACCAAGTTGACTCTAATAATTCTGAATTTACCAATGTGACAACCAATATCAGTGAAATCAGTCCTGAAGATACCGTTGGACAATTTTTCAAATCTATCACCGGTAAAGATCTATCCGCTCCACAAATGTCACTGGTTGAAAATATCTTTAATGAAGTTGAAAGGGAGAAAAAATGAAACCAATCTACTTAGAAATGAATAACTTTGGACCACATGAACATTCAATCATTGATTTTCGTAAACTTGATGAATCACCCATTTTCCTAATTGGTGGTGACACTGGTGCTGGGAAATCAACTATTTTTGATGCCATGACTTTTGCTCTCTTCAGCAGCACAACTAGTGATCGTGATGCCAAAGAAATGCGGAGTCAATTTGCTGAACCTAAAGATGCTACTAATGTTATTTTTTACTTCGAACAGAGTGGCAAAATTTATAAGATCGAACGAACACCGGAACAATTCTTAGCCAAAAAAAGTGGCACTGGAACTACTAAAAAGATTCCCACTGCCGATCTATCTGTTGTTGAAGATGTTGGTGGAATTGAAATTGAAAGTATCGCAACCAAACCCGTCGACGTTGGTCATGCCATTACCGAGATATTAAACCTCAATGCTGACCAGTTTAAAAAGATCATTCTATTACCTCAAAATGATTTTTCCGAATTTTTAAAATCAAATACTACTGATAAAGAAAAAATCCTTAAAAAGATTTTTGGTACACAATTATTTACTGACTTTACTACCCAGCTGAAAGTTCATTATGATGAAGCCAACGCCAAATCAACTAACTTTAACAGCAATCTAAAATCTCAAACTGAATCAACCATTTGGACTGACGATGAACAAGTGAAAATGGCTGCTACACCAAATGATCAATTAGTAACCGTTATTACTGATTATCTTAAACAACGCCAAGATAAATTAACCGCCGCTGATGAAGCTCAAAAGATTGCTGATGGAGCCTGGAAAAAGTCTGATAAGAATTACCACGCTGCTCAAGAATTACAAAAACAATTTGATAATTTAGCTGAATCAAAACAAAACTATCAAACTAATATTGTTGAAAAAGCTACTGATATTAAAGATAAACAAACCCATGTTGCTGAATTAACTTGGGCCCAACCATTACGAGAAACTGTCCGTGATTTGGATCGTACAAAAGCTGAACAAGCTGAAACTACTAAGAATGAACAAAAAATTTCAGCTGAACTCAAAAATTCTGAAGCAAAATTAAAACAAGATCAAACTAATTTAAATACCTTAACTTCTCAAATTGATACTTTTGAAGATAAAAATAAACAGGCCCAGAAATTAACCGTCTTGATTACTAAAGCTCAAGATGTCGAAAAAATCCAAATTGAATTACAGGGTTTAAAACCACAATTAACTAAGGCTGAAGCAGCTGTTAAAAAACAAACTACCAATCTCGAAACCCTAAAACAACAGATCACCACCAAGAGTAGTGATGCAATTTCGACTGATAATCTCACAGCTCAAAAAGACAGTTTGGTAAAAGAAAAAGACAACTTAATTGATACACTCCAACCTTTGGAAAATAACCGTAATACTACAGTTGCCGATGTCCAACAATTACAAAAACGACTCGACAGTTTGACGGCCGACTTGAAAATTAAACAAACTAAACTGACCGATGCAAAGACTGATTATCAGGCCAAAATCCAAACTCGCCAAGAATTAATGATTGCTCAATTACGCCAAGAATTAACTGAAAATAAAGCTTGTCCAGTTTGTGGATCACTAGATCATCCCTTTGCTCACAATGAGGCTACTGCTGATGAAACTGAACTTCGTAAATCAATGGATGAAGTTGATAATTCTCAAAAGACCTATGCTGCAGCTGACAATGCTGTCAAAACTCTCCAAGAAAATCTTGATACTCTTTCAGCTGAATTTTCCGAGAAACAACAAACAGCTGTTGCTGCTTTAAGGGAACTTTCTTCAAAATATACTGAATTATATGATCAAGTATCCATTAAATTACCATTAGCCTTTGATTTGAATATTATCAAGAATAACTATCAAGTTAAAATTGACGACTTAGACCAACAGATCAAAAACGCACAAAAATTAGCTAAAGAAATCAAAAATTTAGAGCAACAACAAGCCAAAGCTCAAGAAATTTTAAATCAAGCCACTTCACAATTTGATAAATTATCAACTCAATACCAAACGCGAACTAATGACTATCAAACTAAATTAAAATCATTAGACAATCCTGATATTTCCAGTCAAGAATTGATCGAACAACAAAATGAATTATCTAAGGCTTATACTGATTTCCAAAAATCACTCAAGACTGCTCAAAATATTCTGAACGATGCTGAAAAGAAATTTAGTAATACACAAATCCGTCTAACAGATATTCAAGCTACTTTGAAGAATCAAACTGAGGCTGTTAAAACATTATCTGAAACATTAACCAAAGCTTTAACTGCTGATGATGCTAAAACAAATGACTATGATGTCTTAGATAATTGGATCTTGGAGCTTAGCCAAAATAAATTAACTGGTTTGCAAAATACTATTGCTAGTTACAATAAGGAAAAAGAATTACTCAAAGCTGCTATCGAAAAAGTTCAAATTGAATTAATTGATATTAAACAACCAGATTTACCGGCCTTAAAACAAATCAACAATAATAATGAGGCTAAACGTACTGCGGCTATCCAAATATCAGCTACTGCTGAAAAAGACTTTTCTAATGCCCAAGCATCGTTTGAAAAGGTCAAAAACATCATGCAACAACAAGGTGCTTTTGCCAAAGAATTAGCCGCTATTACTAGTCTTTACAATATTGTTAATGGTAAAGATGGCAACGATAGTAAATTAAAACTAGAAACTTATGTGGTTCAAAATTATCTACAAAGAATTTTAGTTTACGCTAATATGACCTTCTTAAACCGTCTATCACATAACCGTTATCAATTTGTCCTTTCCAAGGAAAGCTCAAACAAACAACGTGATCGAGGATTGGATATCAATATTTACGACCGTGAAACTGATTCCGTCCGTTCATCTAATACTTTATCTGGTGGTGAAACCTTCATTGCTGCTCTTTCAATTGCTCTATCACTTAGCGAAGTTGTTCAATCATCTGCCAATGGTGTGCAAATCGATGCCCTCTTTGTTGATGAAGGTTTCGGATCACTTGATGATGAAACTTTAAAGAGTGCTATGGAAGCCCTAGAAGAAATCGGTAAAAATAGAATGGTTGGTGTTATCAGCCACATTGAATCAATGAAACAAAGTATTGGTCAACAATTGCTCGTTAAGAAAACCGGTAATGGTAAGAGTACCATCGAATTAATCTCCAAATAAAAAAGCACCCTTTTTGGGAATGCTGTTTTACTATCTTATGTAGTTATCGTTCGTTGCTCTGTACCTATAAGTACCTTATACGCCGTTTCTTTATTGACAGCGTGTTTACTACGTGGTATTCTAATTGAGTACCGAAGTGTTTTCTATAAAGGACTTATAAGCACATACATAATTTAGGAGGATTAATCATGTCAAGAAATAGAGTATTCCAACCTGTAATCGCAACTTATCTACAAACCGATGGTGCTAATCATTCTGACACCATCGAATTCAAAATCTCCTACGGCTATGAGATTGAGAACCCTAATCCCGTTTTCAAGGTTCAAATGGTAGGTGACGGAAAAATCAAGGGTCGACAAGCTCCTAGTTATAGTGACGGGGACTTTGATAAAATAGTAGAAATAAAATCTCAATTAAAAAAAGAATTTGATAAAACTGACAAAAGAGTCCGCGATGGTGAATTTGAAATTCCAGGCGTAACAACTGCCGAATCAAAGTTTTTATAATCTGTTCTATTAATCATTAAATATTTCCAAATAAAAAAGCATCCCTAAATGGGATGCTTTTTCTGTTCTATAAAGGATTAACACTGATAAAACGTTTCTCTAATACTTTCAATATAGCATTGGCAGTATCAAGTGATGTGTACAGTGGTACTGAATTGAGGACCGCATTTTGACGAATAATATATCCATCTGAATGTTGGCTTCTACTCTCACCTAAAGTATTGATCAACAACTGAATCTTGTTGTGACTCAAGTAGTAGACAATATCTTCATCAGCTTGACCAACTTCGGGAACAACTTTAGCAGGAATACCACATTTTGCAAAGTAATTGGCTGTTCCTTGGGTAGCTAAAATTTGGAAACCAACTTCACTGAAACGATGAGCTAAGCCACTAGCTTCTTTCTTATCATTATCATTGACGGTGATCAAAACATTTCCGGCATCTTTGATATGTTGGTTGGTAGCTTCAAAAGCTTTGTACAAGGCTTCAGTATAATCAAGTCCTGAGCCCATAACTTCACCAGTTGATTTCATCTCAGGTCCTAAAGCACTATCAACATTGTTTAATTTATTGAAGGAAAATGTTGGTGCCTTAACGTGAATCAAACGTGATTCTGGTTCCAAACCTGGTTCTAATCCTAAGCTATTAAAGTCAGCACCAAGAATTAACTTGGTAGCAATCCGGGCCATTTGAATTCCAGTGACTTTACTCAAGAAAGGTACTGTCCGACTGGCACGTGGGTTAACTTCAATGACATAAGCTTGATTCTCATGGATAACAAATTGAATATTCATGATTCCAATACAATTCAATTCTTTTGCCAACAATTTCGCATAAGTTACGATTTGAGCTTGAACTTCATCAGGAATATTTTGAGGTGGATAAACTGCCATCGAATCACCTGAGTGGACTCCTGAACGTTCGATATGTTCGATGATACCTGGTAACAAGACATCTTTTCCATCACTCAAGGCATCAATTTCACATTCACGACCAGTCAAATAAGTATCGATTAAAACTGGATGGTCATTAGAAACATGAACAGCTTCGTGCATATACTTGTCGAGTTCTTCATCGGATCTGACAATTTCCATAGCCCGACCACCAAGCACATAACTTGGACGGATCAAAACTGGGTAGCCAATCTTGTGGGCGACTTTCAAAGCACCCGCTTGAGAAGTAGCGGTACCACCAGCAGGTTGTGGAATCTCCAATTTCTTGATGATTTGATCAAAGAGATCACGATCTTCAGCGCGGTTAATATCTTCAACTTGAGTACCAAGAATCTTGATACCATTTTCCTTCAATGGTTCAGCTAAATTAACTGATGTTTGACCACCGAATTGGACGATAGCACCGATTGGTTGCTCCAAATCACAGACATTCAAGACGTCTTCCAAAGTTAATGGTTCAAAGTAGAGTTTATCAGCTACCGAATAATCAGTTGAAACTGTTTCGGGATTATTATTGATAACAATGGCTTTGTAGCCCATTTGTTGAACCGCTCTGACGCAATGGACCGTGGAGTAATCAAACTCGATACCTTGGCCAATTCTGATTGGACCAGAACCGAGGATCAAGACAGATTTTTCAGACATTTTTTGCGATTCATTTTCAGTTTCATAAGTACTGTAGAAATATGGAGCTTCCGCTTCAAACTCACCGGCACAAGTATCGACCATCTTGTAGGTTGGTAAAATATCACTTTGTTTTCTAAAGTGGCGAATAATATCTTCATCCAAATCATTCAAACGAGCAATTGTCTTATCTGAATAACCCAAACGCTTGGCATCGTAGACAATTTCTTTATCCAACGTTCCGTTAGTCAAAACTTTTTCATAGCTGACAATATTCTTTAACTTGGCTAAGAAATAAGGATTGATAGCCGTTAATTGATTGATAGTTTCATAAGAAACATCACGTCTCAATAATTCAGCTAGATAGAATAAACGGTCATCAGTTGGTGTTTTGACGTACTCTTCTATTTCTGACAATGGTTTGTCAGCCAAAGAATCCATAATCAAATCTTCTTGATCAATTTCGAGTGAACGAACGGCTTTTTGGAAAGCTTCTTCAATGTTACGACCCAAGGCCATAACTTCACCGGTTGCTTTCATCTGCGTTCCGATAGTTCTGTCGGCTTTGGAGAATTTATCAAAGGGCCAACGAGGAATCTTGCAGACAACATAATCCAAAGCTGGTTCAAATTGAGCAAAAGTTTTTCCAGTGATAGGATTAACGATCTCATCTAGTGTCAAACCAACAGCAATTTTGGCTGCAATTTTAGCAATCGGATAACCAGTTGCTTTGGAGGCCAAAGCTGATGAACGACTGACCCGCGGATTAACTTCAATGATGTAATAATTGCTTGTTTTAGTATCGATGGCTAGTTGAACGTTACAGCCACCTTCAATTTTTAAAGCTCGGATAATTTTTAAGGAAACATCACGTAATTTCTGAACTTCATTATCAGTCAAAGTCTGAATTGGTGAAACAACGATTGAATCACCGGTATGAATTCCGACAGGATCAACATTTTCCATGTGACAAACGGCTAAGGCATTGTCGGCACTATCACGCATAACTTCGAATTCAATTTCCTTAAAGCCAGCGATACTTTGTTCGATCAAAACTTCAGTCGATGGTGAGGCCTTCAAGCCACGGTTAACAATTTCTTCTAGTTCAGCTTCATCGTGAGCCACTCCACCACCAGTTCCACCCATGGTAAAGGCTGGACGAATGATGACTGGGAAACCTATTTTATCAACGAACTTCTTGGCATCTTTATAATTGTGAGTTGATTGTGAAGCTGGGACTGGCTCGTGAAGTTTGTTCATTAATTCCTTAAACTCTTCACGATCTTCCGCTTCATTGATGGTATCTAATTTAGTTCCGATAATTTCAATATCTAATTGATCCAAAATACCAGCTTGTTGCAGCTGAACTGCCATATTCAATCCAGTTTGACCACCAAGTGTGGGGATAATGGCATCAGGATGTTCCTTGACCAAAACTTTTTCCACGAATTCCAAAGTAATCGGTTCAATATAAACTTTATCGGCAATATGCTTGTCGGTCATGATAGTGGCTGGATTGGAGTTGATCAAAACAGTCTCATAGCCTTCTTCCTTTAACGCTAAACAAGCTTGTGTTCCTGAATAATCGAATTCGGCTGCTTGACCAATAATAATTGGGCCAGAACCGATAATCATAATTTTTTTAAGGTCTGTTCTTTTTGGCAATGTATTCCCCTCCAGCTATTTATTGATCATGTCCCAGAATTTGTTAAACAAGAAATCGGCATCGTGTGGACCTGGCTTAGCGTCCGGATGGAATTGAACGGAGAAAGCATTATATTTTTCATGCTCAACTCCTTCAACTGTTTGATCAGTCAATTCAATTTGCGTAACTTTCAAATCAGTCGCTTCAACTGATGCTTCATCCACGGCATAACCATGATTTTGTGACGTAAAGTAAATCCTACCAGTTGCTAAATCCTTAACTGGGTGATTAAATCCACGGTGACCAAATTTCATCTTGAAAGTTTTAGCTCCATTAGCGAGACAAAGTAATTGGTGTCCCATGCAAATTCCAAAGAGTGGATAACGTTTTTCCAATTCCACAATGGTTGGCAAAATATCTGCATGTCGAATGGGATCTCCAGGTCCATTACTCAACATAATGCCATCTGGTTTCAAATTCTCAATTTCTGCAAGTGGTGTATTTCCAGGCACAACGGTGACTTTCAGACATCTCTTGGTTAATTCTGACACGATACTTTCTTTATAGCCGAAATCTAGTAAAACGACATGTTTGCCGCTACCTTCAAACGTTTGTGATGTAGGGTTAACACTCTTTTGTAACTGTTCATCATATAACTTCCAAGTACTGATCTGGTCAATTAAACCTGAGTCTAAATCGTCGACAATTGCTGCCTTCAATGAGCCAGCTTTTCTAATTTTTAAGGTGATTGCGCGTGTATCAATTCGTCGGATACCGGGGACATTTTCTTTTTTTAGGAATTCATCGAGTGTCATTTCACTTTGGTAGTTACCAACGACATCGGTTATTTCTCGGGCGAGTACGCCCTTTATAGTAGGCTTTTGTGATTCATTAAATTTCTTAGCGACACCGTAATTACCGATCATTGGTGTAGTAAATGTAATAATTTGACCATTGTATGATTGATCAGTAATCGCTTCTTGATATCCGCTCATCCCTGTTGTAAAAACAAGTTCGCCGATTGTTTCTGTGTCACTACCAAAAGCCGTACCTTCAAAGTATGTTCCATCTTCAAAAACTAGGTATCTTTTCATATTTGTCCTCCGAATTGATAAAATTTAGTACATAAAAAGGGATGCTCACCAGCATCCCTCAAGTTTTGTCTTAGACGATTGATTTAGACTGAACCTTCGGGATCTCTCTGGACCCAATTAAAAATTCAAAATAATAAAACTTTTCACCAGTACGCGAAGTGCAGAGAATCCTCTCTGTTTTTCTTTCGCCTTTCAGACCTCACAGGGTCTCTTTAAAAGTTATTGTTCCCATAATACAAAGTACGACTTGATTCGTCAATAGTTAAATTAAAACATTTTTAATTTAACTGATACTTATATTAGAAAAATCTAAGTAAATTAAACGTATGGCAATAAAAAAACTTTCTTTGCCAGCTAACAAAGAAAGTTTACGTTTCAGAGGGTTTCCCCGACTAATTGTGTACTTTCCAAGTCTCACTGGACTTAATTAAAAGTTGTTGTACATATAATACTAAGGCCGTGTTGATTCGTCAATAGCCATTAATGTAAAAAGACATGCTCACGGTGGTATTGTAAATATTTTCTATTAGGAGAAAATTCTTTATTCATATATATTTTTCTGTTTTTATATTTATTTAATGTTTTATTAGTCTCCGGATCCGTTGATGCTACGTCAGAAAGAATAATATGACCTTGATCTGAGAAGGTGAAATAACCTTGTGTGAAAGCATCAGCGAAGATTTTTGTCAGACAAATTCCATTATGTGGATCCAAACGAATATCCAAATTGTCTACCCAAGGGACAATCCTAACTGCCACCAAATCAGCTTCATTTGTCTCGCCAGTCAGTGCCGATTTATAATGATAATTAAATTTTACTTTATCATTGAAGAACTTCTGGACAGCATTGTAAGTTTTGACACCTTTAGCTTCATCGTTGATATAATAGGATTCCATTTTTTCAGCTTGATAACATTTAACAGCAATGGCTTCTTCTTCTGGAGACAACTCCGGTTCCTCTGGTACTTGATCCTTTTGACGTTCCAAAAGGCCCGCGAAATCTTCCTTAGATATCTGGGTGATACCGTTCATGTTAAAGAAATTCGACCACTTACCCTTGAAGGTTCTGAATTTCCAATCAAAGGTTCTTAGGTTTTGCTTCATTAAGTGATGTGAGAAAAGATAAGGGTGCTTGATTTGAACCAAATTGCTACCAGTTTCTGGATCTTCACGAACTACCTCACCAAATTCAGCTGCTCCATAGAGATAAAATTCATTACCCCATTCCGAGGCACTGCCGGATCTGCGATAGATTATTAAGTCACCAGCGTGGAGTTGCTTGTTGCTTTTGTTTTGGTAGCTGTAGAATTTAAAATCTACATCGTTGTGGGTGAGACTGGAACTGGAATCTATTATGAAGTAATTGGTATTGGGGTTAGATAGTTGTTGATTATATTGATACATAATTGAACCTCGTTTGCTGATATTATTCACCATTATACAATTATTTCAATATTGGCCGTGTTTTTACATCTGATATACTGGGATTAATTATTAATGAAAGTGCTCAATGAATCAAATTTTAATAGTTATTACTGATTCATTGATAAAAATAGGGTCTACATATGAATATTGAGGATGAAATCAACAAGGGATTAAATTTTGGATTTATAGACAATTCAACACAAGCATTGGCCAATTACCAACCTGCACTGGTAACCAATCATAATGGCAGTGTTCTAGATACCTTGGAGGAAGGACTACGCACCTCTAATACTTTCACAATTGCGGTTGCCTTCGTTACGCTGGGTGGTTTGCTTGATTTGAAATCCATTTTAACTGATATCGCAGCCCGTGGTATCCATGGTCGCCTCATCACCTCAACATATCTTGGCTTTAATAATCCCAAAGTTTTTGATGATTTATTACATATCCCTAATCTTGATGTACGAGTTTTAGATCAAGATGGCTTTCACACAAAAGCTTATTATTTCGATCATGGTAACTTTGAAAGTTTATTAGTCGGTAGCGCCAATCTGACTCAAAACGCCTTGAAAAAAAATTTTGAATGGAACCTTAGAATTACTTCAACTGAACGTGGAGATATTATTAACAATGTCAAAACAGAACTAAGTACTCTTTGGAAACAAGCAATCCCTTTGACTGTATCGTGGATAGATGATTATCGAAAAGATTGGTTGCCTCCTTATTCAAGACCACGAGTAAAAAGAAATCAAAATAAATCCAGTAAAATTACTCCCAATCAGATGCAACAAGAAGCTTTAGAATCGTTAAAACATTTAAGAAACGTAAACCATGCTAAAAAGGGTTTGATAGTTGCTGCAACTGGAACTGGTAAAACCTATTTAGCAGCTTTTGACGTGCAACAATTTAACCCCAAACGAATGTTATTTGTTGTCCATCGCGAGCAGATTCTACGCAAGGCAATGCAAAGTTTTCAAAAAGTTTTAGGTGGTCCAGATAGTGATTACGGAATCCTCAGTGGTAACCATCAACAATTGTCAGCTCGTTATCTCTTTGCCACAGTCAATATGATATCTAAAGACTCAATTTGTAAGCAATTAAGTTCAGATGCCTTCGACTACATCATTATTGATGAAGCACATCGTGTCAGTCAAAACTTACCCGGTGAAAAGAAATCGATGTACCAACGACTAATGGATTTTTACCAACCTCAATTCATGTTAGGAATGACTGCAACGCCTGAACGAACTGATGGGATAAATGTCTATTCTTATTTTGATTACAATCTTGCGTATGAAATCCCCTTACTTGATGCGCTTGATCACGACTTTCTTGCACCCTTCCATTACATTGGAGTTACTGATTACGAAAAAGATGGTGAATCGATAGACGACAAAACCAGTTTGAAATATCTAGTGTCAGACGAACGCGTTGATCATATTATTGAAAAGACTGAATACTATGGTCCTCGTAATGATGATGTTCACGGTTTGATTTTTGTCAGCCGGATTGAAGAAGGCAGAGAATTAGCAAACAAACTCAAAAGCCGTGGTATTAAAGCAGTCTTTGTTTCCGCTACGGATTCAGTTGAAACACGTGAAGATGCAGTCGATCAGCTAAATAACGGGGATTTACAATATATTATTACCGTCGATATTTTCAATGAAGGTGTAGACATTCCCATAATCAATCAAATAATTATGATGCGTCCTACTAAATCCAGTATCATTTTTCTGCAACAACTCGGTCGTGGTCTACGCAAATCTCCTAATAAAGAATTCGTCACGATTCTTGATTTTATTGGAAACTACGATGAGAACTATATGATACCAATGGCGTTTGACCGCTCTCACAGCAGTAATAAAGAAAATATTCGAAATCAAATCATCAGTCCAACTATCTCTGGCGTCTCAACGATTCATTTCGAAGAGATTGCCCGTAAACGCATTTTAACTGCTGTTTCAAAAGCACGGTTAAACGATATGAAACGTTTCAAATCAGCCTATCAGAATCTTAAAGACAAGATTGGACTTCACTCACCAATGTTATTAGATTTTGCAAAAATGGGTGATATTGATGTCTCTGATATTATTCAAAAGTTTGAAACATTATATGACATGCAAGCAAAATTTGAGGAAAACTTCTCGAGATCACTTAGCAATGAACAATATTTATTTCTAGTCTTTGTTTCTAAAGAAGTTGCCGTATCAAAACGTCCGATTGAGGCTTTAATACTCAAGAAATTATTGGATCAATCTTCAATCACTGATGATGAAGTTATATCTGAACTTAAATCTCGTGATATTTTTTACGATAAAGATTCATTGGATAACGTTGCCTCGGTTTTAGATTTAAGTTATTTTGTGAAAAAAAAGCGTGAAAAATATGGTGATATACCTCTAATTCAGCGTACTAATGGTATTTGGAAATTTACTACCAAATTCCTATCAGCATTGCAGTCATCTGTATTCAAAGAATATTTCATCGATGCAATTGCCGCAAATCTATGGGAATTACACAAAAGCCCTACCGCATATCATGATCGATTCACGATTGGCAAAAAGTATTACCGTTACGATGTTATTAAAATGCTGGATTGGGAAAAAGAGCCCAATTATCTAAGTGTTGGTGGGTACAGTCTCCGACAAGACGACCGTTTTCTTCCGGTATTTATATCTTTAACGAAAACTGAAAATTTCCAAAATAAGATGGTATATGAAAATACCTTCTTGGACCGTTCAACGATTCCCTTATTCTCTAAAGGTGGTCGCACTACTTCTAGCAATACGGAACGTAAGATTATTGAAAATAATGGATTTGGAATGATCCAAGTATTTATCAGGAAATCTACTAATAATAAACTTGAAGGTAGTGATTTTTATTGTCTTGGATCAGCCAAGGTTCTTAGTGCTAAAGATGTTGTTGAAAAGAATATCGATGGTAAACCAACTAAATTAGTTGATTTCACTTTGAGATTGGAGCATGAAGTGGACTTGGGATTGTATCGGGTTTTGACTGAAGATTAAGACAAATAAAATACTCATCGGAATCATCAAATAATTAGATGGTTTCGGTGAGTATTTTTTGATCTTATTTACAGTTTATTTTTAGAGTAATTAACTTGTATTGGTACTTATACATATAATCAGAGACTCTACTTCTACATTTTGATGCATTGTTTTCCAATTACCCGTTAATACAATTTATACTTATTATTGTATAATAATGAATTGAAAACACTCCGTAAGAATCTACACATTATCTGCACATATTGGATTTTAAAAATCGAATCAGCGTTGATATATCAATGCTTTTCAAAAAAATTATCTGCACATTATCTGCACATATCCATCTAATTTAAAAAGGGAGAGGACTGTATGGACTACACATCATTGCCTAATGAAAATGAACATCTAGAGTACAAAAGTAATCAATCAAAACTTTCAAAAGACCTTTGGGAAACAATATCAGCTTTCGAAAATACCGATGGAGGACTTTTGATTTTAGGTGTCGATGAAGTTACAAAAAATGGCATAAAATCTTTCATCCCGCTAGGCATTAATAATACTCAACAGGTACTTGATGATTTTTGGTCAACTATAGGAAACACAATCAATTATAGTACTATAAAAAATGATGACGTTAAATGTATCAATTTAGAAGATGACATTTCATTAATAGAGATAACCGTTCATGAGGCTACATTTAATAAAAAGCCCATTTATTCTAAAGGTTCTGCCTATGTTAGAAAAGGTGCGGTTGATATCAAAGCTAAAAAAGAAGACTTGCAAATATTACTCCGTGACTCTAGAGATGATCTTGATACAAAGGTCCTCCCAAATTACTCTATGGAGGATCTAAATTTAGAAAACATTAAAGAATATCAAGAAATAATATCAAAAAGATCTGGTTATGAATCATATAAAGATTATTCAACAGAGGCTTTTCTAAAAAAATAGGGGTAATATCAAAAGACTACTATGGTAACGGACAGTATGGAATAACTGTTGGTGGATTGTTATTTTTTGGAGAAAACAATGCTATATTACATACCTTCCCTAACTTCCAATTAGATTATTTTGATAAATCTAACCCTTATCAAAGATGGACAGATAGAATCTCCTCAATTGAAGGAAATTTGAACATATTCTCTTTTTACAATAAAGTCATAAATACTATCAGTAATACAATTCCTGAGCCCTTCAAATTAAATCAGGATCTTAGTCGGGTTGATACATCTGGAAATATGGTTATAGCTTTACGAGAGGCAATATTAAATATGTTGATGCATGCTGATTATTATGGTAGTTCTCCAATTGTTGCCAATGTATTCATTAACTACTATGAATTCACGAATCCGGGAAAAATGAAAATATCTCCTAAAGACTTTTTTACAACTAATAATTCCAAAACTAGAAATCCCATAATATCAAAACTGTTTATTCAAATGGGAAAAGGTGAACGTGCAGGTCACGGTGGTGAAAAGATCTATGAATCTGCTATCAACAATGATTATAGAGTACCTATCATTAATACAGATAATAAACAAACCAAACTAAAAATTTGGAAAGTAGATTATGCTGATTCATTCTCTGGTGAGGAAATTAGTGAACGAGAACGTGAGATATTAAAATGCATTGTCTCGAACGGTTCTCGAGAACTCAGTCATAAACAAATTGAAGACGAAACTAAGCTTTCCAGATCCATAGTAAGCAGAACATTATCTTCTCTAATCGAAAAGGGAATAATAATAAAAAGTGGTAATGCTAGGTCTACAAAATACGGCATTTTGCATACAGAAGAACAATTGTTTGCACAACTACAAGTAATGCCCAGTATCTTAAGAAAAATGATTAATAATAAATAACTAAAAGTTGAAAGGACAGAAATAGTCCCCAACCGTTGAGCCCGTTGAGGTAGAATAATAAAATATAGATTTTTCATATTATGAAGCATTATTCAGAAGCCTGACAAGGCGACTGGGTAATGCTTTTATAAATTCATCGAAAACTCTATCCAAAATGGATGAATCCATACTTAATTTATTAACTAGACCCTGAATAATTCATAAAAATAGCCTTAGACTTTACAATCGCTTCTACGATTGGGAGTCTAAGGCTTTTCTTTTACACCCAGTGGGTGCAAAAAAACCCACCTATGATATTGTGAAATTACCTCTAAAAACATAATATCGGGAGAGAGTTTCTAATGACAATATTACATAAAATTAAATTACACAGCAACCCCAACGTACAAATTATTAATAATGGTGGTAATTTTACTGCAAATGGTGGATTAGCGTTAGTATCCGAATATCTTGATAAATTAGATTTTTCAAAATTAATAGATCATCAAATTCATTTTGATGACCCACGTAAATTTAAAGAACATTCTAATTCAGATATACTTCTACAAATACTATTTCAGCTGATTGCCGGATATAAAAATGATTCGTCCGCTAATTTTTTACAGAATGATCCAGCGTTAAAATTACTCTTTAACAAAAAAAACTAGCATCACAACCAACTGTGTCACGGTTTTAGAGTGAACTCTATTAGAGCTACCTTGAGTGCTTTAGCATTTAATATAGTTCAGATTATGCAGTGTTTGGCTTTGCCAGCAACTGAAAGTTGCAAGCAAATCAACACGCTAAGATTACAATTATTTAGAATAACGGCAAAAATAGTACGGCATTCGCGTTCTAAGATTATTCAATTGAGTCGATTCAATGTTTATAATCGACTGTTTTGGAAGGTTCTTAAACGGATTAATATGATATTGAACTTAATTAAAAAAAATCATTTCTTCCAAGGGAGTGGTCTGTCCTAAAAGAGAATCAAGTATCTTTTGTTAAAACGTTTTTCTAAAATTAAAGGAACAGAGGTCAAGATTGTAAATTTTGACAACCTTGGTTCTTCAGGAACTTAATCTCTTTGACGTTCCAAAAGACCTACGAAATCCTCCTTGGGTATCTGGGTAATCCCGTTCATATTAAAAAAGGTTAGACCACTTACCCTTGAAAGTTCTGAATTTCCAATCAAAAGTTCTCAGGTTTTGTTTCATTAGGTGATGTGAAAAGAGATAAGGATGCTTGATTTGTACCAAGTCACTGCCAGCTTCTGGATTTTCACGAACTGCCGGACCTGCGATAGATTATTAGGTCTCCAGCGTGGAGTTGTTTGTTGCTTTTGTTTTGGTAGCTGTAGAATTTGAAGTCTACGTCGTTGTGAGTGAGGCTGGAACTGGAATCTATTATGAAGTAATTGGTATTGGGGTTAGATAGTTGTTGATTGAATGCACACATATTACCATCTACTATTCTATTTTATTAACATATTTAATTCATAAACATTTTTTTCACATTTTAATTTCAGTTTACTTATTTTTTCCTTTAACCAATCCATTGTTTTACTTGGAAAAATATTATTTATCTGTTTCATTTGATACCATCCAATATCCCATGCTTCTAATGATAATTGGGGAAGATCAATTATTGAAGACTGTCGGCTGGACAGTTGTTCCTCATACAGCATTTGGCTTAACATTATTACATCACTAGCCTCTTCAGAAAACTTTCTTTTCTTTATTTCCTTAGCAACAAATCTATCACTATCATCCCGGATATCATCAAAAACTACTGGTGAGTTTTTCTCATCTGCTTTATTTTTGATCCATTCCTTATCCAACCAGAACCATTGGTTTGCCCACCTATTTTTATATCCCTTTATATTATTAAAATCATTCCAATTACGATACGCTGCCTGATAACTTTGATTATCAAATAATGACATGATTAATGAATCATTCACAAACTCTGAATATATAGGGTCACTGACATTAGGCTTTTTATAATTATCTTGCGCTGTAATCCAATTTGGTGCTATTGTTCTTCTCGCAGCAAAATTAACTACTGCACGATCAAAATTTTCAGGCATCACATTGAATCCATTACTTTCATATGCCGAACTTGTAAATATATAGACACCCCCTTGATAGGTTCCTTTGCCAATATTATTAGAATTATTAACCATAAATCCTAATGACCCTTCGTATAATTTACCTCGTGGACTTTTACCTGATGACTCTTCCATGGCCTTTCCAAGTTGTGGATATGTATCGCTAAACTCTGGATGTTTTTTCAATGTCTCTTTAGCCCAATAATTTAACGCATCTTCCTTATATACTGTTTCCATTATTTTTTTTGTATATTTCCTGATAGAAAGATTGTCATTTTCCCATTTTGTCTCCTTAACTTCAAATTCATGTTTCTGATTTTCAGCAATACTCTCATCTAAATAATTTGACCTTAATTTATATATGCTAAACATTATCGGCCACTGATCAGATGTATCAGCAAACTCTCCGGCATTTAATAAACATCCTTTTTGGAATTTGAATTTTGAAAAGAATTTTCCATTAAATTTTCTAAAATAGTCGCCGCCACTCATAAACCTAGCATTAGTAAATAATGCAATATACACATTTTTAAGATTAAAATCTTCTATAATTTTTAACATTCTGACCATGAATTGAGCATAAAGTTGTTGAGAAGCATTCCCATATTCTGATTTCCCATTTTTCTTTATTTTCATATAATCGTTTACAAAGTTTTTAGCAATTCCAGATTTATGCTTTCCATTAGCATGTAAATCGTTAGCAGTGGCATATGGTGGATTTGTATAAAATATTATGGGTTTATTACCAGAGTTAATCAAGTCATTAAAAAGTTCATCTGGCATTTTCCAATCATCAGAATT
The DNA here is from genome assembly GCF_001438805.1 of Companilactobacillus kimchiensis. Lineage (GTDB taxonomy): Bacteria > Bacillota > Bacilli > Lactobacillales > Lactobacillaceae > Companilactobacillus > Companilactobacillus kimchiensis. The sequence goes on from NZ_JQCF01000018.1 coordinate 29,193, forward strand.
TGGTGTATTTACAGGCGTTTTATATTCGCCGTGCTCTTTATTATTTATATAAAAATCATCATTTAAAAAATCATATTGAAATGACACTGAGTTAGGATTATATTTTGTACTCATATTTATTTCCTCATCAAAAAATGTTGAGGAATATAACTTAGAATATTTAAAATCTCTTGTTAGATTTTTGGTCCCAGAAGCACTATCCCATACAATTGATTTTTCTTTATAATCAGCTCCAACCACATCTTCTATCATTTTATTTGCTTCATTAGCCCAAATAGTGGGGGTCCAAAAGTCCCCCTTGTTACGTCTAGAATGATCCTCTATAAGCCTATCAGCTATTGCAAACATTTTATCCTTCTCTGAAGGTTTTATGTTTCTATCAAAATGTTTAAAGTATGCTTGGATTGCACTACCATTCACTGATATTTTTTTATCTCCAGGAATATGTAATTGATTAGGATTATTGGGAACCAAGTAGTAATCCTGATTATTACCTATCATTGTTTGCATAAAAATATTGACCGCCGTTCTGGTCTTTACACTTTTAGGATCAACAAAGCTTGCCTTTTCAAAATTCGAAAAAAGTTCATCCATATTAACATCTGTAACTTGTACTTTATAGCTTCTATCTTCTGGTTGTTCAACTAAATACTTTATTTCTTCAAATAAGCTCTTCACATTATCAAATCTTTGGCTACTATTATCAGCATCTATTGTATACACCCAAACTGACATATTTTTATCCTTTGTAAGATCATTAACTAGTTTTGGATCATCTTTCCATGCGGAACTAGGTGAAGATTCCCAATTGTAGTCTCTATCCAAATACTTTAAAAAATTAGGTACATATAAGACAAATGCTTGATCTTCATCAGCACCTACAATTATATTTGGAATAACTGCCTCTTTCTCTTTACTGAACTTTCTTAAATAGTGAATACATTGAGCCGTTATCCTGACTCGGTCTGACAATTTATTCAAATTTGTTTTAAATTTGAACTCTAGTAATATTCTCAACGGATTAAGCATCTCATTACTAACCTCAATATATCCATCTGTATCATAAGGTGACATAATTGGTGATCCATTTTTTTTACTCTCTGCATCACTGTAATAACTACTAAATAATTCTCGCCATGCATTTTCCACATCTTTTTCTACTTTTACTACTTTTAATGATCTTGTTAAACGATCAACATTCTTTTTGGACAATTTTTTTGTCATATATTCATAGATCCTCTAATTGAAATTAATTTATCACCTTTAATTATACCTGACGAATCAACCTAAAATATCCTTAAATGATAGTTGGTTTTTTAATTTTAAAATACTTACAATTAATCCTAACTTTTCAAAATTTCATTTAGCATCATCATGGCACTAGTAAATTCCCCACAATCAACATAGGCAAACGACAATCTAAGTGATCGATTATGTTTAAAATCATAAACATCCCCTGGATTCAAAAGTATTCCCTGATCAATAGCCTTCTCAAACAATCCATCGATCTCAACTTCATCATTAAAGGTCAACCAAATATAAAATCCGCCAACAGGTACATTCCAAGTAGCAATATCTTTAAAGTATTTATCCAAAGTCACCAAAGCATTATCTCGGCGTTTCTTCAGTTCAACTTTTAATTCAGTCAGATATTTTTCATACATCCCACTATTCAGAAATTCAGCAAACACTAACTGTGACAACGAACTAGCACCATAGTCCATTTGCATTTTGGCATCGCCTAAGCGTTGGATCACTGGTTCTGAAGCAATTACCCAACCGATCCGCAAACCGGGCGCTAAACTCTTCGAAGCACTTCCTAAGTACATTACCATGCCATTATCGTCGATAGCCTTCAGTGGTATAGCTGCTTCATCATCAAAACATAGTTCCTGATAGGCTCCGTCTTCAATGATCGGTAGCCTATTTTTTATGCAAAAATCCATTAGTTCCTGACGACGAAGATTAGACATTGTGATGCCGGTCGGATTTTGGTTGGTCGGAATCGTATAAAGAATTGCAGAATCACTCTTTTTTAGTTGCTTCTCGATTTCCCAATACTTTAAACCATCGTGATCCATGGGAATACCATTCAAGTTCAAACCGGCTGATTGAAACATTTGTAAAGATTTTAAATAAGTTGGAGCTTCTGTAAAGACAGTACTGCCTTCTTCCAACATACATGAGGCTATCAATTGTAAAGCTTGTAAAGCCCCTGACGTTATTAGGATATTCTTAGTCGAAACATCAACACCCAATTTTTTCATATGTCTGGCAATTGCTTGGCGTAACTCAGGTATTCCCAATGGTTCAGCATATCCCAGAGAAGTAATTTCAGTACTTAGTTTTTGTAAAGTTTTAGCCCACATTTGCTGTGGAAATAACCGTGGATCCAATTCACCGGTTCCTAAGCGTATTATGTCAGGGGCAAACTCCAAACGGTTGATCTGTTGCATTCGTTTATTATTTTCTTGTAAATATCCTGACGAAATATACTTTTTCCAACTCAAAGAAGTTGGCAGCATCAATGACCAAGTATTACTGACGATTTGAGTCCCTGCCCCATGCTCTCCCGATATTATTCCATACGATGTTAGTTCATCAATGGCAGTCGAAATGGTACTGCGATTAACAGCAAATGATTCAGCCAGCGCCCGTTGTGAAGGTAATCTGGAACCAATTGCCCACTCACCATTAGCCACTTTATCACAGACGTATTGCACAATCTGACGGTAGACCGGAAGCTGACTTTTTTTATCAGGTTGCCAGTCAATTTGAATCGGACGACTTCGTTTCATAATTATCTCCTTTTGGTTGGGTCGAAAAGTTATATTTGGTTGGTTACATTACCTAATAATATCCCTATAATCGTTATGGTAGTCAAATTTTTCTATATTATTTTGGCTGGTAAAGGGGGTTAAATTATGAACTTTTTCTTACAAGGATTAACTATGGGGATAGCCTATGATGCGCCAATTGGTCTAGCTAATTTATTTGTCATCAATGCAGCTTTAACACAAACGCGTCGCAAATCATTTCTAACCGCCTTGATCATCATTTTCTTCGATGTTACTTTAGCCTTTGCTTGCTTCTTCGGTATCGGCGCCATCATGAAAAAATTCGAGTGGTTGCAATTGATCATTCTTTTGGTGGGAAGTTTGATCGTAATTTATATGGGAATTAATTTATTAAGGTCACAAACGACTGATATTAACGCTGAAGCATCGGAAAAAAATCTTTTAGAAACTATTTCATCAGCTTTTATCGTAATTTGGTTCAATCCGCAAGCTATCATCGACGGATCAATGATGTTGGGGGCCTTCCAAGTTACATTGCCAACTTACAGTTATCCAATTTTTATCGCTGGAGTGGGAATTGCCTCAGCTTTGTGGTTTATTATTTTAAATGCCATCGTGACTAAATTTAAAGATAAATTCAACGCTAAAGTTTTGCGAATCATCAATCTGGTCTGTGGTGTGATCATCATCTTGTATGGTGGTAAATTGTTATTCAATTTTGTGACATTATTAATGCATTAAAAAAAGAGTTCTGTAAATAATCGTCAGATTATTCACAGGACTCTTTTCATTTATTCTAAACCGATTCAACCAAAGACCACTCCAATTCAGTGGAATATATCCCGGCAACATGATAGCCATTCTCAACCAACAATCTTGGACCTTCATTATCAGCCCAATTTACAGGTTCCAATGTCTGTCCATCTGCTGTCTCTGAAATGAGAGTACCTGTTCTATTTAATACATCAAAACTTCCGTCAGAATGGTAATATCTTAAATTCGAATTTAGAATATTACCTTCAGATTTAAACGGATTATTTTGGGCTAAATAAAGTTTCAATCCCTTTTTATTACGTCTATTATCACTGACTTCTAAGGGATTTCCAGCAATCTTTTCTCTATTCAGCAGAGATTGTACGCCATAAGAATTGATCTTGCCGTAATTCCAATCATTAGCTTTCAAATCAATCTTATTATCACCAAAATTTATCGTTAAAGTATCGCCCGTACTGTACGTTCCAATGATGTTTCCCTTACTGTCATGGCCAATTAATGTACCGGTTGAATTAAATGGTGTCGGACTAGTTTCACCTATGGTTGTATCAACTTCTATTTTGATATTCTTCATAGCAACGAAATCTAGATCGTAAATTTCCAAGATAGCACTCTGGGTATCTTCCCCATTCGGAATTATCTGATAACTTTGGTAATCTTGGTCATTAACTTTGACCGCATCAACATTCGACATTATCGGTAATTTTAATTTCAGCTCGGCCTTAGCAAGTACCGAATTAACATTTTGTTCATTCAAATTAATTGTATAACTAACCTTATCATTCTCACTCACACCACCAATTATCGTATTGGCATCATTATGATCATTATGACTGTTATTAAAAATTGTATTGCTTAGCATCAAGGCTGGGACAGTATTCTTTTTAACCGTCAGTAATGCCTGATTAGTTGTCATAGTCGTTGTACTTTCCCCACTTGTTACTGTCATCACCGCATAATATTTGACTCCATTATCAGTTGCATAAACTGTTTTGGCAGTCTTATAAATAAGTGGATCACTACTGATATTTTCAACTATTGTATCCTTGCCTCCAACATCGATTCGATGCCAAACTACTTTCGTTGGATCCTCATCAAATTCACCTTGAATTTCAAAAGTGGCTGCTTGCCCCTCATCAACCGTTTGATTATCCAATCCCCCACCAATACGAATATCTACATAACCACTAACGCTTGTATTATCAGCATTTGTCATTGTTCCTGTAACTCTTACTGTACCCGCTGTTTTTTCAGTGTTTGCTGTCACTAAACCAGTTTTACTATCAACCGTTGCCAAATTAGTATTGTCAACCTTCCATGTAATATTTCCCGTCGCATTGTAAGGTGTTGGTGTACCCGTTACATAAGTCGTATCAGCACTAGATTGATTATTGTACAAATAATTAATGTCAGCCGTAACATCTAAGCGAGTTGCTTTAATTGGTTCCGGAAAAGTTGTAATAAAAGCTACTTGCGAATAGATGGTTGTTGTTTTTGCCAGTAGTCCCTTCCACTGTGTCTCCTGTTGATAATAAACTGTGCCTATTTTATTGGGAGTCACTGTTAAATTTTTCGTCTTCTGCGTCATCTCCGTCCACGTCTGACCATCTGTCGATTGATACCAGGTATAACTTGGACTAGTCAATAATCCTAATCCTAATAGTGCATCTATGACCGATCTACCTGAGTCTGTATAAAGGGTTTTGGGATTATTCACATATGTATATTGATTTTCAGGTTGAAGATTATATCCCGAAGTTAGCCAGATAAATAAAAGAATTACCGGATCAGCCGTCGGCGTTTGATATGGCGTTACTGTATTTGTATCCATTAAGTTGTCTGGAGTGATTTTAGACATAGTATCTTCATGCCCCATTGTCTCCGCCTTAATTTCATGCCCCATATTAAACATTGAAAAAGCCATTATGATGTTCATCAAAATTGCGATTATGAGCGTCTTCTTTTTATTCATCTCCCTATTCCTCCAACCTTTTTTACAATTTTAAAGGAATCCAGGAAATAAAGCATTTTTATACTTCAGTATAAAAAGTCAATATATTTAATTATAAAAACAATTTAATACTTGAAATATCAGTTCTCTACATTAGATTCATTTTAATAACTATCTAAATAATTAATTTTTTTCAAATTTAATTATTTACATTTCGAAAAATAATGCTAATATAAGTGTCACAAGATAAAAACGAAAAGAAAGAATAGTAAGATTTTCCACACTAACAGTGATTTGGGAATGGTGAGAACCCAATTGGTAAATGGATCATCCGAATAACACTTTCTTATGTTTCTGGCTCAAATGACTTCGGTCAAAGTAAGTTCAGACGTTAACCGGTACGTTACCATCGGTGGAGCATGTCAGTGCTCTTATTGAGGTGGCCTATTTTAGATAGGCAACTTGGGTGGTACCGCGAAAAGTCTTTCGTCCCAATTATTAATTATTTAATTAATAGTTGGAATGAAAGACTTTTTTATTTTGTATTAAACTTGATTTTACACTTTGGAGGAAATTATTATGGACTTGATTATACCTAAGGACTACGACCCAAAACTATCTGTTAAAGAAACACAAAAAGCTATCCAATATATTCGTGAAACATTCCAAGATGAATTTGGTAAAGAACTAAACTTATCCCGTCTATCTGCACCAATGATGGTCGAAAAAGGTACTGGTCTTAATGATAACCTTAACGGTGTCGAATCTCCTGTTTCATTCTCAATGAAGGGTATCCCCGGTGAAACAATTGAAATCGTGCACTCACTTGCAAAATGGAAACGTCTAGCTTTGAAACGTTATGACTTTGACATGCACGAAGGTATTTACACTAACATGAACGCTATCAGAAAAGATGAAGATCTTGATAACATTCACTCAATCTACGTTGATCAATGGGATTGGGAAAAGATTATTGCTAAAGACGAGCGTACAACTGAAACTCTCGAAGCTACTGTTAAACAAATTTTCAAAGTTATCAAACATATGGAACACGAGGTTTGGTACAAATTCCCTAAGGCTGTTCATCATTTACCTGACGAAATTCACTTTGTCACAACTCAAGAACTTGAAGACCGCTGGCCTGACAAGACTCCTAAGGAACGTGAAGATGCTATCTGTAAAGAACTCGGCTGTGTCTTCTTAATGCAAATCGGTGGACCTATGAAGAGTGGCAAACGTCACGATGGTCGTGCTCCCGATTACGATGACTGGAAACTAAATGGTGATATCTTGTTCTGGTATGAACCTTTACAACACGCTTTGGAAATCTCAAGTATGGGTATCCGTGTTTCTGAAGAATCAATGAGAGAACAATTAAAGATTGCTCACGCTGAAGATCGTGCTTCATTACCATTCCATAAGATGTTATTAGCTGGTGAATTACCATACACAATCGGTGGTGGTATCGGACAATCACGTCTATGTATGTTATTGCTTGGTAAAGCTCACGTTGGTGAAGTTCAAGCTGCTGTTTGGCCTGAAGATTTACGTGAAAAATGTGATGAAAATGGTATTCATTTGCTATAAATTTTAATGATCCTTCCCTTACAAAAAACCGTTGATGAAAATTCATCAACGGTTTTTTTAGTTATTATTAAGCCTTTTGTTATACTCAGTGTTTAACGGTACGGCAACTTGAACTTCTGAACGTGACGAAGATCTACCCGAATAAATTCGACCATTAGTTCCAAAAATATAAATTTCTTCTTCTGACGAAGGAATTGTAACCATATATTTAGCATGAACCATCTCATCTGGTTCAACAGATCCTGGATTATCATAGGCTTCACTATAGTTTTCCATATAGTAGCCCTTATATTCCTTACTGCTGTCCCCATTAGCAACTATTTCGTCATCAGAAGTTATGTCATACTTCTTTAGAAAGTTACTGAAATCTTGGGCACTGTTAATAGTCGTGTTTTGTGAATCTGAACTTTGTGAATCAGAATCTTGTGTTTCTGCACTTGTTTCTTTTTGCATCATTGATCCGATATTATTAACACCATATTTACGAACCATGCTTTCATATGTAAAGCCACTAGAATTTCCTTCAAACATTGGCGAATCTATATGGAGCCCACTGTCTAATAACTTCAAATATTTCTGACCGCTACTAGCTTTAGCCTGGCATTGCAAATGAATTTGACTTGGCAATGAAGCATTAGCAATTGATTGATATTTATTTTCATTCAATCCTTCGTCTGTTCCAAGGTATCCTTTTGACTGCTTGTTGACATGTAGAGTTATTACCTTTGTCTTGGGATTATAACTGTAATTACCTTGCAAAGAAGCTAACTCGTAGATTCCCCCATTAGGATCATCATCCGTTGAATCCATTTTAATTGGAACATTATATTTCCAAATAAATTGGTCACCTTTAAACATAATTGGCGACATATTCAAAGTCCAATCCCCTGTAAAAACACGACCAGAGAAAGCTGTACTCGTTTTAACCTTCGGCTTTGTTGGGTCCACCTTATGTGTCGTCACATGCTTGGCATTACTAGATTTACTCTGTGAATTATTGCCACAACCAGCTAAAGTGAAAACTGCTAAGGCTATTATGATAATACCCCAATGTTTTTTCATATTTATCCCCTATTTAATCTTAATCAGATTTTGATTATGTAATTATTGTATTAAATTGGGGTGACACTATATGGCAATCGTTGAAAAGAATGAAAATAACATAGTCATCTCAACTTTAATTAAATAAAAGACCTATCAAAAATCAATTTGATTGATCTTTACGAATTAGATTTATAGTTTCTTTCTTATTTCTGTAAATTCATCTTGAGGCAATCTAACTTTCTTTATATTACCTGGGGTAATGGTCCCTTTTGCATTTGGAAATCTATAAAAATAATTTTCCTCAAGAGTTTCATAAACTTCATTTAGTTTCATATCATTACCCTCATGCTTCAAACAATACTTAATGGTTTCCTCCCAATGGCTATATGATCTAAAAATAAAAATTGGTTTTATTGGCTCTTTGTCTTTACACTTTTCTAAATCAGACTTTTTCAATTTAGATTCGTACCTATCATATTGTATTTCGTATTTTTTTATACGCTTAATAATTAAAGATGCTACATACCGCGATGATATTAAATCCCTATATTTAGCGTTATCATTAAATTTAATACCATGTTCGTCAATTGTTCTGTATGGAAGCAATTCTAAATCACAAATTTTAAGCAATTCAAATTTATTCCCATTACTATAAATACTATCTAAATAGTCTCTCTTATTCAAAGACGTATTTTTCATTAATAAACTTGAATAATATTCTTTAAAATAATATGCATCATTAAGGGGATCTAATTCAGCTTCAATTTTTGATTTTAACTTTTCTTCTAATCTTTTATTCAATAATTTTTCGGACACTTTTTTAGACGTTTTTTTAGACCTTAATCTATTATAAGTATTAATCCATTTTTTAATTTCATCTGATATTGCACATTTCAATTTATCACTTATTAATTCATTTTTATTATCTGTTTTTGCGATTAATACATTTTTATCGTTATTATTAACCATTTCATTAAATTCACGGTTAATAATTATTTTAAAATCATCTGTTAGTACAAATTTTTTTCCAAGGGTTTCCCAACTCGTTTCAGTGATTGTATATGTTCCCAGTCTTATATGTTCATCAATATAGTCTTTGATTTTTGGAATTAATACATCGAAGTATTCGCTAGGTTTCAATTTTCTTCCGGATAATCTTAGAGCCTCTTGATTCAAAATATTCTCTTTATCATTAATAATGTGCGTTTTATATTCGTCAATTGAATTAAAAAACTCCCCATTATTCTTATTTTCCAAATCAATATATTTTTTCAAATTACTACATTCTGAAGTATCATTTCTGGTTCTAGGATTTAATAAACATAAAAACACATTTGCCGTATCCGGATTGCCAATGACTTGATTGGGTATTCCCCAATCAATACTTCTATTGCTGTCATTTATATTTAAATATCCCCTATCAGAATCTAATACCCATGAAAAATTTTTCCCATCATCATTTGCTTTAAAATCTTCAATTTTTTTTTCTGTTGCATTCTCTTTAGGCTGATATTGAATATATTTTTTAACCGTTTCATCAAAACTTAATCCATTAAAGCTTCCATTTTTCCAAATGTTATTTTCATCCATTACTTTTCCCTCACTTAATAATATTTATTTCACTACTAAATTTATTCCTTCAACTTCCAATAAGCTCCATCCGAACTGCCAACTGGATGAATATTATCAGCAGCTAATTCACATCCCATATATGTTAATTCATAAAAATAAGACTCACCTTACTTGCGATATCTCTATTCCCATTCAATTTCATCAATAATCTGCAATAATATAATCTCGAACTCAAATGGTTTCTTTTACTATGGCGTGATCAACTGCCAAATCTGTAATACTAAATTAGATTTTTTTATCCCTATTAATCTTTGTTGCAAACTCATACTCAGTATTTCTTGATACCTTTAACATACGCATCCCCCTTCGACATTTACCATATAATTACAAATTCATTATATGAAATGAAGACGTCATTATTTGTCGCTTTTAACATATAGCAAAAAGGGCAATGAGAAATCATTGCCTTTTTATTTAAATATTCAATTACTGATTTTGAGAATTACAAACTAATCAGCTCTTCTATTTATTGTCCGTAATACATATGATAAGTAGAATCTACATTCGGAGCCAATTCTACTTCTGGCCTTGTACCAAGCATTTCATAATAAATATTATTATCATTACCCAAGAAATACACTGTACTTGTTGCACCTGTATCTAAGGCCACTGAATATTTAGCACTAACTGTCTTTTCAGGTTCTATCCCATCTTTACTAGCCATAGCGTCGTCGTAATCCGTTTGATCATAAACTGGAAATTCGTCAAATTGACCACCACCGTCATAGGCTTCTATTTTGACATGATCTGATGAAGGGTTTATCAAATCATGATCAAGCATAAATTTCTTAAGGTCCTCAGCACTATTGATCGTGTTTTGTCCTTTTTGCATAGAAGAATCAACCTTTTGAACACTATACTTACTTACAGCGTAGTCATAACTCAAAACTTGATTGGATTGCACGCTTTGAAGTGTCTTACTTCCAAAACTACCATTTTGTGGAGTCATTGAAGCTTCATTTCCAGCACTATATTTCAGCTGCAAACTGGAATTAGCTGGTGATGCGCCAACACTTTCATAATAGTAGCGTGACAACTGAGTAGCTTTACCAGTATATGTCTTCGATTGATTTGCCACGTTCAAAGTCACTATCTGTGATTTAGAATCATATGAATATGTACCTTGAGTTGAAACTAACTCCGAACTATCCCCATTAGTAATTTCGTTATAAACCCAGATAAATTGATTTCCCTTGAAGAAAATACCTGAAATGGCATCCTCATATTTGGATACAAAATTTTGATTAGAAAATTCGGTACTTGTGGCACTACTGCTTGATGTAGTAGCTTGTTGCTTCTTACCTGTAGATTTAGTATTTTTTTTATGACTAGCCTTAACCACCTTATGCGTAGTAACTTTCTTACTATCACTAGACTTAGCCTGCGAGTGATTACCACAACCAGTCAAAGTCAATGCGACCAATGTTGCGCCTAAAATTCCCCAATATTTTTTCATTATTATCCCCTTTTTATTTAATCCCAATTGAAGCTTGCATAGCTTGATAATCATCGTCAGAAATACCTACCCGATGTAAATTATTGGCTGACAATGAAGCACTTGGTCGGATCAATTCGTAAAAGTATTGTTCACACTCTTCACGATATTTTTTATCCAATTCCAAATCAGAAAGACCATTAAATCTCTGTCTAAAATCAGCTTTCAAACCATCTTCCCAATTACATTTATAACTATTGAAGACAAACTTTAATTGTCCATCATCAGTTTCGTTATAAATTCTATCTAAAATAATATGACTCATATTTTTAGTAGCACTGCTATCAATGCCTTGTGAACCTGTCAAATTACAAATCTTATATGACTCAATTTGATTGAGTTGCTTTTTTATATTAAAAGCTCGTTGGCTTGCTTTACCCTGTCTTTGATAAAGTGTTTCCAAATAATTGGTTTTTTCTGACACATCATCAAACTTCACATCAGAAACCATTGGCCAATAATAATTCATAAAATAAGGTAAATTATTAATTGGATTCAAGGCATCATTGATCTGCTTTGCTAACTTATCAGCTAATACTTGTTTCAAATAATTGGTTAAATTATTCTGATAATTCCCAGTTTCATTACCAATAATCGCTTTGGAAATTTTATCGACTAATCGAAATTTTTCACTCATAATAACTTGCTTAAAATCAGGACTTAATAAATCATCCAATGATTCAAGTAATTTATTATCTTGAATCAATTTTTCAATTTCAGAATATTTATCTGTCAGCAAATTATGCAATTCTTCTATATATTCATTTTTGACTGGTTCAATCAGATTAAATTCATTACCAAATTTGTCCCAAGTATCCATGAAACTTTCCAAATCTTGTTTCGTGGGTTCACTTGTTTCCACATTATTGGCAACAAATCTATTTCGTTGGTACTCTCCCAACGCTGCAATCAAAATTTGTTCATTCTTAGGACTGAGTTTTCGATTCAACATTGTTTCAAATTCTTGTGCCAAAATATTTTTTGAATTATCCCCGTGTGATTCATTCCATGGTTTCAACAAACATAAAAAGAGATTGGCAGTCTGTTGATCACCATCTATTTCCATTGTTGATTCCGTACTCACTAAATTTTCTATCTCTAACATATAATGCCCCCTACTTAATAAAAAATCCCTCTGCTACTTGAAAATCTGCTGGCAATCCAGTTACCAAATCCCCTACACGACAATTTTTATATTCTGGTAAACTATCGAGATATTCAATATCATCACCAATCTGATAAATACTGGCAATAACTGTTTCAGTCTGATAACGTGACCAAACACCAATAACAAACTTCCCTTTCGATAAATCTTGTTGACCCTTTAGAGTGGCCTGTTTGAGAAACGTCATTTCATCTGGTTCCAGAAAAAAATATGAAGTGTTTTTAATAATAATTTGTTCCAAATCTTTACTGCCTGGATCGGTTGTCAAAATAGGTACAATCAAAATATCACTTTGACCATGATTTGATTTATCGTCATCTATTTGCATTTTCGACCTTCTTTCAGTTTCGGATGTCACAGTTATTTTATAAAATCGAGACGTCACATTTAGTCGTTTTAGGACAAAATAAAAAAGTAGCATCTAAATGCTACTTTTTTTATATTTCTTAAATAATTATTTCATGTTGTAAAGGTTTTCCATTAATTTTTTGTAATATACCTTTTTCTTCATATTTATTAATAATTCCTTTTACTTTTACTTTTTTATATTTCTTTGTATCTTCCCTATACAACATATTTATTAAATCCGTATCTTTAATACCTAACGATGAATCAATGTTAAATAATTTAGACTCAACAAATATAAGTAATATCTCAAATTCAGTATCATGTTCATCTTCAATTTTCAAAATTATTTTTAGATTATTTTTATATTCGTTAAGAGTTTCTAACAATTGATTCATTCTGTTTAATACTTCATTTTGACTATCTAAAATCAGTCTCATCATTTCATGAATGAAAAATGTTAATTCGCCATAATTCTCATATTTGTCGGCTTCTTTAAATATTTTATAATATTTTTGTTGATTCTCATGAATTGAACCTGATATTGATAAAGCTGTAAATGGATCTATTTTTTTACCTAAATATTGTGATAATAAGTATCTACCCATTCTGCCATTACCATCACTAAATGGATGAGTATTTTCAAACATAAAGTGTGTAATTAACGACTTTTCTATGGGTGGTATTTTCTCATTATTCATAAAACTTATCAATGTTGATAACTTGTTCTCAATTAATTTCTCATTTGCAGGTGGCGTATGTACAGTTTCTAATGAAGTTCCTATGCGAACTGGACTATTCCTAAAGTATTCACCGTCGGGCAATTTATCAAGGTCTATTTCCCCTGCCGTTAATCTATCATATATAACTCTTAGGTCATCAAAACTATTTATCTTAATTTCAGGTCTATTGATATTTAATATATCTAAATATTTTTGTACAGTAGAAACTAGTCTTTTCTGATTAGTATTATTATTATTCTGTAAATCATCAACAATCGTTCCAATTTCTTCTCTTTTAGTTTTGACCCCTTCAATCTCATTACTGAATTGAATTTCATTAGTTAACAAAGAATTTGCGTAACTACTTTTAGCTATTCCTGGTAAAGAATTACTTAATTGTTCTATTTTTCTAGATTTTTTATAAATATCAGCACTAAGTATAGATAAATCACGTGTCTCTATAAAAAAGATTGGATAATTATCATGCTGTTCCCCATATTTATCAGTCAAATAAGGATATAAATTGGTTTTAAACGTTGCCACACCATTAAGCCGATTCTCATATTCCTTTGAAACATCAATACTATCGTTTGTATTGCTCATATATTTCAAAACTGATAGTGGTTTTAATTCCATCTTTTATTCCTCCAAAACTGATAAAATATATTACCTATTTATTCTATTAGTTTAACATTTTAAAGAAATAGAAATAGCAAAAGGTGATTCTATTTTAATATTTATCCATTTTATTGAAATAGATAACATATATTTTGTTTCCATTTCAATATTCTGCCATTTTATAGAAATAGAATGATACTCTTAGTTACTATTTCTATAAAGCACTCTTTTGCAAGAATAGGTTTAAAATGCACGACAAAAACGTGAGGCAAAATATAACTTCTCCCACTTAAAACGAATAGACACAGTAATCAAAACATGGCTCTTACTCAAGTTCGGTTATTAAGTGGGCTACATCCAAATAAATAACAATCAACCAGCTATCTAGTCTGGAATAACAAAGCCGATTGGCTCAGCAGTAAAATTATTCTTAACAATTTATTGCTTAGAATGAGGTCGAGCTTGGGGACGATGCGAATTTCATCGGCTTCAAGTCGGCCTACTGCGTTCCAGCCAAATCGGCTTTGTCATGGAAGACGGAATTTTTAACCAAACATCAGAAAGAACCAAAACATGATTATCGTGTCTATTTATTTTAAGTCTATTAAACTGATCATGCTATGTCCCACTCTTTAAATATAACTAATTTTCAATCCTGACAAGGAAACTAATCCTCGTATCGTAACAACAGGACTATCAACAGTAACATCAGAGAACCCAACTTCACTAACGCCTCCCATATTATTGTCCAACTCTTTGACCACATTCCAAGTTTTGGGAATATACAATTCAATTCCACCTAACGAGGCATTGACGTTGATCACAGCGGTCCCTTCTACGGTCACATTTTCAAAATAAACTTTGGCATCTCCCATGGAAACATCAATATTGGCTTCTTTAAAATTTTCGGACTTCACATATCTGATACTGCTGCCCATTTTGACATAAACGTCGACATCTGAATCATTGACTGTTTTCACATCAGGATCGCCGTTACCGTTAAAATTTCGCCCATGATGCCAGCTATAACCACGATAATATTTTTTATTCATCCAAGGACGGTGTCTTGCTATCAAGGGACGAAATATCATCGACAATCCGATGGAGATCAACAAAGCAGCACCTAGAATTGTCCATGGTACTAAAGCGGTGATTCCTAAAGGTTTAGCATATAAAATTGCTAAAAAGGCTAACGAGAAGACCGTGCCCGGTATTGCAAAATAAACTAAACTTTTAATCAGAACAGCCACTAACATAATTGTCACAATAATTGTCCAGAATCCAAATGTATAAGTGATCAAGTGCATTTGACTGACCACGAGGATTGCGGCACTTAATAGTAGGAACAGGCCCCAAAAGATTCCATTTCTATTTCTCATAATCAAAACTTCCTTTGTTCCAATCTAAGTTTCAAGTCTTTCAAGAATCGACGTGAGACATAGATCTTTTTATAGGTATTTTTAAATTGAACCAAATTTCCAGTCACTGAACGTGAGAGTGACAGAATTTCATCAACGTTTAAAATTGATGACTTAGAAACTCGCAAAAAGTTATCCGGTAAATTCTCTTCCAACTCATACAATCGAAAATGAATTAAAAAGGCATTGTCGATCGTATGAGCATAGACATTCCGGTCATTGGTCTCAAAGAAAAGGATTCCCTTTAGTTCGAGTGAGTAGACTGTTTCACCGATATATCCGTTGAGATGGTTGAATTTACTTTCAACATCTTTAATACTGTTCAAAATTGCTTGTACTTCACCATCATTCTCGGAAGCTTTGATGATAACTTCTTTTTGTAAATACTGCGGTGAAATGTCTAATTTTATCTTCACATCGAACAACCCTTTCGTTACAAGTATTACACCACATCGCAGTTTGCCTGTATAGCTTATCTGGTTAAGCGGTCTATTTGGAATCCTAAGTGGTCATCAAGTATGCCGTCTTCCACAACAAGGCTGATTTGGCTGGAACGCAGTAGGTCGACTTGAAGCCGATGAAGTTCGCATCGTCTCCAAGCTCGACCTTATTCTAAGCAATAAATTGCTAAGAATAATTTTACTGCTGAGCCAATCAGCCTTGTTGCTCCAGACTAGATAACTGTTTTATTGTTATTTTATTCAAAAAAACACATTATATTATTGTCAATCCTTTACTTGAGATTCTTAAACAATAATGTAATGTGTTTTTAGTGTTATATCAAATATTTAAATAACCGGCTGATTCTTAGTTCACATAATCAAATAATGACAAAAAGATACTCTGAAGACTATTCTTAGCTGTGGTAAAAGTTCCTACATTAACGCCTGACAACTCTTCCTCACCAAAATAGCGATTCTCAATATACATGTGATATGCTAACTCGATCTGAATTGCTTCAATTCTTGGATTCTGACCGTAATGTTGCGTGATATAGCCTCCGGAAAATGGATGATTATTTGAGACGGTATAACCTTTTTCTTCAAAACGTGCTGTCAAAAACTCCCGTAATTTCATATCTGAAGTCGTATCTGTCTTATTTCCCAATACAACATCAGCTGCCTGGACGTTCTCCTCATGTGGATATTCCGCAAAACTATGCAGATCCAACAGGTAAACTTTTTCAAACTTCTCTAACTTGTGATTTAACAACTGCTGTAACTTGTCATGATATGGCTTGTAAAAGCTGTCGATTCGACCTTGAATCTCGGTTTCAGATAATTCATTGTGATAAATAGGTTTGCCGAAGGTTGTCCGACTATAAACCACTTCATGACGGTAATCTCCATCCAATTTGGTCATCTTGGCATTTCGATTCGGATCGGCTAAATAGCGATGTAAATTGTTTTCTAAGGTAGTGAATCCTTGTTGTGGTACAAAGTCATACAGATCTTGTAAAAACCAATCAACATTAGGCAACAAGATCCCTGGTATGAGTTCTTTTTGAACTGCTAAAGGAATCTCTGTTCCACTATGAGGTATATCCACAACAATCGGCAACTCATCAATTGCTTCATTATAAACTGTAAAATCATCCATCAATTAACTCCTTCTAATCCCAGTTACTAAACGATACTTCATTCATTGAATCATTGCCACATTTAGGACAGTGCCAAAATTTTTCATCATCGATAAACTGCAATCTAGTTACACCTGCCCGACCTTTAGCAAAAGTAATTCGTTTCAAAGTATTATCACAGTATGGACAAGGATATTCCGGTTCCATTTCATCAATTTTAAAATAGAATTTATTAAATAAATAAAAATCATTGGTACAAGCATATAAAGCATGACCATAATGGTCATTAATTTCAGCACCAGTTTTAACTAATTCCAAAGCTGATGTCGAAATCTGCTCATCATCGACCAACTCAACTAATGATGGATCAGTTCCTTCGAAAATCATTTCTGGCGAATACATCATCCCTATTCCTAACCAAGTCTTAATACCGTAACCACACTTCTCACAACGTAAATCATGTATCTCACCCATAATTCCACCCCCCTTCATGGTTCCTTAAATTAACAAAAAATGTTATCCTATTATACAATTATTGTAGTTATCAATTGAGGAGGATAATTATGCAAACTATAGATAAAGTTAAATCTGCTGGTTTGGCAAGATTCACATCCCTAGTCTATCTTTACACGGGATTAGGAATTGCCTTCTGGACGATTTGCGCACAAGCAATTGCTAATAACAAAGCACTTTCAATGGCACTATTCCAAGGTATGGCTCAACACCGTATCATTTCAATGATTTTAATGATCGGTGTTCCGATCGCCTTTATCAGTCTCTGTGGCCGTTTCGCAACCAGATCATATTTCCTAACGTTCTTAAGTTACTTAGGATTTTTGTTCACACTATCATTTATCGGAGTACCAATCTTTTACATCTACTCTGCTAAAAGTATTGTCCAAGCTTTAACCGTTACCTCAGCTGTCTTCATCGTTTCAGCCTTTTATGGTTTCATCACTAAACGAGACCTAACAAAATGGAGCCGCACTTTAATGATTGGTTTAATTTCAATCATTGTCGTTGAAGCAATCAACCTCTTGATCTTTAAGAGTACCCCATTGATGATGTTGACTAGTGCAGCTATCATCATTATCTTCTTATTCTACATTGCTTTTGATTCACAAAACATCAAACGAATTTACCAAAATAACTCATCTTCACAAAGTCTTGGTGCAATCGCCTTGCTAGCTTCCGTTAATTTAGTTCTCGACTTCATTAACTTGTTCATGAGTATTCTACAAATCTTTGGTGACAGTAACTAGTTTTTAAAAGGTCGTCTGAAATATAACTGATTTTTTACTTTAAACTTGCAGCATAAACGTGGAACCTAACATAGCTCTTTCCGCTTAAAACAAAAAGATGGTAGTAATCACAATACGGTTCTTTACCAAGTTCGGTTGTTTG
>NZ_JQCF01000019.1 GCF_001438805.1 Companilactobacillus kimchiensis
CAAGTTAGCGCCCATGCCGGGCGCACATGAAAAAGTCTGAAAATCGTAATGATTTTCAGACTTTTTTTACTTACATTTACTTATTTGGCAAAAAATGGTTCCATTATTTCCAATGTGGCCGCATCTAAATCCAACTTTGCTTTCAATCCATAGGGCAAAGCGGTTCTTGGATATGAATGTCCAATATTTAAATTCGTCATTAATGGCACTTTCAAATCACTGGTTACTTCTTTTAAAACCTGACAATACTCGTCATAATAAATTTCATTTTGTGGTTTACCAGTAATTATTGCTGAAACAGCTGGTAGTATTCCCTGAGCCTTGAGATTCTCTAACATTTCTCGATAAACGTCAGGGGTTGGTCGTTCCTCACTAGTTTCTAAAAATAAAATTTTCCCTTGAAACTCTTGAGCAGTTGGTAAAAGCTGGTACCTCTGGTTGATAATCGGTTCATCAATCAACCGTCGATCTATTATTAGACTATTCAAACTATCAATACAACCACCAAGTAATTGGCCCATAACGACCCCAGAGCCCCGCAAGACCTGATAGCCATGAGTTTCTTTGTGGCTAACTCTAGGTGTTCCCACTGCCTTGACAGAAAAATCTGTTCGTTCTTCATACCAAACGGGACTACTTGTAACCTTAGTAGTTTCAGGATTAATAAAGTAATGCAACAAGGTTTGTTTAGTATAAGGCAGTAATTCTGGAGCAAATTCAGCTAAATCATTTAAAACGTTGGGTCCATAATATGTCGTTAACCCAAGGCGATATAACATTAAATGGTCAACCGTCGTATCTGAAAATCCGGTGAATAATTTCGGATTATTCCGCACTGCATTAATAAACTCTGTATCATTTAAAAGATATGGAACCAAACGATAAGTATCTTCGCCACCAATTGCACAAAAAATTCCTTTAATTTTATCATCTAAGAAAGCTTGTTTAAGATCTTGAGCTCTGGCTTCAGGGTGTTTACTCAAATAATCAATTCCTTTAAGACTATTAGGCATACAAATCGGTTCAAGTCCCAATTCACGAAGTCTTTGTAACCCGAGCTTTAATTCATGTCTCGCAAATGGTTCACCAAGAGTTCCCGCTGATAAACTTACTACGGCAACCTGATCACCCTGTTCCAATTTATTTGGTTTAATCATTAAAGTCCCCACTGTTCAAATTAATCTAATTTTACATTTAATTTTGGTAAATATTTGTTCTTCAAGAACATCAAAACTGCTATAACTATGATAACCGGACTTAATATTATTGGGAAAAAGAATAAAAGAAATATCCCAGCCACAATTGGTGAAGCTAATTCACTCATGATGGTTGTCGCAATAATAGCCGTTACAAACAAGGCATCATAATTTGGCAGCAGACTAGCAGCAGCAAAACCTTCTGTCATTGCAGCAAAGGTAATTGGAAAAATATCCCCTCCACGCCAATTTAAATTCAAGCACCAAGCTAAAAAGACTAATTTTAACAGCGCCATAACGGTTAAAAATCCAGCTGATTTATGAGACCAACTGCCAATCAATAGGTGCAAACTATGTTGCCCGGAGAAAAGTAAATCTGGTGCAAGATAGCTTACTAATATTATTCCTACGGCACCTAATATAACTTTTTGTAATAAAGAGAGTTGCCAACGATGAAATATTCTGTAAAAAAAGTTATAACAAACCTTACAAAGGATAGCAAAAATATATCCGGCAATCATCAATACTGGTAGCAACCATAATTGTGTTAATTGCCAATGTGATTGACCCAATTTTAAAATAAATGAGGGCTGATCTGTTTGTCTAAGCAATAAAGCAAAGGCCCAAATCCCATTAATTGTAAAAACCGCATAGAGAATCTTCTTACGTAATATCTGAGGCATTTTTGGTGCAATACTATCATCATATTTCTGACGATAACGGAAGGGGTTCAGCAAACGACCGAGTGCTTTATGAAAAGGTAACTGTTTTAATACATCATATTGGAAATACAAATAACGTAAATTATC
This sequence comes from Companilactobacillus kimchiensis, assembly GCF_001438805.1. Lineage (GTDB taxonomy): Bacteria > Bacillota > Bacilli > Lactobacillales > Lactobacillaceae > Companilactobacillus > Companilactobacillus kimchiensis. The sequence goes on from NZ_JQCF01000019.1 coordinate 2,006, forward strand.
AGCCTGCCAGATCGACAAAGAAATAATCGCACTCAATAATGCAGCTTCAGGACCAACTCCCGCTCCGAAAGTTAAGATAACTAAGGTAATCAGTAAATTTAAAAATACATCCTGATAATTGATAGTTTGATTCTGCTTTAATTCAGTTATTGAATCATGCGCTGTCTTGGGTAAACTGGGCCATCGCTTTAGCAGATAATATAATATGCCACTACCGATAATAATTAGAATAATCTGAAGTATTTGATTATTGCTGACCCAGACTATATCTGAAAAAAATCCTTCGGTAATTAAAAAAGCAGCTGCTATCAAGCCAATCACTGCACTTAAAAATAGACCATAAACAATTAAAATTATATCTTTGATTGTTACCACCCTCTCTTTCAAATTAAGGAAATTATAACATGCTAAAAATTAATTTTAAAAACTGCTTGACCTAGAGTTAGGTCGAGCCAATATACCAAGCCTTGTTCTGATACACAAACAGATTTGAAGGGAAGAATTATATATGAAAATCATGTGTGCCAGATCTGAAAAAGCTGGTAAGATTGATAAACATTTAAGACATTAAGTATTGGCAGTAAATTCTGAGATATAACATAGCCTTTTCCACTTAAAACAAACAAGCGGTAGTAATCTTTTTTCAGATTACTACCGCTTGTTTGTTTTAATATTTATTCTTTGTACAAAAAAAGAGTCCTGCATGTCTGCAGAACTCTAGGTGGTAAGGAGTAGTGTGATCTTCCAAACGCTTGCGCGCCGACCTCTTGCCCTTACCTCGGTTTGGCACCGTTAGATAGTATCGCACGTCACCCACCACAAGTCAATCCTATTTAATCATCTAATTCCAAGATCGAGTTGAAGACCTTCTGTGGCAATTGAATCTCATTACGAGCCGCATTTTTCTTGTTATTCTTTTGACTACGTAATAACGCCTGTTTCTTGGAAGCACTGTATTTTTTACCATTTACGGCAGCATTCTTGCGCAATGGTGGTATATCAACTCTCGCAACAACCTTACCCTCAACCATAATTTGGGCTGGCATCGGATTTAATCTACGAGGAATTGTATACTTCAGCTTTTCAACTAATTTTTGTGATAATGCTTGAACATCTTGACGATGAGCTACAAAGGTCAAAGCATCAACGTGAGTGTAGTTGATCAAAATTTCCGCTTTAACTACATCAGCCATTTCATAGTCAATAAATTCACTCGTCATACTGGCATAACCATGCGAAACTGATTTCAATTGGTTAAAGAAATTATAGGCAATTTCTGATAATGGCATTTTATAAGTCAGTTTGACAAAGTCACTTCCATTATCCATATTGATAAATTCACCCTTAAAACGGTCAGCAATTTTCATCACGTCACTAATAGAATCATTGGGAGTATCAATTTTAACTTCAAACATTGGTTCTTCAATATAATCGATTTCTTTAAATTCAGGAACCTGAACCGGATTATTGACCTCGATCACTTGATCATCTTTTTTCAGATGAATTCGATAAGGTACATTCGGAGCAGTCGTTAAAACATCAACTCCAAATTCATCATGTAGCCGTTCCTTAATGATTTGCAGATGGAAAATTCCTAAGAAACCTCCACGAAAACCAGCGCCTAAAGCATCAGAAACTTCTGGCGTAATTTGAAGTGATGAATCATTCAATTTTAGTTTGTAGATAGCATCCTTTAATTCTTTATACTCACCAACTGGATAAATACCTGCGAAAACCATTGATTTAGCCGGTTTATAGCCAGGTAATGCTTGAGATGTTGGATTATCAAAATCAGTGATCGTATCACCGATTCGGACTTTTTCAGGATCTTTAATTCCCGTTACAACGTAACCAACATCCCCAGCTTTCATTTCCTTCACTGGCAATTGATTAGGAGTTAAAATCCCAATCTCAGCAGTAGTCATTGCTTCTGACTCGGCCATCAGCTTCAACTTTTTAGTTGTATTGATTTTTCCATCCATTACCCGAATATAGGCAATAACGCCCTTAAAACTGTCATATAAAGAATCAAAGATCAACGCCTTCAATGGTAACTTTTCATCACCTTGAGGGGCTGGTAACTCTTTAGTAATAGCCTCCAAAACTTCATGGACACCTAGTCCTGTTTTGGCTGAGATATATAAAATATCAGCCTCTTTTAATTCAGGAGCCAATTGACGAATCTGTTCTTCAGTTTGTTCAACTTGAGCATTTGGACTGTCAATTTTATTGATAATTGGCAAAACCTGTAATTCGTTTTCTTGTGCCAAGCGGAAGTTAGCCACCGTTTGAGCTTGAACACCTTGGGTTGCATCCACTAATAGTAAAACTCCATCGGTCGCCGCTAAACTTTTTGAAACTTCATAACTAAAGTCGACATGTCCTGGAGTATCAATAAAGTTAAATTCATAATCTTGACCATTGTCAGCGTGATAGATGTTTCGCACAGTTCTTGATTTAACGGTAACACCATGTTGTTTTTCAACACTCATATCATCTAATAATTGGTCTTGTTCATCCCTTTTATCGATTGTATCTGTCTGTTCCATGATACGATCAGCCAAAGTAGATTTACCGTGATCAATGTGAGCGATGATGGAAAAATTTCTAATATTTGTTTGTTTCATGTTTCTCCCCTAAACTCATTTTTGATTTTCCTCATGAATTAATACAGAGAAAATAGTCCTGTACTAATGAAATTATTTTGTACCGACTAATAAGATTTTTTTATTCATTCTTTTATCCTCATTCATCTTGATAGCAATAACTGAATATTATAAACACCTTAATATATAAATCAAACTAGCATTTCCATTTACAAGAAAAAAGGTTGAAACCATTGTAGTTTCAGCCTTTTTTCTGATGTTTGTTTCACATGGAACATCTTGTATCAGGATATATGTTTGCCCCAAGATATTGTATATTTTTATAAAGTATTTACAAGATCTACACATAATTTATGGCTTAAAATCGCTGAATCAGGACTAACTGGATTTTCTGAACCTTCCGATACAGCTTGAAGAAAGGCTTTAATGATTGGCTCAAAGCCTCGAGTTATCAAAGTGTTTTCCCAATCAGGTCGACTATTTTGAGTAATAGTTCCAGTTTGATAAGTCTGCATTGCACTCAAGTTCGTTACTACTTTTCTAGTTTGACTACTTTGAACTATTGCTAACTCCAAATTACTACCACCGATCATATTAGTTATGATCTGTGCCCGACTTTTAGAACCGGTCAAAGTAATATAGCCTTGTTCCAAATTACCATCATTCGTTACTAAAAAATCATCTACTTTTTTAATATTTTCATCCATCAAATACACAGCAGTATCAACGGAATGGATCATCAAATCAAAGATAGCAAATTTAGTTGGTTGCACAGCATCCTCACGAATCTTCTCCGCTACGATTGTTCGTTTATCAGGTATCTGTTTTAATTCCTGATTAAACGGTGCAAAACGACGATTAAAGCCGCAAGTGAGCATCAAGTTCTTTTCAGCTGCTAATTTATATAACGCTTCAACTTCAGATAATTCCTCTGAAATTGGTTTATCGACATAAACATTAATCCCCGCGTTTAAAAGTTGTTTAATAATTTCAAAATGAGTTGGCGTTGGTGTATGTACAAAAACTGCTAATGGTTTCTCGGCTATCAATTCATCTAAGGTTTGATGAAAGTGTTTAAAACCATACTTCTTTTCTAACATCTCACCTTTAGCTTCATTTCTAGTTGTTAGGTGCCATTCATACTTATCTTGTAAAGTTGCCATAACTGGCAAATAAGCTTTTTGTGCAATATTTCCTAATCCAATTACACCAATTTTTTCCATATTATCACCTCAGGTTAATATTGATTGAACAATTGTAAATGCTCTTTAAGGTATTTTCCGGTCAAACTATCGACGTTATTTGCAATCGCTTTCGGATTACCTGTTGCAATTATTCTACCACCATTGATCCCACCTTCGGGTCCAAGGTCATTAATATAATCCGCATTGGCAATAATATCCAAATCATGTTCAATCACAATAATTGTTGCATGCTTCTTCAGTAGTTTATTGAAGACCTCTAGCAACACTCCAACATCCTTCGGGTGTAATCCCACGCTGGGTTCATCAAAAATGAAGAGCTGGTTCTTTTGACTACGTTTCATATAAGTTACCAGTTTCATTCTTTGAGCTTCACCACCAGATAATGTCGGCGTACTCTCACCTAGTTTTAGATAACTCAAACCGATATTAATTAAAACGTCTAAGATATTTTTGATTTGGGGAACGTCCGCGAAAAATTCAGCAGCTTCCTTGACTGACATATCTAAGATTTCAGCTAGATTCTTTTCATGCCAAGTAATATCAAGGATTTCCTTCTTATAACGGTTACCATGACAAACCGGGCAGACTTGAACCATATCAGGCAGATATTGTATATCCAACGTGATAACGCCAGTTCCACCGCAATTTGGACAAGCGCCTTGTTTATTATTGTATGAAAAGTAAGTAGGCGTAAATTTCTTGGCCTTCGCTGCTGGTAACTCTGCGAACAATTTACGTAAATGATCCAAAATTTTGGTATAGGTACCAACCGTTGAACGAACATTTTTTCCTATCGGCACCGAATTGACTTTAACGATATTTTTAATATCCGCATTATCAACGGATTTGACAAACTTAGGTAATTTCTCACCAGCAATTTTGTCAGTTAAAGCTGGTAATAAACTTTCAAAAATCAAAGTGGTTTTTCCGGAACCTGACATCCCTGAAACGACATTTAATGACTCTTTACTGAACTTAGCCGTCATATCATGAATGTTATAACGGTCGCCAATATCAATGCTTATCGTGCCCTTTCTGAAGGGTTGGGTCTGCTGATGTTTAATGATATCTGTTTCACCAGTTAAGTAAGGCTGGATCACTGATTCATGATCCTGTTCGATTTCTGGGACCGTTCCATGACTGATAACACGTCCGCCATCTTTACCAGAATCTGGCCCAATTTCAATAACGTAATCAGCGGCTGCAATGATACTAGTATCGTGATCAACTACGACCAAAGAATTACCAAGTTTGACTAACTCACGCAAAATTTTGATTAGACCAGCTACATTGGCTGCATGTAATCCCACACTAGGTTCATCCAAGACATACAGAACTCCTGTCATCTGATTACGAATCGTTCTAGCTAATTGAATTCGTTGTAATTCACCAGTTGATAGTGTATTTCCGGCTCGAGAAATTGATAAATAATTTAATCCTAAATCAACAATTGGAGCTAAAAGATCCAATAATTCATTAGTTAAATTTTTACCTAAAGCTTGCATATCTGCTGGCAACCAAGCCATAATTTTTTTACAAAAGTCTTGAAGCTCTGAAATAGTAAATTGGGATACCTCAGCGATATTCTTTCCCACTAATTCATTGCTAAATAATTTGGGATTGAAGCGACTACCATGGCAAGCGGGACAAACTTGTTCAGAATAGAATCTTTCCAAGCGAGTTAAAGTATTTTCATTCTTAGTACTCTTTAAACTATTTTTAACTGCCGTAACGGCATTTTCGTATAAAGCATTCAATCTAAATGAACGGCCTGTTTTGGTTGGAACGAGAATTTCTTTCTTTTGTTCTGGTCCGTTAGTGACAATTTCTTTTTCTTCAGCGGTCAGGTCTTTAAATGGAACATCAGTCCTGACACCTAGTTCCTTGATAATATCTTTTTGCAAAGTTCGACCAGGCAAATTCCACGAACGAATGGCACCTTCATCAATACTTAAATTTTTATCAGGAATAATCTTATCCAATTCAATTTCTTTCAAAAATCCTGTTCCCTGACAAGTCGGACATGCTCCCTCAGAATTAAAAGCAAAATCCTCAGCACTGAAAGCCATGAACTTAACCCCACAAATTGGACAAGTCATTTCCCCCATCGTTTCATCAGAAGAAGGCAAATCCATTACTTCTGATATTTTTAAGGTTGAATCCAGACGATGTCCGTTGAGACAAACAACTGAAGCCAAACGTGAATACATCAAACGTAGGATATTCAAACTTTCGGTCATAGTTCCTACTGTCGAACGCACACTAGGAACAGTTGGTCGTTGACGAAGCGCTATTGTCGAAGGTAGATTCTTGATATTTTTGACATCCGAACGACCCATCTGAGTAATTCTTCTTCTGGTATAAGTGGATAATGCATTCAGATATTTTCTAGCTCCCTCAGCGTAAATCGTATCCATTGCCAGTGATGATTTTCCTGATCCGGAAACACCAGTTATCGCTACAAATGAGTTTAACGGTATCTCTACATCGATATTTTTTAGATTATTAGCATTGGCGCCAATCACCTCAATATTATCGGGAATATAATTTTTGTGTCTAATTGTCATGATTTCTCCCTTCTCTTGATGGGTCGATTATATCATTGATATCAACGTTTTCATTATTGCACCACTCACTTATTTATCGGTAGATAAACGGAGGCGGAACAATTGTTTTTAAACATATTAGTTAGGATTAAGGAAGGAGCGTGTCGCTAGCGACACGCTCCTTNCGATTTTATTTAAAAATTTGATTCCATTCTTTAATAAGTTTATTTCTTTGAGCATTGATATATTCATAATCCATCGTTACTAAATAATCTGAACCTGAACCATAGGTTGCATAATTTGAATCAATCTTTTGAACACTCTGATTAACTGGTAGTGCCTGCATTTTCTTGGAAGCTCGACTTTGAACCGACTGACTTAGACGATAATCAAGGTATTGGTAAGCTGCTTTAATATTTTGGCAGTTTTTAGGGATCGCCGCCATTTGATAATTAGCGTACACATTTAATCCCAGCGTCGTGCTATTTAATGAGGAAATGTTCTTTTTCAGCGTTATAGCGGTATCTGAATCAACCACAGCCAAATTTACCCTTCCGTCCTTAAACAGCTTACTTAATTCAGCCACATTATCATATATCATTACCTTTGGTTGTAATTCTTTCAAAGCCGCCAAAGCCGGTCCCTCATCAGCAAAATCATGCCCTACATATGAACTGGTACTTCTAAAGCGAGAATAATCAATTCCCATATAAATAATTGCTGGCCACAATGAATTCTCAGTATCAGGTAACGCAATCTTACCATCATTTTGCTGATCCCATAATCTAGTAAAATCACCATTTTCTAAATTATTCCCCTTATTGTAGACAATATTGGTCGTTTCTACTGAATATGGAATGCTATTAGTTTTCTTAGCTAGTTTTTGATTATCACTTGATAAATATTTAAAATTCTTTAATTTCTTGAAATCAATTTTTTTAAATAGCTGCTTATCATTTGCTGCAACGGTGTCTGATTGATTAAGTTCAATTACATCAGCATTTAAATCTTTTTTGTCAATCCTTTGATGTAACGATGAAGTGCTGTCGGTTTGTTGATTTACAGATACTTTGTACTTCTTAGAATATGGTTTGATAATTTCTTTAGACATTAATTCAGTGTTCTTATCTGATGTTCTAATTGTGAGTGTCGCTTTAGATTCCTTATGACACCCTGTCAGAATAATTCCAAAAGATAGCAGCGTTATAACGGTGGTAAAAATTCTTATTTTATTGGCCATAATACTCTCCTATCAACTTTAAGTTAATCCCACAGATATCTTATCATCATCCTACTAAAAAAGGTGATCCGTCCTGACTTAATATTGCATCAGTTAGGACAGATCACCTCAGATTTAAAATATAGTTTTAAACAAAACAACTCAAGTATCTTAATTAGCTTCAGGTAATTTAGCAATCTTACCTCGTTCAATATAAACACTCAAAATACCCAAATCAGCTGGGTTAACACCACTGATACGACTGGCTTGAGCGATAGTCGAAGGATTGATCTTAGTTAACTTCTGAACTGCTTCAGTAGCTAAACTTTCAATCTTAGTGTAATCGATACGATCAGGAATCTTCTTAGCTTCCATCTTCTTCAATTTCTCAATACGCATCTTTTCTTTCTTAATATAACCATCGTATTTAGTCGCAATTTCAACTTGCTCAGATACACGATTATCAACTGGAAAATCAGCTTCACCTATCATATCAATAATATCAGAGTAATGAACTTCTGGTCTTCTCAATAAATGATCAGCCAAGATACCATCTTTTAATGGCTTTAAATCATGAGCCTTCATGAATGGTAAAGCTTGTTTAGGAGTGATCATTTTACGAGAAAGACGATCCAATTCCATTTTGATAGTCTGACGTTTTTCTTTAAAACCGTCATAACGTTCTTGACTAATTAGGCCTAATTTATAACCTTTGTCTGTTAAACGTAAATCAGCATTATCGTGACGTAAAATCAAACGATACTCAGCTCGACTAGTTAACAAACGATAAGGTTCGTTGGTTCCCTTAGTAACAAGATCATCGATCAAAACACCAATGTACGCTTCATCACGTCCAAGAACAAATGGATCCTTATCTTGAGCACGAAGGGCTGCATTGATTCCAGCCATAATACCTTGACCGGCAGCCTCTTCATAGCCAGAAGTTCCGTTCATTTGACCAGCTGTAAAGAGATTCTTAACAACCTTAGTTTCAAGGTTAGACTTCAATTGCCATGGTTCAATGACGTCATATTCAATCGCATAACCAGGACGCATCAATTTAGCATTTTGAAGACCCTCAACAGAATGAAGCATCTTTAATTGGATTTCTTCAGGCATTGACGTTGAAAAATCACCAACATAATATTCTTGAGTATCTCTTCCTTCTGGTTCAAGGAAGATCTGATGTCTTGGCTTATCAGCAAAACGCACGACTTTATCTTCGATTGAGGGACAATATCTTGGACCGACACCCTTGATAACACCAGAAAACATTGGTGCACGATCAAGATTCTCTCGAATAATTCTGTGGGTATCAGCATTGGTATAAGTCATCCAACAAGAAACTTGATGTTGGAGATAACTTGAATCAGGTGTTTCAAATGAGAAATGATTAGGTTCCTTGTCACCTGGTTGTTCGATTGTTTGATCAAAATCAATTGTGTTCTTATTAACACGTGGTGGTGTTCCGGTTTTGAAACGAGTTAGTTTGAAACCATGCTTTTCCAAATCTTCAGACAATTTGATTGAAGGAATGCTGTTATTGGGACCTGATGAATACATCAATTCACCAATAATAATCTTACCTCGTGAAGATGTACCAGCTGTAAGAACCACTGACTTAGCATGGTATCTAGCACCAGTTGCGGTTTCAATACCTTTGCAGACACCATCTTCGACGATTAATTTTTCAGCCATTCCTTGACGAAGAGTTAAGTTTGGTTCGTTTTCTAAGACATCTTTCATCATACGATGATACATACTCTTATCTGCCTGGGCACGAAGAGCACGGACAGCAGGGCCTTTACCAGTATTGAGCATTCTCATTTGAATGTAAGTCTTATCAATATTGCGACCCATTTCACCACCCAAAGCATCGATTTCACGAACTACGATCCCTTTAGCAGGACCACCAAGAGAAGGATTACAAGGCATAAAGGCTACCATATCCAAATTGATCGTTACTAATAGTGTTTTTTGGCCCATACGAGCAGCAGCTAAGGCAGCCTCTGACCCCGCATGGCCGGCACCTACGACAATAACATCATAAGTCTCTGAATCAAATTCCTTAATTTCCATTTTTTCACCTATACCTATTTTCCTAAGCAGAATTGCGAGAATAATTGTGTAATCAATTCATCTTGATAACTTTCTCCAGTAATTTCGCCTAGAGTGTCCCAGCAAGCTGTCATATCGATTTGTACGAGGTCGATAGGCATTCCTGCTTCAATTCCAGAAATAACGTCATTAAGGCTATTTTTAGCCTTACGGAGCAAACCAGCTTGACGAGCACTAGTTATGATGACGTTATTGCTATTATCTTCGAGTCCCGCATTAAAAATCTTACTAATTGTTTGTTTAATTGTTTCAATCCCATCATTTTTAATCGCTGAAGTTTTGAGAATAACATCGTCAGACTTAATCTGCTCAACAGTTTCAGGCGTTATAACGGGCATCAAATCGTTTTTATTAAAAATAATAATTCTTCGCTTATCATTGGTTGCATTGAGTAATTCGATATCATCGTCAACTAATTCCCGACTCGAATCCAAGACAACAATTACCAAATCAGCACCCTGTAAAGCTGTTTTAGAACGTTCAACACCAATTTTTTCAACTTTATCATCAGTTTTACGAATACCAGCAGTATCGATCAACTTCAAAGGTACACCATCGATATTGACATATTGTTCAACAACATCACGAGTTGTTCCAGCGACATCAGTGACAATAGCTTTTTCTTCATCCAAAAGACGATTTAACAGACTAGATTTTCCAACATTAGGTTTCCCAACGATAGCTGTGCCCAATCCGTGTTGTAAAATTTCTCCACTGTCAGCAGTTTTTAAAAGACCGTCAATTTTTTTACTGACCATGCGGGCTTTCTCTAACAATAAATTCGTCGTCATCTGATCAGTATCATATTCAGGATAATCAATATTTACTTCTACTTGTGCTAATGAATCCAAAATTTCTTGACGTAAGTTTGAAATCAAATGATGTAAATTACCATCCAATTGATTAACTGCTACTTGCATAGCTTTATCAGTCTTGGCACGGATCAAATCCATAACAGACTCTGCTTGAGTTAAATCAATTCGACCATTTAAAAAGGCACGTTTGGTAAATTCCCCTGGTTCGGCCATTCTAGCACCATAGCCTAGTAATAATTGGAGAACTTTGTTAGTCGCAACTATACCCCCGTGGGTATTTATTTCAACAACATCCTCACGAGTAAACGTCTTTGGTGCCCGCATTACGGAAACCATGACCTCATCAACTAATGAACCATCAGCAGGATCTGTGATGTGTCCATAATTTATTGTATGACTAGCTACTTTCTCTAAGTCACGTCCTTTAAAAATCTTTTTAGCAACCGCTACAGCTTGATCTCCTGACAAACGAACAATGGAGATAGCACCTTCCCCAGGAGGAGTTGAAATGGCTGCTATTGTGTCGTATTCAGTAACTGAACTTGGCATAATAAGCTCCCTTCTCTAATTTTAAGCATAAAAAAAGTGCATAATCCGCCAATTTCTCGACGGAAAAGCACCTTGACTACTTTTCTATATATTAAATATTAAAACAATTAATTTCTAAAACATCTTAACTAGATTTCTACTAATTGTCAATTATTTATGATTTTTATAAACACGTTTCTTAGCTTTTCTAAGACGACGTTGTTTATCACGTTCTGCTTCCTCAGCCTCTTTTTGTTCACGACGATACTTGAACGGATTTTGGAAAGCCAATGTCTGAAGAACTTGGAACGCGTTAGTTACTACCCAGTAAATGGTAATAGCTGATGGGAATGTTAATGCTGGTACAAAGATAAAGATTGGCATAACCCAAGTCATAATCTTTGTTGTCGCATTTTGTGTTGGTTGTGAGTAACTTGACATGTATGTACTTAAGAACGTAAATACAGCGGCTAAAATCGCCATAATGTAATATGGATCAGCCTTACCAAGTTGCATCCATAAGAAACTACCATCACGCAATTGTGTAGTCTTATAGATTGCTTGATACAAACCAAACATAACTGGCAATTGAATTACCAATGGTAAACATCCAGCTACTGGGTTTACTCCAGCTTCACTATATAATTTCTGTGTTTCTTCCCGCAATTTTTGTTGCGTATCCGTATCTTTAGCCGAATATTTATCCTGAAGTTCCTTCATTTGAGGCTGGATCTTCATTTGTTTATTCGTACTACGGATTTGATACCAGTTAAGTGGTAATAGAATAATTCTCACAAGCAATGTGAAAATTACGATGGCCCAACCATAACTGTTGCCAACTAATGAAGCTATCCAAAGAATGAATCTTGAGAAACTATAAATTACATAGTGATCCCAGAATCCCGTACTGTGACTAGTAATCGGAACATTTAGGTTAGAACATCCAGCTAAAACCAAGACAACACTCAGTAGCATTGCTACTCCAATGTACTTCTTTAAGCTTTTTTTATTCACTTTTACACCTATTAGTCTATTAATATTTTTTTGAACCTACTCTAAAATATTACCCAATTTCAATAAATGTACAATATTTTTCTTAGTTCCAAACATATCCAAATCAACAGCTGGTTTTCTTGCAATAATCAAGAAATCCAATTCTGCTGGTATCTCGGGTTTTAATTCCAAGAGTGATTGACGAACGTATCTTTTAACACGATTACGCCCCACTGCGGTATGTGAAACTTTCTTTCCAACTGAAAGTCCTACTCGAAAATGCTTTTGACCCTCTTTTGGCATCTTATATAGAACAAAGTTGCGATTTGCAACCGAATTTCCGTTGGAATAAACATATTGAAACTCATTTTCTTTTTTTATGCGATAACTTTTTCTCATATGTCACCAGACTACCCTTGTTTTGTAATAAAAAAAGACCACCAAAATGTTCAGTGATCCTTCAAAACTAAGCTGATAATACTTTTCTACCTTTTCTACGGCGTCTTGCTAGAACCTTGCGACCACTACTAGTACTCATTCTCTTCATGAAACCATGGACGCGTTCACGATGGCGTTTCTTAGGTTGGTATGTTCTCTTTGTAGTCATCAATAAACCTCCTGACTCTTATTTTTTATATTTGAAATATACACTTCTTCAGACAATTGCTTAACTATAGTATCATGTTCTACCAAATTTTTAAATAACTAATTTCCTATTAATGCAAGTTTATTCCAGAAAGTTTTTCGCAACTTCTATTGTGGATAATTTGTGGAGTTATTTTATAACCCATTTTTTCCACAGGAGTATAAACAAACTTTTCCAACATGGTTTTTAACTGTGTTTTAGTTTTCCACAGGAATGGTGGAATTCTTGTTTTTTGTATGTAACAACCGTTATATAGGTGTTTTTTAGCTTGTTAATTGTGTATAACTATGTTGACAAGTTTTTATGCCTATTATTATCCACAAGCCTGTGTATTTTGTAAATACCAGTTGTTATTTCCTCCAAAAATAAACATGTGTTCTGTGGAAAACTCTTTAATAGAATGATAAACTATAGACTGTCATTTTAGGGAAAAAATTATCCACAACTACAGATTGGGGGGAACTAATGCCAAATATAAATAACTCAACTGATCCAAAGCTAACTGAATTTTGGGATTATTTTACAAATAAACTCAGATCTCAATTAACTTCTGTCAGCTATTCCACTTGGGTTGAAAGTGCAAATCCCTTATACATTGATGGAAATAACATTTATATTTCTGTCCCAACAAAACTTCACAAAGATTATTGGGAACGAAATTACACAGAAAAAATTGCTATTTACTCATATGAACTAAACGGAATTGAACTGAACCCAATCATTGAGAATGATGAAGATAGCACAAAAAAAGAGGAACAAACAATTGCTCCTCAAGTTGACAAAATCACTGAAAATAGCCAACCAAAACATATCTTCCATAATTCTCATTTAAATCCGAAATACACTTTTTCATCATTTATTGTTGGTAGCGGGAACCAAATGGCCCACGCAGCAGCTTTGGCCGCCGCTGAAGATCCAGGTGGCGTCTACAATCCACTCTTTATTTATGGTGGCGTTGGTCTTGGTAAAACACACTTGATGCAAGCCATTGGTCACCAAATGATCAAGCTAGATCCACTCGCCAAAGTTAAATATGTTACGAGTGAAACTTTTACTAATGACTTCATTAACGCTATTCAAATGAGGACTCAAGATACTTTCCGAGACGAATATCGAAACGTCGATCTACTATTAATAGATGATATTCAATTCTTTGCCGAAAAAGAGGGAACCCAGGAAGAATTTTTCCATACTTTTAATGAACTTTATGAAAATGGTAAGCAGATCGTAATGACGTCAGATCGGTTACCAAACGAAATCCCTAAATTACAGGCTAGATTAGTTTCTAGATTTACCAGTGGTTTGTCAGCTGATATAACCGCACCGGATCTTGAAACTAGAATTGCCATTTTGCGAAATAAAGCTAAAGCAGAACATTTGGAAATTCCCAATGATACTTTATCTTATATTGCCGCCCAAATTGATACTAATGTCCGGGAACTTGAAGGTGCTTTGATTCGGGTTCAGGCTTATTCAACGACTAAAAATACTGATATCACTAAATCAGTTGCCGCAGATGCTTTGAAAGTCTTTAAACTATCTAATGACAAAAAGGGCCTCTCAATTGCTAAGATTCAAACTAAAGTTGCTAAATATTACCACGTTTCCGTTCAGGATCTTAAAGGTAAGAAACGAGTAAAAACGATTGTTGTCCCAAGACAGATTGCTATGTACTTGGCTCGTGAAATGACTGACCGTTCACTTCCACAAATTGGTATGGAATTCGGCGGGAAAGATCACACGACTGTAATGCATTCATGTGATAAAATATCCGAGTTAGTTATTAAAAATAGTGATTTAAAACGATCCATCAATGAACTAAAAGATGACCTCAGAAATTAACATGTTCAAAACTTTCGAGTTTTCCCAAAGTTATCCACAGCTGTTAATAACAGCATTTTTTCAAAGAGTGTCAGGACTTAGAATAGTTATCCACAGAATTAACAGTACCTACTACTACTTCTATCTTTATATTAATTAATTAAAAAGGGAGTTACCTATGAAATTTTCTATTGACCGATCAAGATTCATAAATCAAACAAGTAACGTTCAGAGAGCAATTTCAACAAAGACTACTATTCCTATATTGACAGGAATGAAATTAGACCTTTCAGAAAATAGTCTAACAATTACCGGAAGTAATTCAGACATTTCAATTACATCTTTTATTTCCAAGGAAAATTCAGATAACGATTTAAAAATCGAAAGTGTTGGCTCAATTGTTTTACCAGCTAGATTTTTCAATGAAATTATTAAAAAACTTCCTGGTGATAATTTTGAACTTGAAGTTTTGAACAATAATCAAACTTTAATTACTTCAGGCGTTTCAGAATTTACTATTAATGGTTTAGATGCCGTCAATTATCCACATCTGCCTGATGTTGAAACTGACAATCAATTAGTTTTACCCACAGATGTTTTTAAAGAAGTTGTTAATCAAACTGTTATTGCTGTTTCTACTCAAGAAAGTCGTCCAGTATTAACCGGTGTTAACTTCTTGATCACAAGTGAGGGTCTGACTGCGGTTGCCACTGATAGTCACCGTCTTTCACAAAGAAGGATCAATATTACAAGTGATGAAGACTACAACTTAATTATTCCGGGTAAGAGTTTGACTGAATTGGTTAGAACTATCAGCGACTCTGTTAAGGAAATCTCAATGTCAATTTCTGAAAACCAAGTATTATTCAGTTTTGACAACATCATGTTTTATTCAAGACTGCTTGATGGTAGATATCCAGAAACAAATCGTTTGATTCCAGACGAATCCAACACGCTATTAACTTTTGACTCTTCAAATCTTTTAGCCTCAGTTGAACGTGCTTCACTTCTTTCACATGAAAGTAGAAATAATGTTATCAAACTTGAAATTAAAGCTGTTGATAAAAAAGCCACTCTTTATGGAAATTCACCTGAAGTTGGTACCGTTGAAGAAGTACTAGATTTCGACAAACTTGAAGGTGATGATTTAGAGATTTCTTTCAACCCTGATTATTTGAAAGATGCTTTAAGATCATTCGGAAGTAACACTACTATTGAAATGAGTTTTACATCTCCACTTCACCCATTTACTTTAAGACCGGTTGAAGATCGTGATAATTTCGTGCAACTTATTACTCCAGTACGAACATTTTAATGTGAAATAGCAAAAATAGACTGAATTTCGGTTCGGTCTATTTTTTTTTGTCATATTTATTTAAACGCCCTAATTTAGCGTAGGGACTTTTCAAAGGTGATTTTAGTGGGTGGATACTAATAATCACGAAAACCGCTCAAATCGCCTGATATTTCGTTCTGAGTTGTTTTTTATTGTGAAAACAACTATAATATTGATATGTCATTAAATGGATAAATCTAATAAATAGGGTGTTAATATGTCTGAAAAAATTAAGCTTGAAACTGAATTTATTACGTTAGGTCAACTTCTAAAAGACGAAGGTGTCATCGCAACTGGTGGCCAAGCTAAATGGTTCTTACGAGAAAATTCAGTGCTACTTAATGGCAGTCCTGAAGATCGTCGTGGTAAGAAACTTCGTTCTGGTGATGTAGTTGCCGTTGGTGATCAAACGTTTGAAATCGAATAAATGTTTGTAAAAGAACTTAACCTTAAGAATTACCGCAACTATGAATCCTTACAAGTCGATTTTTCACCGAATATTAACGTCTTTTTGGGTGAGAATGCTCAAGGCAAGACTAATTTATTAGAAGCTATGTATTTTTTAGCTTTAACGAGAAGTCATCGAACATCAAATGACAAGGATCTAATTAGATGGGGTAGTGATTTTGCAAGAATCTCCGGCACTGTGATCAAAGATAATTCCAGTCATTTGAAGTTAGATTTGATAATCAGTAAATCTGGTAAAAAGGCTAAATTGAATAATTTAGAACAACGTAAATTATCCAGTTATATTGGTAATTTAAATGTTGTTCTTTTTTCGCCAGAGGATCTTTCAATCGTGAAAGGAAATCCTGGGATTCGTCGCAAGTTCATTGATATGGAATTTGGTCAAATGTCTTCTCAATATTTGAAGACAATGAGTCAGTTTCGATCAGTATTAAAACAACGCAATGCATACTTAAAAAAACTTCAGCACCGCCAAGCTACCGATATGATTTATTTGGATGTTCTATCAGATCAGTTTTCAGCGTTTTGTGCGGAAGTTGTTTTTTCGCGCTTACAGTTTCTAAAAAAACTGCAAAACCATATTGAAAGTATTCATGAAAACATTACAGAAGGTAATGAAAAACTGGAAATTGTTTACAATACATTTTTCAAGACCGAAGGAAAAACACTTGAAAACATCTATGATATTTTCAAAGAAAATTTCACCAAGAATACTCAAAAAGAAATTCAGCGTGGTGTGACCCTCTTTGGACCACATCGTGATGATATTAAATTTTTGGTTAATGATAAGAATGTTCAAGATTTTGGATCACAAGGGCAGCAACGGTCGGTTGCTTTGAGTTTAAAACTGGCAGAAGTTGAATTAATTAAAGATCAGGTTGGAGATTATCCTATTTTACTATTGGACGATGTTCTATCAGAGCTTGACCATAAAAGACAGACCCATTTATTGTCATCGATCAAGGGCGGTATTCAAACTTTTATTACGACAACGTCAATTGACGATGTAGATCCTGAATTAGTTAAAAATCCTAATATCTTAATTATAAATAATGGCAAAGTTCAACAGGAGGAGATTTAATGGCTGAAGACAGAAAAGCTGAGCTAGATAAAAGAGAAGAGCAAGTCGAAGAATACGACGCTAGTCAAATTCAAGTTCTTGAAGGACTAGAGGCTGTTCGTAAACGTCCCGGTATGTATATCGGTTCTACTAGTAAACAAGGTTTACATCACCTTGTTTGGGAAATTATTGATAATGGTATTGATGAAGCTTTGGCTGGTTTCGCTACAAAGATCGAAGTTACTGTTGAACCAGATAACTCCATTACTGTTACTGATGATGGACGTGGTATTCCGGTCGATATTCAAAAGAAGACTGGTAAACCTGCGCTTGAAACAGTTTATACAATTTTGCACGCCGGAGGTAAATTCGGTGGTGGCGGATATAAGGTATCTGGTGGACTCCATGGTGTTGGTGCTTCAGTTGTTAACGCCTTGAGTAGCGAACTAGATGTTGAAGTTGTTCGTAGTGGTAAGAGATATGGCATCGATTTTAAACGTGGCAAGGTTAACACTGCTATGCACGTGATCGGTGAAGCTGGTGAATATGAACATGGAACTCGAGTTCATTTTGTTCCAGATCCAGATATCTTTACTGAAACGACGGTTTACGATGACAAAGTTTTAACTACTAGAATTCGTGAACTAGCTTTCCTAAATAAAGGTTTAAAACTTACATTTACTGATAAAAGAGCTGAAACAGCTGAAAAATTAGTGTTCCACTATGAAGGTGGAATTAAGAGTTATGTTGAGTATTTGGATAAGAATAAAGAAGTTCTATTTGCAGAACCAATTTATCTTGAAGGTTTCCAAGACGGTATTACCGTTGAAGTTTCTCTACAATATACTGACGAATATCATACTAATTTGATGACTTTTGCTAATAACATTCACACCTATGAAGGTGGTACTCACGAAGTTGGTTTCAAGACGGCTTTGACACGTGTTATTAATGATTATGCTCATAAAAACAAACTATTAAAAGATACTGAAAAATTATCAGGTGAAGATGTTCGTGAAGGAATGACAGCTGTTGTTTCTATCAAACATCCTGATCCACAATTTGAAGGTCAAACTAAGACAAAACTTGGTAACAGTGATGCCAGAACAATAACTGATCGATTATTTAGTGAACATTTCAATAAATTTTTGATGGAAAATCCTGACGTTGCTAAAAAAATCGTTGATAAAGGTTCATTAGCAACTAAGGCACGATTAGCTGCTAAACGTGCTCGTGAAGTTACTAGAAAACAAAATGGATTGGAAATTAGTAATTTACCAGGTAAATTAGCTGATAATGCTAGTAAAGATCCTGCAATTTCTGAAATCTTTATCGTCGAGGGTGATTCAGCCGGTGGTTCTGCAAAGACTGGTCGTTCCCGTTTGACTCAAGCTATTTTGCCTATTAGAGGTAAAATTTTGAACGTTGAAAAAGCTTCAATGGACAAGATTTTAGCTAATGAAGAAATTAGAACTTTATTTACAGCTATGGGAACAGGTTTTGGTGAGGACTTTGATATTTCTAAAGCTAGATATCATAAAGTTATTATCATGACCGATGCCGATGTCGATGGTGCTCATATTCGAACATTGCTTTTGACATTGCTTTACAGATATATGCGTCCCATCGTTGATGCGGGCTATGTATATATTGCTAAGCCACCTTTGTATCAAGTTCGCCAAGGTAAGATGATGCAGTACTTTGATACTGATAAGGAAAAAGATGAATTTGTTGATCAATTACCACCAAAACCAGAACCAAAGATTCAACGTTATAAGGGTCTTGGTGAAATGGATGCAGATCAATTATGGGAAACAACAATGGATCCTGAAAAGAGAAGATTGGATCGGGTTCATCTCGATGATGCTATTGAAGCAAATGATGTTTTCTCGATGTTAATGGGTGACAAAGTTGAACCTAGACGTGAATTCATTGAAGCAAATGCACGTTATGCAGAAGTAGATTACTAGGGAGGATGGCAATTTAATGGCAGATCATAGAATAGAAAATGTTAATTTGACAGAAGTCATGAAGAATTCCTTCGTAGACTACGCTGCTAGTGTTATCGTGTCACGTGCGTTACCTGATGTTCGTGATGGTCTCAAACCAGTTCATCGCCGTATTCTTTATGGTATGAATGAGTTGGGTGTTACACCTGACAAGCCATACAAGAAGAGTGCCCGTTTTGTTGGGGATATCATGGGTAAATATCACCCCCATGGGGATTCGGCTATTTATGAATCAATGGTTAGAATGGCGCAGGACTTCAGTTATCGTTATCCGTTAGTTGATGGACATGGTAACTTTGGTTCAATCGATGGTGATCCACCTGCTGCGATGCGTTATACCGAAGCTAGAATGAGTAAGATGGCAGTTGAAATGTTGCGAGATATCAACAAAGATACTGTTGACCTTGTTCCTAACTACGATGGTGAAGAAAAAGAACCAATGGTTTTGCCAGCTAGATTCCCTAACCTTTTGGTTAATGGAGCAACTGGTATTGCCGTTGGTATGACAACCAATATTCCATCACATAATCTAAAAGAAGTTATTGATGCACTCCATATTTTGATGAGAAATAAGGAAGCAACTGTGGCTGATTTGATGAAGGTTATTCCTGGACCTGATTTCCCAACTGGCGGAATTATCATGGGCCGTTCTGGTATCAGAAAGGCATATGAAACTGGTAAAGGAACTATCATTCTTCGTGCCAAAGTAGATGTTGTTACTAAGAAGAGTGGAGCCGAACAGATTATCGTGACGGAACTTCCATACATGGTCAATAAAGCTCGTCTTGTTGAAAGAATTGCTGAATTGGCTCGTGAAAAGAAGCTTGAAGGTATTACTGATTTGAACGATGAATCTGACCGTGAAGGTATGCGGATCGTAATTGATCTTCGTCGTGATATGAGTGCTTCTGTTCTCTTAAATAACCTTTACAAATTAACTCAATTACAAATTTCATATGGTATCAACATGGTTGCTATCGTTGGTAAAACACCAAAGGTCTTTACTCTTAAAGGCGTCTTAGTGGAATACTTGAAGCATCAAGAAGTTGTTATCAGACGAAGAACTGAATTTGAATTAAAACGTGCTAAGGCTCGGGCACATATCCTTGAAGGATTGAGAATTGCCTTGGATCATATTGATGAGATTATCAAGATCATCCGTGGATCACAAACTTCAGCGATTGCTAAACAAACTTTGATGGATAGCTATAAACTATCTGACAAACAATCACAAGCTATCCTTGATATGCGTTTGGTTCGTTTGACTGGTTTGGAACGTGATAAGGTTGAAGCTGAATATCAAGATCTATTAGTAAAAATTGCTGACTTTGAAGATATCTTGGCTAAACCTGAACGTGTCGACAAAATTATTTATGATGAATTGCTAGAAATTCAAGAAAAATTCGGTGATCCAAGAAGAACTGAAATTCGTGCTAGTGAAGTTGCTAACATCGAAGATGAAGATCTAATTGAAGAAGAGAATATCTTGATTGTTTTGACACATAATGGTTATATCAAACGTTTATCTGCTGATGAATTCCGTGTTCAAAATCGTGGTGGCCGTGGTGTTCAAGGAATGGGGATTCATGATGATGATTTCATTGAACAAATGATTTATACATCGACACATGACCGCCTCTTGTTCTTTACCAACGCGGGTAAGGTTTATCGTATCAAAGGGTACGAGGTCCCTGAATATGGCCGTACAGCCAAAGGAATCCCTGTTATCAACCTTCTAAACATTGAGAAGGGTGAAAAGATTGAAACAGTCATCAATGTCGATCGTGATGTTGACCGTGACAATTCATTCTTATTCTTTGTAACTAAGTACGGAACTGTTAAGCGTACACCGGTAAATGACTTTGCTAATATCAGACATTCTGGTTTGCGTGCCATTACTTTGAAGGATGAAGACGAACTTAATAATGTCTTCTTAACTGACGGTGAAAAAGTTATTATAATCGGTACTCATAAAGGTTATGCCGTAACATTTAAAGAAAGTGATGTTCGTCCAATGGGTAGAACTGCTTCTGGTGTTCGTGGTATCAAACTCCGTGAGGAAGATTACGTTATTGGTTCATCAATTGCCAAAGCTGATCAAGAAATTCTAACTATTTCCGAAAATGGTTATGGTAAGAGAACTTCAGTCAGCGAATATCCAGTTAAGGGTCGTGGTGGTAAAGGTATCAAAACTGCCAACGTTACTGAAAAGAACGGACCTATTGCCGGATTAACAGTTGTTGATGGTAAAGAAGATATCATGTTAATTACCAATAAGGGTGTCATGATTCGTTTCGATGTCGAAAGTGTATCGCAAACTGGTCGTGCTACTCTGGGTGTTAGATTAATCAAGGTTGATGATAAATCAATCGTTTCGACAATGACTAAAATTGCTGAAGATGAAACCGAAGATTCAACTGATGAAAATTCAACTGAATCAACACCAGATTCAGATTCTGAAGCAAATAAAACAGATAATAATTAAAAAATAATCGTTTCTGCGTATTTTGATATGTACCCCAAAAGGGATGCGTGTCAGGCAGAAACGATTTTTATTTTGGATAGTTCTAGTAATTGGTAGGAAATTATGATAAACTAATAAGCCGTGAGTATAAAAATGTAGTTAATTTATGCTCCTTGTTCCTCAATTGGAACCATTAGACCATAAGGAGGTGTACAGTCCATGGCTGAAGCACATTACGAAATCACATATATCATTAAACCTGATATGGAAGAAGACGCAAAGAAGGTATTGATCGATCGTTACGATAAGATTCTTACTGACAACGGCGCCAAAGTAATCGACTCAAAAGACTGGGAAAAGAAACGTTTAGCATATGAAATCGCTAATTACAAAGAAGGTATTTACCATATTGTAAATGCTGAATCTGATAACGATGATGCAATTAACGAATTTGACCGTCTTTCAAAGATCGACGATAACATTCTTCGTCACATGATCATTAGACGCGAAAACTAGTTTTGTTTCACGTGAAACAATTTAAGGAGGCAGATAAATGATTAATCGAGTAGTTCTAGTTGGACGCCTGACACGTGATCCTGAATTGAGATATACTTCTAACGGAGCAGCGGTTGCCAGTTTTACAGTTGCTGTAAACAGACAATTCACTAATTCTCAAGGAGATCGTGATGCCGATTTTATCGGTTGTACTATTTGGAGAAAAGCTGCCGAGAACTTTGCTAATTTCACTAAAAAAGGTTCTCTTGTAGGAATCGATGGACGTATTCAGACAAGTTCATATGATAACCAACAAGGTCAAAGAGTCTACAGAACAGATGTAGTTGTTGAGAATTTCTCACTGCTTGAATCTCGTGCTGAAAGTGAAAGAAGAGGTTCTGAAGGTAGTAACAACTCTAATCAAGCACCTAGCTATAATAATTCAAACCAATCAAGTCCGTCTTCTTACGGAAACAATAATAGTAATAACAACAGTTACAATAACAGCAGCAATGCTGGTAGTGGTAACAGTAGTAATTACAACAACAGTAATAACAGTTCAAGTACTAGTTCTAACAGTAACAACAATAATAATAACAACAATCAATCTAACAATTCTAACAACAATATGACAGATCCTTTTGCTGATAACAGTAAACCGATTGACATATCTGATGATGATTTACCATTTTAATATAGAAGGGAGCAATTAATATAATGGCCCAACAAAGAAGAGGCGGACGTAGAAGACGTAAAGTTGACTTCATCGCTGCTAATCATATCGAATACATCGACTACAAGGATACAGAACTACTAAAGAGATTTATCTCAGAACGTGGTAAGATCCTTCCTAGACGTGTTACAGGTACAAGTGCTAAGAACCAACGTAAGCTAACTATTGCTATCAAGCGTTCAAGAATCATGGCTCTATTACCATTCGTTGCAGAAGACTAATTTTGTAATTTAAAAAGATCACATTCAGGTGGTCTTTTTTTTATGCACTCTAAATGGCTTTGCCGTTTAGAGTGCATTATTCGGATACTAGGAAATATTAAATATCTGTTTTGACTGAGTATTATGGGTCAGTTGAAACGGATATTTTTAGTATGCCCATTTAGATAGGTTAAAGTAAGAAACAGCTTTTCCATATGTTTTAATATTAAAAATGCTTATGAATGGTACCGCTTTCTAAAAACGTTTAAAATGTCATATATATTTGACATTAAATACGAATAGAATTAAAGTTAATGTGTAATATATATATGACATTAAAGGGATGATAGATCAATCATGAATCAAGTCTGTGAGTATCGTCGCAAAAAAAAATTATCACAAATGGCACTGGCTAATCAGGTAGGTGTTGCACGACAGACAATCAATTTAATTGAAAATAATAAGTATAATCCATCCCTAGATCTTTGTTTGAAGATTGCTTGGAGTTTAGAAACGGATTTAAATACGTTATTCTGGAGGAAAAAAGATGAAAATGAGTGATCGAATCATAAAATGGTTTTTTGGCGTACCTGGAACGATTGATGAACATGTAAAAGCTGAAATAGGAGAAGTATCAGTTAAAGCATTGATTATAACGTTTATTTTTGAACTGGTATTTAACGGTAGTTTATATTTGTACACATCCCTAGTTACAATTACTGATTTTGAAACCCTTCTGTATCTAGTCACGATGATTCAATTTATTGCGATTTTGCTAATAATGGGTGGATTTACAACAATAGTTTTGAAAAAAAGAGGAGTAACTACGCAGGAAGTAGTAGCTGATGATAAAAGGATTGTGGAAAAACGATTAAAGCATAAATGGCTAAGAATTGCTCCAATTATCTTTATTCTATATTGGATTTTGGGAACACTATTTACCTTAGAAGGGGCTAATTTCTTTTCAAAAATAATGGATTTAAAAACGATGATTGGATCATTTATCTTTATGATAATTTTTTGTCCAGTAATGTATTTTTATGAAAAAGGCAATATTAAGGTAGTACAAAATGATGTTTAATCGATTAAAAAATTACTGAAAATAAAATTTTTGTACCAACCATCTAATTCTAAAGATTTAAATATCCACATCAACTGGTTAGACTACTTTTAGGACAGTTGATGTGGGTATATTTTTGTTCTAGGTTTTTGATTCTGATTTTTAATTCAATTCTAAGTGAATAATATTGGTGTTTTTTAATCGTTAGAGTTATATTTTTGTTACCGCTGTCAAAAGTTCCTTTTTCTGAAAATTTCAATATTATATATATGAAGAAAGAAGAAGTCGGCTGTGATAAAATTAAGGGGTATATCTAAGAGGGGACTAATATGAAAAAGATAAAATCAAATCTGAAATTCTTCCTTTCACGAGTTGATCATTCAACTCAACTAACGGCGGTCTCTTTGATTGTAATGTTATTATCGATATTGATAGTAGGCTTGATTCATGGCTCCGTAGCCGGATACATTCAAGCAATACTAATAATAATTTCATTGATTTTATTTGTATATCTATTCTTGCTATTGGGCGAGAAAGCCGGGAAATATACTAATAATTTACAATATCGAATTGATCGGGGAACGGACAACAGTTTCGTTGAGTATCCATTAGGAATACTTTTGTATGATACTGAGAAACATATCCAATGGGTAAATCCTTATTTTGTTGAAGAAACGGGATTTAATCCATCTAATAGTATGAATGTCGGAGACATCTCATCTGAACTTTCTAGTTTAATTGATGATGAAAAACATGCTGGTAACCAAACAATTCAAATAGATAATAAATATTACTTAGTTCAAGTACAAACAGAATTAAAGGTTATCTATCTATTGGACATTACACATTATTCTAAAATTGAAAAAAGGTATGAAGATAATCGTTCGGTCATTGGACAAGTATATTTGGACAATTATGCCGAAATTACTCAATCAATGAGTGATCGAGATATTTCTAATTTGGACAATTATATAACCAATGAATTGTCCAATTGGGCTTCAGAGCAACAAATGTTCTTGAAGCGAACTGATGATGATCATTTCTTCATCATGGCTTATACGGGACGAATTTTTGATATGGAAAAGAATGGCTTTAAAATTTTGGATGTCATTCGTGAATATACTTCCCAACAAAATGTTCCGTTGACTTTGAGTATGGGCTTTTCTTACGGAATTGATGACTTGCATAAGTTAAATGATGAAGCACAGAAAAACCTTAACTTGGCGTTAGGTCGTGGTGGTGATCAAGTTGTCGTTAAAGAAATTGGTGAAAAAGCTCGTTTCTACGGCGGTAATACTGATCCGATGGAGAAGCGGACTCGGGTTCGTGCCAGAATGATCAGTGAGGCTCTCCAGGAATTATTGAAAGATAGTGATCAAGTAATCGTTATGGGCCATTCACATCCTGATATGGATGTTCTAGGATCATCTTTAGGTATTAGACGTATTGCTATGATGAATAATACTCCATGTAAGATCGTGATCAATCCTAGTACTTTACATTCTGATGTTAGTCGTTTGTTGGGTATG
Organism: Companilactobacillus kimchiensis; assembly: GCF_001438805.1. Taxonomy (GTDB): domain Bacteria; phylum Bacillota; class Bacilli; order Lactobacillales; family Lactobacillaceae; genus Companilactobacillus; species Companilactobacillus kimchiensis. The sequence goes on from NZ_JQCF01000019.1 coordinate 27,857, forward strand.
ATCGATGAAGATCCAGATATTAAAAAGGATATTATTTCACCCGAAGTATCTGAAGCAATCAAGACACCGAGAACTTTAATTGTGATGGTTGATCATTCAAAACAAAGTATTTCTATCAATCCTGATTTATTTAAGGGTGATAATAATAAAGTGGTTGTGATTGATCACCATAGACGTGGCGAGGAATTCCCAGAAAATCCAATGCTGATTTATATTGAGCCATATGCATCGTCTACTAGTGAATTGATCACAGAAATGTTAGAGTATCAACCTAAGAACAAGAAGGCTATCGAGAAGATCGAAGCTACGGCTTTATTAGCCGGTATTACAGTCGATACGAAGTCATTCTCACTTAGAACTGGTACAAGAACCTTTGATGCAGCTAGTTATTTACGTTCAGTAGGTGCTGACGAGGCGGTTATCCAAAATGTCTTGAAAGAAAATATTGATTCATTTATTCAAAAGAGTCATTTGATTGAAACGATTACTATGGTTCACAGCGACATGGCCGTTTGTTTTGGTGAAGAAGATAAGACATACGATCCAGTTATTGTTGCTCAAGCAGCCGATACATTGTTATCATTAGATAATGTTGAAGCATCATTTGTTATTAGCAAACGTCCAGATGGTCGTGTGGGAATTTCGGCACGTAGTTTGGGGAATGTTAATGTTCAAGTCATTATGGAGAAACTTGGTGGTGGTGGACATTTGTCTGACGCTGCAACTCAAATTTCTGATTCAACGGTTGAGGATGTCAAAAATCAATTAGTTGGTGTTTTGACGGATTCTAATAAGAAGAGCTAAGAGGAGGATCATTAGATTATGAAAGTTATTTTCCTAGAAGATGTAAGAGGTAAAGGTAAAAAAGGTGAGGTTAAGAACGTTGCTGCCGGATTTGCTCAAAACTTTTTAATTAAGAATAAGCAAGCTATTGAGGCAACTAAAGCTAATATTGCTAAGCTTAACGCTGAACAAAATCGTGAAGCTAAAGATTATGAAGCTGAAAAAGAAGAAGCTAAGGTTTTAAAGACAGAAATTGAAGATGACAAAACAGTTGTTGAAATTTCTGCTAAAGCTGGAACTGACGGTCGTCTTTTCGGTTCAGTTACTACTAAAAAGATTGCTGAAGAACTTAACAAGCAATATGAAATCAAAGTCGATAAGCATAAAATGGTGCTTTCTGATGGTGTTAAAGCACTTGGATATATTAACGTTCCTGTTAAGTTATTCGAAGGTGTAGAGGCTACCATTCGGGTCCACGTTGCTGAAAAGAAGTAGGATATAAATGAATAACGATATAACTTCAAGAATACCGCCCAATGATAAGGATGCTGAGCAAGCCGTATTAGGAGCGGTTTTTCTTAGTCAAGATGCTTTAATTGAAGCAATGGAATACGTTGATGCTGATGATTTTTATCAACATGCCAATCAATTAGTTTTCCAAGCAATGATGAATTTGAACGATGAAGAAGAACCAGTTGATGTCGTGACAGTTCAAAATGAACTTGATCGAGCTAATCAAATTGAAGATATTGGTGGAGTTAGTTATTTAGCCGAATTGGCTAGTGCTGTTCCAACGGCTGCTAATACCACTTATTACGCTAAAATTGTTAAGAATAAGTCAACTTTGAGACGTTTGATCAATGCTGCAACTGGGATCGTAACACGGAGTTTTGAAGAAGATGATGATGTTGATAGCATTATCGATATGTCTGAGAAAGAGATTATGGATGTCTCTGAAAACCGAAATCATAAGGGATTCAGACGGATATCTGATGTTGTTAAGTCGTCTTTTGAAGAAATCGATAAACTTTATGATCAGGATAGTGATGTTACTGGGCTTTCAACTGGCTACAAAGATCTTGATGATATGACGACTGGTTTGCACAAAGATGAATTAGTTATTTTGGCTGCTCGTCCTGGTGTTGGTAAAACTGCCTTTGCTTTGAACTTAGCTCAGAACGCTGCGACTAAATCTAATGCGACCGTAGCCATTTTCTCTTTGGAAATGGGTGCTGAATCATTGGTTAACCGGATGCTTTGTTCAGAAGGTAGTATTGATGCCAATTCACTTAGAACTGGTAAGTTAGATGAGAATCAGTGGAATAGTTTAGTCGTTGCCATGGGTAGCTTGTCTAGAACAAACGTCTATATCGACGATACCCCTGGTATTAAAATGGCTGAAATCAGATCAAAATGTCGTCGTCTATTAAAAGAGAGCGGACATTTGGATCTAGTTATCATCGATTATCTTCAATTGATCGAAGGTACTGGTCAAGAAAATAGACAACAAGAAGTTTCAGTTATTTCTCGTAATTTGAAAAAATTAGCGAAAGAACTTCATTGTCCGATAATCGCGTTATCACAGCTTTCCCGTGGTGTTGAGGCACGTCAAGATAAACGACCAATGTTGTCAGATATCCGTGAATCTGGTTCAATTGAACAGGATGCGGATATCGTAGCTTTCCTTTATCGTGATGATTATTATCGTGATGAAGATGGTGATGGCGATAACAACGACCAAGGAGAGCCAGAAGATCAGGATGTTGGTGAGGTAGAAGTCATCATCAGTAAAAACCGTTCAGGTCCTCGTGGGACGGCCAAGTTATTGTTCGTGAAATCTTATAATAAGTTTTCATCGATAGCGAATATTCCAGAAAATTAAATAGTGTAGGTGTAGAAGAAATATGACAACAGTTGTTGTAGTAGGTACCCAATGGGGCGATGAAGGTAAAGGTAAGATTACCGATTATTTCAGTGGTGAAGCTAACATTATTGCACGTTACCAAGGTGGAGATAATGCTGGACACACTCTAAACATTGATAATCACGTTTACAAATTGAGATCAGTCCCATCAGGAATTTTGTATTCAGATAAAACTAGTGTTATTGGTAATGGGGTTGTTTTAAACCTCGAATCTCTTCAAGAAGAATTGGGACGTTTGCATGATCAAGGCGTTGATACAACTAACTTGAAGATTTCTAACCGTGCACAGTTGATTCTTCCATACCATATCGAATTAGATAAACTTCAAGAAGCCGCTAAAGGTGATGCTAAAGTTGGTACAACTAACCGTGGTATTGGACCAGCTTATACTGACAAAGCTTCACGTGTTGGTATCAGAATGGCTGATATTCTTGATAAAGATTTGTTCAAAGAACTTTTGACAGAAAACCTTAAGCAAAAGAATGAATTATTTACCAAGATCTACGGTGTTGAACCAATGAACTTTGATGATATTTTTGAAAAATACTATCAATTGGGTCAAGACTTAAAGAACCGTGTTATTGATACATCTGCATATTTGAACCGTGAATTAAAGAATGGTAAAAATGTTCTATTTGAAGGTGCTCAAGGAATCATGCTCGATATTGACCATGGTACTTATCCTTATGTAACTTCATCAAATCCTGCTGGTGGTGTAACAACTGGTGCCGGTGTTGGTGCTCCATTGATCGACCACGTTATCGGAGTTGTTAAAGCTTATACATCCCGTGTTGGTGCTGGTCCATTCCCAACTGAGCAATTAAACGATATTGGTGACTTCTTACGTGAGGCTGGTCATGAATATGGAACAGTTACTCACCGTCCTCGTCGTGTTGGTTGGTTAGATCTAGTTGTACTAAAACATTCATGTAACGTCTCAGGTGTTACTCACTTGTCACTTAACTGTTTAGATGTTCTAACTGGTCTTAAAGAAATCAAAGTCTGCACAGGCTATGATTTGAACGGTAAGATCATCGATGAATATCCAGCTAACTTGAATGTATTAGCTAAATGTAAACCAGTTTACAAAACTTTTGCTGGTTGGAATGAAGATATGACTCAAGCTAAGAGCTTGAATGACCTTCCACAACAAGCTAGAGATTACTTGGACTTTATCAAGGCACAACTTGGCGTTGAATATGCTACAGTTTCAGTTGGTCCTGATAGAGAACAAACTATTGAAGTTAATGATGTTTGGAAAGCTTAGAACACAATTAAATAAGAAATTTACAGCCACTAGGGAAAAATCCTTAGTGGCTTTTTTTGTCTCTAAACTAAATACTTGTTTTTAAAATAAATGGTGTTATTATATTTGTAACAAGTTAATAATAAAGTAACATCTAATTGAAAGAGGGATATTTATAATGACAAAATATGCGGTAACAGGTATAACAGGACATTTTGGTAGTAATGCACTTAAAGAATTAGTTAAATTGGTACCGGCAACTGATGTGACCGGATTGGCACGTAATACTGCTAAGGCTGAAAAGATGGTGCCAACGGGTGTTACAGTCCGTTCTGGAGATTATACCAATGTTGAACAATTGACAGAATCACTAAAAGGTGTGGATAAGTTATTATTCGTTTCATCACAACCAGGTGGTCCAGTAGCTCGCTTGACACAACATGAGAATCTAGTCACAGCAGCTAAGAATGCTGGCATAGAATATATTGCTTATACAAGTTTTCCACATGCTGATATTGCCACAGCTCCATTGGCATCAGATCACAAAGCAACTGAGAAATTCATTATTGAATCCGATTTGAAGCACTCATTCTTACGAAATAATTGGTATCTTGAAAATGAAGCAGCATCTTTAAGGGCCGCCGTTAATGGTCAAGACTTTGTTTATGCAGCAGGTGAGGGTAAAGCTGGCTGGGCTTTGGAAAGTGAATATTCAGAAGCAGCTGCGAAAGTTTTAGCAACTACTGATCCGAAAGATGTTTACGAATTTGCCGGTAATAGTAGAACTTATCATGATTTAGCTACGGCAATTAAGGACGATTTTAAAGAAGTATCATTAAGTGAAGCTGATTATGGTAAAGCCTTAGAGGCCGCCGGCATGGATGAAGCAACTGTTGGTATTATAGTAGGTATTCAGGATTTGATTCGCCAAGGTCAACTTAGTGAAGAAACATCTGATCTACCAGATGTCTTAGGACACCAATTAACAGACCTTTCACAGGCTATTCAAAAGATTGCCGAGTAATTGCCACCATTTGCTATAATAGATGATGTTCATTAGGAGGAGGTTAGACTATGAAATTTTCCAATAAATTAAGTGATGGCGTGCATATCTTAGCCTATGTTGATATTTGTAAAGACGGCGATCTTTCTAGCGCTGCCATTGCTAGTAGTATTGAATCAAATCCTAGTTTAGTCAGACGAATGATGTCACGTTTAAAGAAAGCTGGGTTATTGGTCAGTCAACCAGGAGTTGTCGCACCAGGATTAAGCCGTCCAGCAAGTGAAATTAGTCTATTGGACGTTTATCAAGCAATGGAAGACAATCAAAACTTATTACATGTTGATGAAAAAACTAATCCTCAATGTATTGTTGGTGGCAATATTCAACAGACATTGACTAAGGTTTATCAAAAAATCCAAGCTGATGCTGAAGAGAGTATGGCCCAAGAGTCATTGCAGAATATTATTGATGATATTTTGGTAAATAATAAAAGCAAAAATTAAATTTAACAACGAAAAGAGTCCTGAAAATTAAATTTCAGGACTCTTTTTATAGTAAAAATACTGTTAATTCTTATTATCTGTAGCGACGATACCTTTTTGAAAGTTAATAAATCGACCACTGTTACGACTATAAGTTAAAGTGTAGTAATAGGTATTATCTTTACTCAATTGTTTAACATAAACTCGGGTATAACGTGGCACGTCCGATATCTGATAACCGATGATACTAGAATTACTGACTCGAGAATTTGAGTTTTTAGCTAAATTGTAAAGACCGATATTACTCTTGTCAGGGTTAAGCCCCAGGTTAATTGAAATTTGGTTAAAGTTTCCGGGGAGATTGGCATTGGTAGCGGTCAAATTAGAATTGATAATAGCGGTTTTTAAACGTTGCATAAAAGCCTTTGCTTGGTCGTTACCTGCATTACCCATGACAATTCCATCAATGACAAATCGAGGTGGATACTTATTCGACTTGGTATTGAGATATTTAGCTGAGCGGATTGAGTCTCCCTTGTAATAGAGACGATAGCGATAACTAACGATAGTTTTGGTATCATCGTAACGATTACAACTAACCGTGATGTACTTGCCATGGATATCTTTTCCGAAATTAAGTAGGGTCATTTTGGCGATATAACGATGTGGTTCTTTGTTGACCTTATTCAGTAAAGATTTCTCTTGGTCATTGGACAAAAAGGACAGTTCCTTCGTATTATCATAGTCATCATTAATCGTACTAACCAAATTGATAGCTTGCTGCTTTTCTTTAGTCATATCGCCATCATTGATGTCGACGGCTTTAGGAGCAATATCTTCATCAATATTTTTGGGATTAACAATTAAAGAAAAAGGAATCGTGATTTGGGAAATCCCATTGATAGTTTTATCTTTAATTTTTCCTAGATTAAAAGCATAGGCGAGAATAATCATTATTAATAAGAGTAGAATGACGATCCATTTAATATATTTTTTGTTTAATTTTTTCAAAATTTCCACCCTTTATTTGCAGGATAATTTACTATATATAATAACAAGATGAACTAGATATTTGGGGAAAATAATGAAAGATAAGAAAGATTTAAAGAGTAGTACGAAATCAGAGCACTATTTGTTATTAGGTGCAGGTGTTGTCGGAATAATCACCGCCATCATCTTTTTTCTGATGCTTTCCCGTGGTGTTGTCAATGCAGTCGTAACTTCGAAAATATCTAGTCAGTATCAAGATAAGGAATTGGAAGTTCTTAAGACAGATTTGAACTACAAATCACTCGATTTTATTGGTGGTGTTATCAAAGTAAGTGATGGTTATGTGATCACTTCAAGTAATGTTAAAAAATATCGACAATTGGAAGATTATATTCAGGCCCGGAAGAATCGGACCAAAGGGGTCAGTGAACTTTATGATGGCAAGAATAATTATCGAGACGACGTTACCAGTGATAAGATCAATGAGCTTGATAAGACACTGCTGAAAGAAAAAAATCAGGATGTGTATCAGAAACAACGTAATCAGTTGGATACGATTCAAATATGGTATGAGCAGACTCAAGATGCGGATAAATATTTGGATAAAACTTGGAACGGGTTTAATGATGATAATGCTAGTTTGAGTTTTAAAAAGATTTCAATGGTTAATACCTATTATAAATTGATTAAAAATAAAACGGTTAAAAAACGGTGGAGTGAAGCTGTTTCTAAAATGGACCAATATTTTGCCAATAACAAAGGGGAAAGCTCGCGGGTCGCTGCAGTTAAAGAAGAATTAGCAACTCTGCGCAATTCGCCATTAACACAAAAATATACACCCGCAAATGTTGATATTGTTTCAAGTTTAAATTTCTCGGGTGATACCTCAGATGTACTCAGTCAAGCAGGTGTTACAGGTAAATATGTACTTTACTATGATTCTAGTAAAAACAATTTGGCTCTGATGACTAGAAGTGGTGGTAGTTATGTCGCCGAAGATGGTTATATCAGTGTCAGCAGTTCACAAGTAAGTTCCGGTAAGTACACGATTAAGAAGATCGTTAATGCAGGGAGTTCAGATGCTATTATTACTGACAGTAGTAATAGTAACTTTGGACAATATGTTTCCAACGCCAGTACTAGTGAACTCAGTTCCTTAAATGTTTCTAGCCCAGATAATTCAACGGCTAATTTTAATTCAGCAACGCCAGTTTTCTGGTTTAAAAATAATTCAGCTTTAACTAGATCAATTTACTTTAATGATGGTTCAAGCCTTGGCTTTATCTATGCAGGCGGAACTAGTTATAACAATGGTATGCAAATTAGTTCGTCAGACTTGTCTAATTTGATGTCACAAATCTCTTCCGGAATAACATTCTATGTTAATTAGGGGCTAATATGCGTAAGAAAAAATTGGAACATAAGTTAATTAAAAAAAGAAAAAAATGGCCCTGGGTCTTGTTGACCCTAGTCTTATTAATCGTCCTTAGCGTAGGAGCTTTTTGGTGGAAGTATGGTTATGATATTAAAAATACAGTAGCTGATGGCTATTCATACAGTGAGGGTTTGAAGAAATCAGACTTTCATCCCCGAAACTCAACCGTGGTTTATGATCGTAATGGCAAAGAAATTAAGAAGTTGGCCCAATCGAGTTCAGATTATACAACTTTTGATAATATCAATCCTCAAATAAGTAAGGGATTAGTGGCAGTTGAAGATCAACGTTTTTACATTCATCACGGTGTCGATATGTATGGAATTTTACGTTCTATTGGCTCCAAATTAATGCATCGACGTACCGAAGGTGGATCAACTTTGACTCAACAACTGGTTAAGAACGTTATTCTGCAAGATCAATCACAGAATATGAATCGGAAACTCAAGGAAATGGTGATTGCCCAACAGTTAGAGAAAAAATTTACTAAACATCAAATTCTTGAATTTTATATCAACAATGTTTATATGGGTCATGGTTCCTATGGTTTCAGTGCGGCGGCGGACTATTTCTTTTCTCAAAATCAAAAGGATCTGTCAATCGATAAATTAGCAATGCTAGTGGGACTGCCTAATAACCCTACCTACTATGATCCTGTAGCTAATCCAGCACGAGCAGTAAAACGAAGAAATATGATTTTATATATCTTTCATCAACGTGGTTTAATTTCCAAACGGACATATTTGGCTGCTCGGGAGCGACCACTTGGTTTGAAAATCAACGAAAAGAAATATGATAACGATGTTTCTAATAACTATGCTCTCAGTTATGCCATTTATAATGCAACTGAGGAATTGATGAAGTCATCTGGCTTTACGATGAAATATGATTTTACAAGTGATGCTGAGCGTCAAAGTTACAATACCCATTATCAACAGGAGTTTGAACGTGCTCATGGTGAGTTGATGGACGGTGGTTATACAATCCATACCACTATTGATATGGATGTCCAAAATAAGATCGAAGAATTAGTTAATAATACGTACAAGTCTTATACAAGTCGAACTGAAAATGGCAAGTTAACACCTCAGGTGTCAAGTACGGTTATTGATAATAAAACTGGCGATGTGATTGCGGTAATTGGTGGGCGGACAACTCAGGACGATCAAGTCAACCGAACCATCAATGGTTATCACCAACCAGGTTCAACAGCTAAGCCAATTGTTGCCTATGCACCTGCTTTTGAACGTGGATATTTACCACAAAGTAGTGTGATTGATTCGGCAGTTGGTAATCCCATCATTCATAACTGGTACAGCGGCTATACAGGTAGTACAACGGTTCGTCATGCTTTGGAAAACTCAATTAATACAGTGGCTTATAAATTGGCCGCTCAGGATACCAAACATACATACTATGATGATTTGGTTAAAATGGAATTTGCGCGCCTTGATTATACACAAAGAGACGATCCTCGTTTAGCGATTGGTTCCTTTACCTATGGAGCAACAACGACGGAAATGGCTTCAGCGTATAGTTCGTTTTCACGTGGAGGGAAATTTATTCATCCCAGCAATCTGACAAGTATTTATGATAATGATAACGATCGTTATATTTATCAGAATACTCATATGAAAAAAGACGTTTATACCAAAAACGCCAGTTATATGATGATCAATACTATGCAATCAGTTATTAGTGATGGTTTAGGAAAAGCCGCAGCTTTAGATAACTATAAGTACACTGCTGGTAAAACTGGATCGACCGATGATAACTATGATGCTTATTTTGTTGGGATGACACCTGATTTTACGATTGCCAATTGGACCGGTGATGATAAAAAAGAAGGTAGTTTGACGGCTAATGAGCAGACTTTATCAATGCAAGCTTTCAAAGCTGAAGGTGAGTATATGGTCGGCCAAATGAAGCAAAAGGAAAAGGACTTCAAAAAACCAAGTACGGTGACTGTTAGCGGTAGTAATTTGTCTGTTAATACTAGCAATAACAAACCAAGTATCCAAGATATTATCGATACTGATTTCTCGAAGTACAATACTACTCAAGAAAATAAGAACACTAATCGACTTTATAATCTTGATTACCGAATTATCTATCATTTGACTAAGAAAGAAGAGTTTAGACGAGAAGATAAGGTTCAAAAGGCAATTGATAAGTATAATGAATCACCGATTACTAAAGAATCGCAATACGATAAAAAACTTAGTGAGTTGCAGAAGATACGTTATTTGAATGCAAATGTGAAGCGTCAAAGTGCCAAAGCACGTTTTAACCGTCAGATTTTACAATTACAAAAGGATCTCAATATGAGTCAGGCGATGTTCCAGGCTGCGAAGGATAATAAGAAAGTAGCTAAGTATGAGGCTGAAAAAGAGGCCATTGAAACTCAACGGGCACAAAAACGTCAGTCAATGGTTGATAAATTGATGCCACAATACAATTCACAGTTACAGAAGGTTAAGGATGCCTATAAGAATAATGATTCTGATAAAGCCGATCAAAAACAAAAGTTGGTCGACATCATGAATGAAATTAGAAGTTATGGTGGAAATGTACCTGATGTGAAGATTGCTACTGGGAGTGGTTCTAGTTCTAATAGCAGTACCGGTTCGAGTGGAAGCAATTCCAGTTCTGGATCTAGCACAGCTAGTTCGAATAGCTCTAATTCAAGCTCTGGAACAAGTTCGAGTTCAAATTCTAGTTCTTCTAATTCAGGTTCCAATTCTAGTTCTGGAACAAATTCCGGCTCTGATACTAACTCTGATAATTCATCGAACTCATCCAATGGAAGTAATTCATCAAGTTCAACCGATAATAATTAAACTTAGAAATTAGCTTTTGATATAGCTGTTTTAATCTTAAATTGACAGAATAAAGACGGAAACAAATATGATTTTTTCTATTTAATAGCAAAATGCCCCCAATTCGCAATGCGAAATTGGGGGCATTTTATATTAATATTTGCTCGATTCTTGCCTGTGCAGTAGGTAAGTTTAAAATTAATCTAATTCAGGATCATTAGTACGTTTGGCAATAGCTGGCAAGATCAAACCAAGAGCAAGTAGAGCTAATGGTGTGATAATGTTAAGAGCTAATTGGAACCACCATGATGAAGGATCTTTGGCCATATCCATCTTAGGAACCATTCCCATGATACATGCGAAGGCTGTTAAGAAGAAAGTCCAGAGTCCAAAACCAAAACCAACATAACGGTTTTTAACAAACATATAATCTGATTTAAATTCATCTAAGTGTTTCGTTAATAGCATATATGCGAAGAATACCCAGAGGTAACGCATTGGCATAACGATTGAATTAAGATTCAATAACCAGTTATAGAGGTCATTCATTCCATTGATACCAAGAGCAGGTACCACAATCAAAACTGAGACCAATGCAGCAGTCATTTTGTAACCATTGATGGCAACACCACGTTTGTTCTTCTTTGAAAGTGCCTTAGGGATGTACTTTTTATCAGCATCGCCCAAAAGCATACGTAATGGAGCATCAATTGAAATGGCAAGAGCAGCAGCCGAAGCGATTGTATTAGTAATTGCAAAAGCCCAAACGAAGAAATTACCAACATGGAAACTGTTACCAAGGAATTGGAAAGCTTGATAAGCACCATTAGCCATCAAATCGGCTGGTATATGGTTAGAATTAACAATCATACCAATAGCGAATGACCCTAAAATGGCTGAAACAGCTACCATTACGGCTAAGATAATCATACCTAGTGGAAATTCCTTTGAAGCATTTTTAGTCTTATTAACATAGGGTGAGATCTTTTCGGAACCACCAACAGCAAAGACTAACATTGAAATTGTTGTGAAATATTGAAAATCAAATTTCGGTATATATGTGTGAATATCGGTCATGTTTGGTGTAGCAATTTGCACATGAGTGATAAATGGAGCGCTAACTCCTAAGATAATAAACAGCATTGACATAGTAAACATTGCGATACCAGCAATACTACCTAAATTATTTAAAAGTTTTGTACCTTTACTAGCTAACCAAACGAAAGCTAAAAAGATTACCAAACTAGCACCCTGAACAACAAGTGGTGAAGCAGTTTTAATGAAAGAACCGTTCCCCTTAAATAACCAACTAAGACTGATCATAATGACCTGTGGTTTTTGAGCTAAATATGGAACGTGAACTACCCAATAAGTCCAAGCCGCAAAATAGGCTAGTTTGTTATTGGAAAGCATCTTAACCCAGGAACTTACACCCCCACCGGCCTCTTGAAAAGCTGATCCTAATTGTCCTACCATTAAAGTGTAAGGAACAAAGTATAGAACCATAATTAAAATCCATGATGTTACAACAGCTAAACCTTGGTTGGCAAAGTTATTAATAACGTTGTTTAGACCCCAAACAGTAGTAAACCCTAATAAAGCAATATTCCACCATCTGAATGTCTTCGCATTGTTTGCATCTGACATATTCAAATCCTCCTACGAAAGTGATTATACATGAAATATATAATTAAAACTTCTAAATAATGAGATAGTTTTTTTAATATATCCGATGTTATATTTATGTAAATTTTCTTTGATAAAATTGACAGATTGTCTCAAAAATTTATAATTTAAGAATGTAGTTTATAAAAGAAAATTTTAAATCGTTAGTATTAAGCTGTATAATTGCATTCTATCTACTATATAATATAGAGAGATTTGTTTTAAAACGTAGATAGCAAATTAATTGGAGTTTATTTATGGATAACAACAATAAAAACAATATGTCTAGAGAGCGCCGACAAAGATCACGTAACAGTGCCTTGGCCTCTAACAATGGTGGTAAGATCAAGCGTCCATTTCTTAAAATCATTGGTTTAGTATTCTTGGTGATGATCTTTGTGACTGGTGCATATGGATTTAGATTGTATGCTCAAGCACAGAATTCGTTAGGCAAAACTTATAAGGCTTTGGATGGTAAAAAGGTTTCGACCAGAATCAACAATAAGAAACCCATTTCAATTCTCTTATTAGGTGTTGATACAACTGATGATGGTGTCAGAGATATGGAGAAGGATTATCGGGGTAATTCAGATACAATGATTGTTGTAACAGTCAATCCCAAGACTAATAAGACGACGATGGTGTCTGTACCGCGTGATTCTATGACTCAGATCTGGAAGAGCAGTACCAATAACACGAGAAAGATTCAAAAAATTAATTCAGCATATAATATCGGTAATGAAGAGAGTTCTGTTGCAACAACGGAGAAATTCTTGAATATACCAATTGATTATTATGTAAAAGTTGATTTTAATTCATTGAAACAAATTGTTAATGCTGTTGGTGGAGTTAACGTTGATGTGCCATTTAGTTTCTCTTATGGGGATACTGGAACAACACCATCTAAATTCACTAAAGGTAAAATGCACTTGAATGGTCAACAAGCTTTGGATTATTCAAGAATGCGTTATGAAGATCCAAAGGGTGATTATGGTCGCCAATTGCGTCAAAGACAGGTTATCACAGCCATCATTAAGAGTGCAGCTAGCGCTAAGACCTTTACTCATTACCAAAAAGTCTTGGATAGTATCTCTAGTTCGATGACAACTAACCTGAGTTTTGGCGATATGCAGTCGGTCTTCTTTAATTACCGTGGTGCTGCCAAGAATATTGATTCTGATCATGTCCAGGGATATGGTTCGATGATCGATGGTTCATCTTATGAAGTAGTTCCAACTAAAGAGTTGCAACGTGCCTCAAACAAACTTCGGAAACAATTGGGCTTGTCTGAAGAAGAATTGGATAATGAAGAAACAAGATTGAATACATTGAATGAAGATAGAGGTTTCTCATTTAAATCGGGAGATTCCAATCAAATCTATACAATCTTTACCAGAAATCAAACGTCTGAATAAGAATTTGAATAATAAAGACTGGGACGAACTTGTTTCAGTCTTTTCTTATGTATAAAAGGAGATAAATATGAGTGTTTTAGAAGTACACGGATTAACACAACAATTTTTGGATAAAAAATTGTATGATGACGCAGAACTACAGGTCAATAAGGAAGATCATTTAGGAATAATCGGTCAAAATGGGGTTGGTAAATCAACCTTTATTAAGATTCTAACTGGTCAAATTGAACCGGATGAGGGTAAAATCTCATGGAAGAAGCATTTAACAGTTGGATATTTGGATCAACAGGCTAAATTAGCTCCCGGATTGACAATTTATGAGTATCTTAAAACAGCATTTTCAAACTTATATGAAACAAGTGATAAGTTAAACGAGATTTACATGAATAATCCTTCAGATGAAGACCTTGAAAAGGCTGGAAAGCTTCAAGAAATCTTGGATGCCAATGATTTCTATGAATTGGATACTAAGATTCAACAAGTTGCAACTGGGCTAGGGCTCGATGCAATTGGATATGACCACGACGTTTCCAAACTTAGTGGGGGTCAAAGATCAAAGATTATCCTAGCTAAAATTTTGCTAGAACAACCTGACATGATTCTCCTAGATGAACCAACTAACTACTTGGATACTAATCATATTGATTGGTTAGCCGATTATTTGAATAACTTTGAAGGTGCCTTCATTGTTATTTCCCATGATTACACCTTCCTAGACCGCATTATTAATTGTGTAGCCGATTTTGAATTTGGCAAGATTACTAAATATACGGGTGCCTTAAAGCAAGCTCTGAAGCAAAAAGCTGCTAATCAAGAGACCTATATGAAGGCTTATGTTAAACAACAAGGCCAAATTTCTAAGACTAAAGCCTATATTAGAAAGTTTAAGGCTGGTTCTAGATCTAAGAGTGCCAAGAGTAGAGAGAAACAATTATCACATATGGAAGTCCTAACACCCCCAGGGAGCAAGACAGCTGCTAGTTTTGGCTTCCCATATGTTGAAGTACCAAGTTCACGTATGCTATTGGAAGTTAATGATTTAAAGGTTGGTTATGAGGGAAAAGCTCTCTTTGATAAAGCCTTAAACTTCTCAATCGTTAGTGGTGAGAAGATGGTTATTAAGGGATTCAATGGTATCGGTAAGTCTACATTGATCAAAACATTACTAGGTATTATTGAGCCTATTGAAGGTAATTTTGATTTTTCTGAGACAGTTAAGATTGGTTACTTTAAGCAGGATCTAGTATGGAAGAATAACATGGAAACTCCCTTCCAGTACATTAGTGATGAACATTCCGATAAGGATGGTAAGGAGGTTAGACGCGTCCTAGCTAGAACTGGACTAACTAACCAGCAGATCATGTCACCAATGAAATCATTATCCGGTGGGGAACAGACTAAAGTTAAAATTGCTGATCTAATGTTTGATAACACCAACTTTCTATTTATGGATGAACCAACTAACCATTTGGATGACGAAAGTAAGGCAGCCTTACGCAAAGGGCTTAAAAACTATGATGGATCAATGATTTTAGTTACTCATGAGGAAGATTTCTATAGTAGTGACTGGATCGATAAGGTCTTGGATATTGAAAAGATAAAAGAAAATTAGTAGTTTTCAAAAAAATATGAAAAAGTACTTGCATTGGTTTACTATTAACGGTAAGATATTACCTGTTGTCAACGAGACATCAGCTGCTTCAACGGATTAGCAAGAATATTGTTGAAATGTTGAAATAATTATTTTAAATAAAGCCTTGACAAAATATTGTTGCTTTGATAAACTAATTAAGCTGTTAACGTTTGTTAGCAACAAGTAGACCTTTGAAAACTGAACAAAG
>NZ_JQCF01000002.1 GCF_001438805.1 Companilactobacillus kimchiensis
GTAATTAAAAATTACCTCCTACTCGATTATAAAGGACAGTTTGAGTTTTAAATATTATTCAAATTACCTATCCATGAAATGAGGCATCCTGTCCCAATTCAAACTATTTTTTCAAGAAAGCAAGTACGTTCTTCGTATCGGGTTTCATTCTTCCTGCTGCAAAAGCGATTATGACTGCAACAATAGAAAATAGAAATTCCCATACTGACCATTTAAAAACTAGTGTTAAAACTAACATAATAATTACTGAAATTAACATGACTCCATCTCTGGGACCTAACTTAAAATATGAATAGAACATCAGATGTCACTTCTTTCTCTATTTGATATACATTGAATAAGTTCAACCAGGATTTCATTGTGTATGTAGAATTTTTAGGTAGCCTTTGTTTCCTTCTAATCGCGGCTTTATCGGAGTCTTGAGACAATTAGGTGCATAGGTCCATTGCAAATCCCTTCAGAAGTTCTGTCGAAACCAACTGAGACTATACACTGAATTACTTACGAAATTAAGGATACCTTCCGAGAGATAGTGCATTGACCGAATGTAGCGTGTGGAACGGGCAGATTCCGTAAAATCTTGGCAGGTGTGCGTCTATCTCTGGTAGGGGGAAGTCTAGGAATAATTCAAACATCCATTTAAATCCTAAGAATATTATAACACCGTTTTCATAGAAAAGATTATGCAAAGTTAAGTTGAACCCGAACGAGCCTGAAAATCTTCAATGACGGTCTAAGAAACTGTTTGAGATCTTTGAAAGATTGATCCATAAGGCGAACTATAATAATTTTGATATTATTATAGTTCAAGTGGTTGACGGATCACTATAAAGTGGAATTTAGCAATCGATAAAGCATTAAATCCAACAATCATGGCTATCATTATTAGAATGTCAGACTGAATATTTAAATTGGTAGAAATAGTTGAACGTAATGAGTTGATAAGGTAGGTCATTGGTAACCATTGATTCATAGTTTGAGCAAAATTTCCGACCAATTGCGTTGGATATAAACCTCCAGATGCAACTACTTGAGTAACTAGGATAATTGATACTAGCCAAGTCCCAACACCTCCTAAGAGCGTACTTAAACAGAAAATCAATGATTGAAATAATAATGATCCAAGGGCCAACTCACCGAATAAGTTAAATTGAGAATTAACTTGTAAATTATTCAAATTTATTAAAGTTAAATATAAGATAACTGATTGAACGATACCAACTGTTGTAATAACAGAGGCCTTGGATAACCACCAATCAAAAGCTGAAGTTGGTTTCTTATGGGGATCATTATCATACATGGTTCCTAAAGCAATTCCTCCCACATAGATTCCAAGTGCGATAGCAAATGGAGCCATTCCAGTACCGTTATTAGGTACCTTGTTAATATCATTTAAATGTTCAGAAATTGGAGTTGCCAAATGATCGGCTGTTTGTTCATTTTTAGAAATGGTATTTAATTTAGCAGCTCCACTTAGCAAAGCTCCTGATAATTGTTGAGTTCCAGCTTTTAATTTTGGAGATGGTGATTGACTGGATATCTGATTAGTAGCTATTCCAGCTCTGACCATACCATCCTGAGCACTGTTAAGAGCTTTGAGAATAACTTTTGAATATGTAGATGTTACTTGTTCTGATACTCTTTGATTAACATTGGTCGCTGCCCCAGTAGTTATTTTAGAAACAATAAAGTTTTGACCAGAATTGATTTGATAATTGATTTTCATTTTTTGAGGATGTGATGAAAGTAAAGTGGTTGCAGTTTTAGAAAAATCTTTGGGAATAATAATAGTCATATAAGATTTACCTGAACGCAAACGTTGTTCAGCCTTTGTTGAACTTGTCTCTTCAAAATTAAATACACCTTTATTTTTAAGATTTCGTGTTAAATTATCACCAATTGCAATTCTCTTGCCATTGAAGGCTACTGATTCATCTTCATTAACAATGTTTACTGGAATATGATCTAGCTTCCCATAAGTATTCCACATTGAAGAAAGGTAGATATAGCAGTAAATAGCAGGAATTAATGCAATTGCCAATAACACTATTAAAAACTTTTTATTATCTATGAGATATTTCCATTCTGATTTAAACATGATTAAAATCTCCTTCAATAATCTTTTGTATAACTGCATAATAGATTCTTAATATTGAAGGGACAATATGCAAAAATGGATAAAGTGTTGAGCAAATAAAGACAGTATTCTTGGATAAAATTGATGACACTCGCATTATATCGGTGACAAAAATACTTGAAGTGTTTATTTATTGAATTCAAATTATTTTATATTATCATAGGTTTTAAATAAACAGTCAGTCTATTTAAGAGGTATTTCTGATGGAATCAAATGAAAAAAGATTAAAGACAGAAATGAAAATTCAACGAGCTTTTATCAAGATTGTTAGCGCTGAAGGATTTGATAAGTTGACGATCAGTGCATTGATCAAAGATGCCAAAATTAATCGTGGGACTTTTTATATTCACTATTTGGATAAATATGATTTAAAATCTCAATATGAAAAAGAAATAATTTTGGACATCCAGAATATATTCTCTAATTATGAAAAACCAGACTTAGATCATCGCAATAAATCTCTAAATAAAAATAATGCTTTTTTGCAGCTATTCAAATATCTCTATCGTCAAAAGGAATTATCGTTAATATTATTGAAAGACTATGACTCTAAATTTGTTAAAGATATCAAAGGTTTGGTGTTATCGGTTGCGTCTAACGCTACAGAAGATGACGATAAATTGCCAAAAAATTATGCTAATGAACTTCTGGCACAGGGAATATTGGATTTTTTGATCTATTGGCTCGAAGGCACTCCAGTATTAAAGCCTCAGAAAATTTACGATATTTTTATCTATACGAGAACTTTGAATCCTGAACAACTTTCTAATCGATGCAAATAAGGCTAGACAAATTTATAACGAATTTGTCTAGCCTTATTTTTTTATAAATGAACAGTTTTAATTCATGAAATTGTCTATAAATGACTGATTAGTAAGCGATTTGAAAAATTGTTTAATCAACAGAGTGTTTATTTTTGATTATTGTTGAATTGGTCTCTAGGTTCTATCATCTGTATTGAAATAAGAAAAGGTTATCTTTTAATATTATTTATTAAAGTTGAGGTAATTAACGATGCTTAAGAGAAATATAAAATGGATAATTTACCTTATTTTTTTTATTTTATTAATCAGTGGTTTTGAGGAACGGTCATCGGTCAGAGAAATGCCAATATTCAATCCAAATTATATGTCGCCAATTGTCATGGTCCCTGGTTCATCAGCGGGAGAAAATCGTTTTGATTATTTGATTTCCAATTTGCCTAGAGAAAAGAATCATTTTAAACACAGTGTTTTAAAAGTCGAAGTGAACGAGAACGATAAAATGAGATTTCAAGGTGGAATCTCAAGAATAGATAATCAGCCTATCATAGTAGTGTCCTTTCAAAATAATCGTGATGGATATCAGAACATCAATCAACAGGCTAAATTGCTTGGGAAAGTAATGCAAAGTTTACAGAATAAGTATGGCTTTACAGATTTTAGAGCCCTTGGGCATTCAAATGGTGGTTTGATTTGGACGTTAGCAATTGAAAAGTATATTAACATTTCAAAAATACATCTCGATTGTTTGATGACGATTGCGACACCTTATAATTTACATGGGTCAAAAATGTTAAACGAGCTGGTTCATAACCGCAATAAAATTCCTTATAATACCACAGTTTATTCAATTGCTGGTGCTAAAAACTATTCGACTGATGGCCTTGTAAAGTCAAATTCTGTTTATAGTGGAAAATATATTTATCAATCTCGAGTTAGATACTTTACTGAGATCACCGTAACAGGAGAAAATACAAGCCATTCAGATTTGCCAGAAAATAGACAAGTTATTGGAATTATCTCCAACTATTTATTTAATAATTTGGCTGGAACCAAAACTTTTCAATAGTTGAAAGAATGAACTGGATATGGATGCTAGAAAAAAAGCATCCATATCCAGTTCATTAGATATTTCCGTGAATAAGGAGAAAGGCAATCGCTACAAAATCAAAAATGCGACGTGTCTGAACTACATTGCTTTTCTTGGGAATAAATTCCAACCAAGGGTTCGATCTATCGAAATATGGAGTAACCAAATAATCATGATACTGATAAATAGATTGTTTGATTTAGTTATTAGGTTTACCGATAATAGAACAATTGGTAAGAGCAACGTATGAGATAAGTTATAAGTTTTCTCACCAGTCTTGGTAGAAATAAAGAATCCCAATGCAGTAATATCAGGAATTAAATATAGAATTGGCATTAACACCCAATTCCCCATATGACCATAAACGATCAATAGAGCAATGGATAGTGAAGCATATTCGTAACGATAAATTTTTGTCATCAAGTACATCTCCTATGACTTTATTTAAAAATAAAGTAACATGGGGCCTAACAACCAAGTCAAATAAAGGAATTAGGTAGGAAAAAATATGAATACTTCAGAATTCTGTCAGGCAGTTAATACTACTCGAGATACTTTGAGATTTTATGATCAAAAAGAGATTTTGGTACCTAAAAGAACCTCGAATAACTATCGCTTTTATAGCGAGAATGATATTCAGGATTTTCGAATAATTCATAATTTACAAAAAGCAGGGCTATTGCTTTCTGATATTAAAATGATTTTATTATTAAAAAATAAACCTGTAACCAAAGACTGTCATGATGAAACGTTGAAGGTAATTAAACAAAAGAATATTGAATTTCAAAAGGAGATTGATTTTTACAAATCTTTGCAAAATGTTACGCAACAAATGATTGAAGTAATGAATGATTCTGATAATGTCGATTTGGAGATACTTATTGATAAATTAGGTGATGTTAAGAATAGTAAATGAGTGCAAACTATTGTCTGTGAAGACTATTTTTTAACCAAAACAATTAGTATAAAAAGATTGTAATAAATACATGTGCAGTTGATATTTTACTTATTTATTTAAAACAACGAAACTAAATTTTTTTATACTTTATATTTTGAGTTCACAATCCTTTGGTAAGTAAGAGATAAGGCCCATAAAGTACACAAACTCAAAAATGTACTTTATTCTTATATGTACTTTATTTTTTTAGGCATAATAAAGTGCAAAATACGGTAATAGAATTAAATGGTTTTGAAAAAAATAAAGTACATTCCTTGGCGCTTTGCCTTTTGTTTTTTCTGAGGACGGATAGATAGAAAATACATTGCTGCAAGTAATAAAAGAATCATTAATAACATTTTAAATACTCTCCTATAAGACAAATAGAAAACGTCTGCATTGATTTGTTCGAAAAGCAGTATATTAAAAAACGTTGAAGTGATATAGGTGCAGAGTATACAAAAATTAAAGACGATATTAAACTGATTACATATAATTGCTTTTTCAAGAATGTAGCTAATATTAAAAGGCAAAGGGAAATAGGGGTGCGTAAGATATGGATATAGACACTTTCCGTAACGATCCACTTTGGATTATAAATAATAGGGATGAACCATTCATACTCTTCTTTGATGAGACAAATAATCCCAGAACGTTTAGATTAACGGAAAAAGGGTTTAATTCAGACACACGTGATTTTTTCATCTTAGGTGGTATTGGATTCAAAAATGAGAAAGCATTGAAAAATGTATCCACTGATAAATTGTTTGAAGAATTTAAATTACAACAGAATTCAACAGAAATAAAATTTAAACATATAAGAAGAGGAGCTGAGAACTTTATTGATCTGATGAAGAGCGATAGAGTAAGGATATTTATTGAATGGTTATTGGACAATAAGCTAGTAATTCATTACTCGTTTACGGACAATCTATACTATTCAATTGTAGATATAGTGGATTCTCTAGATGACTCCGCTATCATGAATTGGGGTTTTAACAGAGAAGTAAAAAATAGTCTTTATTTATTAGCAAAAGAGAACCAAACAACATTTGTCAAACTCCTTATAGAATTTGATTATCCCAATATTAAAAGCCACCGGCTATTTATTGAAAAGGTTGTAGATTGGATAGAATCGGTTAATATCAATGACGATTTTTATTTGGAGTATTTCCGACAAGTTTTAAAAAGTTACAGGACAAAAGAACTGCCGTTTCTAAAGGATAATCAAGATGATATATTAATAGGCGACTATTCCCTTTTATATTGGCGTAGTTTATCAATTTTTAAAAATGCCACGAGCAAATTGGATCATGAATTCAATATTGAGAAATATCTAAAGAAAGATCCGTTAACAAGTAATAGGAAAAAGTTGGAGAATTATTTATTTGAAGACTCGAAAAATGACAAATTTATCCAGTTATCGGATTTAATACTGGGAATATTGCGTTATTGGCTGTCATTTCTTGATGGGAGGAGTGTTGAAGAAATATCAAACGTTTTTGGACAAGTTGCTTATGAAGAGAAGTTATCGTTATATAAACTTCAAAGAGTAATGAATCAATCCTTAAATATTAGCAATGGATTTAAACATGGAATCGGAAGTAATGATATCGAGAAAAAGATTAATTTTTTTCTGGAATATGATTTCAACGTAGATAAAGGTAATGTTTCAAATAATTAGTTGAAAAGAGAGGAGCTTTACTAATGAAATATCCAATCAAAATTCTTAGACCGGAAGTTGATTCTTACAATATTGCTAGTGTTTCTGAAAGATATCAAAAAATGAATAATAGTTATAGCAAGGAAGATTATGGAGAAACAGTCAACTATGCTAGAAGTATGGTTGAGTCTGCTTGTAAGTATGTTTATAAGCAAATTAAAAATTCAGATATGGATGATAAATTTAAATTTCTATCGTTACCCAATATTGTTGAGAAGTGTTTAGATGTTTTAAGCAAAGAAATGTCTTTACCAAACTCCTATAAAAAATTGTCCTCAAATATGATTGATACAATAACGGAACTTGGGAAAATCAGAAATGCAACTTCAGTTTCGCATGGATCAGCGAAAAGGACTATTGAAGTTTCAGCTCCTGAAGCTAAATATGCGGTTTTCATGGCCGAGGGATTTGTAGTGTTTATTTTAGAATTGTTATTCAATAGAACGCATTCACTGAAGAAGAATGCTATTGGGTCAGTAATAGATCCTAAAGGGATGGAAAAAACTTCCGATAGTGAATCGTTACTAATGTATAAGGAAAATCAATTCAATGCTACGTATATGGTTACACCAGGGAATAATGTAATTTATCAAGTAGAGATTCATTTACCTGGATTTATTGATTTTGATAAGGATGAAGAGTTTTTTAGCGATTATATTCAAGGCTTTGTAGAGGACGATGTTCATGTTGAAGACAAGGAACAGACGGGTATAAATAAATATCAATATTATTCCCCAAAGAAAGATTTCTTCTATGAGGTTACAATAAATAAAGATACCAATGAATTATTCATTAGTAGGGATTATTCGAAAAATTGAAGAAAATTCAATATACTAATATACACTGTTAAAACTCATTATTCCCTACACTCTGGTTGTTATGTAACGTAACATTTAATATAAGGATAAATTAACTAATTAAAAATATAACCATTCTGATAGGAGATTGGAGTCAATTAAATTCAATCAATTGCCAGAAAGACAACAAAGGTTTTGTCAGGAAAAAGTATATAGTATATAGATCAGGCGTACCTTGGAAAAAAGACTGTTGTTCATACTTTGTGGATTACTTAACTTCTATAGAAAAAATAATGTGTTTTAAAGTTTAATAGATAACCACTATGAGTGCACTTAATAAAGTATGCTCTTTTGTGGTTAAACGAAATGGTTAGTTAAAGGGCGTGGATATTAATGAATAAAGGGAAAAATATATGCCATTGTATTAAGAGGCTTTTATTTAATTTTTGATTATGACTCTGTTTTGTCACAGTCTTATATTCCATTTATATAGAAAAATGACATCAATGAATAAAACGTATGGATTTAATACATGTAGATTTGATTAGTAAAAAAGTGTCATTCTCACAATGGTTATAGGGATATACTATATAATTGTCTTATATGGATAAAATGATATTGAAGTGAGGATATTATATTGTCAGAAGAAAATAAAAGTATTAAAGGTGTATCGGAATATCTTATCAAAATAAACCAAATCGATGATTATTTGAAGAACACTAAAAAGAGTAGTTCTCGTTTATCATACTTTAGAGGACAAGGAGAGAATCACCCTTCTATAATTCCTGGTATTTATCGAAATGAAAAATTCATAAAAAAGGAAGGGAGTCTGTTCAACTCTTTTTTAAGAATGGATCCGAATTTGTTTTCAATTTGTAATAATAATTTTGATAGACTTGCATTGATGCAACATCATCAATTACCCACTAGATTATTAGATCTTACTACTAACCCATTGATTGCCTTGTATTTTGCAGTAGAAGATGAAGATGATAGTAAAGATGGTGTTGTATACCCTTTTGTTAAAAGATATCAAGTGGAGGACAAAATGGAATCCAAACTATCGAATTATACTAAAGTATTAATCGAGATGAATACTAGTGTTGTGCGTGAAAAAGTAGGAATCGAACTAAGCACATCTAGTGATACTATCGAAATCATGTCATCTTTGGTGAGCCTTAGCGATAGTGATAGGAAGGATTTTTTAGATGATTTAGAAGTATTTGGAGAGTCAATTGTAGAAGATTCGTATCAAGATTCGAATTCAGTGGAGAGAATAGAAAAATGGATGGAAGTTTATAATAATTTAATAGTTTTATCAGATGAATCAAACGGAAATAAGGATCTAGAATCTAAGTTGATGAAGTCTGCATATGATGAATTTAATAGAGCTTCTGATACTAAGAGACTTTATCATGAAATAAAAAGTGATATAGGGGCATTTGATATGGTGATAAATCCGTTTGATATATTGTTGCCCAAAATCGTGAAACCAAGAGTTATAGATAAAAGAATACAAAATCAATCAGGAGTTCTGTTATTTGTACCATTTATACAAAATTATTATAAAAATAAACAAGGGATGACTGAACCATCAAGTTTGGAAGTATATCAAAAACAAGTAGATAATTTAATTGGCTTACTCCAATATCATGATAAACAAGGGGAAAGGGAATCCCTAACTATTGATAAACAGTCGAAAAAAAAGATAAAGTACGAATTATATAAATTAGGTATTGGACCAAACTTTATTTATCCCGGTGCAACAAGAGTAGCCGAGGAAATTGAAATGGAATTAAATACCGAATCAGATTATATCTAAATTAAAATTTAATTCTTTAAACTGCATGTTCATAAGTCCATGATAACAAATCATTCATACCATTAGTTAGAGGTAATACTTGCTGATTGGTTTATTCCAATAAGATGACAGATTAAGTGGAATAGACTAATCAGTCCAACTTGGTTGCCTACCCCGTTTTGATTGATCAGTATAGTTAACTGTGAAATATCATTGACGCCTAATCTGTCCATAATAGAGTCTGTAGAGGTAGTATTAATTCTTTCAAAACGGGTGTTAGTATAAAACAAATAAATTAAATACAATCTGGTAAAGCAATACTTATCAACCGAATCCGTGAATTATCATATTTACAATTTTATTTAATTTTTTGCCATTTGTGGTCAATACTATTACTTTGAATACTTCAGCAATTTTGGATGTCAGATATTTTATATTCATTGTAAGAATTTTTTGTGTCGTAGAATTCTAATCTGATTTCATCGAATAGCTCTGCCGAGTCATCCTTTTTTAGAATGAAGTATGTTCTTACACGCGATATTGAAGCAGGAGGAATCAGAAAAGAATAACTCCCATTATTCCCAAAGGACTCACCTTCAGAAGTAGTAATCTGTTTCGTGACCCCAACTTCCTTATTGTTTAGATAAAGATGTAAATTGACATCCCGAAAAATTGTATTAACGCGCTTGGCGTTTTGTAATTCTATCCAAAGTGGCATTTGAAAGATTATTTCTTCATTTGATTTAAAAAATCCCCATGCTTTATTATTTATCGCGGGATTACAAACATTCAATATTATCATCATATTCTATTTTTTTGATTTTTTACATTACTTAGGATTGCAACAAAAGTTGAAGTGTTAATAATCATTTTTACTCTATAGCATTGAATGCCACCGTTATCATATATTGTTTTTGCAAACTGCATCAAATTCATTCCGGCTTGTTTATCTTCTGAAATAGTATCTTGAATAAAGGGTATGCTATCGTTTATCGTAAGTTTATTTAGTTCATTAACCATATCACTTGGTAAACAACCAGATGGGAATAATTAGTTTTCAACTTTAAAGCTCCCATTAATACCGGAATATTTAATTTCATAATTAGGATTTTGTCTATAGGATGGTATACGATTCGTCTTAGAATAACCTTTTAATTCATGTATGATCCATGTTTTAATGTCTTGATCATCCAATGGATATGAAATAACCAACAATCTTTCAAGACCTTCCTCAATGGATATTGACTGTTGAACGATATTTTTTATTAATTGACTTTTTGCCATATTGTCATCTGATTATTTTATATAATTACCTAACTATACAGTATAAGCAATTACTATGGAAATTGATTTAACCGTAATTTTTGAATATAAAATTCATTTTTAAAACTTGAATCTTTTAATGTAAATTAAGAAATAATAAAAAGAATACAATATAGAGTACATTTATAAAAAAATCGAAAAAACTGGTTAAATATTTGCATTTGAATAAGTATTTAAAAATTAAATAAATTGAAAATGAAAGCCATTCTTCGTGGAGGAAATTATGAATAAGCAAGGTCTTCAGTTTTATATGGACGAAAGTGGAAACACTGGAGGAAATTTATTAAATAAGGAGCAACCGTTCTTTGTGACAGGCGGATGGTTGATGAATGATTCATATATAAAAAAATTGAATCAGTATGTATCTACTCTAGATTTCGAATCCGAGATACATTATAAAAAGCTCCCTATGGGTTTAGCTAAAGAATCACTTGGAATTATGGTCAAGATGATTATTGATTCAATGTCTTTATTTAACAATCCAGAAGAAGATGATTTTGTATTACCGATATTTGTTCGAATGCGAAAGGATTATCTTTTGATAGACCGTCTGATTTATTCGATTTTTGATTCACAATTCGGTCCAAAAGAGTATAAAGAATATATTGATTCTTCGTTTTTATTGAATGATGAAAAACTTTTAGAATTTGTTCATATAGTTAAAAGTAAGCTTGGAGAGAATAGAACGTTTTTGAAATCGGCGGAGAAACTATTTAATTTTAGTGGTGATTGTGATCCTATATATAACGACTATTTGGATAATTGTATTAATGAATTCTTGCAAGTGTCGCCATATTCTGAAAACCCGATGTATGTTGGGTTTCTGAAACATATAAATAAAAATGATGTATTTGATGATTTAAATAGTAATGGTAGTTCTCGATATCAGAGAGAAGTAGTTCCTCTTGTTATAAGCACACTTTTCGATAGTATAGAAAATATTTTGAATTTAAACATAGGGTTAGATAAGATTATAATTTATCCTGATTCCGATTCTAATAAGAATTATATTGATGATTATTGGAAAATGTTAAATGAAGTCTTTTTAGATAAAAAGTCCAATGAAAAAGGTGGTTATAAGAATATAAGCAAAATAGAGCCAAATTGTTTATCTGAAGACTATTTAGGTATTCAATTGGCAGATGTTTTATGTAGTATGCAAAATGAATTGTTGAGAGATGGTTCAAGTCTTAGTACTAAACATTTAAAAAAGGGTTCAAATAAAATTGGAAAAAATCAAAATGAATATAGAGAAATTTTAAATGAATTAAATGAGTTGTTATTATTTATGAATCAAGAAATTTATAAAAAATTTGGAATAAGTCTTATTACTGAATTTTGATTTTTGTACTAGAAAGTTAGAAACGAAAAAACTAACCATAAAGGTTAGCTACTAACAAAATAATTCTAAAGCTTGTGTTGAAGTCATAGGAGGGTGATATTCAGTAGTTTGATAATGTGCATTATAATTTTGTTTTCCTGATTCTCATGTGTTAATAAAATGGATTGTTATAGGATTTCTGAACGTTAAAAAAATCATCAATCAATTTTTGACGATCAGAATCAGTCAAAATATTGTTATTAGTTTTTCCATCAATCCAATCTGAAAGTTCGAAAAAGTATTTTAACTTCTCGACGTTTTCTATATTGCTATCCTCCAGGTATAAATTGAGTTGAACCGCAATTTGGTGAGCTCTAGTTTTATTTAGTAAAGAATTTAATTCTTTATAGGCTTGTTCATGTTTATCCCGTTGAATTTCTTTAAGCTTTTCTTCTTTAGCGGCTTCAATGGCTTGCAATCTGTCTTTTTCAATTTGCTCTCTACTTTGAGGAATAAAGCTGATTATTTTAATAAGTACTCTTCTAATATAGTCTGAGTCAGATTCATCTATTTCATGGCGTATGGGCTTGAGCTCTCCCCAAAACTTGTCTAATTTTAAACTAAAGTAAATAGTTTCATTTGCTGGAATATAGACTTTGTTGTTCCATTCATTCCAACGTTTGTCTTCCGGACCAACAAGTATCTGCCTGCTGGGTACATGACAACCGAGAATTAGTTTGGCATCTTCAAATAAAATCCTTAGATTCTTGTCATCCAAAGTGACAACTGCGCCTGCATTGTTGAGAACTTTTAATAAGGTATTTGTCACAATTAAAGCATTAGTTGAAATTTCTATATTGTCACGTTTATGAAAATATAGAGTTCCAATGTAATTTTTAGAATTAATGTATTCCGTAGATTCGCGCACTCCAAAATAAGAATTTTTTTCTTTTTTTCTTTCGTCCATAAAATCATTAATAAAACGTTCTTTCTTTTGTGGCATTGTTTTTGGAACAGTTGTATTATTCATTGCTTTATTAATCATTCGAGGATTTTTAAAATCAATATTCGGAAAGTATTCTTGGATAGTTTTGTTCTTTGTCAAACTATCTTCATTTTTTGTAATATCAATCAGAATGCTTTTTTCAATTTTAGTTGTAGATTTGTGTTTTTCAATTATATCAATAATATAATCATTTTTTGAGTTTGGAAGTTTTAACTTTGATACTGAATTACCGACATGAAGATTACTCCAATAAGAATTATCAGGCAGTGGGATGTTTCCAGACTTTGCAGCATCCTTTAGTTTATACGTAGTAGTGTTTAACTCAGAAGCTGTTTTACTGATACCATTTTCCCAAATTTTTTTATAAAGTTCGGAACGACGTAGACTTTTAACCATTATTATTATCCCCATATAAACATTTTAGTTTGTTATCATATAATTATTGATGAAATCGTTTTCAAAAGCAAGGCGACGCGATATAAGAATTCATCCCATGTCTACTTGATTTGGTTACTATTGATCATTGGAGGATTTAACTTTGAATGAACTACAGTTTATTTGTGACCGTAAAAATGTAATTCAAGGAAGATTCAAAAGTCACGATAAAATCTATTCATGGTATTTGCCATATAACATACAAGAACAAATTCATATTGGTGATGTTGAAATAATTGATACAAAAGGAAATAGAAATAAAATTACAGTAATAGGATTAGGATATGAAAAGGATGCCAAAATGAGATGTAAAACTTTTCCATATTTTAGAGGAATAGCCAGTTGGCAAATTCAACATATTTGTAGACGCTTGAAATGTTTAGGATATGAATATTCTCGTGAAAGACACTTTAAAGGCTTAACTAATGATGACAGTACTAGACTTGCCGTCGATATAGTGTTTTATCTGCAAGGACATGTCTGTGCAATTGAGTATAATGGCGTTCATCATTATTATGAGTAAGGTGCAAGGTATACAAAATTTGAAAAAAATGGTGTTATCAAAATAATGTACCTCTATTGGAGATCCCCTTTTGGTGGCAAAATAATTTGGATGACATGTTAAATAGCTTTATAAAGAGTGTCATTCTTTATAAAAACTTTTAAATCGTGAATTTTCAATTCTTTGGTGGGTAAGGGTGGATACCTAGTAAACACATTTAATTAAATTAATTGATTAACAAACACCGTAATTTGCAGGTTTATCTAATATTGTTGGTTATCTCGTGTTGAGAATATTAAAAAAGAGATACAAATCAGGATTTTAAGAATCTTGAATTTGTATCTCTTTTAATTTGCAGGTTAATATTTTTAAGTTAAATGGTTATGCCTTGAATCGCGTTATCATATGTCCAAGACAATAAATTATCCATTTCATTTGTAAGATAGTATTGACTGATCAATTTATTCCATTCAGGCCACAAGTCGAGTGGAACATTGATTAAACCAGCACCATTGTCAATCATTAGTTTATTGGCTACCAAGGTGGCAGTGCGTTTATTACCGTCCCAGAATAATTGGCCACGCATATTGTGATACATCAAACGGAGTGCTTTTTCAGTAACAGAATAATTGTCGTTTAATAACTCATTAAGGAATTGTTCTTCATTGTTATCATCAACCGGATCAGGGATAAAGTCTGCATCAGAACCAATGTTAACTCCACCTTGGCCAGTTCTAAATTCTCCCGGTATCAAGGCGTCATCTTTTGCCACAATAGCATTTATCTTTTTTTCGAATTTAATATCAAGTGACGCATTACTTTCAGTGATAAATTGCCAACCAAGTTTAATCTGAACAATAGTATTAATATCATCAATATTGACACCATCAACGCCCAATCCATCCATAATAGTTTGGGTCTGCGGAAGGGTGGTATTAATTCCTTCAAAACGAGCGTTGGTATGGACTAAACGAGTAAAGTTCATTCTAGAAAATCGGCGATTTTGATCTTTAGTCAGGTGATATTTGTCTTTTAAATTCATGTATATACCTACCATTAAATTTTTCGTATATATAAATTAATTCTATTTATAAAATATATTCTTGATTATTCTACTTTTCCTTAAGCAAAGTACTTAGTAGCAATAGTCTTATAAATCTCAATATACTTTAGATAATCATCTTCAAAGACAAATTCGTTAATTTGGTGAGCTGATTCATTACCGGGACCAGCAACAACAACATCCAAATCGTGGTTAGCTTGAACAAACTTCGAAGCATCAGTTCCACCAGGAGCACCAACGGTCAAAATATTAACGCCGAGAACGTCTTTGTAACTCTCTTTAACAAGCTTGATAAAGTCAGAATTGATGTCAGTTTTAACAGGCCAGTTACTGCTCAAAAGTTTAAATTCCAAACTCATTTTGGGATTCTCTTGGTTAAGTTTATCAATCATATTCTTGAATACAACAATGATTTTATCATTGTTGTATTCAGGGATGGTTCTGATCTTGACGGTCATATCAGCGTAATCAGGAATTGTATTTTCTTGTTTACCACCATTTAGGATCGTAACTGAAGGTTTGGTTGTACCCAAAATATCATCTTCTGTTTTAACTAAATCAGTAAAGTATTCGTTTTGCTTATTATAGTAGGCAATCAAATTATCTAGAGCATTGATACCAACCTCAGGCATTGAACTGTGGGCAGCCTTACCACGTGAAATAACTTTGTAAGTGACGGAACCTTTGTGGGCACAAAAAGCGGCCATACGGGTTTCAGGGGTTACACCATTAGTTTCAATCAAACCAGCTTTGATCAATTGTTGCATAACTAAACTTGATGATGAATTACTTGGTTCACCAACGACAATAGCTTTTAAGTCGTCAACATAACCATCTTCAGCTAATTTTTGAGAACCAATTTCACCGACTTCTTCACCAACAGTCGCGATGAATTTGATATTACCTTTGAAATTAGGATCTTCATTCAATTCAATCAAGGCAATAGCAAGTCCAGCGAGACCGCTCTTCATATCAGATGATCCACGACCAAAGATTTTACCATCTATATGTTTAGGATTAAAGGGACCATAATTCCATTTACTATCATCAACAGTGGGGACTACATCTTCATGTCCCGTGAATCCTAAGATAGGTCCATCATTATGTTTGATAGTTGCAATTAAGTTATATCTCTTATCAGCGTATTTATTTAAGTCAGCTTTAATACCATTTTTTTCAAAAAGTGTTTTTAAGTAGTTAGCAACTTTTTCCTCATCGCCATTAACAGTTTCTAATTTAAGTAAGTCATCTAAAATACTTAGTCTTTGTGCTTTGTCCATTTCTGTATCCCTCCAAGATAATGTATAATATCCTTAATAAATAATTCACTCTTTATTTTAGTATTCTTTCTTTAAAATTAATAATAAAAGGTCGTGCATAATGAATTTATTAATGAAATTGGATCGTTGGTTAGGTATTCTGTTGTTGGTCGTGGCTGTTTTAGGATTTGTTTTTAAATGGTTTAGTCAGGGTAATCTTATTTCGGCTGCTGTGGCTGGGGGAGTATTGTTATTAATTTCAGCTACCGCTGACATTGATAAACCGAACAAATAAAAAAGGATAACTCAATTGAGTTATCCTTAGCTTTTAGGTTAGATTAGTTAACTTTTCGACGTCCCTCAGGAGTATATTTACCACGTTGGTGTTTCTTATATAGATAGTAGATTCCACCGATAATTGCTGCGATGAAAACTAGTGGCAAAATAATGTGGATAAAGAATGAGAATAAGATTAGGGCGATGAAAAATCCTAAAATGTATTTCCAAATGTTGTTCATTTAGTTCTCCTTTTCTATTTGTGACTTAAATTCTATTCATATTTACTATAAAGTCAAGTCAAATGTACTTTGGTTGACTTTATTCAAAAACCTGTTAATATAACAGTTGTCGCTACCTCTAAGAAATACGGAACATAAAGGAGGCGTGAATAATATGAAATACAGAATTTTGTTAGATCTTAAGGATCAATTATTCACAGCAGTTGATATCAATAATAGTAACAACTATGGCAACGGTACAACCATTGAAAAAGCTGTCGCTAATTTGAAAAATAAAGCTGCATAATAAAAATGATTACTCCAGTGATTTCTCGTCACTGGAGTTTTTTTGTACCCAAATTTATTCAGGTTTATCGACTGCAAAATCGCCAAAGGTAGCATTAACAGCCCGTGCTAAGTCATGTGGCTCAATTAAGAGAGATTGACCAACTTTTCCAGCAGAAACGATGATCTTTTCAGCCTCATCAGCTTCCTTAGAGAAATAGATAGGATAATTATGCAGTGATCTAATTCCAACTGGACTATTAGCACCGTGTTCAAAGCCACTGGTTTTAACTAAGTCTTTCAGAGGAACCATACCAACTTTTTTATTACCCGAGATTTTGGCTAGTTCCTTATAGCTCAGATGTTTATCTAATGGAAGCATTCCAACCAAAGGACCAGTTTTATTACCAGTTAAAACTAATGTTTTATAAATCTTATAGCCATCACGACTGTTATCATCCGTAACTAGCTCCTGAGTATCGCCGTCAGTTTCGGTTGCGAAAGTCATACCTTCATAACTAATTTTTTCTTTGTCTAATATTTTTTCGACAAGTGTTTTTTGAATTTTTTTCTTTTTACTCAATTTTGTCACCCAATCTCTAATACTTAATACTTACTTAGTATATAATAACAAAGCCAATGGTTTTTAAAAGCATTGAACCATCAGCGATTGAAAATTATTTTTGTTATATAAGTATATTTATTAGGAAATGTTATATAATAACTAACGCTACAACAGGATAAGGAGTGACTAGACATGAGTTTATTTAGAAGACACCAGGAAGATCCTGCCGATAATGATTTTATTAAAATTTCTCAAGAAATTAAGAATGATCCCAAAAAATTATCTGAGGCTCAACGATTATTTAAAAATAATGAATCTTTAAGAAAAAAGGCGTTTGATAAGAAAGAACAATCTGATAATAATTAGATTGTTCTTTTTTTGCCATTATCATTATATAAAACTAATACTTTTAATAATTATTATCGTATGGTATGATTTTAAAAAGAAATGAGGTGGGGCATTATGAAGCCAGAAAAGAATAAGTATCTAGTTTTAGAAACTAATGTTCTATTAGAAAGTTTTTTAACTTATCGGGAAGTATTCACGGAATACTTTAAGACGATGAAGGTGATTGAACGTGGAGAGGCACTGCGTTATGAAACATATTCTCGCTTGACTGATAATTATATGTCTAATATTCATCGATTTATTAAAGTTTGTGATTCGTATATCACTAAATATCACTTTGAGGAAACCGTGATGGCTGAAAGTTTGAATAAATACTTTGTTGTTTTGATCGATGCTATCAACTGTTTGGATATTGATAGTGATTCAATTGACCACTTGAGCTTAGAGCAATCAAAAGCCAAAATTAAAAGCAGTGAAGTTGAATTTATGAATACAATTAATTTTTTAGTTAAATAAAGACGGTAACGTCTTTTTTTTATACACTTTTTCTAGTAATCTTAATAATAATGGAGGAACGCCTATGCTTTGGAAAAAAATAACGGTCGCAATCCCAAACGATTTCGATCCTGAAATCATTTCGGACATCTTTATGCGTGTTGGTGCACAAGGAACTGAAATGGTTGACGATGAAGATAATAGTGTTAAAACAAAAATTAATTCTTATTTTGACAAGAATAACTATAACGAAAAGATTCTCAAGGACCTACAAACACAACTAAATACTCTACCTGATTTTGGTTTTGATATTACTGGTGTGGAAATATCCAGTAGTGAAATAGATGATAGTAGCTGGGAAAATGAATGGAAACAATATTATCATCCAGTTAAAATTAGTCGTTATCTAACAGTGGTTCCCAATTGGGTCGATTATCAGCCAAAGTATTCTGATGAACATATAATTGTAATGGATCCGGGTAAATCCTTTGGTACTGGAACTCATCCAACAACGTATTCATGTATGCAGGCTTTGGAATTGATTTTGGGTGATGCTAAGTCACTTTATGATGTTGGAACCGGTTCAGGGATATTGTCAATTCAAGCACGTCAATTGGGTGTGCAAGATATTAAAGCTTATGATCTTGATCCAGAAGCCGTCCGAGCAGCTAAAGAGAACATTGCTTTGAATCCTGGATGTGAAGATATTGAAGTTTTTGAAAATTCATTATTAGACGGTGTTGATGGTAAAGTTGACGTTATTGTGGCAAATATTTTGGCCGATGTGATTTTACAATTTATACCGGACATTGATCGTCACTTGAATGCTAATGGTTTTGTAGTATTATCAGGAATTATTAATGAAAAAGAAGCATTAATTACCGAAAAAATGGCTAAGATTGGATTTGTAGTCTTAGAAGCCTTCCATTTGAAAGGTTGGTCAACATTAATCTGTAGAAGAAAAGAAGAATACGAGGCCGAAGATGGAGCAATACTTCGTTAAAGAGACAATTAATAGTAATAATTATCAAATAACTGATCCAGAAACTTTCAAGCATGTGGCAAAGGTATTACGTCATAAGACTGGTGATGTGATCTATCTAGTTGATACAACTGAGAGTTTATTTGCGGCAACTATCAAGAATGTCGATCAAGAACAAAATTTGATTGAAACTGAACTTGAAAAAATGACCACCGCCAGTTCAGAAATGCCAGTTGATGTGACAGTGGCTTGTTCATTATCCAAAAAAGATAAAATCGAATGGATTACACAAAAGTCAACTGAACTAGGTGCTAAAAAGATAATTTTCTTTGATTCCAAGTATTCAATTATGAATTGGAAAAAGAATGTCGTTGAAAAAAAGTTACTACGTTTACAGGAAATTGCTAAAAATGCAGCTCAACAATCCAAACGACGCATTATTCCTGAAGTCATTTACATCGACAGTTTGCAAAAATTAATTGATTATAAAGCTGAATCAAGTTTAGTAGCATATGAAGAATCGGCTAAACAGGGTGAAATTAGTTTGTTAGCTCAAACGCTGGCTAAAACTCCTAAGTCAGTTCTATGTGCGTTTGGACCAGAAGGTGGATTTGCTCCAGAGGAGATTGATTTCTTGAATCAAAATGACTTTTTGTCAGTTGGTTTAGGACCACGGATCATGCGGGCAGAAACAGCACCCATGTACTTCCTATCAGTGCTATCATATAAGTACGAACTAACTGTAAAATGAGGAACAAATCGTGAAAAACATTTGGAAAAAAGTTGAAAAATCAAAAACAACTTACATTGCTTTAATCTCAATTATTTTGGTGTTCATTATGCCAATTTTGTTTAATCTTTTTCATTTAGGAAGAACTAACCGAATCATTTGGTTATTTTTTATTATCAATATCTTATTTGCCAGTTTTATTGGCTGGTTTTCAAGAAAATATGGTCTGTCGTTTTACAATTTAGTTATTTTTCCGGTCATATTTGTTATCAGCGTGTTTGTTAAATATGGTCGTTATGGATACTTTTTAGCTGGAATCTATTTGGTTTTAAGTATTTTAATATATTTTTTGTTTGAAAAAGAAGAATAATTGTACATTTTGCGATAAAGCAATCATAATAATATGTAAAATAAAAGCACTCAATGAGTGCTTTTTATTGTAACGGGGTGAATATTTCATGAAGAAAATTAAAGATTATACGCCTGAGGAAGTTTTAGACATTTGTCGGGGCTATATGAATGAAGAACATGTCGAGTTCGTTAATAAGTCTTATAATTTCGCAGCTTATGTTCATAAGGAACAAAAGCGTGCTACTGGTGAACCTTATATTATTCACCCAATTCAAGTAGCTCAAATTTTGGCATCCTTACATATGGATCCTTATACAGTAGCAGCAGGGTATTTACACGATGTTGTGGAAGATACTAATGTTACTTTAGGGGATGTTAGAGAACTTTTTGGTGATCAAGTTGCAACGATTGTTGATGGCGTAACTAAGATTAGCAAGTATAAGTATAATTCCCATCAAGAACTTTTGGCTGAAAATCACCGGAAGATGCTTTTAGCAACAGCTAAAGATTTACGAGTTATTATGGTTAAATTAGCGGATCGCTTACACAATATGCGAACTTTAAAGGCACTTCGTCCTGATAAACAACGTCGAATCGCTAATGAAACTTTGGAAATTTATGCACCATTAGCAGACCGTCTAGGTATCAGTAAGATTAAATGGGAACTAGAAGATCTATCGTTACATTACATTAATCCCCAACAATACTATCGAATCGTACATTTGATGAATAGTAAACGTGATCAACGTGAGGCCTATATTACTGAGGCTATCGATTATATCAAAACCAGTGTTGACGCTTTAGGAATTAAGTATGATATTTATGGTCGTCCTAAGCATATTTATTCAATTTATAAGAAGATGCGTGATAAACATAAGCAATTTTCTGAATTATATGATCTATTAGCTATTCGGATCGTAGTAGATTCAGTTAAAGATTGTTATGCCGTTTTGGGTTCAATTCACTCCAAGTGGAAGCCAATTCCTGGACGTTTTAAGGATTATATTGCTGTTCCTAAGGCCAATGGGTACCAATCATTGCATACGACTATTATGGGTCCCGGTGGTCAACCACTAGAAGTTCAAATCAGAACTTTTGAAATGCACCAAGTTGCTGAATATGGTGTTGCAGCTCACTGGGCTTATAAAGAAGGTAATTTCGAAGGCGTTCACCTGGATAATGATGAACAGAAAATCGATGTTTTCCGTGAAATATTAGAGCTTCAGGAAAATTCTGACAACGCAGCTGATTTTATGAAATCTGTTAAAGGTGAGATTTTTAATGATCGGGTTTATGTCTTCACTCCTGAAGGTGAAGTTATTGAATTGCCTAAGGGTGCGGTTACGTTGGACTTCGCCTATCAAGTGCATACTGAAGTTGGTAATCACTCTGTTGGTGCTAAAATCAGTGGTCGTATGGTACCTTTGAATTATCAGTTGAAGAATGGCGATATCGTAGAGATGTTGACGAACTCTAATTCATCACCAAGTCGTGACTGGGTCAATGTCGTTTACACAGCTCGAGCTAAGAACAAAATCAAACGTTATTTCCGAACCAAAGATCGTGAAGAAAATATTGTGCTTGGTCGAGAATCAATTGAAAACGAATTAAAAAATCGTTCAATTTCTAGTAAAAAATATCTTGATAAAAAACATCTTGAATTAGCAATGAAGATTTTTAACTATACTGAACCAGATGAATTATTTAATGCTGTTGGTTATGGCGAACTTTCACCGATTAATGTGGTTCACAAGTTACTTAGTGAAGATCCTGATCGTAAGAAGCAAGCTGAGAAAAAAGAGCTTGAAGAGCAAGTTATTACTAATACTGATGAGAAGACAACTCAGTCACAAGCTGACAGTCCTAAACTCAAAAAGGAACGTAATAATGCTAATACCAGTATTTCTGTTCAGGGAATTGATAATCTACTGATTCGCTTGGCTAAATGTTGTAATCCGATTCCTGGGGATGAAATTGTAGGTTATATCACTAAAGGACGTGGTTTGACGATTCACCGGGCTGATTGTCCAAATGTTCAAAGTGAAGAAGCCAAGAAACGTTTCATTGATGTTAATTGGGATAATGTTACCAAAGAGAAGCGTTATACAGCTGATTTGGATGTCTATGCCTTTAATCGTAATGGTTTGATCAATGAAGTTTTACAAGTGATCAATTCAAATACCAATACATTGAATAATGTAATTGGTCGCCTGGATAAAGATAAAATGGCGATCATTCATGTCAGTATTGGAGTTAACAATAAAGAACATTTGGATAATATTATTTCAAAATTGAAAAATATTCAAAATGTTTATGAAATTAAGAGGACGGTAGCTTAGATGAAAGTTGTTATACAACGAGTGTCTGAAGCTAAGGTTACCGTGGACAATAAAATCCTTGGTCAAATTGATCAGGGATTTTGTTTGTTGGTAGCTTTTGCGGATGAAGACACGGAAGAAACACTTGAATATATGGTCCGAAAAATTTCTAATATGAGAATTTTTTCGGATGCTGACGATAAAATGAATTTATCAATTAAAGATGTGAGTGGACAAATCCTATCAATTTCGCAATTTACATTGTATGCTGATACTAAGCATGGTAATCGACCAAGTTTTACTGGAGCTGGAAATTTTGAAGCTTCTAGTAAAAAGTATGATCATTTTAATGATCTGTTACGTGCCAATGATTTGACAGTTGAAACTGGTGAATTTGGAGCTGATATGCAAGTATCACTGACCAATGATGGACCAGTAACTATTTTGATGGAGCGATAATAATGAAAAGTATTGTATGGGACTTCGATGACACGATTGCCAATAGTTATCCCGGGATCGTTTCGGCTACACAAAGATCTTTACGAGAGAACTTTGATATCAGTTTGTCGAAGGACACGATTTTTAAGGAATCAAAAAAAACCTCAGTTAGAAAATTTGTAACTGATTTATTAAAAGATGAAGATGATACAGCCCAAGCAGTCAAACTTTTTTATACGACATATTTTCGTTATGAAAAGGAATATCACGATAAAATAACACTGATTCCCCATATTAAAAATGTTTTGAAATATTGTGATGACGAGCACGATATGCAATTTATTGTGACGCATCGGGATCAGTCAATTTTTGACTTGGCTAAATCGTTGGGAATTGAACCTTTCTTTAAGGAAATCGTCAGTGTTGCTGATGGATATAAACGGAAACCAGATTCTAATATGTTGGATTATTTGATGGCTAAATATGATCTTAAAAAAGAAGATCTTTGGGTTATCGGTGATCGTCAGATTGATGTTGATTTTGGTAGAAGTGTTGGTGCTAATACGATTTTATTGAATTCAGCTAAGGTTGATTTTGATTATGATCATAAAGTCAGTGATTTACTTGAGATTGAAAAAATAATTTAATGGATGAAAACATGGATAATAAACTTGAAAGATTAACTTACGACCAAATTGTGGCAATTCATTTGGCAATTGAAGAGAATGAAGAAATTACTTTTAGTGAAAAACGTTTAAAGAGTAATTTAGAATTCTTAAATCAATTTGAAGACCTAGAACTTTATGCAACACATTTTCTTTGTACAATGATCTGTGATGACATTTTTGAAAAATACAATGTTGAAACAACAATTGCGGCATTGGATTTCTTTTTAAGACACAATGGTTATTGTTTGGACTTAGAAAAAGATGTCGATAAGACAACTATTTTAGGTTTGATCAAAACAATCAAGGCTGCCGATGGTTTGAAGAAAGATGATTTGAAGAATATTCAAGGCATCTTAGCAACCTGCATTCATCCGCTTACGGAAGATATTGAGTAACGAAAGAATTTTTAACAATTGATTTAGTTATTTGAAGGATATTGTTTTCCAAAGATAGAAAAAAATCACACTACATTATTGTTTATGAACCCTCAATTAAGGAGGCTTCTACCAATAGTATGGTGTGATTTTTTGATTGGAATAACAAAGTATATTGGCTCAGCATTAAACTATTCTTAGTAGTTTAATGGTTGGTTCTTTTGAAATCAGTACGATATTTTTTCCATTCGCCATGTTCCATTAGAAAAGATTCACCAGTCTGCATATTGCGAACTTTATAAACACTAGAGAGTAAATAAAGATCGACAAGTGAGGCAACCAAAAAGAGTACGCCAATACCATGAATCATCAAGGTCACTAAACCAATCAATAATTCGATAAATTGTCGTTTGTTGTAGGTTCTAAATAATTTGGGTAGAGTTCCATCTTCATTCCAAACTTCACGGGCCGTTTTTTTGGTTAATAGTGGTTGAAAGTTATGCATAATAAATATCCTTCTGGTTTTTAATTAAGCATATTATAGCAAAGATATATCTCAAGCTTGCACTCAGTCATAATCAATTTGATAAATACCACAATAAGGAATCTGAGTTTTAAGATTAAGACCTACCATTTGACGAATGACTTGACCATGAGTAACACAACCGATACAGCTATATTTATTTTTATATTTATCGAGCACCGATTCAACTCGGTTAATTATATCTTGTGGTGTTTCATAATCAAAACCAGAATTATGGGTACCGTGAACATAATCATTATAAGCGCTCTTAACTTGTTGATAGCCTTCCAATTTGCGCCCAGTCTTGTCAGGTCGCCACTCATGAAGTAATAACTCAACTTGAGTGGGGACGTCATTATATTTGACAAATTCCATTGCTGTTTCCATAGTCCGGGTATATGGTGATACCAAAAGTAGCTGCATTTTATCAAAAATAGGGCTCTGAGCCACTTTATCAGCTATCTGAATGCCTTTGGTAGTTAGTCTAGTTAAGTCGCGACCATAGCCCACATAGCCAGCCTTATCAACCTGAGTAAAATCTGGTTGAGAATGACGAATTAGGTAAACTTTCATAAAAAGCCTCCTTATGAATAGTTTTACTATACAAAAAACGATCTGAGGGTTCGCTTCACTCTCCCTCGTAACCATATAGTGAAATAAAACATTTATCCAGTTATACTTTCCTTGAAGGTGATCCACAGTTCATCGTATCTTTATTGGTGTTTTTAACCCGTACAAAAAACCGATGGCCTTTAGTCCATGAGATTAACCAATTGTCGCCTTTGTGCACGTATATAAAATTACAACCCTCAATGACTGAAGGTGGATCTCCTAAATATCTATTGGAGGTATTACTTATGGAAGTTGTAGCTGAAAGTGTTGCCGGTATTGATGTTCACCAGAAACAAATCACAGTCACTATTCTTATAGGTACTGAAGATATGAAGAAACCTAAAAAGGTTTCTAAACTATTCGGAACCACTACCCGTATGTTAAAAGAATGCGGAACATGGTTGTCCGAGCACGAAGTGGAACAAGTGCTCATGGAAAGTACTGGTCAATATTGGAGACCTGTATGGCAAATACTTGAATCTTATGGTTTCTGTATGATTCTATGTAACCCAAGGATCACGAAGAATATTCCAGGTAAGAAAACTGATCAAAAAGATTCAGAATGGCTTTCGGAACTGGCCAGATATGGCCTAGTTTCGGCAAGTTACGTGCCACCTCGAGATATTCAAGAAATTCGTGAATCTACTCGTACTCTCAAGAAAATAAAAGAATCCATGACAAGAACCAAGAATGAAATTCACAATATTCTTCAACGCTCTAATATCAAGCTGACCCGTTTTATTAGCGATATATTCAAGGGTTCAGTTCTTAAATTACTCAATATGATTATCAATGGTGAGATTCTTACTCTTGATTCTGTTACGAAACATATGCACGGAAGATTGAAAGCAT
This sequence comes from Companilactobacillus kimchiensis, assembly GCF_001438805.1. GTDB lineage: Bacteria > Bacillota > Bacilli > Lactobacillales > Lactobacillaceae > Companilactobacillus > Companilactobacillus kimchiensis. Next base: position 26,194 of record NZ_JQCF01000002.1, read on the forward strand.
CACCTGAACAAATATTAGAATCGATGGACGGCGTTTTAAGTCGAAATGACCGTAATTTACTTGTGATCCATATGAAACTATTGGATGGCTATTTAGAATGTGTCGCGGAATTGGACAATCTTATTGGTGGGCAAACGGTAAAATATGCCGAGTTGTGTCACCGTTTAGAAGACGTTCCTGGAATAAGTACGACAACGGCACAGATTGTTATTGCGGAAATCGGCGTAGATGTAAGTCCTTTTCCAGATGTACATCATTTGGCTTCCTGGGCAGGGCTATGCCCTGGAAATTATGAATCCGCCGGCGTGAAACACGGCTCGGCGATACTACACGGAAATGTATATCTCAAACGTGCTCTAGTAACCGCTGCGATGGGTGCCAAAATAACTAAAGAGACAGGACTTAAGGACTATTTCTGGCGATTGAAATCTCGTATGTGTGCCCAAAAGGCATTGATAGCACTAGCACATAAGATGTTAAGGATAATATATTCTCTAATAAAAAGTGGAAAAACTTATCGAGAATATAAAAAAGACCAACGCAAGGCACTTGCGTCGGTCAACTTATAAAGAATATAGCTAGCTAGCAAATACAGTATACAAGATTTTTTCTGTATTTTCGAGTAGCTTTATTTAGTGCTGTTAAAAAATGATTTATTTCATATAAAAGAACCGCTATTTTCAAACAATAGGGGTTCTCTTTTATATTATTTAAAGTAATTCTTTAAACCATTTGTCACATCTTTAGCAACTTGTTGCTTGTAAGTATTAGAGTTGATGTACTTGTAGTCTTCTTTAGAGTTAATATAACCTAACTCAATTAATACTGAAGGTTGACTGTTGTAATGTAAAACATAAAGATCTTTTTGAGCAGTTCCACGATTACCAATGGCTAAACCTTTGAGTTGACTATTCAGACTGTCAGCTAGTTGGCCATCCTTATCTTTATTATAATAATAAGTTGTTACTCCGGATCCAGCGTCAGCTTGGGCACTAGAATCAAAATGAAGACTGATAAAGGCATCTGCCTGTTTTTTACTGGAAAGTCTTGCTCGGTCGCCAAGAGATTGGGAATCATCACCAGAACGAGTTAGAATAACGCGAGCTCCGGTCTGTTCAAGTTGCTGTTTAATGGCTTTAGCATATGCAAGGGTAAAGCTCTTTTCGTAAGTGCTCTGCTTGGACTCGGCTCCAGAGTCGTCACCACCGTGTCCCGGATCAATCACGATCGTGGCCTCAGAGATATTGGTAGCAGCTGACTTGACAGCACTCTTAGTTCCAGAAACAGTAACGACCCAACTAGCAACGTAACCGATGGAACCGTCAGAGTCACGAACTTTGTACCATTTACCATCCTTGCTGAGATAATCGAATTGTTTACCAACCTTAACAGTTTTAATGACTCGTCCATTTTGATCAGGGTCAATTCTCAACTTAGTGTTAGGTTGTGTGACGGTGACAGTTTTAATATCGTTGTCCGAAGTAGTGTTGGAGGTATTAGAAGTAGTGGACGAGCCGGAAGTTTCTTGGGTTCCTTGAATGAAGGCCGATTTGACCCAACCGGCAGTCCCATTATAGAGGATCTGCGTCCAATCTGATTCTTGATACATAATCGTAACTTTTTGAGATTGTTCGATTGTACCTAGAACGTTACTGTTGGCATCAGCGTTTTTGAAAACAGTTGTATTAGGTACTTTGACGATGCCAACTTTATTGGTTGTCGAACTAACATCAGTGTTGTCGATCAACCAGCTGGCGACCCAGCCAATTTTATCTCCAGATAATCTTACTTGATACCATTTGTTTTTCTCAGCCAGGATGGCTAATTTGTCACCTTTTTTTACTTGACCCATGTTAGCGTAAGCTAATCCAGGACCAACACGAACATTTACAGAGTTAGATTCAACAACTACAGCATTGGCACTTGCTAAGGCTACAGTTGACCAACTCGACAAGGCGAGTAATAACAAAATAGCAACAAGAATCCGGTTTTTAATAAAAAATGTAATAATCTTTTTCATTTAACTGATTCCTCTGTTGTCTAATTACTGACATTTCTATATGTATATATTACTTAATAATCACTGAACATGAAAGAATAGAATGTAAATTTTTCAAGAAAACTTGACAATTCACGGGATTTTGATTAATTTATAACTATATTCCAAATCAAATAGAGTTGTTTTACAGAGAATCTGGCGGCTGAGAGCAGATAACAACCATTTGTGTGACGTTTCATTCGTCCGGCAGGCGTTAACTGCAGCAAAAAAACTAGGTGGTACCGTGCAGAATGCACCCTTGTCTTATTTAGACAAGGGTGTTTTTTATTAAGGAGGATTTTATGCGTTATCAAAAACCAAAAGGGACAATGGATATTTTGCCAGGAGATTCTGAGAAATGGCAATATGTTGAATCCATTGCACAAGATACTTTTAACAAGTATCGCTTTTCCGAAATCAGAACACCGATTTTTGAATCATACGATGTCTTTGAAAGATCTTCAGGTGATACATCTGATATTGTTTCAAAGGAAATGTATGACTTCAAAGATAAGGGTGATCGACACATTGCTTTGAGACCTGAGGGAACAGCTGGTGTTGTTCGAGCTTATGTTGAAAATAAACTTTATGGACCAGAACATATCAAACCTTACAAGGTTTGGTACAAGGGACCAATGTTTAGATATGAACGTCCTCAATCAGGTCGTCAACGTCAATTCCATCAAATTGGTCTGGAAGCCTTTGGATCTGATTCTCCTGAATTAGATGCTGAAATTATTTCAGTTGGTTTGGAATTCTTAAATCGTTTAGGGATTAAGAATTTAAAAGTTGCTTTGAATACCTTGGGTGATCCTGAGTCTCGAGCAGCTTATCACCAAGCTTTGGTTGATTACTTTACTCCGTTTAAAGATCAATTAAGTGATGATTCAAAAGTTCGTTTGGAAAAGAACCCGTTGAGAATCCTTGATAGTAAAGATAAGGGTGACAAGGAAATCGTTGCCAATGCACCTTCAATTCTAGATTATCTTAATGATGCTTCACAGAGACGTTTTGACTATCTAAAAGAATTATTAGATGATCTTGATATCAACTATGAAATTGATTCAACAATGGTTCGTGGACTTGATTACTATAACCATACGATTTTTGAATTTATGGTTACTGATCCTGCGTTTGATAACAAAGAAATCACTGTTTTGGCAGGTGGCCGTTACAATGGTTTGGTTGAAGAACTTGGCGGACCAGAAACACCTGGAATTGGTTTTGGACTTGGTGTTGAACGTTTGATGATGTTGTTGAAAGATGAAGATGTTCCTAGCCGAAATGGTTTGGATGTTTATCTAGTAACAATTGGTGAAAAGGCTGAACGAGCTTCAGTTAAAGTTCTTTCTGGATTACGTAGAGCTGGTTTCACTGCGGATAAAGATTATTTACAACGAAAGATTAAAGCACAATTTAAGACCGCTAATAATTTAAATGCTAAATACACGGTAACTATTGGTGATACAGAGTTGGAAAATGATACGGCTAATGTTAAAAACATGGCCACTGGTGAACAAGTCAGCGTATCATTAGAAAACTTAGCTCAAGAATTGAAAAAAATCGAGGGATAAACATGGAAGAAAGAACAGATTATTGTGGCAACATTACTGAAAAGTATGTTGGTCAAAAGATTTCTTTAGACGGTTGGGTTCAACGACGTCGTGATTTAGGTGGATTGATTTTCGTCGATCTTAGAGATTATAAAGGTATCGTTCAATTGGTATTTAATACCGATAACCAAAAGGCACTTGATGCTGCTGAAACATTGCGCTCAGAATATGTTATCAATGTTATTGGTACAGTTAGACTTCGTGGCGAGGGTGCTACTAATGATGATATGACAACTGGTAAAGTTGAAGTTGTTGTTGAAACCGTTGAAGTGCTTAACAAGTCATTGACACCACCATTTGAAATTAAAGATGGTATTGATTCTTCAGAAGAAACTAAGTTAAAGTATCGTTACCTTGATCTACGTAGACCTGAGATGCAAAAAGCTATCAGAACTCGTGCTCAAATCAAGCATTCTGTTAACGAATACTTGTACGAAAATGGTTTTATTGATATCGAAACACCAAACTTAACACCATCAACACCTGAAGGTGCTCGTGATTACCTTGTGCCTTCACGTGTTTATCCTGGACGTTTCTTTGCCCTTCCTCAATCACCACAATTGTTCAAGCAATTGTTGATGGTTGGTGGTTTTGACCGTTACTTCCAATTGGCTCACTGTTTCCGTGATGAAGATCTTCGTGGAGACCGTCAACCAGAATTTACTCAAATTGATATTGAAACAAGTTTTATGAACCAAAAAGAAATTCAAACTGTTACTGAAGGTCTAATTGCCCGTGTTATGAAGGACGAAAAGGGTATCGACGTTAAATTGCCATTCCCAAGAATCGACTGGGATGAATCAATGGCGCGTTATGGTTCCGATAAACCTGATATTCGTTTTGGTATGGAACTCCAAGATTTGAACGAAATCTTCAAAGATACTGAATTTAAAGTCTTTAAGGGTGCTATCGATAACGGTGGTCAAGTTAAAGCTATCCTTGTTAAGGGTGGAGCTGACAAGTATTCAAGAAAGAATATTGAAGCTTACCAAGAATACATCAAACGTTTTGGTGCTAAAGGTCTTGCTTGGACTAAATACAATGACAACGAACTTACTGGTGGTGTTGCCAAATTCATCAAGAATCAAGAAGCTGCTTTAGTTGAAAAACTTGGCCTTGAAAATGATGATCTGTTGCTATTTGTTGCTGCTAATAAGAAGATCGTAGCTGACTCACTAGGTTACTTGAGAAAAGCTATTGCTAAAGAACAACACTTGTATGATCCTAATGGATTTGCCTTCACATGGGTCGTTAACTGGCCATTGTTCGAATATGATGAAGGAATCCAACGTTGGACTGCCGCTCACCATCCATTCACAATGCCTAATGAAGAAGATGTTCACTATCTTGACGATGGTGAAGATCCTCACAAGGCTTATGCTCAAAGTTACGATATCGTCTTGAACGGTTATGAACTTGGTGGTGGATCAATCCGTATTCACGATTACAAGATTCAAGAAAAGATGCTCAAAGCTTTGGACTTCACTAAAGAAAAAGCCTATGAACAATTTGGATTCCTATTAGATGCCTTACAATACGGCTGTCCTCCACATGGTGGTTTGGCTATTGGTTTGGATAGATTTGCAATGTTGCTTTCACAAAAGGACAATATCCGTGACGTGATTGCCTTCCCTAAGAATTCTAATGCCAGTGAACCAATGACACATGCACCACTTGAAGTTTCTGAACAACAATTAGTTGATTTAGGAATTGAAGTAAGTAAAAAAGACTAGGTTCTTTAGGCTTTCGTCGTCCGCACAAATGCTGATTTCTTTATTGTTTTATCAGTGAGAAATGATTTAAATTAAAAACCGTATTAACTGAAAATGAATCAGCTAATACGGTTTTTGTTCCGGGCTAGGTTATAGCTTTTTGACGATTAAAAATGATATAAACTATTTAGGTTTATAAATAAATAGTCCCATATTAATTGGTGTGAATTTAATCCAATTAATATGGGACTATTTTTGTACAAAATTAATCAAGAAATTCTTTGGTTGATGCTATCTCTGCAAAGTTAGCTAATGCTGCAATAAAAGAATTTTGAACATCGGCTGCTTTAGTTGAATGGCCGTTAATTTCTAAATCTTTCGTAGCAGTCGCATCCTGAATTAAAACAGGATTAAATTGTAGTTCCTTACTGGCTCGAGTAGTTGAATCGATACACATGTGGGTCATCATGCCACAAATTACTAACTGTTGAACTTCTAAAGTTTGTAAGGTCATTTCTAAGTTAGTTTGATAAAAACTATTAGGGAAGTGTTTTTCAATGACAAGCGAATCTGATTTATTCATTAATGAGGGATGTAATTCAACTCCAGAGGTGCCATTTTTGAAAAAAGTGGCACTTGCTGAGTATTTGACATGTTGGATATAAATGATCGGTAAATTACGTTCTAAGAAGTATTTTTCTAATTGATTAATTCGTTGTAATGCTATTTCTGGTTGATGGAGTGCAAGTTTTCCATTCGGAAAATAGTCGTTTTGAACATCGATTACTAAAAGGCCTTGTTTCATTAAAATTCCCTACTTTCATTTTTTCTGATTTAATTATAAAAGGGAATACAATAGTTTGAAATAAGCGCGTGAAACAGTTCTGAAGATTTTACTTTCACGATGAAAGGACCGATGATGATAGATCAAATTGACCAACAAATTATTAAATTGCTCCAGAGAAACAGTCGTCTAACTAATAAAGAAATTGGTGAGAGCATTCATTTATCTGGTCAAGCGGTGGGCAATCGCATTAATCGTTTATTGGATGATGATATTATTAGTAACTTTACCATTGCAATTAATTACGATAATACGCAATATATTCGTTTATTTATGAATCAAGCGTCCTTTTCTGCCGTTGAAAAGTTAGTCAACTCTTTTGAAGAGATTACAAGTTTTGACAAAGTTAGTGGTCAGGCTTGCTATCTGATAATTGCTCACTTTACACCTAAACGACTTAATGAATTTATCGAAGTGATTTCCAAATGGGCTCGTTATAGTGTTGAAACGACTTTGATTAACAAATTAGAAAAACATTAAATGTAAATTTAAATTGTGTACAATTTATCAACCGAACTGATTGTGCCTGTAAGTTTATGAGCATAGTTATGGAATTAATATTGGGAAGGTTTATACTTATTTATATAATTTGAGAAGGAGTGATTTTATGTCAAACGAGTATAAAAAGGATCTAACCAATCTAACTAATGAGGAGTACGAAGTAACTCAACATGCTGCCACAGAACGTCCATTTACTGGAAAATATGATAATTTTTACAAAAAAGGTGTTTATGTTGATATTGCTAGTGGTGAACCACTATTTTCGTCAGCTAAAAAATTTGATGCTGGTTGTGGTTGGCCATCATTCAGTGAACCAATTGCTAAGCTAAAAGAAAAACGTGACACTCGCCTAAGCCGTGAACGGACTGAAGTTGAAAGTAAAGATGCTGGGTCACATTTGGGTCACGTTTTTACTGACGGTCCTGAAGAATTGGGTGGCTTGAGATATTGTATCAATTCTGCTGCTTTGAAGTTTGTTCCTTATGAAGAGATGGACGAAAAGGGTTACTCAGATTATAAAAAATACGTTGAGGACGGGGATGTTGAATAATGAAACAAGAAACTGCAATTTTTGCTGGTGGCTGTTTCTGGTGTATGGTCAAACCGTTTGACGAGCAACCAGGCATTATCTCGGTTATTTCTGGTTACTGTGGGGGTCACGTTGAAAATCCGACTTACGAACAGGTCTGTACTGAAACAACTGGTCACGCTGAATCAGTGAAGATAACTTTTGATGCTGATATTATTTCTTATAAGCAATTGGTTGAGATTTATTGGCAAGTGGCTGATCCAACTGATGCTATGGGACAATTTCAAGATCGTGGCGATAGTTATCGTCCAATTATTTTCTATGCTAATGATGAACAAAAACAGATTGCTGAAACTTCTAAGAAGGAATTAGCTGAATCTAATATATTTGATGGACCAATTGTCACTAAAATTCAACTGGCTACACCATTTTATGAAGCTGAGGACTACCACCAAGGCTTTTATAAGAAAAATCCTGAACGTTTTGAACTTGAAGAGAGTGGCGGACGAGCTGATTTTATGAAAAAACATCGGAAATAAGCTGAAAAAAATATCAGTTGTGCTAATATGTTTAGGTAACTTAAGACAATTAGGAGAACTTTTAGTATGGGTGAATTAGATAAGCTGATCGAACGGCATCAGTACTTATCCAAAGTTTCAATAGCATTTTTATATTCAATTGCGGTATCAATTGCGGTTAACATGTTCTGGACACCAGGTGGAATTTATGGATCTGGTGTTACCGGTGCCGCCCAATTGATTTCAACAATTTCACATCGTTGGTTGCCATTTAATCTATCGACAGCCGTGATGTATTTTGCATTAAATGCACCACTATTTGTATTATCATGGCGCAAGATTGACCATAAATTTACCATTTTTACAGTAATTGCAGTCGCTTTAGCCAGTATGATGATGCATCTGCTGCCACCAATTAAAATTACGGCTGATCCATTAGTTTGTGCCATCTTTGGTGCAGTTGCGAATGGATTTGGTACTGGTATGGCATTGAGAAATGGTATCTCGACCGGTGGAATCGATATTCTAGGAATTATTTTACGTAAAAAAACCGGTAAGAGTGTCGGAACTATTAATATCATGTTCAATATTTTGATTGTAGCTTTAGCAGGACTATTATTCGGCTGGGTCCATGCACTCTATAGTGCGGTCAGTATTTTCATTAATGGTCAAGTCATTGATATGATTTATAACAAAGATCAAAAACTCCAAGTTATGATTGTCACATCTAAACCCAAAAATGTTATTACTCAGATTCAAAATGAAATGAGACGTGGTATTACGATCGTTCATGATGCTGAAGGTGCCTATAAGCACGAAGAAAAAACCATTCTCTTTACAGTTATTTCTCGGGCTGAATTAGGTGATCTGGAAACAGCAATGTATAAATCAGATCAACATGCTTTCGTGAGTGTTACCGATACTGTTAAAGTTATGGGAAGGTTCTACCAGGCCCATATATACTAGCTTAATGCTAAAAATAGACTAACCATTTTTTGTGGTTAGCCTATTTTTTAGCATTAAGGAAAGATAAGTTTATATACCATCGATGGTAATAATATTGAACCAGTGGACGACGGGGGATTGTCAGCGGGAAGTGCTTGGTATTCCGATAAGGTGGCGACGATTGGTTCAGAGAATAATGCGGTTAAATACTACCATGTTGCCACGAATGAATGGGTCAAAGCTTCTGATGGCAGTACTATTTTCGAGCGTGAGTTAGGCCCAAAATCTAGCTGGCTATTTAGGTACTAACAATGATTCGACTGGTTTTTATCGAGTCTCGACCAATGAATTTGTTGATCCTAAAACAGTCCTTTTACAAAAATAATCAATGCTATAATTTAGTAAACTAAGTAAAAGGAGTGTATTTAAATGATAATTGGTTCACACGTGGCAATGAAAGCTCCTAATATGTTAGCGGGCTCAGCCAAAGAGGCCCATAGCTATGGTGCTAATGCAATGATGATTTTTACCGGTGCCCCTCAAAACACCCGTCGTAAGGATGTTTCAGAGATGAATATTGAAGAAGGTCAGCGTCTACTAAAACTATATGGTATTGATCACATTATTGGTCATGCTCCCTATATTGTTAATTTAGGTAACACGGTTAAGCCGGAGAAATTACCGTTTGGCATTTCTTTTATGCATGATGAAATTGCTCGAGCTGACGCCTTGGGTATCGAAGCCTTGAGTTTCCATCCGGGTGCCCATCTAAAACAAGGTCCAGAAGTTGCTATTAAACAAATTGGTCAAGCGTTGAATGAAGCGATTAGTTCGGATCAAAAAGTTTCGATTGCTTTAGAGACAATGGCTGGTAAAGGTACTGAAGTTGGTATTACGTTTGAACAATTGGCTGAAATTTTTGACAATTGTCAACAAAATGATAAATTATCAGTTACGATGGATACTTGTCACATGAGCGATGCTGGTTATGATGTTAAAAATGATTTTGATGGTGTCTTAAATGATTTTGATCATATTATTGGTTTAGACAAATTATCAGTGATTCATTTAAATGATTCCAAGAATGAAATGGGCTCACACAAAGATCGACATGATAATATTGGCTTTGGTAAAATTGGCTTTGAAGCTTTGAATTACGTTGCCAATCATCCACAATTGGAAAATGTTCCTAAGATTATGGAAACACCTTACGTTAAGAAAGATGAGAACGATAAAAAAGGTATTGCACCATATAAAGCAGAGATTACGATGTTACGCGCACAGGAATTTGATCCTCAGATGCGTGAAAAATTAATTAAAGCATAAAAAATAGCACATCAACTTAAAAATTGATGTGCTATTTTGTTAAAATAATGATTAACTCTTTTGATAACCGTTAAAATTAAGTTTCTCCATAATAATAGCGGCGGTTTCTTCAATTGAACGATCAGCTACATTAATCACTGGACAACCGAGTTTAGCGTAAATTTTATTTGAGTAGTCTAATTCTTTTTGAATTTCACTCTCATCGGAATAAGTTGTGTCTGGATTTAAACCATAAGCAATCATTCTCTGGCGACGAATTTTCATTAAAACATTCATATCATTAGTTAAGCCAATGATTTTTTTAGGGTCAACCTTCCATAATTGCTCTGGGAGCGTTGTTGTTGGACCTAGTGGTAAATTGGCCACCTTGATGTTTTTGTTGGCTAGATAGAGTGATAGGGGCGTTTTAGAGGTTCTAGAAATCCCTAAGAGAACTAGATCCGCCTCGAGAAATCCTTTAGGATTTTGACCATCATCATTTGTGACGGTAAATTCCATGGCTGAGATCATATCGAAGTAATCTTTATCAAGTTCATGAAGTAGTCCCTTTTTACGAAGTGGCTTTTGGTGAGTCATTTGTGAAAAGGTACCGATAATTGGATTTAAAATATCGTAGTAAACAATACCGTGAGTTTGGCAAAACTCATTGATAATATCGCAGATTTCAGTCGAGACAATTGTGTGTAAAACGACTGCTTTTTCACTTTTTGCGAGATTTAAGATGTTTTTTAGCTGTTCATCCTTTTTTATGAAAGGATATTTTGTATAGGTAGTATCCATCTCTGGAAATTGTGCGAATGCTGCTCTAGCAACTCTCAGGGCCGTTTCTCCAACGCCATCTGATAAAACAAATACGTTCAATTTTTGATTCATAATAAATTCCTCCAAAAAAATTTAAAAAAATATTTGAACATTGCCATCTTTTTGTTATAATAACATATGAACTGCAAGAGACATAGACAGTTACGTTAACAATCGAAGGGAGGGATTATCATATGGCAAAAACCGTCGTTCGTGAAAACGAGTCGCTTGATGATGCTCTTCGTCGATTCAAACGTTCCGTATCAAAGAGTGGTACACTTCAAGAATATAGAAAACGTGAATTCTACGAAAAGCCAAGCGTCAAGAAGAAGTTAAAGTCAGAGGCTGCTCGCAAGCGCAATAAGAAACGTCGTTAAGAGACTGTTTCGAAAAGGTTAAAACATTTATGTTTTAACCTTTTTTTTGTCAAAAAAATCGTCCAATGTGCTATCATTCAAGGTAATAATAGGAGGTTTCGCGTTTGGCAGAAAAAGAAGAATTAACTAAAAAAAGCATTCAAATCAAAAATCCTCAAAATGCTATTAACCTTTTTGGTGTAAATGATAGTAATTTACATTTAGTTGAGGAAGGCTTAGATGTCCAAATTAATGCATTCGGTGATCGTTTAGACGTAACCGGTGTTGATGGTAATGTTAATAACGCTGTAGCATTGCTCAAGAAATTAATGGAATTGGCTCATTCAGGAGTCAGTCTAGGCTCAGCTGATATCGTCAGTGGTTTGCAAATGATCGAACGTGGCACTTTGGAATACTTTGGTGATTTATACAAAGACGAATTAATCAAAGATTTCAGTGGTAAACCAGTTCGAGTGAGAAACTTTGGTCAAAGACAATATGTTAATGCCATCAATCATAATGATATTACCTTTGGTATTGGACCAGCTGGTACTGGTAAGACCTATTTAGCAGTAGTTATGGCTGTTGCGGCTTTGAAACAAGGCAAAGTTCAAAGAATTATTTTGACTCGTCCAGCAGTTGAGGCTGGTGAAAGTTTAGGGTTCTTACCAGGTGACTTGAAGGAAAAGGTTGATCCTTATATGAGACCTATCTATGACGCTCTATACGCTATTATGGGATCAGATCATACTAGTCGCCTATTGGAACGTGGTGTGATTGAAGTCGCTCCCTTAGCTTACATGAGAGGCCGTACGTTGGATGAGGCATTTGTCATTTTGGATGAAGCCCAGAATACAACGCGTGAACAAATGAAGATGTTCTTAACTCGTTTGGGATTTGGTTCTAAGATGATCGTCAATGGTGATATCTCACAAATTGATCTTCCAGGACATGCCAGAAGTGGTTTAGTACAGGCCCAGGCAATTTTGGGTAATTTACCACATGTTGAATTTGTTAACTTTAGTTCCGCTGATGTGGTTAGACATCCAGTAGTGGCTGAAATTATTGATGCGTATGAGGATTCAGATAAAAAAGAAAAATAACTATTGGGGTTTTTATTATGGACTTAGAAATTTACAATGATGATAATTTAATTGATCAAACCAGAGAAAACTGGGTCAAAGATATCGTTCAATTCACATTCAACAATTTGAATCTTAAAGATAATACACAATTGTCGATTCATTTTGTTACTAAAGATAAGATACATGAAATCAATAAGGAATATCGTGATACTGACCGTGCGACTGATGTTATCAGTTTTGCTATTAATGACGGTGAAGATTCACTAGATTATTTGGAAGCACAGATTCCTGATTTACCACTTGATTTAGGCGATTTATTTATTAGTGTTGAAATTGTGGATGAACATGCTAAAGATTATGAACATTCATTTGATCGTGAACTTGGTTATACGATCGTTCATGGAATTTTACATTTAAATGGCTATGATCATATCAAACCTGAAGAGGAAAAAGTTATGATTGGTTTACAAGAAAAAATTCTTAGTGCTTATGGCCTAGAAAAATAAAAGATTTAATAAGAATATAAGGAGAAATATCTTATATTCTTTTTTATTAGCATTTTGTTATACAGTTTGACCAATCTCTTGTATTATAATTAATAGTTGAGATATACAAAAAAGGAGACTGAATCTAGTGGAAATTAATGAGAAGCAATTATTTGATGTAGCAAATAAGGCCATGGAAAACGCCTATGCTCCTTATTCACATTACACAGTTGGCGCTGCTATTCTCTGTGATGATGGAAAAGTTTACTCTGGTGTTAATGTTGAAAATGCTTCATATGGGTTAACCAATTGTGCCGAACGAACGGCTATCTTCAAAGCTGTTTCAGAAGGAGCTAAGCATGTTTTGGCGATTGCCATTGTCAATGGTACAACTGAAATGTCGAAGCCTTGTGGAGCTTGTCGCCAGGTTATGAGTGAGTTTATGGGACCAGACGATCTAGTATTTTTAACAAATAGTCAGAATGACTACAAAGAATTTAGCTTTAAAGAAATTTTGCCACTAGCATTCAGTGATGAGGACATGGAGTAATTATGGATAATAAAACTTTTAAATCGGGATTTGTAGCAATTATTGGACGACCTAATGTTGGTAAATCAACATTTATGAATCGTATCATCCAGGAGCAAATTGCTATTACATCACCAAAACCCCAAACAACACGTAATAAAATTCAGGGGATTTTTACTGACGATGACCGTCAGATTATTTTCTTGGATACACCTGGTATTCACAAGCCACATAATGATTTGGATCAATACATGGATAAGGCTGCTATTTCTGCACTTAAAGAAGTTGACGCCGTACTATTTATGACTGAGGCGGGTGAAAAATCAGGCCCTGGTGATAAATTTATTATTGAAGAACTAAAAAAAGTTAAGGCACCAGTATTTCTGATTCTTAACAAAATTGATTTGATCAGTCCCGACGATATTGCCCCTCAAATTGATGAATATAAAGATTTGATGGACTTCGCTGAAGTTATTCCTATTTCAGCTTCACTTGGAATCAATGTTGATGATTTAATGAATACCTTGACAAAAGATTTGCCAGAAGGTCCTAAATACTACGATGATGATCAAATTACTGATCACCCTGAATACTTTATTGTTGGTGAATTGATTCGTGAAAGAATCTTGGAGGATACTCGTGATGAAATTCCTCATTCAATTGCGGTGGTAGTTGAATCAATGAATCAACGTAGTGAAGCCGGCAAACTTCAAGTGGAAGCTAATATCTATGTTGAACGTGATAGTCAAAAACCTATCGTTATTGGTCGTGGCGGTTCAATGCTGAAGAATATCGGTATCGGTTCACGTATTAAAATCGAACATTTGCTTGGTGAAAAAATCAATCTAAAACTTTGGGTTCGTGTTAAGAAAAATTGGCGTGATGATCCAGCCTTCCTAGCTAGTGCAGGTTATTCAGCTAAGGATTTAAATAGTTAATGGCCCAAACACCAACTAATTTCTTTGGTATTGTTGTCAGAAGACAACGATATAAGGAAAGGGATGCTTTGGTGACGATTCTGACAAAAGAATATGGCTTTAAAACATTCTTAGTGAGAAGTACTCAAACAGCAAAATCCAAAATATCAGGTTCGGTGATAACTTTTTCTTACGGTGAATATTCTGGGATTATTAAAAATGATGGATTATCATATTTGAATTCAGCCAGTAATATCAAGCAGTTTGATGAGATCGTTAAAGATATTGAATTGAATGCTTATGCCACATTTTTGTTTGATTTGTTGCATGAGGCTTTTATTGATGATCCAGTACCAGATTATTGGTATCGTAAACTCTTTAAAGCCTTGTTATATATTGACAATGGCTACGATGCGCAAATTATCGTTAATATTATGCAGATGCAGCTGTTAGAGGCCTTTGGGGTTGCTCCCAATATGGACTCCTGCGTTGTTGGTGGCGAAACTGAAGGTGTGTTTGATTTTTCAGTTCTCTTAGGAGGACTGATTTGTTCGAAACATTTTGATGATGACATTCATCGATTGCATATACCCAAAAGAATTGTTTATTTCTTGCGATTGTTTAGTAAAATCAGCTTTGATCAGGTTGGTAAAATTGAGATCAAAGAGAATAACAAAGATTTGATTCAACATGCAATTGATGCCATTTATCTGGGGACTGTTGGTTATTATCCTAAAAGTAAAACTTTTATCGATAAGATGAAACGTTGGCATATATAGTCAATTGACAATTTATCAAAAAATGGTTATATTGATTAATGTTGAAACAGCGACGGAGAATAGTGAAAGCTTCGATTAGATTTATGGCGTATTATTCATTTGAATATAAAAGAGCAGGGCGTAAGTCCTGAATTAGGGTGGAACCGCGAATACTCGTCCCTTGCAGAAAGTGCCTAAGTGTACACTGCAAGGGATTTTTTTGTGCTTTTGCCTGAAGGGAGAAACAATGGTTAAGAAGTTAAATATACAAAATATGATTCTCACACTTCAAAAATTTTGGGGTGATAAAGGTTGCATGTTGATGCAAGCTTACGATACAGAAAAGGGTGCCGGAACGATGAGTCCTTATACATTCCTTCGTGCTATCGGACCAGAACCTTGGAATGCGGCTTACGTTGAACCTTCAAGACGTCCAGCTGATGGTCGTTATGGTGAAAACCCTAACCGTTTGTACCAACATCACCAATTCCAAGTTGTTATGAAACCAGCTCCTGAAAACATTCAAGAATATTATCTAGATTCACTTCGTGCTTTAGGAATTGAACCACTGGAACATGATATTCGTTTCGTTGAGGATAACTGGGAAAACCCATCAATGGGTTGTGCTGGTGTTGGTTGGGAAGTTTGGCTTGATGGTATGGAAGTTTCACAATTCACATACTTCCAACAAGTCGGAGGACTTCAATGTCACCCAACGACAAGTGAAATTACATACGGTGTTGAACGTCTAGCATCATATATCCAAGATGTTAATTCAGTTTATGATCTTGAATGGGGCGACGGCGTTCTTTATGGTGATATTTTCAAGGAACCTGAATATGAACATTCAAAGTATTCATTTGAAGAGAGTAACCAAGATATGTTATTTAAGTTTTTTGATGAATATGAAGCCGAAGCTAATCGTTTGATGGATCTTGGGTTGGTTCATCCAGCGTATGATTACATTTTGAAATGTTCACATACATTTAATTTACTTGATGCCCGTGGTGCTGTTTCAGTTACTGAACGTGCTGCTTTCTTATCACGAATTAGAAAGATGGCCCACAAGGTTGCTAAGGCCTTTGTTGACGAAAGAAAGAAACGTGGTTTCCCACTTTTGGCCAACAGTAAAGCGGTAAAGGAGAATGAAAATGACTAAAAATTACTTACTAGAAATTGGTTTGGAAGAAATGCCAGCTCATGTTGTTACAAAGAGTGTTGACCAATTAGCTCAAAAGGCTGAAAAGTATTTGAAAGAAAATCGTATTTCTTTTGATTCAGTTGAAAAATTCTCTACTCCTCGCCGTTTAACGATTCTTGTTAAAGATATTGCTGAAAAACAAACTGATATCGATGTTAAAGCTAAAGGACCTTCCAAAAAGATTGCTCAAGATGCTGATGGTAACTGGACCAAGGCTGCTCAAGGTTTTGCCCGTGGACAAAAGATGACTCCTGATGATATTTTCTTTGAAGAATTAAAGGGTGTTGAATATGCTTATATTCAAAAGCATGAAGACGGTCAAAAGGTTGAAGCTGTATTGAGCCACATGGATGAGGTTATCAAATCAATTACTTTTCCAACTAGAATGCGCTGGGGTTCATACGATTTCGAATATATCAGACCAATCCACTGGTTAGTTTCATTGCTTGACAGTGAGGAAGTTCCGGTTAAAATTCTTGATGTCACTTCTGGTCGTATGACTCGTGGACACAGATTCTTAGGCCAAGATATTGAAATTGATGATGCTAAAAACTACGTTGAAAAATTAAAATCACAATTCGTAATCGTTGATGCTAAAGAAAGAAAACAAGTCATTGCTGATCAGATCGATAAAATTTCTAAAGATAATGACTGGGATATTGATGTTGATCCTGATCTACTTGAAGAAGTTAATAATTTAGTTGAATATCCAACTACCTTCTATGGTTCATTTGACAAGAAATATTTGGAAATTCCCGAGGAAGTGTTGATCACTTCAATGAAAGATAACCAAAGATATTTCTATGTTCGTGATCAAGCTGGCAAACTAGCTCCTTACTTTATTGGAGTTAGAAATGGAAATACTGAACATATTGAAAATGTGGTTCGTGGTAATGAAAAAGTTCTTGTAGCCCGTCTAGAAGATGCTGATTTCTTCTTTAAAGAAGATCAGAAGAAGACTATTGCTGATTATGTTGAAAAATTGAAGTCAGTTAACTTCCACGTTAAGATTGGAACAATGTTTGAAAAAATGGCTCGAGTTCACCAAATTGCTGAACACTTAGCTAAATTATTCAAACTAGATGCTACTGAAACGAAGGACTTACTTCGTGCCAGTGACATTTACAAATTTGACCTTGTAACTAACATGGTTGATGAGTTCCCTGAATTACAAGGTGTTATGGGTGAAAAATATGCCGAAATTATGGGTGAAACTGAAGCTGTAGCCCATGCTGTTCGTGAACATTACATGCCAATTTCTGCTGAAGGGGATGTCCCTGCAAGTAAAGTCGGTGCTGCCTTAGCTATTGCTGATAAGATCGATTCATTAGTTACTTTCTATGCAGTTGACCTTATTCCTAGTGGTTCAAATGATCCATATGCATTGCGCCGTCAAGCTTATGGTATCGTTAGAATTCTCGATCAATATCAATGGTCATTAAATCTGAATGATTTACAAGATTACTTGAAGACTAACTTGACCGTTCCAGCTAAACTTGATTTGGCTAAGAATGAAAAAGCTATTGATGATTTCATGATTGATCGTGTTCGTCAATTGTTGAACAAGAAGGGTATCAAGAATGATATCGTTGATGTCGTTGCTTCAGGGTCAAACGCTGATCCAATCGCTATGATCGATGTCGCACAGGTTCTTCAAAATCATACTAAAGATGATGATTTCAAAGTTATCATGGAGGCACTTGGACGGATTGTTAACTTGTCTAAGAAAGCTAAGTTTGGTTACTCAGATGACTTAGCAGTTGATGATTCATTATTTGAAAATCCTTCAGAAAAGGCTCTTAAAGCTGGTGTTGCTAAAGTCAGTGATGATAGTGCAGAAGAATTATTCAATCAATTGGCTGCATTACGTCCTACAATTGATTCATATTTCGATGAGAATATGATCATGGATAAGAACGAAGCTGTTAAGAATAATCGTTTGACACAATTGGTTATTGCTAACCATTTGATTGCTAACCTGGGTGATCTTTCGAAGATTGTTACTAAATAATAATAATTGAATTAAAAAACGTTTTGACCATTTACAACAAGTGGTTAAAACGTTTTTTTGTATCAATCGTTGAATATTTTAAAATAATGATTTTATTCAAAATTCTTTTACTATTTGAATAAAGGGGTATCATAACTATTGGAATATGCGATTATTTCTTTTTAATTATGATGAAATAACTAGAAATAAGGAAATGAGAGAATAAGTAATGGCAGATCAGAATGTGTTGGCTAGTAGAGAAGCGTGTTATGAATATTTCATCAAGAATATAGATAGTGTTGGCGATGAATATATCACTTATCAAAAGGGTGGCGTCCAATTACAGGGAGTCACTGGGGCAGATATTTATTTCAAATTGATGGATGGATATTTGTCAAAGGTTTTGGATAACGTTGATCATTTAGATAGTCGATCACAGTTTTATGTAAATGATGATGTAACATCTCATAAGACAATGTGGTTTTCTTATACTGATGATATAGATGTGACTGTTAATGTGGAATTTTCTAAAGATGATACTGTAGAACAAATATTTGATGCTTATTCCCAAGGTTATAAAAGGGCTATAGCGGCTAAAATAGAAAATGGTTACTATGGTGATGCTAGTGTAGCCATACAGGATCGTGATAATTAATAATAAAAAATAGATCCTTTGTATTAATTAGCAATACGGATAATAGAGTCTGTTAAGTTAATTAAATACAGAGGATTTTTCTGTTTTAGTTGCTGAGCTCAATAATTAGAATGTCCAATTAAAGCATTAAATACTAAATTGAATTTTGAAATAAAATATTTAAAATTTAATTGTAATATGCGTGACTTTTAAAAAATAGTGTGTATAATTAAAAGTTGACAAGTGACCAGTGACCCCAGTCTGCACTTTTGGCGGGGTTACTTTTTTATTTCTATCGTCACTGGTGGAATAATTCAACATGTTTGTGTTCCTTAATTGGATGTGTTAGATTATGTTTTCTATTTTTATAAACATTCTATGAGGAGGTGACGGCCATGGCAACTCGAATTCCGCAGGAATTCATTGATGAAGTTACCTCAAAGACTAATATTGTTGATGTTATTAGTAAGTACGTGCAATTAAAGAAGTCTGGTAAGAACTTGTTTGGACTCTGTCCGTTTCATGAAGAACGAACTCCTTCGTTTTCAATCGCAGAGGACAAGCAGATTTTTCACTGCTTTAGTTGTGGTCGTGGTGGTAATGTTTATAAGTTCATTATGGAGATGGAGAATAAAAGTTTTCCAGAAGCCGTAATTGAAGTTGCACAGATGGGTAATATTTCAGTTCCAGATCAATACGAATCCAAGAATACTCAATACGAAAATTCTGACAGTCGAACATTATTAAAGATGTATGCTGATGCGGCAAAGCTTTACAGTCACATTTTGATGAAGACTGAAAATGGTACGCAAGCTCTAAAGTACTTGAATGATCGTGATCTTGGTGATGATTTGATTGATACCTTTGGCATTGGTTATGCACCTAATAATAATAATTTATTATTACAATTCTTCAAAGATCGTGATATCAGTGAAGATGTCCTACGTAAGTCAGGTCTGTTCGCTGAAAATCAGGAGGGTGAGTTATTTGATCGTTTTCGGGATCGAGTAATGATTCCAATTACTGATGAGTCAGGAAATATCATTGCTTTTTCTGGTCGGATTTTGGATAAGGAGGCTTCAACAGCCAAATATCTTAATAGTCCAGAAACGCCAATTTTTAATAAGGGTAAAACATTGTTTAATTTAAACAATGCCAAAAGAGAAATCCGTGAAAAAAGTAATGTGATTTTATTTGAAGGATTTATGGATGTTATTAGTGCTTATAAAGCCGGTGTGACCAATGGTGTTGCATCTATGGGTACTAGTTTGACCGATCAACAACTGTACGTCTTGAGCCGCTTAACGGATAAAATCAATGTCTGTTATGATGGTGATGATCCGGGAGTTGAAGCCACATATCGTGCTTTGACACAGTTGACCGATGATCGTTTCACTTATGGTGTTATCAGTATTCCTGATAAAAAGGATCCTGATGAATATATCCGGAGTGAAGGGGCTGAAAAATTTCAAAATTTAACGAATAACGGTGTGCAAACGCCAATTTCCTTTATTTTGAATTACTTTAAGCGTAACTATAACTTAAATAATGAACATGATCAGTTAGAATTTTTGAATCAATCTTTGCATGAAATTGTGAAATTACAATCACCAGTTGAAATCGATATGTATGTTGGCCGAGTGGCTGACGAAATGCAAGTCTCTAAGGAAGCTATCAATAAAGAATTAGATGCACTGCGTCGTCAAGAAGCAATTCAGAAACCGGCTAATAACTATAAAGATGTTCAACAGAAAGCCTTGCAACAAGTTACGGCGACAGTTAAGCCTAAATACAATCGTTTGGAGAAATCGGAACGATACTTGCTGTATTGGGCAATCAACTATCCAGAAGTCAGAGTGAATTTGAAGGGTGACGGTTTTCGTTTTGTTCATCAGGATTATCAGCGAATATTTGATGCATTATTAGCATATGTGGAGCAAGAAGATATTAATGATGAAGTTAATGTCTCCGATTTCATGAATGTTTTAGATAATGACGATAAAAATTTGTTGGCTGAATTAGAAATGATGAATATGCCTGATGAATATAGTGATCAAGAAATTGAAGACTATATCAACAATATTAAAAATTCTGATTTGGAGTCGCAATTGGCTGATATCAATGAACAATTGAAGAAGGCAGCAGTGGTCGGTGATAATAAATTGCAATTAGATTTACTCAAGCAATTGGTTGAGGTTCGAAGAATCCTTAGCAATTAAGCATACTGGAGGAATAATATATGGCTACAAGAAAACCAGCAGTATCAAAAGAATTAAAAACTGCTACAAAAAAACTTATCAAAGATCTTAAAAAGACCGGTAAGATTACTGAAGATGATCTTCAAGAAAAAATCATCAAGCCTTATAAACTTAAGGGTGATGCTTTAACTAACTTTGTTAGTGAACTTGAAGATGTCGGTATCGGTGTTGTTGATGATAAAGGTAATCCTAGTAAACTTGCACTTTTGAAAGAAAAGAAAGAAGCAAGTAAGGCAGCTACTAAGGCTAAAAAAGCTACTGCAGCCGCTACTGATATCAAAGTAAATGATCCAGTTCGGATGTATTTGAAGGAAATTGGTCGGGTTCCATTGCTTAATGCTCAACAAGAAGTTGATCTTGCTTTGAAGATCGAACAAGGTGATGAAGTTGCTAAACAAGCTTTAGCTGAAGCTAACCTTCGTTTGGTTGTTTCAATTGCTAAGAGATACGTTGGACGTGGTATGCAATTCTTGGATTTAATTCAAGAAGGTAACATGGGTCTAATGAAGGCCGTTGAAAAGTTTGATTATCGACTAGGATTTAAGTTCTCAACTTATGCAACCTGGTGGATCAGACAGGCTATTACTCGTGCTATTGCCGATCAAGCTAGAACTATTCGTATCCCTGTTCACATGGTTGAAACTATCAACAAATTGATCAGAATTCAACGTCAATTACTTCAAGATCTTGGTCGTGAACCACTTCCTGAAGAAATCGGTGCCGAAATGGATATGCCTACTGGTAAAGTCCGTGATATCTTGAAGATTGCTCAAGAACCAGTTTCATTGGAAACACCTATTGGTGAAGAGGATGACTCTCACTTAGGTGACTTCATTGAAGATTCTGATGCAACTAGTCCTGAAGATCATGCCTCATATGAATTGTTGAAGGAACAACTTGAAAATGTTTTGGATACATTAACTGATCGTGAAGAAAATGTTCTACGTCTTCGTTTCGGATTAGATGACGGACGTACTAGAACACTTGAAGAAGTTGGTAAAGTCTTTGGCGTTACTCGTGAGAGAATTCGTCAGATTGAGGCCAAAGCTTTGAGAAAGCTACGTCATCCATCAAGATCTAAACAACTTAAAGATTTTCTTGAATAATATAGTAAAAAAATTGAGGATTGCCCATGGGTGGTCCTCTTTTTCATGTTAAAAGCCGTTGATTGTTAGAAAACAAGACATATTTATAAATATGTTTCTGAAAATTAAGCTTTTTCGTTTATATTTTTTCAGAATTTGATTTACAATTAATATATCTATTTTTTTGGAGGATGTTATGTTAGATAAAAAGATTTACGACGAAATATTTTCACGCTCATTCACTATTCCGATTAAGGTAGTTTTTTGGGACGGTAAAGAGAAGACTTATGGACCAGAAGGAAAATCTGATATAACGATTAAGTTTAATGAGAAAGTTCCTGTTTCTGAACTTGTAAAACATGCCACTCTAACATTGGGTGAAGCATATATGGACAAGAAGATTGAAATTGAAGGTTCAATTCAAAAATTGATTACTTCTGCTTATACTCAATCAGAAAGTTTTATGTCCAGTTTGAAATTAAAAAAATATATTCCTAAGTTCAGTCACACTGAAGAAGGAAATAAAAAAGAAATTCAAGAACACTATGATATTGGTAATAACTTTTATAAATTATGGCTTGACGATACAATGACTTATTCATGTGCTTATTTCAGAACTCCTGAAGATACTTTGGAAGAAGCTCAAATGAACAAGGTTCATCATATTTTGAATAAATTAAATACTAAACCTGGCGAAACTATTCTTGATATCGGTTGTGGTTGGGGAACAATGATGTTCACTGCTGCTAAAGAGTATGGTTTAAAAGCTAAGGGTGTTACTCTTAGTCAAGAACAATATGATTTTGTTAACCAAAAGATCCAAGATGAAAATTTAACTGACCAGATGGAAGTTATGCTTGAAGATTATCGTGAAGTTAACGAAAAATTCGATCACGTTGTTTCTGTAGGGATGTTCGAACACGTTGGTAAGGAAAACTTGCCTGGTTACTTCCAAACAGTTAAGGATCTCTTAAAACCAAATGGTAATGCTTTGATCCATGGTATTACTGGTCAGCATTACGGTGTTGGTGTCGATGCTTGGTTAGTTAAATATATCTTCCCAGGTGGTTACATTCCTGATCTTCAAGAAAATGTTGGTCATATTATGGATGCTAAACTACAAATTGATGACATTGAACCATTACGTCGTCATTATCAAAAGACAGTTGAAATTTGGGATCGTAATTTCAATAAGGTTAAAGATCAAGTTTATGAGATGTATGGTGATCGTTTTGTCCGTATGTGGGACTTGTATCTTCAAGCCTGTGCCGCATCATTTGAAAGTGGTAACATTGATGTAATTCAATTCTTACTAACAAATGGACCTAGTGGTTCAGCTATGCCTATGACACGTGAATATATGACAGATTTAGACAAAAAGACTGTAGCTAAGGTTGCAGAATAGAGGTTAAAGTGACTTTACTTTCAAAAAGATTACAAGCCGTTTACCAAATGGTTGATAATAATTCTAGAGTAGCTGATATTGGATCGGATCATGCCTACTTACCAGTTGAATTAATTGAGCAAAAAGTTGCTCTATATGCAATTGCTGGTGAAGTTGCTAAAGGACCAATGTCACGTTCGAAAGAGGACGTGGAAAAGTTTGGGCTCAGTAACAAAATTGATGTTCGTCTAGGTGATGGTTTAGCTGTTATCGAAGCTAACGATCAGATTGATACGGTAGTGATTGCTGGTATGGGTGGAATTTTAATTCAAAGTATTTTGACTCGAGCAACCGTTGAACAATTATCAAATGTTAAAACGCTGATTTTACAACCTAATATTGGCGAACCCCTTGTGCGTCATTGGTTAGTTGAGAATAATTTTCAAATAGTCGATGAAGATATTATTGCTGAAGATCATCACGTCTATGAAATCATTAAGGCTAACAAAGTCACTGAACCAATTTCTTTGACTGAACCTGAATTTTTGATGGGCCCAGTTTTGATGCAAAAGAAAACACCAACTTTTGTCGCTAAATGGCAACATAAGTTAGATGGTTACCACAAAGCAACTGCTAATATGTTGCATGCTAAAAAGGTCGATCAGTTAAAAATTGATGCAATGAACCAATCTATTAAATATATTGAGGAGACGTTACTATGATAGTTAATGTTCAAGATATTATTAATCGAATGGAAGAATTTGCTCCATTATCAATTAAAATGGACGGTGATCCCACTGGTTTTCAAATAGGTGACCGAAAACAGACAGTCCATCGAGTAATGACCACTTTAGATGTTCGTCCCAATGTGGTTACTGAAGCTATTGATAAAAAAGTTGATTTGATTTTGGCACATCATCCAGTGATGTTCCATGCAGCTCATAATTTAGATTTGGCTTCACCACAAAATAAGATGTATCGTGATTTGTTAGCTAATAATATTTCAGTTTATGCTAGTCATACCAACCTTGATAAAGCTCATGGGGGGATGAATGATTGGTTGATGGAAGAATTGGGTCTACAAAACGTGCGTTTTTTGGATGAAGACGATGATTATTCGATTGGTCGAATGGGTGATTTAAAGGAACCAATGGAATTGGTTGATTTTGCTAAGATGGTTCGTGATGCTTATCATTTGAAGAACTTGCGTTATGTTAAGTCAGATCTTGGCCAAAAGGTCTCTAAAGTAGCGATTATTGGTGGAGACGCTGGTAAATTCTATCCTGAGGTCTTAAAAGCCGGAGCGGATACCTTTATTACAGGTGACGTTTATTATCATACAGCGCACGATATGATGGCTAATGGCTTGAATGTAGTTGATCCTGGGCACCATGTTGAAGCAATCTTTATAAAAGAAATGGCTGATCTATTAAATGATTGGAAAAAGTCCAGTAAATGGGACTTAGATATAGTACAATCGGATGTAGATACAGAACCATATAATTTTTTATAGGGAGAGTATAAAAATGTCAATAAAATATGAAAAATTGATTCCTCGTTTCTTGGGATATGTTAAGCAGAATACTCGTTCAGACGAGAATTCAACCACAATTCCTTCAACTGAAAGACAAACTGTTTTTCTCAAGAAGTTGGTTGATGAATTAAATGAAATTGGCTTGAAAGACGTTAAAATTCGTAAAGTTGATTCATATTTAACAGCTGAATTGCCTTCTAATTTAGATTATGATGTTCCAGTTTTAGGATTGATCTCACATATTGATACAGCTGATTTTAATTCAGAAAATATCAAGCCCAAGATTGTTGAAAATTATGATGGCAAGAGTGTTATTAAACTTGATGCCGATGGTCAATATACTCTTGACCCAGCTATTTTCCCTTCATTGAAAAACTATGCTGGTCAAACTTTAATTACTGCCAGTGGCGATACGCTTTTAGGTTCTGATGATAAATCAGGTGTTTCTGAGATTATCACAACCATGGAGTACTTGCTAGCTCATCCAGAAATCAAACATGGTAAGATCAAGATTGGTTTGGGACCAGATGAAGAAATTGGTACTGGTGCTAAGAACTTTGATGTTAAAGACTTCGGAGCTGATTTTGCTTACACAGTTGATGGTGGACCTGTTGGTCAACTTGAATACGAAACATTTTCCGCTGCTGGTTTAAAAGTTCATATTACTGGTAAGGATGTTCATCCTTCAGGTGCTAAGAATATTATGATCAACTCGTTATTGATTGCTAATGAGTTCCAAAGTGCTTTACCAGCTGACGAAGTGCCAGAAAGGACTGATGGTCGCCAAGGATTCTTCTTGTTATGTGATCAAGCCGGTTCAATTGATCATACTGATATGTCATATATCATCCGTGACTTTGAACGTTCTGGTTTGGAAGATCGTAAGAACAAGGTCACTGAAATCGTTAAACAATTAAATGCTAAGTACGGTGAAGGTACTGTTAAAATCGATATGGCTGATCAATATTACAACATGATCGATGTTATGAAAGATCATATGGACGTTGTTAAGATTGCTGAACAAGCTATGAAGAATCTTAATATTGAACCTGATGAAGCTCCTGTTCGTGGTGGTACAGATGGTTCAACAATTTCCTTCATGGGTCTACCAACACCAAACTTGTTTGCTGGTGGCGAAAATATGCATGGACGCTTCGAATATGTTTCTGAAGAAGCAATGGAAAAAGCTGTTGATGTTGTCCTTGAAATTATTAAATTGAATTCTGAAAAGAAATAATAGTAACTAATATAAAGCACCCTTTAGATTGGAGTAATCCAAATTTAAAGGGTGCTTTTTTGATTATTAAAATTATTATTTCAAAGTATAAATGTACGAATGTTTCATTTTTTGTTCTTAATATAAACAATATGAAAAAATGTTGCATTTAATTTAAAGTGAGGTTATAATTCATTTTGTAGAAAACGTTTACAAAAAATGAAAAGGAGATACATATTATGACAGTTTCTTTTGGCATTATTATTGTTTTATGTGTTTATGTAGCGTTGGCTGTATTGGATCAGATTTCATTACAGTTAGGACCATACTCACCACTGTTTGGTGGAGCAATTACAGGATTAGTTATGGGCGATTTAAAAACTGGATTGATGGTTGGAGCCACCTTACAACTAATGACATTAGGAGTCGCAACATTTGGCGGAGCAACAGTTCCAGATTTCTTAACAGGTTCAGTTATGGGTACGGCATATGCAATTTTAGCCAATAAAGGAGCATCATATGGTATTGGTTTAGCGGTGCCAATTGGTTTACTACTGACCCAAACGGATATTTTGGCTCGTATGGCAAATACATTCTTCCAACACAGAGCTGATCGTTTTGCTGAAGAAGGTAATTATAGAAAAGTTGAATTACAAAATATTTGGGGTACGATTCCTTGGATTCTTTCAAGAATACTGCCCGTTGCAATAGGATTATTCTTTGGTCAAAGCGTTGTTTCGGCCATCAACAGTTTTATTCCAGCTTGGTTCATGGATGGTCTTAAAACGGCTGGCTTAATTCTTCCGGCAATGGGAATTGCAATCTTAATGCGGTACTTACCAATTAAAAAATATTTCCCATTCTTCATTATTGGTTTTGTAATGATGGCATACGGTGGTAAGAACTTCTCAATTCTTGGTTCCGCGCTTGTTGGCTTGGCTATGGCTGCAATTTATGTCATTTTTAAAAACAAACCAACAAGTCCCGTAACAACATCTGGAACAGATAGTAGTGAAAATGATGATTCTGATGATGACGAGGTAGAAATTGATGAATAAATTAACTGATAAGGACATAAAAAAAGTATATTGGCGTAATCTGTTTGGACTTCAATGGGGGTGGAATTATGAACGTATGCAAGGACTAGGATATTCTTGGGTTATTATGCCAGCATTAAAGAGATTGTATAAAGACGATAAAGAACAAATGAAAACAGCTTTAAAGACTCAATTAGGTTTCTTTAATACAAGTCAACCAATGTCGCATTTGATTATTGGAGCTGATATGGGTATTGAAGAGAAAACGGGGATGTCAGATCCAGAAGCAATTGTTGGTCTGAAAACTGGTTTGATGGGACCATTTGCTGGAGTAGGGGATACGATTTTCTTAGCAATATACAGAGCTATTGTGTTTTCAATTGCATCATATATGGCTCTTTCAGGATCTGCTTTAGGTCTGTTATTACCAATTATTGCTGGA
Organism: Companilactobacillus kimchiensis; assembly: GCF_001438805.1. GTDB lineage: Bacteria > Bacillota > Bacilli > Lactobacillales > Lactobacillaceae > Companilactobacillus > Companilactobacillus kimchiensis. The sequence continues at coordinate 53,932 of NZ_JQCF01000002.1, forward strand.
GCGGCAATTCTTTGGGTAAGGTATAAGTTCACATGGATAGGATATCAACAAGGAACTAAATTGGCCACGGAGTTTGCTGGTAGAATGAAGATTTTGACAGAAGGGGCATCTATCCTTGGCTTGACGGTAGTTGGAGCTCTGATTCCTTCAGTCATTAATTATTCATTGGATCTTAAATATCAAATGGGTAAGGTGACCTTGAATATTGATGACATGTTGAATCAAATACTTCCTTCACTCGTTCCGTTAGCAATTGTTATGTTTTCATATTGGTTATTAGGAAAAAAGAAGATGAATTCAACAAGATTGATTTTTGTATTAATTGCTTTAGGGATGGTATTAGGTAATTTGAAACGCATTTTTGGAATGTAATTTATTTAGGAGGATATTATTATGGGCATTATTCATGCAAGAGTTGATGAAAGACTGATTCACGGACAAGTAGCGACAGTTTGGACAAACTTAATTGGAGCAAGTCGTATCATTGTTGTTAATGACAAGGTAGTACATGATAAGATGCAAATTGGTGCTCTAAAGTTAGCTAAACCAACTGGGGTTAAACTTTCTATATTATCAGTTAGAAAGGGTATTGAAAATATTAAAAATGGTAAATATGATGAAGATAATGCATTTTTAATTACACGAAATATTCAAGATATGAGAACATTAATTGATGGCGGAATTGAACTTGAAAAATTCAATGTTGGAAATATATCAGCTAAGCCTGGATCAAAGGCCATTAAAAAGTCAGTCGCATTAACGGACGAAGATATTAATGATATTAAACATTTGCTTGATAATGGAGTACAAATTACCGCACAAATGTTACCAGGTGAAAGTGATGTTTCTATTGAAGCTTTCTTAAAATAATAGGCGGTGGTTACAGTGATCTTAGAAAAAATAGAACAGCAATATAAATCTTTGAGTAAACAACAAAAGAAACTAGCAGACTTTATTCTCAAAAATCCAAACGATATCATTAGTTTAACGTCAAAGGAAGTTGGAGAAAAAGCAGATGTATCAACAGCAACGGTTGTCAGATTTGCACAGCAACAAGGATTAGATACTTTTGCTGACTTAAAAATAGCAATTGCCAGTCAATTGTCATCAGGTAAAGTAATAGTCGATGCAGTTATTGATAGAAATGATTCAACTAAAGTTATGTCTGAAAAATTGGAACAGGTTTATGCATCGAGTGTCCAAAAGTCTTATGCAATGTTAAAAATTGCTGATATTGATAAATCAGTTAAGTTAATTAATGCAGCAAATAATATCTACATTCTCGGCGTAGGGACGTCAGGATTGATTGCATACGATCTCTATCATAAATTTAATCGTTATGGAATTAAAACTTTTTATGAAACAGATTCACACATGAATCTTGAGTTTTTGACAAGTGCTACCAAGGATGATGTTGTTATTGCTATTTCATATTCTGGGAAAACAAAAGAAGTTGCCGTGGGAACGGAATATGCCTTTGAAAATAAAATACCAGTAATTTCAATTACAAGGACAGATTCAAACTTAATCAATTCCAGTAACGTTGTTTTAGGTGTACCTGATAACGAGAGGACAATTAGAGTTGCCGCAATTGCTTCGAAGCTTTCGACAATGTACGTAGCTGATTTGTTATTTATTAGCATCATGCAAGAGCGTTTTGGGATGATGAAAGATTCAGCAATACGGACGAATCAATTAGTTAATAAATTGAAGGATAAGTAGGTGAAGTTCAATGGATGTAGAAAAGGTAATCCATCTAAAAACAGAATCCCGTAATTCGAATACAACAAATATTGGAACAATGGATGGGTATGAGATTGCTGCTACCATTAATCGTGAAGATTTTAGTATTCCTAAGGCTATTAGTGAAGTAACTGATTCGATTGGTGAGGCAATCGAAAAAGCCTCCATTAAATATAACGATGGGGGACGACTAATTTATATTGGGGCGGGTACGTCCGGAAGATTAGGTGCCTTGGATGCGATTGAATTAACGCCAACCTACGGAGTACCACCAACAAGAGCTTTTGGGATTCTAGCAGGTGGACAAAAGGCCATGTTTGCCGCAGTTGAAGGTGCAGAGGATTCCAAGGAATTGGCTGTTGAGGATTTAAAACAAGTTAAGTTGAATAATAAAGACATTGTAATTAGCCTTTCAGCTAGTGGAAGGACGCCTTATGCTGTTTCAGCTATTGAATATGCTAAAAAGATTGGAGCATTGACCATTGCAGTAATTTGTAATAATGATAGTGAAATGTCACGAATAAGTGATATTGCTATTGCACCAATGGTTGGGCCAGAACCTATTTCTGGATCTACTAGAATGAAGGCTGGATCATCGCAAAAAATGGTTCTGAATATGATTTCTACAGGGATAATGATCAAAGCAGGCTATGTTTATGAAAATTTGATGATAAATGTTCAGCCCACCAATGAAAAACTTATCGCTAGATCAATTAATATCATTGAGGAAATATTAAATATCAAACGAGAAGATGCAGAAAAGCTATTTAAGGATGCGCATAGAAATATTGCCATAGGTTTGGTCATGTTTAAACTAGATATAGATTATGATTCGGCAAAGATAATATTTGAGGATAATAAAAGAAACATTCACAAGATTAAAGGCATTAGTTAAACGAAGATAGTCGTTGAAATTTTAATATTTGGCGCTCTGCTCATTTTTGAATTTAAATTCGATAATTAGGGTGCTTTTTTTATGGAGATTTATGCTATGGGAAAAATAATTCTTTATGTTTTAGTTATCATTTTTTCTAATACGATTGGTGCAATATCAGGTATGGGTGGTGGAGTCATCATTAAACCAGTTTTAGATGCGCTTAGTAATGAACCACTAGTAGCAATTAATTTTTATTCAAGCCTGGCAGTATTCGTAATGTCAATTGTTTCGACGTTAAAAAATGCTAGAAAGGAAACAATTGATATTAATTGGATTGAAATACTTTATTTGTCGATTGGATCATTATTTGGTGGCAAACTTGGTGATTGGTTGTTTATGACCCTAGCTTCTGTGATAAAAAATGATAGCAAAGTTAATTTAATACAGATTATTATCGTAGTAATCAGTTTGATTCTGGCACTGTTTTATTCCAAAAAAAGTGGATTACAATTCGATTCCAAAAAAAGGGCTGTTTTGTTTTTACTAAGTGGTGTATTTCTGGGGACACTTTCAACCTTTTTGGGAATTGGTGGTGGACCTATCAATGTTGCATTATTGATATTTTTATTTAATTTTGATGCTAAAAAGTCAGCCGTTTATTCAATTGCATCGATTTTCTTCTCTCAATTTATGAAGTTAGCATCAATGACTCCTAAACTTAGTTCATTGCCGTTGGACTTGAAATTAGTACCATTTATAATCGTTTCTGCCATTTTAGGCGGTTATATTGGATCAACAATCAGTGGAACAGTTTCTAATAAATTTGTTCTTAAGTTATATCGAATAGTTGTTATTTTTGTAATTGGTTTGAATATATACAATGGTTTAGTCATTTTAAATATTCTTTAAAAACTACTATCTAGTATTTATAGGTAGAAATACAGAGAGGGTTTATTGATGAAAACAAAATATATGTTATTAATAAGTGCAACGTTGTCAATATTGTCAATTCAAGCAACTAACGTTGATGCTACCACAGTAGATACGAGCAATAACACGGAGAATGAAAAGGTTCAATCAAACAATAATAAATTAGATGAACCCGCAAAAACCAACACACAGGAAGTAATTCAAAATAGCGATAATCAAATATCAACTAATAATAATTTGAACACAGTAAGTAGTAACCAAAATGAAGATTTGAATAAAAATCAGCAAAACAATGTTCAGAATAGATCATTACAAACTGCATCTAGTTATTCTGTCAATAATTCAAAAATTAACCCAATTACTACGACTGATATTCAAGCTTCTAAGGTTACTAGAAATGATAATCAGTCAGCAGATAAGACACCTTTACAAACCAAATCAACTGATAATGATTCATATGATCAAATGTTACAGACTTGGAAAGATATGGTTGTAGGTGAGGATTATTACGATAGTTCAAATCATGCAATGAATGAAATTAGCTTTCAACAGGATGAACAGGTTACACAATTATGGAATAATATGAATAAAACTGGTGGTACTAAGGACAATTTATGGAGTGGTGCACAGGAATTGACTGCCTCGGCTAATGTGACGACCGATTATAGGAATTTACAGGCATTAGCAATAGCTACTGCTAATCCAGGTTCAAAGTATTATCAAAATAAAACAATGATCAATGATGTTGTCACTGGTTTTAATTGGATGACTGAAAATAAATATAACGCTAATATTAAGGCTTATGGCAATTGGTGGGATTGGGAGATAGGGTCACCAGAATTTATAAATAATATTGTAACAATAATGTATCCTTATCTAACAGAGGAACAAATCAAGGGTCCAATGGATGCAATTTCAAAGTTTGTTCCAGATCCCTATTTCTTTAGAGGTAGTGTTAACTCTAAGTCTAAAGGAGAGGTTACTGGTGCCAATCAAGTAGATATTAGTAAAGTGAAAATTATTCAGGCCTTATTAGAAAAAGATGACGCTGGATTGAGAAAGGCTTTGTCTGCATTGGATCGTGTTTTCCCTATAGTTAATAATGGTGAAGGCTTTTATGCTGATGGATCGTTCATTCAACATGAAAATGTGGGGTATAACGGATCGTATGGTAATGTATTAATGGATGGAGTTTCTCAATTGATTTCAGTAGTTCAAGGTACACCTTACGCTTTGAGTAATGAGTCAATGGAATCAGTTAACTTTTGGATAGATAAGGGATTTTCCCCATTTATTTATAAAGGCAATACGATGGATTATGTTAGAGGTCGTGCCATTTCTAGAGGAGTTTTCCAATCCAATGTGTCGGCCGATGATTTAATAGCATCAATCGTAAGAGTTACGGATACTTTGCCAAAGGCTGAAAAAATGAAATATCAAAGCTTGATAAAGTATTGGTTAAGTTTTGGAAGTAATTATGATACATATATCAAACAAGTTACCAATTATCGTGACATTGCTCTGATTGAAAAGATAATGAATGACGATGCAATTGTGGCAAATGATTATCAACCAGATGTACTGACTAATTTTTCAGTAATGGATAAAATACTTTTGAAAAACAGTACAAAGGATTATGCAGTGGCAATCAATCTGTCATCAAAACGAATAAAACGTTATGAATCACTTAATAGTGAGAATATTCATGGTTGGTATACTGGTGATGGAATGCTATATATTTATAATAATGATTTAAATCAGTTTAATGATGATTATTGGGCAACTGTTGATCCATATAAAATGCCAGGTACAACTGAAACAGATGCAATTCAAAAGGATGGTTCAGGCGCAAAAGCAGCATCAACAAGTTTTGTTGGTGGTTCTACCATTGGGAATATTGGATCCATAGGAAATGTTGGTTCTATTGCAATGGACTTTAGTAATAATGATGGTAATTTATTTGCCCACAAGTCATGGTTCATTACTAAGGATTCAGTAGTTTCTTTGGGAAGTTCAATTAAAAATAAATCAAAATTCAATGCACGTACGATTATTGATAATCGCAAGCTATCAAATGACGCACAATTTACTGTGTATGTTAACGGAAAAGTATTTGATCCTAAACTGAATCAGGCTAATCAATTAAATGATGTAAAATCAATCTTTTTAGAATCTAGTAAGCCAGGTGAATCAATGGGGTATAAATTTTTAACTCCACAGAATATTAATCTTGATTTGGTCGAACGTAAAGGTGCATGGTCAGAAATTAATAAAGCACAGAGTGAAAATGAATATCTGAGAAAGTATTTGGAAATTTATAAAAATCATGTAGATGATAATGATACTTATAATTATGTAACATATCCTAATACAAACTTTAACGAATTTAATATGTCGATTAATCCGTCAATTATTAAAAATGATGATGTTGCACAGGCGGTAAGTTTTGATAATAATATTGGAGTTAATATTTTCAAGAAAAGTGAAGTTAAAATAATGGATATGGAATTTGATAATCCAATTTCGGTAACAAGAATAAATAATGGTAATCAAGTATTATTTGGAATTGCTGATCCAAGTCAAGATAAAGAAGCTAAGTCGTCATTTAGAGTTAAAGATAATGGTTATAAACTGATGTCTATGGCTACTGGTATGAAAGTTAAGTTAATTAATGGTTATTGGAACATATCATTAGGCGAAAATAACCAAGATGGTAAAACATATTATGTATCGTTTAGTAAGTAATAATCAAAAACACTGAATCTATTTTGGTTCAGTGTTTTTTTTGATTGAATTTAAAAATCAATGATATAATTTTTATTATAAAATTATTTATATAGACACATGGCTTAAGGGGATAGATATGAAGAAAGTTATAAAAGTTTTAGGGGTAATATTATTATGCTGCCTTATTTTAGTAGGATGTAGTCAAAAAAGCTCGACTGATAATAAAGGGGATTTAGTAATTAAAAATAACAGTTTTTCGGGAAAATTTGTTACTTCTGACGATAATAAAATGCAAACAATGTCGGTACACTTTACTAATGACAATAGGGCAGTTGTAGCGACAAGTTGGTATTCTGGTGAAGAACATTTGTGGATGAGAGAGGTCATGTCAGGAGATTATACGATTAGCAAAAGGAAGATTTTGATTCAAGTCAAAAAGGCTATGGATGAGGGATTTGTAACTAAAAAGGACATGAATAACAATGCTATTCCTACCAAGATGGTTAAAACAGTTGTTAAGAATCCCAATCTGGAATTGAAGATTCAGAAAAAATATTTGATGAGCAATTCAACAAATAAACTACGACCAACTACTAAAGTGAAAATCAACGATTATAATAGTTTTCTTAATAATGATCAAAAAAGATATGATCATAAATATGCTAAGTTATCTAGGCGTAGTTTTATGAGTCCAGCAACCGATTTGATGGGAAACGGGATTGCTTTTAAAGGCAGTAACTTTATTTGGAAGTATGGTGGGTCTTCAGATTATAATAATGGATTGGACCAGGGCGGAAGTTTAGCTGTTTTTACGGGGACGTACAAACTTGAAAATCAAAAGCTGACCCTATTTGTTTATGAGAAAACAAATCTATACGAAGGTACAATTTTTAATTTAGGTAAAAAACATTATCAAAGTTATATTGCTGCAAACTCTTTGCCGAATAAGTTTGTATTTAAATTTACTAAGAATAACAAATTACATTTATTGACGAACAGCCAATATTTAACGATGACTGATATGTTAGATTATGGAACTGTCACGGGTACGCCTAATTATGATGAATGGATTAAAAAATATAATGTCGGTACCATTGAATCAACAATGCAACAAAGCGATTTATCAAATATAGTTGATACTAATTCTGATTCAGATAATGCTAAGGAACATAATCGTGGAATTTCAGTAAAAGATTCAGATGATGATTCGGATTTTAAATTTTATCTAGATTCGGCCGATGATTTTGAAAGTTTTCTAGCTGATCAAAATATGATTGATCTCGATTCGGACCGTGAGTATCATGTCGAAGAAGGGAATGGTCATAACTTCGAAATAAGTGATTCTGATAGAACTGTCTCAGCAAAATATCAAGTTTCTTGGGATGTTGATGACGGCTCAATTACGCACATTATCATTTTAGGTAATGATGGCAAAGTTTATGAAGCTAACAGTGGTGAAGAAATGACCTTAGATACTGACGCAACTGATGCATATAATAATTTGGAATAAAGTAAAAATGCTTAATCACTTTTCTGAGTGATTAAGCATTTTTTGTTAAGTGAATTAAATATTGTCTAAACGTCCGTAATATTTCAAGTAGGAATGTCCACTGGGTTTGATTTCGAGTTTGGTGACACTGGCATTGTCTGGTTCAACAATATCGGTAATATCGGGAGTATTGGTTACGAGTTTAACGAACGAGCGTGTGATAAAACCATGACAGACGACCATGATTTTTTTACCACCTTTTTTAGCCATATCAGTCAAAAAATCGTTGATTCTTTGATAAACGTGATCATAGGATTCACCATTAACAGCATATTTGATGTAGTTTTCGGCAATATAATTATTTTCATCAAATCCATCGGGATGTTCGGCTTTAGTTTTATCGGCAGGAAGTCCGTCCCAAGAACCATAATTAATTTCTTTGAGTCGATTGTCAATATTGATTTTATGAGTTTGCTGATTTAATATTTCGGCCGTTTGATAGGCACGTTTTAAAGGGCTTGAAAAAATTTCATCAAATTGTTCAATATTAATATAATTCTTCAGATATTCAACTTGTGTTTGGCCACGTTTGTTTAGGTCTAGATCAGTTGCAGAGCCATTGATTTTCCCCTCATAGTTAGTGTCAGTTTCACCATGTCTTACAATATATATTTCAACCATAGTACACCTCAATTATTTTTAGTTATTACTCTTACATTTTACAGTTATTTGATGATTAAATGTTTTTTATTAAGAGAAAAAATTCATCAGAACGATATCAGGACTAATCAGAACTATATTCCGATAAAAAAAGTTATGTAACCTAAGGAGTAAATCGAATACTTAATCCGATTATAAAAAGGGCACTTGATTAAATTTAAAGCTGTTCAATTATTTCATCAGCAATATTTTCAGCGGATTTATCCGAACTGTCATATTTGATGGTTGATAAACCTTGAAATTTCAATAAATGATCCAATGTTGCTTGAATTTCAGTAGGTTCTTTATCGACAATTAGGTTTTTCATTGATGGTAGTAGTGAAATTGGAATGGTCTTTACATTTTTCAAGTTTAAATCGGCCGTAATATCATCAATTGTTTTTTGTTCATCTAGGAGCCAGTAGAAGATAATATGATCGATTTGAGAATTATTTATGAATGAATTTAAGATAAACTGTATATTCGTTAAAATCATTTTTTTATTTTCATAATTGACTGTTAGGGGAGAGAGCTGCCACAACCAATCGCCATTTAAGATTGCTGAATTAGGTAATTTTAGAGTTAAAGCGTGTGCCAATGTGGATTTTCCAGCACCAGTAGGGCCACCAATCATAATTAGTTTTTTCATGTTATTAGCTTCTTTCGTGTATATAAATGTTTTACGAAAACTTTATTTAATAAAAACAAAAATAAAATCTAACCTAAGTATAAGCAATGTTTTCAATAAAATCCTAGTGAATTGATATTATGGAAAGATAGTTTTGGTATAATAATGATATTAAAATGTAGTTAGGAGAATTATTATGCCATTAGTACACATTGATTTAATTGCTGGCCGTTCAGAAGAACAATTAAGAGGTATGGTCAAGGATGTAACTGCAGCCATTGTTAAGAATACAGGCGCTCCAGCTGAACATGTTCACGTTGTTTTGAATGAAATGGCTAAAGAACACTATGCTGTTGGTGGGGTTTTAAAAAGCGACGAAAAATAATTGAAGCCGATAGGCTTTTTTTTATTGGATCAGTAGCAGGCTTTAGTAATAATATATGTTTTACGAAAACATATAAAAACAAACAAAAAAAACATGAAACTACAACTGATACAATATTCACAGCAAAACTTAGTTTGGAGATAAAAAATATGTTAGAATCAGTTTTTCCCAATAAGGACCTAACAAAAGAACAACAGGAGATTTTTGATAAAATTCTATCTTTTAGTACACAGGGATTAATCAACAAACAAAAATCAGTTTTTCAATTAAATGGTGATGCTGGTACTGGAAAAAGTGTTATTTTAACAAAACTATTTCTAGCACTTGAAAAAGATGCTCAAAAGGATTCATTGGATAATTATTTTTTAGTCAATCATCCAGAACTATTAAAAGTTTATCGGGAGAACGCTGGGCAGTTTGATAGTCTGCGTAAAAATCGGTTTCTACGTCCAACAACTTTTATCAATCGACTCCATAAATTAAATAAAACAGCTGATGTTGTTGTAATTGATGAAGCACATTTACTGTTAAGTGAAAGTGACCATTATAATAATTTCACACAGAAAAACCAATTAGAAGAAATTATTAAACTCAGCAAAGTCGTTATATTAGTCTTTGACGAACATCAAGTCCTGAAGATGAAGAGCTACTGGTCTCAATCCTTGCTAGATCAAATAATTAATAAACTAAATGTAGTTTATACAAAGTCCACCTTAAAAACTCAAATGCGAATGCAGGCGCCCCAACGGATTCTTAATTGGATCAATGATTTAACTAACAAACAAGAATTGGATTCAATTGAGAAAATCAATCCGGAATATTTAACGCTTAATACCAAATACGATTTTCGAGTCTATCAGAATGCCGAAACAATGTACCAAACTTTAAAGTCCAAAAATAAAGAACTAGGAGAGTCACGGATTGTTTCCACAGCTGATTATCCTTCGACGCTTGATGGTAAGAAACATTATGTCACCGAAGGAAAATTTCATCTACCTTGGGATCAGTATAACTATTCCAACATAACTTGGGCGCAAAAGCCAGAGACTATCAATGAGATTGGCTCGATTTATACGGTTCAAGGATTTGATCTACAGTATGTGGCTGTAATAATTGGACCATCGGTAACATATGCAGGTTCAAATAAAATTCAGGTTGATATTGATAAATATGAAGATCAAGAAGCCTTTAAAAAGCGGCATGATAATGATATCGCCAATTTGACAACATCAAAGAAACAAATTATTTTAAATTCGATCAATGTTTTGCTCAAGCGCGGTATTAAGGGCTGCTTTATTTATTTTCATGATCCAGCCATTTATGAATATTTAAAAAAATAATTAAAAAATAGAGTCCTGTCTAAATTCTCTTCAGATAGGACTCTATTAATTTTATGACAAATTATCAATAAGGCTTATTGATGTAGTTTTAGATATTCTAAAACTGCTTTTTCTTCTGCAGCAGTGGGTTCATAATCACCAGACTTCAAATTGTGAACTCGTTCTACTGGAAGATGACTCTCAAAAGCAAATTGTGTATCAGTCATATCCTTAGTTTTTTCGTACTGAATTATCATTTCTGCGATATTTGGTTTCTCCATGAAAATACCCTCCAATAAGTTATGTATAACTCAAATTCTAAAAGATCGTCCATCTATTTAATGGCCAGTAGCGCCACTTGACTTCACCAATAACACTCTTCTTATCAATGAAACCAATAATACGACTGTCCTTAGAAACTGTTCTGTGATCTCCCATTACAAAATAGGTACCAGCAGGAACTTTATTAGTCTTTTCGACTTTCTTTAGATAAGAACTCTTGTATCGTTGTTGCCACTCAGGCGAGTTCTTTGCTAAAAGACTTAAAGTGAAATTATACGTATAGCTGTAAGGCTTACCCGCATAAAGACTAGTATCAGGTTCCTTAACTTTGTTACCAGCTTTGAGGAAGTCTTCTTTGAACAGTTTACCATTAACATAAATCTTGTTGTTCTTAGAAACGACTGTGTCACCAGGTAATCCGATAACTCTCTTGATATAAAATGATCCAGGTTCATCAGGTGCTTTCAAAACGATTACATCGCCACGAGTAATATTTGAATGTCTAGCGGCAATTACTTTATCTCCATTTTCGAAAGTTGGTTGCATTGATGGTCCTGAAACCTTATCATTCGAGAGAATAAACTTAAACCCAAGAAAGAAAACTGCATAGATTGCGACTGTTAACGCAATGGTTTGTAACCAGAATTGCCAGCCACTTTCTTCATCCTTTTGGGGTTGTCGTCTTCTATTATTTTCTGCCATATTTCACCTCGTACATGTACTAACTAAGATATTACACTTTTTCGGAATTATTGGAAATAATAGTCTTATTTTACAGAGAAAAATTTTAAGGAATCTTAAAAATAATCGATTTCTAGCTCAACAGCGGGTGGAATAGCTTTAAGTTTAGAATAAATTCTAGTAAGATAATTCTCGAGAGATATCTAAATATCGGTAAATTTTTTCTGGGAGTAAAGTATGAATTATATAGATGGATTACGACAAGATACAAGTGTTTTACCAAATGGAATGGCTTTTAATGCTCGAATCAAATTTATGGAACGAATTTGTTTGGCTTTAACGGATAATCAATTACCAAAATATCATTTTCCTCAATTTCAGCTGTCTGAAAAAGAAATCACTTCTTTTATGGAAAATAATACGGCACTTAATGAGATAGAATTTCAAGCAATGACGACTCATTTAGAAAAATTTGATCAGAATTTAGGTGACTTTAGAAGTTATTTACAGACACGTTTTGGTTATTGGGCAACCATTACTCAAGATTTTGTACAGGAACTTAGTTTGGCCTTTCCTGAACAGAGCTTTTTAGAATTGATGGCGGGAAATGGCTACCTTTCCAAAGGATTGCGTGATTTAGACGTTGAAACATATTGTACAGACGATTTAAGTTGGTCACAGTATAATCAAACTGGTAATTTAAAAACAACTGCTGTGGAATCTTTAGATGCTATTTCAGCCCTAGAGAAGTATGGCTCAAAAGTCGATAATGTGCTATTAGCATGGAGTCCTGATCGAGAAGACATTGACTACAAAGTTTTACAAAAAATTCGAGAAATGGATATTAATTTTTTGGTGATCGGCGAAAAATATGGCGCCACCAATAGTAAAGAATTCTGGGATGCGGCCCAATTGGTCGATGACCCAAGAATCCAACGGGTTAATCAAGTTTACTCTCGTTATGACTTAGTACACGATCAACTATATTTGGTTAAATAGAGAACAAGGCTGAAACAAGCAAAATTGTTTCAGCCTTGTTTGGTGCTTTAGTGTAAAATGAGATAGCAGTAAGACAAAATTATAGGTGAATTTTTTATGAAAAAAATAATTTCAAGTATTGTCATTTTCCTAGTCGTTTTGTTGACAGGAGTTGCTATCTCTAAGAGTGACTCTATTAAGTACAACAATACAATGAATCGTTTAGGTATGAGTGAAGAAGCAGTCGTACTACGGACTAAATCTAAAAAGAATTTGGTGAACGTCGTTAAAAAGCTTGATAATACGAAAAAAATTTCGAGTTATCAATTGATCTTTTTTGAGAAAAGTAATAGTGATATTGGTTATATTTATAGCCATGGTAAGATTAATAAATTGCCAATCACTTCAGGACGTTATTTCTCAACTGATGATTTTACGTCACAGATACCATTTGCAATTCAAGGTAAGACTTCAGAAATTGAACCATACAAACCGCAGAGCCAACCTTACATTAAAGTGGATAACCGTTATATTTCAGTTATTGGAAACGTTGGTTTTGACGGAGCAGATATCTTGAATTCTCAAACTTTAGTATCACTGTCACCCAATCAGCCACAATCTAAATATCATTTGAATCAGGTCACAACAGTATTGGATGGTCGGGCAACTTACAACAAGGAAAGTTTGAATAAAATCAAAAAGGTTTTACATGTTAAGTCGATGCATAAGTACATTCCACAAACTGATGACTTTGCTAACGTTGAAACTAGCAACAATGGGGAACTTTACCTAGTTGGAATCGTCTTATTGTTCTTCTTGATCATGGCCGTAGATTTTTATATTCTGGTACCATTAAAATTTGATCTTTCTCGATCAAATCTGACTGGTGATTTAAAGAATAATTATCGTAATGGATTAATGATCAGATATTTAATTTATACTTTGGTACCATTCGCAGCAGGTTTCGCAGCAGTAAATTGGAAGATTGCGATTATCAGTCACAGTACTTTCAATCTATTCATGATAATTTCCATTTTAACGACTATGTTAATTGGATTATCACAAATATTCTTTGTTAAACGGAGTGAGTAATTTAATGAAAGTCGATTTAAGCAATGACTTTAAGGAAAAGTATCGTAATTTAATGGGAGAACGCGCAGATGAGTTGTTTGCAGCTATTCAAGAAAATAGTCAAGAAGCCTTTCGCTTGAACCCTTTAAAAGCTAACTATAAAAATGTCTCGTATGGATTGGATAATCCTATTCCGTATAGTAATATCGGTTACTATGGTGATATCAATGGTAATTCAATTGATCATTTGTCAGGTTACGTTTATAGTCAGGAACCAAGTGCGATGTATGTAACGGAGCTATTGGATGCAACTGGAAATGATAAAATATTAGATCTTTGTGCTGCACCTGGAAGCAAAACGACCTATATAGCTTCAAAAATGGCTTCTCAGGGACTTTTAGTTAGCAATGAGATAAATGCTAAGCGTGCTAAAGTATTGTCTTCAAACATTGAAAGAATGGGGATCACTAACACAGTCGTAACTAATAATTCACCCAAAGATTTTGAAAAGAAATTTGAGCAGTTCTTTGATAAGATTTTAGTTGATGCTCCTTGTTCCGGTGAGGGAATGTTTCGTAAAGATCCTGAATCTGTCAAATATTGGTCGTTAGACTATGTGGAACAATGTGCTAATCGTCAAAAACATATCTTAGATTCAACCTATAAGTTGTTGAATAATGGGGGAACCTTGGTTTATTCAACTTGTACCTTTTCACCTGAAGAAAATGAACAAAATATTGCCTGGTTCTTAGAAAAATATCCTGACATGCATTTGGAAGAAATAAAGAAATATCCAGGAATGGAAGATGGTCGACCAGAATGGGGCAATAATAATTCTGAGCTGACTAAGACTTTACGAATGTTTCCCGATCGTTTTAATGGCGAAGGACATTTTATGTGTAAACTAGTCAAAGATGGAGAATTAGAAGAACCAAAAGAACGACAAATCAGTGATGGTTTGAAGAAGGATGACTTTCAATATGTTCAAAAATTTGCCCAGGCAAATCTAGCTAACTTGTCACAGAATAATTGGCTTAAAATCAGCGATTTCTTATACCAGGCAGCTAGTTTAGATAGTCGCTTTAAGGGATTACATATTTTGAGAAATGGTTTGAAATTAGGCGAATTCAAAAAAAATAGGTTTGAGCCCGATATCGCTTGGATATTGGCACTCAAACCTGAGGAATTAAAGACTGATTTCGAACTTGATCAAGCCCAGTTTGAAATATACTTACATGGTGAATCCGTAATTCTGACTGATCGTCCTAATTTTGATAACAAATGGATTGGCTTATCATATCAAGGTAAATTATTCAGTTGGGGACGTTACAGTAATCAGCAAATAAAAAACGTCTATCCCAAAGGATTAAGACGTTAGAGTAATGTTACGTTGATTAGCATAATTTATTAAGCGCTCATCGAAAATGATGGGGGCTTTTTTGATGTCTGCGATTGATTTGGCACCAATAACAGCCATAATCAATTTAAGCTGTTTGATAAACTCAGCAAAGAAAATTTCAGTCTCACTGAGTGAATACTTTTGCAGATGATGAAGCACTAATCCTGACATACCGACAGCACTAGCGCCAAGACGCAATGCTTTGATAACATCCATTGGTGTTCTAATACCACCTGAGGCAAAGATAGTCAGTCTATTTTGATAGGGCAATGATTCCAACAATGATTCTACTGTTGAAAGTGAGAATTGATCTAAATAAGTTAAATCCAATTCATGATTTCTGGCACTTTCAATTTGAGCGAAGTCGGTACCACCGAATCCAGAAATATCAACATTCCTCACGCCAATTTTATATAGGTCAGCTAGATTGTTTTGTGAAATACCAAAACCAACTTCTTTAACGATTACCGGAACATTGACCTTAGCAACAATCTCTTTGATATTATCTAACCAGTAAAATTCTTGATCACCTTCAGGCATGGCCAATTCTTGAATCCCGTTAAGATGAATTTGCAGAGCATTAGCATTTAATAGATCAATAGCTGACTGTGCTTGTTGAGCATTGACCTTAGCGGAAACATTTGCGATGACGAACCCATCAGGATTATTAGTTCGGAGGACGGTAAATGAATCGCTGGTTTCATTAGGAAGCCGCAAAAAGACACCCATTGAACCACTAGAAACAGGAATATCCAGCTGACGAGCCAACTTAGAAAGTTCCGTATTAAATTTTGTTGATGGATTAGACCCACCAGTAATAGCATTGAAATAAATTGGCAGTGCCATCTTTCGTCCCAGAAAATCTGTTGACAGATCAATCTCGTTCAAACTCAATTCAGGTAGGGCATTATGCAGGAGTCGAATGTTATCAAAATCAGCATAAGCTTCATCAGTAAAAAACTTTTCAGCCAAGAAAAGGTGTTCGACCTTACGTTGCATTTGTTCATCCTGTTTAGGCATGGGCAATCGTGTCTCCAATTTTTAAGGTTAAGGGTGTAATTCCAACTTTTTGCCATTCTTTTTTTAATTCAGTAATATCAAGTGTTTTATCACTCAAAACAATACCACAGTCACCGCCACCGGCACCTGAGGTCTTTGCAGAGCCACCTAATTTTTCAGCAATATCACAGAGCTTCGTTAATAGTTCAGTTTCAATATGGACATCACTAAAATCGGCTAAATCAGCTAAAAGATCACGATATTTACTGAACATTTCTTTAATCAATGTAGAGTTATTAGTTTTAAATCCAGTAATTAAATGTTCAACATTTTGGCGACTAGCACGTAAAAAGTTTTGATATTTATCAACTTTCTGGGCCTTAGTCAAAGCAATTCGGTCCACCAAAATAGAAGTTGAAGCCGGCGAACCGGTCCAACCAACGGTAAGTTCTAAATTATCTGGTAAATTAAGGCTTTGAATTCTTAATTGAGGCCAATCTAGAGATAGGATTTCGGTAATACTGTGATTTCTGATCATATTAAAGATCCAGTTACGATCAGGCGAATAATAAGCAACGATTCCACCGAAGGCACTGGCAGCAATATCGCCCAAACTACCATTCCCTTGGACAGATAAGTGGGAGATAGCGGATATTTTATAAATATCCATCGCCGAAAGATTTAATTGATAAAAATCACCTAGGGTTTTTACCACAGCAACTGTGACTGCAGCCGATGAACCCAGCCCGTATTTTTTACCATCTTGAGAATCCAGTTCACTAGTTACTAAAAGATCGTAATATTTTAATTTGACATCACATTCAAGAGCGTATTTTTCAACGAACTTGATAGCGGCCAAAATATATTGTAATTGACTTTCGGAATCATCAAAAACCAATTGAGTTCCTTGGCGATTCCAATGAATCAATTCTTTATTCAAATTTTTGGATTGGATCGTACCGCCATTTTGAGTCTGATTGACGGTAACAGTAACGTATTTATTTACTGAAGTAAGGACAGCGGGGAATCCTGTTTCAACAACAGCATATTCTCCTGCCAAATATAATTTTCCAGGTGCTTTTCCTGTAGACAAAAATATCATACCTTTCAATTTATATCAGATGTATTGGATACCCGAGCCAATGTTGGCCACAACGGTAGTAACATTCGATAATTGTTGTTCAATGTATGTTTGAACCTTTAAAAGCGATTCCTTCGTACATATTATTTTAACATTGGGACCGGCATCAATTGTAGCATACGCAAAAATTCCTTTTTGACGTAATTCTTGAATCAATTGGATGATTTGAATGGTCTCTGGTTCAAAATATGTAAATGAAGGATCAGCCGAAAGTGTCAAAGCATGCATACTCATCGCATTGTGTTCGGCAATTTCACCAATTTTTTGAACATCTTTTATAGCAATTGCTTGCTTAATTTCTTCTATCTCTGAAGTCACTAGTGTAACCCAATTTGGATAAAAAGGGGAGCTTTTGACGCTACTTTCCATTCCAATGGTTGAGGAAATTTTCTTACTGTGCTTGTTTATAACCACTGATAGTAATGTTAAATCAATATCTGGCGTTTCGTCAATCGGGACTGCATATGATGATTTATTATCATGTCCTGCAATCCATTCAACAAAACCACCATAGATCGAACGGCTGGCAGATCCTGAACCATTACGGGCTAAAATCGATAATTCTCGACGATTCAAGTCTAATTGTTTGGTTTCATTAATTGCAGCGGCTAAAGCAGCAAACCCCGAAGCTGAAGAAGCAAAACCAGCTGAAGTTGGAACGTGGTTAATGGAATTGATTTGAAAATGATCCTTAAATGAATAGAATTCTCTGACCGCATCCAAATAATTCGAAATTCGTTTATTTTGTTGATCATCCAATAGCTGATTATTTAAATAGATAATGTCTTTATCAGCAGTAATGATAGTTGCCTTAGTGTCCGTATAGAATCTGTCCAAAGTCAACGACAGACTATTTGTGTAGGGAAGCTTTAATTGTTGGTTCTTTTTACCCCAGTATTTTATTAAAGCAATATTAGTAAATGCACGTGCCGTCCTAGTCAATTTCTGTATCCTCCGCATAAATGGATAATGGTTGAATCCAAGTCTGTTCGGCACCAGCTTTAATCAGTGCTTTTTGAATCATTTGTGCATTTTTTAAATTCCTGGCTAAACAGATAATACAACCGCCACGTCCACCACCAGTAATTTTACTACCGAGTGAACCAGCATTATTGGCTGCTTCAATTAATTTGTCTGTTTTTGGTATTGCTAAATTTAATTTAGTCAAAATTTCATTTGCTAAGGAGAAGACCAATCCTAATTGTTTGAGATTACCTTCAGTCAGATAGTTACTAGCTTGAGTAGCATAATCACCAAGTTGTTTAAGGTAGGCACCAATTTTTACCTGATCTTGATCAAACATTTGTCGAACATCAGCAACGGTTTCTTTGGTTCGACCCTTGACACCAGAATCAGCAATGACAATAAAGCCATCCGAATTAAACGTAAAGTGTTTTGGAGCAACGTTCTTACCAAATTTGATGGGATATTCTGAACTAACAGTCAAAGCATCTAAACCACTGGCTTTTCCATGGGTAATAGTTTCCGAATGGTTAACATAATCAAGCAAAGTTTGATGATCTAGTTTTTGTTCAAAAAAATCAAAAAATGCTCGAGTAATGGCGGCTGCAATCGCCGCTGACGAACCCATACCACGTTCAATTGGCAACCCACTGTCGATACTGATCATATATTTTGCTTGTTGCTGATTTAATCTTTGGTCTAAGAGATCAATTAAGTTCTGAACACCTGATAAAGAGTTCGGAATTTTAGTGATTTTTCCAGCATAATATTTAGAAATTAATGAGTTCTCAGAACTCTGTTTCATTTTGACGATTACGGGTGTACTAAGCAGGGGAATTGCAAAAGCAGGGTAGCCATAAACTACCGCATGTTCTCCCATAATAATAGTTTTTCCGTGACTTTTACCTATTCCTTTAAGCACATGCTCACCTCAGTTTCTCTAATCTCTTATTTTATACATCTATCGTCTCGATTTCCACTTTATGACTATTAACTATGATAGAATTTTTGCGGGTGAAGAAAAATGACATTAAATTTTGTACTGGGTAAAAACCAATTTGATCATCATCAAAAAATGATGGAACTGTTCCAAGAGGATTATCAGAAAGATCCAAATGGTCAGTTCTTCTTTTTGGTGCCGAATCATATAAAATTCGAATCAGAAATTAATATTCTCAAATCCTTTGATAAAGGTGGGGATAAATTGATTGCTACCAACAACGTTCAAACATTTTCGTTTTCACGTTTGGCTTGGTATTTTTTACGGAGCAGTAGCGATTATAACGTTGAAACCTTAACGCAAACTAAATCGGCCATGTTACTGAAGGAAATTGTTCAGTCACACAAAGCAGATTTAAAAATCTTCCGTGGAATGATCGACAAACCAGGCTTTATTGATCAAATGATTTCTCAATTCAATGAATTTTTGAACGGGGCAGTTCAACCAGATGATATTGAAGCTGTTTTGGATAACAACGGTGATGGAATTTTTGCCGACAAGATCCAAGAGCTTAATCTGATCTATAGTGATTATTTACAAAAAATTCAAGCATACAATACTAATGACTTTCAATTGAATTCCTTAGCTGATTTTCTTAATCAAAAAATTAAAACTTCCGAATATCATTTTTATATTGAAGGTTTTTCAACTTTTACCGCTACGGAATTGAATCTGGTTAAAACTATGATTTTAAATAGTGGTAATTTAAACGTTTCTTTAGTGTTAGAGAAGTCCAGTTTGAATTCAACTGATAAGTCAGACTTTTTTTATCGACCAATCTCCACATATCAACAATTACATGACTTCGCCACACAACAACAGCTGGCAACTCATAGTTATTTTGCTGACAAATTGCGAATTAATAGTGATTTAGCCATATTAGAGGATTATTGGATTCAATCCAGCGGTGTTGGTGCTATTAAAAAATCAGTTTTAGATGATAAGAATAACGTTCAAATTTGGAAAGCGACTGACAAACAAACTGAAGTTTCAGCAGTCAGCTCTTATATTCGTCGAATGGTGGCCCGAAAAGATTATCGGTATAACGATTTCTTAATTGTGGCTCGTAACTTATCGGAATATGGTTCTTTCATTGAGTCATTTATGAAAAACAATGAAGTTCCGTATTTTATTGATCTACAAAAGAAAATGGCTAATCATCCTTTCAAACGTCTGATTGATTTATTATTTGCGATTCATGACAAAGGGATGCAAGAAGACGATGTCATCGGAATGTTACGTACTGAATTATTGATTCCAGTTGAATTTAAAGATGACATTATTGGTTTCCGACAGGCAGTCGATTTAACCGAAAACTACGCTTTAGCTAATGGACTCACTAAGCATAATTGGTTAGGGGATAACTTTAAACCAAATGTTAAATTCGACCAAAAGCAAGATCAAGTTCGGATTCAAGAGTATCAACAGATTAACCTTATTAAGAATTTTGTAAAAACAATTTCTCAAAAATTGGACAAATTTCTTGACGATAGCGCCACCTCAACTGACAGTGCCACTGCACTCTATGAATTTTTAACAAAGAATGGCGTTTTTGAAGTCTTACTAAAGTGGCAACAACAAGCTACCATTCAAAAAAATCTAACTTTGGCTAACCAACCGGAACAGATTGTTAGTCTTTTTAATCAAATTTTAGACGAATACGTCACTGTTTTTGGCAACCAACAATTTGATTCTAATGACTTTATTGGGATTTTGGATGCAGCCTTTGAAAGTGCCACTTATTCGCAAATTCCTTCAACCTTAGATGCGGTCAGTATTTCCGAAATCGGGATGATTCAACCTAATAACCGAAAGATTACCTTTATTTTAGGCTCAACGACCAACAATATGCCTGGGGCAACCGTTTCTAATAATCTGGTCACTGACGACGAAAGAGGTTTCTTGAATGAGAATTTGAGCGAAGGTAAGTTCTTGAAGGAGTCAGACGAAATCGTTAATAATTCTGAACCATTCTTACATGACATTACCTTCACTACTGGTTCAAAGAGATTGATTTTTACATATCCTAATTTAACTGAGGACAATAAAAAACTTGAGATTTCTAGTTATGTCAAACGAATTCAAGAACACTTTGCTTTGAACATTGAGGATAAATTAGCCAGTCCTTTGGTTGATGATCCGGATGACGATCAAAATTATAGTCATGTTTTAGAGTATGTTGGTTCCAAAACTTCAACCCTAAATTACTTGATTCGAGTCTCACGAGCAGCGATTGATCGAAAACAAGATATTCCTGCTACTTGGAATTATGTTAAAAATCGTTTAACACAACAGGCACCAGAAACAACTGACTTTGCTTTGGGTTCCTTAGATTATCAAAATAAGCCTTATGATCTCAGACCGGAAACAGTCGATGCTCTATATGAAAAGAACTTGAATATTTCTATTTCACAATTAGAGACTTTCTATATGAATGAATATGAATACTTTTTGAAGTACGGTTTGCGAATACACCCTCGACAATTATTTGAGATTACTCCTGCCCAAACCGGTTCAATTTTCCATGCTGTTTTGGATGGTTTAGTTAAGTATTTGAATACAAATGACCAAAAACTCGTCGATTTTGATGATACAGAAATTACCAATTTGGTAGTTGATTTATTCAAGGAGCAAGTTAGTTTACCAGAGAATAAAATTTTCAACTCATCAGCCAGAATGCTCTATATTTCAACTAAACTACAAAGTACCTTAGTTCAATTAGTTAAAAATATGAAAATTCAATATCGTCGTAATAAATTTGTACCGAAGAAATCCGAAGTTACATTTGGTCGCATGGAACAAGTTGATTTGAAGGGATTGGTCTATAAAGATGTGGCATTGGGCCATGATATCAACGTTCGTGGAAAAATCGATCGTATTGATGAAATGACTTTAGCCGATATGACTTATTTAGCTATTATTGATTATAAGTCCAGTGAACGTAATTTCAGTTTCCCACAGTTTCTAGACGGAATTACCATGCAAATGCCAACTTATATTCAAGATTTGAATCAAAACTTAGAGTTATTTAAAACTCCTGAAACCGATATTAAGATCGGTGGGGCACTCTATGAACATATTGTTAATCCCTTTGTTCGTCTAACAAAATCCAGCGTGCCTGTGGAACAAAAAATCCTCAATAAATTTAAACTACAAGGACTTCTGTTGAATGATGAAGAATTATTAGATAACTTCGACAAAGATGCCCGAACTGCCAAGGATATAAGGACCGCTAGATCCCCCGTAGTCAGTTTCGGTAAAAATGACGTAATCGATGATAAGCAAATGGCCATGATCCTCAAATATAATGATCATTTGATTCGTAACGCAGGTGAAAAAATTTACTCTGGTAAATTAAATCTGAATCCTTACCGTTATCAAAAATTGACGGCCTTGCAATACAGTGACTATCGTTCGATTTTTGAATTTGATGCGATGTTACCAGAAAATGAATACCACGATATTATTAATTACAATAAAAATGATGTATTAGATAAAATTGAAAAGGTTTTGGGGGGTGAAGAATAATGCCTAAATGGACTGATGATCAAGTTAAAGCAATTGAGACTCGTGGACGCGACATTTTAGTATCTGCGGCTGCTGGTTCTGGTAAAACAACTATTTTGATCGAACGAATTCTTCGTGAATTAAAAGGTGATGCTGACCATGACCCAGAAGATATTGATAATTTATTGGTAGCAACCTTCACTGAAGCTGCTGCTCAAGAAATGAAAGAACGACTCTTGATTGCTTTGAAAAAAGCTGCCAATCAAGCTACAGATCCAGCAATCAAAAAGCATCTGCAAAAACAAATTTTTCGGGTGCCGATGGCTAATATCAGCACTCTACATGCCTTTTGCTTGAGCGTGATCAAAAAATTCTACTATGTGATTGATTTAGATCCTAACTTTAGACTGTTGAGCGATGATACTGAAAAATCAATTATTCAAGAACAAGCTTATAGTTTAGTTCGGGATGATTACTACAGTAAAAATGATGACGATTTTATCAATTTGACGGGTAATTTTACCAATGATCGGTCTGATGATGGCCTAAAGGACGTTATCTTCAAAACCTATGATTTTGCTATTACCAACCGTGATACTGAAACCTGGTTAGATGGTTTAGTAACAAAATATCAATTTGAAGATTCTTTTGTCACATCTGATTTTTATAAAGTTGACTTTTTACCTCAAATTAAGCAACGCCTACAAGAATTACAAGAGATCAATGATGCAGGGATTGACTTAGCCAATGAGGATAGCTTCGCACAAACTTATATGCCAGTATTTAAAACACGAGCTAGTAAGCTTGATGATTTAGAAGTTAATTTGCAGGTTATGAGTTATCAGGATATCAGAGAAGATTTGAATAAATTTGAATTACTTGATGATGATGGTAAAAAAGTGAAAAAAATCTCTATCAAAAAGGCTGACCTAGAAGGTGAAAATACCGATTTGATGGAAGCTGCTAAAGATAATGGGACTAAATTCAATGCTAAACGGAATAAATTATATGAAGATTATTTCTTGAAATCAGAGGACGAAGTTAATCAATCATTATTGATAGCACAACAATTGATTCTCAAATTAGTTGAAGTTGAACGTAAGTTTATGCAAAAATTTGCGGACTTAAAAGCTAGTAGTCATGTACTTGATTTTAATGATCTCGAACACAAAGCCGTTGATATTTTAACTGGTGAAGTTGATGGTCATAAAATTGCTCAAGAATATTACCAAGGTAAATTTGATGAGTTAATGATCGATGAATACCAAGATGTTAATGAAATGCAGGAAAGAATTGTTGATCTGCTATCTTGTGAAACCAATCATCGTTTCATGGTTGGTGATATCAAACAATCAATTTATGGTTTTCGACAAGCAGCACCACGACTCTTTACGGAAAAATACGATCAATTTCAAAAGTCCGATAATCCCAATGAATTAGTTCAATTATCAATGAACTTCCGGTCATCTAGTGCCATTGACAAGTTTGTTAACCAAATATTCACACGAATTTTTGATAAAAAAATTGGTGATATTGATTACGATGAGAAGGCCCAATTAGTTACGGGAACTAAGTTTCCCAAAACAGTTGATACAGAGAATGAATTTAATATTTATTCCTTACCTAAAGATGCTTCTACTAGTTTTTCAAATGATACTGAGATCACCAATGAAACTGAAGGTTCCCAGGAAGAATTAACCAAACGTCAAACCTTGATCAGCGCTGCGGCTAAAAGAATTCACGAATTGATTGATTCTGGATTTAACATTTATGATAGCAAGATGGATGCTGAAGATGATGCTGATAAAATAAGACCTTTAAAATATTCCGATATTGCAATCCTATCAAGAACACGTAGTAATAATACGGATATCGTTTCTTACTTCTCCAAAGACAACATCCCCGTAATGGTGACTGATGCTAAAAACTATTTCCAAACGACCGAATTACAAATTATGATGGCCATGTTGAATATTGTTGATAATCCATATCAAGATATTCCACTAGTTGCGGTCCTCCGTTCACCAATTGTCGGAATGAACGAAGAAGAGTTAGCTGAGATTCGTTTAGCCGACAAACGTAATACCTATTACACCGCTGTTCAAGCCTATTTAGTTTCCGAAGATTCCGACGAACACCTTCAAAACAAACTCAAGTCCTTCTTATTACAATTGGAAAACTATCGTGATTTTTCCAATAAAAACAGTATTGCTCGTTTAATTTGGAAAATTTACCAAGAAACTGGACTTTTGGAATATGTTTCGGGAATGCCTGGGGGTAAACAACGGGCTGCCAATTTACATGCTCTTTATCAACGTGCCAATTCTTATGAAGAAAATAATTTTAAAGGTTTGCACCAATTCATTGCTTTTATTCAAAGAATGCAAGAGCTTGATAAGGATCTATCACAACCTAATAGTATCGAAGCTAATGATGATACGGTTAAAGTAATGACTGTCCATGGTTCCAAAGGTTTGGAATTCCCAATTGTTATTTATTTGGATATGGCTAATGGTTTTAATATGTTGGATGTTAATTCAGGGACCGTTTTTGACGCTCAAAAGGGTATTGGTATCACTCTTGCGGACACTGATACCAGACTACAATATCGAACTATTCAAAGAGGAATCATCAGTAACCAAAAGAAATTAGCTACTATTTCAGAAGAAATGCGCTTATTATATGTTGCCTTAACACGGGCTAAACAAAAGTTGATCATGTTAGGTTTCACTAACGACCAAGAAGCTATGTTCAAACGCTGGGATGATATCAAATTAGATGATAAAAACTTGATCAATGAATCAGCCCGAACTAAGGCTAAAAATTTCCAAGATCTAGTGGGAATGAGTACCTTATCCAAAATTGATGCTGAAGAATATTATGACAAAAATTTACAACTACGCTTCAAACTAATTCCAATCCAAGCGGGCAGTTTAGAAACAACCAACATTATTATTCCTAAAACAACTCCAGTTGAATTAAATGAACGATTTAAGGAAACTGTGAACAGTATTTTAGATTTCAAGTATCAACATCAGGAAGCTGTTGACACGACTGCCTATCAGTCTGTTTCTGAAATCAAGGGGTTGTTTGCCGATCCAGATGAAGAAAGTATGGCTGAAGATTTGATTGATGACAAAGCTCGTTATAATTTAGGATCTTTTGCTAAACCACAATTTCTAACTAAATCAAAGAAGATCACTAATGCCGAGGTTGGTAGTGCAACCCATCTAGTTTTACAAAAAATGAATCTGACTAAAACCCCAGAGTTAACTGATGTTGAAGAACTTGTTCAAGATTTGGTGAATGAAAAATTATTAACTGCTGAATTAGCTGAAAAAATTGATTGTCAAAGTCTTGTCAATTTTTATCAAAGTGAATTGGGACAGATAATTATTACTAATCACGAGAGTGTTAGCCGTGAATTTCCTTGTTCGATCCTCATGCCAGCTAAAAGATTGTTTAAAAACACTGCAAAAGACTATTCCACTAACGATAAAATATTAGTTCATGGTATTATTGATGGTGTAATTGAATTAGATCATGGAATAATTATTTTTGACTACAAAACAGATCATGCTACTAGTCAAAATTTGGAGGAATTAAAAACCAAATATTCCGGACAAGTCAATTTATATGCAGAAGCTATTTCTGTAATTAAGAACAAACCTGTAGTGGGTAAATATCTTTATTTCTTGAAGATGGACAAAGCTGTTGATCTTCTCGCAAATTAAAAGATGAGAGGTGAATGATTTGAAAAATTCTTACGCTGTTGTTGATTTGGAAACGACCAATTCTAATTGGCACGACAACGGGCGTATAATTCAATTCGGCTGTGCCCTTATCGAAAATGGTGAAATTACACATATTTATGACCAAAAGATTAATCCTAAAGTACCAATTCCTGGTAGAATTACCGCTCTAACAGGGTTGAGTGATGAAGATGTCAAGGATTCACCAACATTTGAAGAAGTTGCACCTGATATTTTTAAACTTTTAAAAAATCGAATTTTTATTGCACATAATGTGAATTTTGATTTGACCTTTTTAAATCGAGAACTTAAACGTATCGGCATGAATCAACTTAATGTCAAAGCTATCGATACTGTTGAATTATCGCAGATTCTCTTTCCAACCATTAGCAGTTATAAACTGCAAGATTTAACGCATTATCTAAGCATTGTTCACAAAAATCCGCATAGCGCGAATAGTGATGCTCATGTAACTGCCGAATTATTTTTAATCATTCTGAAGAGGGTTCAACAGTTACCACTGGAAACCTTACGAATGTTATCCAAATTTGGGAAAAATACTCTCCGCGAAACTGAGCTAGTCTTTAAGACGGTCTTAGAAGAACGTGAAAAGAATTCTCGAACTGAAGTATTACCAGCTTATCTCTATGAGAAGGATGGTTTAGTTTTACGTAAGAAAAACTTTCATGTCAGTGAACAAATTGATCATACTACCAAATATCCCTTAACTCGGGATGCTAAAAAAGAGTTGCTAGATGGTATTTTGGATTATCGGGTCAATCAATCTAAATTGATGGATAACATTTATAAAACTAGTCAACACCGTGATACAACTAAAAAGTGGAATCTAATTGAAGCTCCAACTGGTGCTGGTAAGACCCTTGGTTATCTCTTGCCATTGTCCTATTTGGTCAATAGTGATCAAAAGTTAGTGATTGCAACAACGACCAAAGTCTTACAACAACAAATTGTTGAACAATCCATTCCACTGTTAAATCAAGTGACCAACAACAATTACCATGCTGAAATCGTCAAAAGTAGTTATAATTTTATCGACTTAGATCGATTCTATGAAGCACTTGATAATTATCGGTTGCATAGTCATACGGCAATCCTCAAAATGAAGATTATCGTTTGGTTAACAATGACGACTACCGGGGACTTGAGTGAATTACACTTAACTAATTACAACAGTCCGATTTTTAGTATTATTCGTCATCGTGGTGAGCCAAAGGAAAATACAATTTTCAGTAATGATGATTTTTGGCTCTATCAACAAAATCGTTACTTAGAATCAAAAATCTTAGTAACTAATCAATCATTCTTATCACGTCATTTAGATAGTCAATATTGGGGTGGCAACTCGTATCTAGTTATTGATGAGGCTAATCACTTCGCCGGTAGTTTAAGGGATGCTAGTTCACCAACCATTGATTTCTTACAATTGAATGAATATGTCAAAAAAATCAGCGACATTCTTTATCAAAACCGAGTCACGCTCCGCTATGCTTTTACTGAAGTAACCACACAATTGTGGAACTATCAAGATCTGCAGGGAATGGAGACTCATTTTCAAGCCGTCGATGAATTGATGGAACGTTTGGAATACAACATTTTTGGCAACTATGTCCGCAATAAGGTTCGTTTCAAAGACCGTGAGGAATTTGTATCAATCTTGGATAGTAGCAATGAATTTGGCAAAGATAACTCTGATTTAATTGAACTGTTGTCAGATTTGATTGTGGAATTGTCTTTGATATCCAATCGTGTTGAAACATTGTTTGATCAATACAATTTCCAAAAGAATTTTATTTCGGTTGAATTGTCAAAAATCATCTCTAATTTAACGATTGAGAATAGTAAGTTACAAACTGTTTTGAAAAATTTAGATGAGTTGCTTCAGGCACTTCAAAGTTCCGATAATAAATTTGGCGTTCAAATTGATATGCGGGACTACTATGATCCCAAGACTTTGAAACTCAGTTGGCGTCAATATGACATTCAAAATTTAATTGAAGAAACGACTGATCGATTCAGCCAAATATTTGCCATCGGGGCAGCCATAACAATTCAAAAAGACTTTTCACATTTTATTTTAGACACGCAATTAAGCCAAAATCAGATCAATCAGATGGTCATTTTACCTGATACTAATAGTATTTCGAAAAATAGTAAGATTTATTTACCATCTACTTTGCCTGATATTCAAACGCTTAACAGCGATGAGTATTTTGACATGGTGACATCCTATATCGTAGATATTCTAGATAATTTGGATCATCAGACAATGATTCTCTTCAACTCACTTAATACTTTGAGCAAGGTTTATGAGCGCTTAATGGATACTAAGGTCAAGGAAAAATGGGAGATTCTAGCACAAGGAGTAACTGGCTCGAACGAAAAAATCAAGAAGCGTTTTGCTATTGGTCGTCGTTCAGTTCTTTTAGGTGCTAATTCATTTTGGGAAGGGGTCGATTTCCCTAAGAAAACTTTAGAGATCTTGATAGTTACTAGAATTCCCTTTGAATCGCCTGAACAACCTGATGTTAAAATCAAGCAAGACATTCTAAAACAACAAGATATGAATGTATTCAAAGTTGACTCATTACCCAATGCAATCTTACAATTGCGTCAGGGATTGGGTCGCTTGATCAGAACGCCAAGTGATCGTGGGGTTATCTTATTATTAGATAATCGTATTTTAACTAAGAGTTACGGTAAAACAATTCTAGATTCATTACCAAAGGGTTTACCTGTGATCAATGAGAAGATGGATTTAATTAAAAAAGATATAAATGAGTTTTTGAATTAGGTGATTTATTGCTATACTATTTTTGTTAGTTAAAAAAAGGACGTATTATGAGTAGAAGCACAAAAGTCTTATTGACCATATCTTTGATTGCATTAGCGATAGTTTCAGTCTTAACCTATTTGAACATGTCATTTGCACCTTATTCGAGTGCCAAATCTCAAGCTAATGATATTGCTAAGGAAAAAGCGGGCATAGTTGAACCAGATTATTTTGGTAACTATACTCGTCAAAAGCAATATTATTCCGTGGGTGGTTTAACTAAGGGTGACAAATATCGCTACATTATTATTAATGCTAAAAGTGGTAAAACTGAAGTCATCAATAAAAACAATGCTCCCGTTCGTCAAACAGTTATTGCTGGGACAGCCCAACGATACAATGCCAAAAAAATCTTACACATCAATTTAGGTGTTTATAAAGACAAGCCAACTTGGGAAGTAGCTTTCCAAAAGAAAAATGGTAGCATTGGTTATAATCTGGTTGATTTTAGAACGGGTAAGAGTATTCAAATTATCAATAATATTTAAAAATTTATCTTAAAAAAAGTCGAGATCACCAAATTTCTCGGGCTTTTTTTATTCGCTGGAGTAATTAATATGAACGATGAATTATTTAATACTTTCGTCAATAGTGGCAGTACAAGTATCGATAATCTAATTTTGCAAAATTATCATAAACTGGGAATGACGGAAAAGGATTTAGTTATATATTTGGCATTATCAATGTATGCTCAAAAGGGTATAACTTTTCCGATGGCTAAGGATTTGGCCAATGATACAGGGATGGATGAATCTAGTATCTACACCATCATTCAAGGTCTGATCAAACTAGGAATCATTGAGTTAAAAACTATTATCGATCATCATCAACAACGGGATATATATTCCTTAACGCCAATTTATCATCGCATCAAAAATTTGTTAGATCAGGAAAGTCAATCTAATCAACAAAATAAGTTGATGTCTGATACCGAAGAGTTGTTTAAAAAAATTGAGGTTGAATTTGGTCGACCTCTATCTCCGATTGAACAAGAACAGATCCATCAATGGATTGAAGATGATCATTATAGTATCGAGTTAATCGATCTAGCTCTACGTGAATCAGTCTTAAACCAAGCTTATTCATTGAAATATATGGATCGTATTTTAATCAGTTGGGAAAAGAGTAATATAAAGTCAGCGGAGCAACTTCAAGACCGTCGAAAGAAGCTGGGATATTAATGTTAAAAGATGAACAAATTGTCTGGGCTATTCATCAGATGGAAACAGACATTGGACCAGTTGGTCCCTCATTAGATACACGAACTCCATTTCAATACTTGGTATCAGTGATTTTAAGTGCCCAAGCGACCGATGTTTCGGTCAATAAAGTAACACCAATACTGTTTTCCAAGTATCCGGAACCAAAGGACCTAATGAAAGCTAATATTAGCGATGTAGAACAAATAATCAAGAGCGTTGGACTATTCCATAATAAAGCTAAAAACATTATTAAAACGGCTCAGATCGTCCATGAAGAGCTAAATGATGTTGTACCAGAAACACGAAAGGGCATTATGGCTTTACCAGGAGCTGGTCGGAAAACGGCTAATGTTGTTTTGAGCGATGTCTTCGAGCAACCAACCTTTGCCGTTGATACACACGTATCAGCCATTTCCAAGCGACTACATTTTGTTGATCAAAAGGCTAATCCCTTACAAATAGAAAAGAAAATTGTTAGTGTCATGAAACCTGAAGAATTACATCAGGCCCATCACACGATGATTGAATATGGTCGCAAATATTCGATGAAATTAGAGGCTAGTAAAGAAACCAATCAATTAATTATCGAATGTGATAAGTTGAATCAAGAAAATGAATCAAAATAAAAAATCATCTCTGAAGTGAATAGTCGGAGATGATTTTTTGCTTTTCATAGTTATAATTTATTTATTAAAGATTATTATTAATTGTAATAATATAACTATTTATAAATGAAAGCGTGGTTTGAAATGTGTCATTAAAATTTGAAATAGAAAAAATGATTTCTAATTCCAATAACTCAAGAAAAATAATTGGTCAATTTGTTCTGAATAATCGCAAAAATATAGCAGCATTAACTGTTGATGAAATTGCTATGAAAACTTTCACCTCAAAAGCAACCGTAGTTCGCTTTGCACATGCCTTAGGTTTTGAGGGATGGCGAGAATTTATAAACAAATATAGTGATGAAATATTGTATGAGGATAATATTTCACAAAACATTGATGTAAACTATCCATTTAATCCATCAGATTCAACTTTGAATATAATCAATCAAATTCAAAGTTTACATATAGAGAGTGTTAAAGATACCGTTAGATTCCTTGATGTTAAGAATTTAGAAAAAATCGTAAGATTACTAAAAGAATCTAATAAAATAGTTATTTTTGCTTCGAATCCCAATAATTTTATCGCCAAAAATTTTCAGAGAAAAATGTTGAGTATTGGACGACATATAGAAATTGCAGAAGATGGAGAAATGGGGTTGATGGCCGGATCACTTTCTAAATCTGACTGTGCAATTGTCATTTCTTACTCAGGCAGTATTAAGAGTTCCTCGGTCAATCATATTAATTTATTTAGTATTTCTAAAACACCTATAGTGGCAATCACCAGCAATAGTGATAGTTATTTGAGTAAAAGAGCTAATTATATAATAAATATGACATCCCATGAACGGATATATACTAAAATAGAAAATTTTTCTACTGAAATATCAATTATTTATATTCTCAATCT
The DNA here is from genome assembly GCF_001438805.1 of Companilactobacillus kimchiensis. Taxonomy (GTDB): domain Bacteria; phylum Bacillota; class Bacilli; order Lactobacillales; family Lactobacillaceae; genus Companilactobacillus; species Companilactobacillus kimchiensis. The sequence goes on from NZ_JQCF01000002.1 coordinate 86,073, forward strand.
TTTATTTTCTTTATACTTTCAAATTGATTATGAAAAGAATAAACAATATCGATTGAATAGCGGCAGGTTATTAGAAAAAGAAAGAATCAATGATAATTTGGAAAAATAAGGGAATACCAACGTCAAGGTAATTGATGTGGTGTTCCTTTTTGTTTCGCTTTGTTTCGTAAATATCTATATTCTATCGTTTGATTATGAAATGTTGATTCATAATCCACAGGTTTATTGTAAGCGGTTACTAGCTCGTGCTATCTTAACCTTGTTGATTCGATAACTAACGAGATGTTTAGGAGCAGACAATTATGACGAAAAAATATAATCAACTTGCAAAAAAAATAGTCAAGTATATCGGTGGAAAAGAAAATGTATCAGATGCATATCACTGCCAAACTAGATTACGTTTCCATCTAAAAGATAATTCCATTGTCCAGAAAGAGGAATTAAATGATTTAGACGGTGTTGTTCAGACACTTGAAAAGGCTGGCGTCTATCAAGTAGTGATTGGTACCAATGTTGCGGATGTTTTTGAAGAAGTGGAAAAATTCATTGATGTATCTGGAGATAACAAGAATGATAAAAAGCCACTTGAAAAGGTTAGCATGGGAAATAAGATAATTGATTTCGTATCTGGTACCTTTCAACCGATTATTCCTGCGTTGTCTGGAGCCGGAATGGTCAAGGCTTTATTAGCTTTAATGATTGTCTTCAAAATAACAACTGTTCAATCACAAACCTATATCGTTCTAAATATGTTTGCCGATACAGTCTTTGTCTTTTTGCCAATTCTTTTGGCTTCATCAGAAGCAAGAAAATTAAACTGTAACCCAGTTATGGCTATTGGTATTGCTGCAATGATGTTGAATCCAACGTGGACACAAATGGTCACTGCAGGAAAACCAGTACATCTATTTGATTTCATTCCCTTATCATTAACAAGCTATGCTTACTCAGTTATTCCAATTATTCTAATTATTTTCGTGCAATCATATGTAGAAAAATTTTTGCATAAGGTTATTCCTCAAGCCGTTGAATTAGTCTTTGTCCCAATGTTGGAATTTATTATTATGGGTATTCTGGCATTTTCAATTTTAGGACCAATTGGAAGTTTCTTAGGTAACTACTTAGCTATATTCTTTACTTTTCTGAGTACCAATGCTAGTTGGGCTCCGTCTGTTATTGTAGGTGCCTTTATGCCAATTATGGTTATGTTCGGTCTTCATAATGCTGTAGCTCCTCTTGGTATTATGCAAATGGCCTCCAAGGGATTCGATAGTATTTTCGGACCTGGATGTGTTTGTTCAAACATGGCCCAAGCTACAGCGGGTGCCATTGTTGCATGGAGAACCAAAGATCCTAAAACTAAAACTTTAGCAACCTCAGGTTCTATTACTGCCTATATGGGGATTACTGAACCGATTCTTTACGGAGTTAGTTTACCAAAAAAGTACCCCTTAGTTTCCACTATGATTGGTGGTGGATTGGGTGGTTTATACGCTGGTCTGACACATACTCATCGATTTGCCACCGGCTCATCTGGATTACCAGCCATTCTACTTTACATTGGTAATAATACTATGACATTTTTTATTAATATCATTATTGCCATTCTGATTTCAGTTGTTGTTACTGGATTATTAACATATTTTCTTAGTTTCAAATATGAAAAAAATGCAGATACTAAGTTGCCAATTGATAATGAGAAACTGATCATTAGCGCTCCTGTTGAGGGAGAAGTGTTTCCTCTAAGCATGGCTAGTGACGATGTATTTTCTTCAGGAGCCTTAGGCAAGGGCGTAGTCATCAAACCATCTGAAGGAAAAGTATTTTCCCCTGTATCTGGAAATATTTCAACCTTATTCCCAACAAAACATGCTATTGGAATTATCAGTGATAGCGGAGCCGAAATTCTCATTCATATTGGAATTGATACAGTGGATCTCAATGGAAAATATTTCGAAAGTTTCGTTACTCAAGGAGACCATGTTGATATTGGTACTGAATTGATTCGTTTTGATATAGCCAAAATTAAAGAATCAGGATATTCAACGGAGACTATGGTAATTATTACTAATTCTGATAAATACAAAACCATTAAAATAAATTCCAATCAACCAAATTCTGGTAATTCACTATTAGAACCGGCTCTATAATCAATCGGAGGAACATAATATGTATTATAAAAAATTAAAAGAATTTCCTGATAACTTCTTATGGGGATCTTCAACTTCAGCATATCAAGTTGAAGGGGCTTACGATACAGATGGAAAGGGGCTCTCTGTACAAGATTTACATTTGCCCGAGAATGGGAATACAGATTTTAAAATTGCTAGTGATATGTATCATCACTACAAAGAGGATATTCGTTTGATGAATGAGTTAGGAATGAAGGCTTACCGCTTTTCTATCTCATGGAGTCGAGTGATACCTAACGGTTCTGGAAAAATTAATGAAGCCGGTCTTAAGTTTTATGATGATTTAATCAACGAACTTGTCAAAAATAATATTGAACCCATTGTTACCTTGTTTCATTTTGATCTCCCACTTGCTCTTTATAAAAAAGGCGGTTGGAATGACCGACAAACAATTGCGGATTTTATTGATTATTCTAAATTACTATTTAATCGATTTGGTGATAGAGTCAAATACTGGCTAACTATCAATGAACAAAATGTTATGATCAATCATCCCAATGCTGTGTATCCAGCTGATGCTGAATTACCATCTAAAAAGAAATTATATCAACAAAATCATAATATGTTCGTTGCTTCAGCAAAAGTTATGGATCTTTGCCATTCAATGATTTTAGACGGTAAGATTGGACCAGCTCCTAATATTACTGCCATTTATCCAGCAACTTCGGCACCGGAAGATGTAATTGCTGCTGATAATTGGGAAAGCATTAGATGCTGGCTTTATCTAGATATGGCTGTTTATGGAAGATATAATGCTCTAGTTTGGAACTATTTACAGGAAAAAGGTTATGCTCCGACCATCTACCCTGGTGATATGGAAATAATTAGTAAATCAAAGCCTGATTTTTTAGGAATTAATTATTATGCCACTGCTACTGTCAAAGCTGCTAAAAACGATGGACATGATTGCCAGCCACGTAATGGCGATCAACAAGTAATGTTAGGTGAAGAGGGTGTTTATCGATCTGCACAAAATGATAATCTTAAGATGACCAAGTTCAATTGGATCATTGATCCTGTGGGGATGCGAACTACCTTAAGAAGAATATATTCCCGATATAATCTGCCAATAATTATTACTGAGAATGGTATTGGAGGTGAAGATAGTTTGAATGAAGACGGTAAAATCCATGATAAGTATAGAATTGATTATTTTAAACAACATTTTCTTCAGACTAGGTTAGCACTAACAGATGGCGTTGATATCATTGGATATTGTCCTTGGTCCTTTGAGGATCTTGTTTCTACACATCAAGGGTATAAAAAAAGATACGGTTTTGTATATGTAGATCGATCTGATTCTGATATTAAAGATATGCGTAGAATCAAAAAGGATAGTTTTGATTGGTATAAAAAAATCATCAAAGAAAATGGAAGTAACATTTAATCGTGTTTTTAAACAAAAAAAAAGACTATTTTAAAATTTAATTTTAAAATAGTCTTTTTGCTATTGAGCAGTACCTGATGAAGAACCATTGGTAGTTGCTCCACCATTAGTTGTGCCACCAGTACCCCCAGTTGAACCACCACCGGTTGTTCCAGTTGATCCAGAATTATTTCCAGTTGTGCCACCGGTACTCCCAGTGTTACCAGTCGTATTGCCGGTATTGGTATTACCGTTAGATGAAGAATTACCATTATTCTCATTACTACTTGTTGAACCACCATTATTGTTGATAGTCGTAGAGTTATTAGAATTAGTAGTTTCATTATTGTCAGTCGTTTGTTTATTATTTGAACCTGTACCAGATTCAGTATTATCAGTCGTTGTATCATTTTCCAAATCATTTGATTCAGAAGTGCTACTTGAATGATTATTGGTTGTAACTTGATTACTACTTGAACCAGATGCACTACTTGTCGTGTAATCTGATGTCTTATAAGGATTTGATGGCGCATGTCCTTTGACAAATAGTTCCTTGGTATATGTTGAAGAACTAGCACTTGGTGATGCCACAATCGGTGTTGTTGAGCCACCTTTTCGAATCATCATTTCTTCAACTGAGCTTGGTTTCTTCCACTTAGGATTACTGTTGGTTTGACTAGCAAGGTAACTCATTTCTGCTTTGTAGATCTTACCAGCAACACTTTGGTAGGTTGAAGAAATACCACTTTCATTCGGAGTATCATACCCGGTCCAAACACTGATCGAATAGTTCTTTGTATAACCGTTATACCATGAATCCTTAGCTGTTCCACTTAAAGCAGGGTTAACAGCAATGGCTTCATCAGCATAGTTAGTTGTACCAGTTTTACCGGCTTGATGTAGACCAGAGATATTAGCATATGTTGCATAAGTAGCTGGCACACCTTTAAGCACGTCGGTAATCATATAAGCTGTTGACTTTTTCATGACACGTTTACCAGATTTACTGTAATTGTGAGTTAAGCCATCAGCCGTTTCAATTTTAGAAACATAATATGGTTTGTAATATGTTCCACCGTTTGAGAAAGCCGCATAAGCAGAAGCCCCTTGAAGTGAAGAAACTTCTGATCCGATACCATCAGATAAAACTTTGACCTTATCAGAATTTACTCCCAAGCTAGTAGCAAATTTCTTTGCCTGAGGAAGTCCCACATTAGATAGAGTTCTAATTGCCGGAATATTTCTGGAATTTACTAAGGCATCACGCATACTCATTTGGCCTTCGTATTGTTCATCCCAATCCTTTAAAGCAATGTTTGTTCCTGCATAAGTGTAGGGCGTATCTTCGACTTGGTGATAGGTTGACCAATTGAGGTACTCAATGGCTGGGCCATAATCCAAAATAGGTTTCATGGTTGAACCATTACTACGAGTCGTCTGAACGGCACGATCCAATCCAAATTGAATATCACCGAGATTTCTACCACCAATCATAGCAACGACTTTACCATTGTTAGGATTAACGATTGTCGCACCAACTTGCATCTTCTGATCAGGAAATTGGACATAGCTAGAAGAATTAACGATATTATAAAGACGTTTCTGCGCAGCATAATCCATATTAACGGTAATCTTAAGATTATCTCGATACGGATCAAAACCTTTTTTCTTAACTTCAGTAATTGCTTCTTTAATATATGGATCAGAAATAATCCGTTTATTATTATTACTATTAGTTACTTTCTTATATGGCTGTAACCCTGAATCAATCGGTGTGTTGATTGCTTCGTTAGCCTGAGCCTTAGTGATTTTATTATTTTCATACATCGAGTTAATGACTAAATCACGACGTTGCTTCGATTCGGTTGGATGTGTGTAGGGATCATAGTTACTAGGTGCATTAGGTAATCCCGCCAGCACAGCCATTTCGGGAAGGGTCAACTGTTTTAAAGTCTTGCCGTAATAATACTTAGCACCAGTCTCCATCCCGTAAATACCATTGTTTAAATAGACTTTATTCATATAGAACTCAAGAATTTGTTGCTTAGAGAATTTTTGACTGACACGCATTGCCAACCAAGCTTCCTGCATCTTACGCTTAAAAGTTTGATCTTTAGTATCAGTCGAAAAGACTGTCAACTTAACCAGTTGCTGGGTTAGGGTACTACCACCTTGCAGAGTACCTCTAGTAACATTGTTGACTGCAGACTTAGCAATTCTGACAGGATCAATGCCAAGTGGTTCATTGTAAAAGTTTTTATCTTCGATTGAAACGACCGCATCCTCCATTTCTTGAGGAACTTTATCGATAGTAACGTAATTTCTTTTGTTGTCGCCTAATGAAGCAATTTGTTTGCCACTTGAATCAACAATAGTAGATGAACCACCACTTTGGAGATTTTCTTGACTAACGGTTGGGGCACTAAAAGCATAATATATAAAGACGAACAAAAACATTCCGACTAAAACAGCCATAATGGACAGAATCCATTTAAAAATATTTTTGAAAGTGAATATACTGGTATTCTTATTATTCATTATTTCTCCTTCCCACTTTCGATTAATTGTTGAATAGCATCAATATAAGGTAAAGTAGGATTGTAATTGGCTTTGATTTCGATGGATCCCTCGATTATATCCTTGAGCTGTATTGATTTGGCACCATCATGATTTTGAGCATTCCAGTGTTCAATCAGTAGGTCAGCCGGTGTAACAAAATAGCGTTTTAAGGTAACATATTTTATAATAGCAAAACAGATACCACCTTGCTTTTGACACATCTGGAGATGATCAATTTGATGTTGATGAAAGTTCTTTAATGGAAAAGTATTTTTATTCTTAGTTTCCTTAGCCTCAAAATCAACATATTGTCCATTATAAACGCCGTTGTAATCTGTGGTAGAGGCTTGCTTAAAGTAGGCTTCCTTGATAACAGCACGACTACGTTTAGGATAATCGACTTTAACAATCTGAATTGGCGTTGGTTTTTTGTAAATCACGGCAATATCGTGACTACGATAATACTTGTTACTTTCATTAATTTCCTCCTCCAGAGTCATTCCACGATCACCAAAAAGGAGTTTCTTTTTGGCGCTAGATGACTGAGGTGAAGGAGTCGATGGGTGATTAAAGATTTGCCCATCGGGGTAGTTTATTTTCAAAATATCAACTCCTACTGTGCAAATTATACCATGATGGCAAAGATATTAATTATGGGGGAGATTCTTTATGATCAAAAATTTATGGGTAACTGGATACCGCTCTTATGAGTTGGGTATTTTTAAAGATGATGACCCTAAAGTTAAAGTAATTCAAGGTTTTTTTGAACAAAGAATTATCAATTATGCTGAAGATGGCACTGAATGGATCTTAACAGGAGCCCAAATGGGCGTTGAACAAATTATCGGAAAAGCTGTACAAGAAGTTAAGAAAAAAGGCTATAATATTAAGCATGCAGTAATGTTGCCCTTTGATGAATTTGGTAATAAATGGAACGAAAACAATCAACGATTGTTAAATGTTTTTTTAAGAAATGCCGACTATGTCAACAAAACTTCCAATATGAGTTATCATAATGCTAGGCAACTGCAAGATTGGCAGAATTTTATGCTAAAACATACTGATGGCGCCTTGATTTTTTATGACCCTGATAACGGTGGTAAACCAAAGTATGATTATGAAGCAATGAAGTCCTATCAAGATCGAGGTAATGACTATCAATTAGAATTAATTGATTTTGATTCTATGCAAGATTTTGCTAATATGTTATATGATAGTTAAGATATAAGATAAATCGACAATAATTAACACTGGGGTGTTTAGTAATGAATAATATGAATGGAATGAATAATCAGCAAGTAAATGGTAATGGTAATGATTTTTCTTTGAATTATCAACCCAATGACATTTTGCAAAAAGAATTTAAAACTAAAATGCGTGGTTATGATCCTACTGAAGTTGATCAATTTTTGGATGGAATTATCAAGGACTACGAAACATTTTCCAATGAGATCAATGATTTGAAATCAGAGAATGAACGTTTGATGCAAGCCCGTAATGCTGGTGCAGGTAATACTGCCTCAAATTTTCAACAACCAAGACAACAAAATAATAGAATGAGACCTCAACAAAAGCCTACTACTAGTGCTACTGCTGAAGCTTCAACTAACTATGATGTTTTAAGACGTATCTCAAATCTTGAAAAGCGTGTCTTTGGTCATGATTTCGCCAATGGTGTTCCTGACAATAATGAGGCTAAACAATTTGCCTCAGCTGTTGTACCTAATAACATGAATAACCATGATGGTATTGAGAGCGGTCATACTGAAATCAGTAGTCCCCGCATGAATCAACAAAACCAACAACAAAGACCCATGAATAATGGGTTCAATAATCCTAATCAAAATCCTAACCAGAACCAAAATGGATTCCCACAAGGAAACCCTATGAACAATGGTTCGAATCAAAATCAAAATAATTTTAATAATAACAACAATTTCAATCAGTTTTAGTGTATACTAGTTGAGTTGGTAAATTACGAGTAATCGCGGTCTAGTTATCTAGGCTGAGGAAAGTCCACGCCCGCGCGAGCTGAGAGGCTTGCAGTGTTTGTGCTTGGCCCAATAAGCCAAGGTACCTTTTGGTAACGGCAGTGAAAGCACTAAGGCTTCGGCTATGTGTTACTAGCTTGAAAGTGCCACAGAGACGTAGTATTGTGAGAAATTGCAATGGTGGAACGAGGTAAACCCCGCAAGCGGGCAACCCAAACTTTGGTAGGGGCGCTTCACAACGAGAAATGAATCTACTGTGAAGGCTTAATTGTAGATAGATGATTACTAACTGTATTAGGTGGCCAATCTAATACATGAACAAAACGTGGCTTATAGGAATTTATCAAGGCAGAGGGACGACTTGTTCGTCCTTTTTTTATACAAAAAATTAAAACTCAAGAGGGGCAATATGAAATTAATTGCGACTATGTCAAGCGGCTTTGAATCTGTAACCGCAAAAGAACTACAAAATTTGGGATACGAGACAAAGACCGAAAATGGTAAAGTCTATTTTGACGGTGAATTTGAAGATATTGCGAAAGCTAATCTTTGGTTGAGAAGTGCTGATCGTGTCAAGATTTTAATTGATACTTTCAAAGCAACTACTTTTGAAGAATTATTTGATAAAGTTCATGAAATTCAATGGGACAAATGGTTACCATTGAACGCAGCTTTCCCAATTAAAGCTAGAACTGTCAAGTCACAATTGCATTCAGAACGTGATATTCAAGCCATCACCAAAAAAGCCATCGTTAATAAGATGGCTGATGTCTTCATGCGTCGTGGACGTTTACCTGAGACTGGCGCAACTTTTCAAATTGAAACTAGAATCCACAAAGATATCGTAGAAATAACCCTCGATACAACTGGTGAATCTCTTTACAAACGTGGTTACCGTATTGAACACGGTGCTGCTCCTTTGAAGGAAAACTTTGCGGCTGCAATGATCATGTTGACTGTTTGGCATCCCGAAGCTGATCCATTCATGGATCCAACAACTGGTTCTGGTACAATTGCAATCGAAGCTGCTCGGATGGCTAAAAATATTGCTCCTGGTATCAAACGTCATTTTGCTTTTGAAGGTTTTGATTGGTTCGATAACCAAATCATCGATAATCTTAAAGAAGAAGCCGATGCTGGTGTTAAGGATATCGATTTAGATATTCGTGCTAGTGATATTGATGGCTCAATGATTGACGTTGCCAAACTTAATGCCCATGATGCCGGTGTACTACACGATATTCAATTCAAACAAGTTGCTATTAAAGATTTGAAGATCGAAGGCGAGTACGGAACAATCATTTCCAACCCTCCTTATGGTCAACGTATGAGTGATATGGCTGGAGTTAGAAAATTATATAAAGAAATGGGAGAAGTCTTTTCAACTGCTCCCACATGGAATAAATATATTCTAACTAGTGATGTTGAATTCGAAAAAGCTTATGGCGAACTCGCAACTAAGAAACGTAAATTATATAATGGTTCATTAAGAACTGATCTTTATCAATACTGGGCTAAAAGAAAACACTAGAGACTGTCTCGACGGTGCAGATCCCAGAGGATGACTAAGATAATAAGTATGGTGATTATTAATGAAAAGACCCAGGACCACTGTTTATCAGCAACTGGCAATTTCATATTCATCCCATAAAAACCCGATACGATCGTGGGAATACTGAGAACAATTGTGTAAATTGTCAGTACTTTCATGGTCGTATTTGTTCGGTTGTTTAAAATATTGTTATAAGTATTAGAAATCCGATCAATAATATCGGAGCTTAAATCGGCCTGATTTTTGATTTGTTCAATTTCAATCAATGAATCATGCATGTGTTCACGTCCAACTTTAGTCAGATGCAATGGTTGAACGTTACCTGATGAGATCAATTCCAACTGTTTAATGACGGTAAAATTACCATTGATAGCAGTACCCATATAGGTGGTCAGGTCTTCTAAATCAGCTAAATCAAGAATCTGACTTTCTGAAGAGTGATGTTTTCTGATTGATTTTTGAATTTTATTTCGTTTTACATCAGTTTCACTAAGCTGATCACTATAGTCACTGGATATCTGATCAAAAGTATTAAAAATATATTCCCAAGTTTCATTTTGAGAAGATTCTTTCAAATGAATTTTAGCAGCTAGGATATAGTCTTTAATATAATGTGTAGCATCATTGGTAAAGAGAAATAATTGATCATTTTTGATAGCGAAGGATATTGGTAAAACCCGCTGTGAAATATCGGTAGTTTGATTATTTTCATTTTGAGCATTATAAACTATCAAATAAGTGTTGGTTATTTCATCGTATTCAAAACGGGCTCGTTCGTTTTCATCATCGGCATAATCGAGAATTTCATTGGTTAAGGCATATTTTTCAATTAGGGTGGTCCGGTCATCGTCATCCAAATCCTCAGTTGAATGGACATCAATCAACTTTACGCTCTTGTTTAATACTATTTCATTAATCATTTTTTATCTCCTCATTAGGGATAATCATACCAAAAATAAAAAATGGGTCGAGAATTATTTTTCTCGGCTCATTTTTATTTGTAAAAATTCAAGTTAGGGAGTGAATAATTTGCCTAATTCTTTTTCTGGAATACCTTTGAAATAGTCGTCTAGATTAAATTGATTTAAAACCTTTAATATTTCATCACGATCGAATTTAACATTCAATAGTTTTTGTTTAATATCATTAACATCTTTCATACCAAAGAAATCACCATAGATTTCAATATTGCCAACTTTACCGTTCTCAATATTATAACGAATATCAACAGTTCCCATATCGAAATGTTTTCTTTGTTTAGCAGTAAAAGCAGGGGATTTACCATAGACCCAATCCCAATTGTAATAATATTGTTCTTTGATCTTATCAATTTTTGCTTGTTCAGCTGCTGAAACGACATATTCATGATCTTTAATCTCATCCAAGCTATTTGCATGGAATAATTCTAAGAGTAATTTGTCACGAAAACCTTCAGTATCCAAATTTTGATATTCAGGAGCTAAATAAGGACGTAAATTAGTTACCCGACTACGAATCGACTTAATACCCTTTGAGGCGATCTTATCCTTTTGTACGTGTAATGCTTTAGTTAGAACATCAAGATCAACATCAAGTGAAAGAGTTCCATGAGAGAATGTTTTACCATTTCTAGAATACATGGCATTACCGGAGAATTTCTTCCCATCAACTAAAAGATCATTTCGACCGGATACTTCTGCGGTAGTGGCGCCCATTTTATGAAGTGCATCAATAATCGGTTGGGTAAATGATTTAAAATCACCAAAATTCTTATCGTCTGAATCAACCATAAAACTGAAGCAGAGATTACCAAGGTCTTGATAGACTGCACCACCACCAGAAATACGACGAGTTACAGTAATATTATTATCTTTAATATAATCGCTGTTTATTTCTTCAATAGTATTTTGATTTCGACCAACGATGATACATGGTTTTTCAATATAAAAGAGCACTAATGGTTCATCGAATTCAACATTATTCATCAAATATTGTTCTGTGGCTAGGTTATCACGAATATCGCGATCTTTCATTACAACGTAATACATAAGAAAACCTCCTCAAGTGAATTGAAAACGTTTTTATCGTAGCACAATTTAGAAAATTCAGAAACTATTTATGACCGTGCGTTCGCAAATTCAACATTTTTTGATGGACCAACGCATGTGCCGCCCGATTATCCTTGTCAGCAATGTGTTTAGCAAAATAACTTGGAAAACTCTGTAATTCCGTTAATATTTCGTCTAATATCGGTTGATAATGTTTAGAATAATTTTTATCCAAACTATCAATGACAATTTGGCTATCTGAATGAATGAGAATAATCTCATCATTCCAGTTATTTTCTATAATTTTTTGTAAAGCAATTTTTAATGCCAAGAACTCTAAGTAGTGATTGTCTTGATTATTTTGAGGAATGGCCTCTTTATAAATTTGATTATTAAGCTTTATTACATAGGAAACAACGGCTAGATTTAAATTAGTATTTAATCCAGCATCGGTGTACAATTTAATCATATTATTTTGAACCTTTCAGGAGAAATTATGTCAAAGAAACATTTTGTTCAACCAGCTGGCGCATGGGGAATTATCATGTGGTCGATTGCGTTAAGTCTTGCATGTTTGGGAATTATTTTACAACTGGAGATCATGTCGTTCAGTTTCATTCCTTTTTTAATTTGGATCATTGATGCAATCTATGTTTTTTATATTATCGCTAACTCTTGGGTTAGGATAACAGAAGGCCAAGTGATCATCAAAGAACCATATTATAAAACACGTGTTTTCAAAAACACGAATGTAAGTATTAAGGCGAATAATAAATGGACAATGGAATTCGATTTTAGTAATCGTGATTTCTTCCCATTTAAGGTTACTTCTACAAAGGGAATTTTAAATATAATTAAAAAAGAAGCAGGTGAAAGCAATGTCATTTCCAAGTGATATCGAAATTGCTCAAATAAACGAGCACGATAATATGAAAAATATTAACGAAATTGCTAACAAGATTGGTTTAACACCAGATGATATTGAACCATATGGTCATTATAAAGCTAAGTTCTCTGGTCGTAGTATTACTAAGACTATGGACGAAAATGACGATGGTAAATTAATTCTTGTTACTTCGATCAATCCAACTCCAGCAGGTGAGGGTAAGTCTACCGTTGCGATTGGTTTGGCAGATTCTTTACAATCTCTCGGTAAAAAGACTGTTTTAGCTTTACGTGAACCTTCACTAGGTCCTGTTATGGGAATGAAAGGCGGTGCTACTGGTGGTGGATTCGCCCAAGTTGTCCCAATGGAAGATATCAATCTTCATTTTACAGGGGATATGCATGCCCTAACTAGTGCTATTAATACTTTGGCTGCTTTGATCGATAATCATATTCACCAGGGTAATGCCTTAAACATTGATACCAGAAGAATTGTTTGGAAACGTGCTTTGGACATTAATGACCGTGCTTTAAGAAATATCGTTATTGGTTTAGGTGGACCATTTAATTCTGTTCCTCGTGAAGAACATTTTGAAATTACCGTTGCCAGTGAATTAATGGCGGTCCTTTGTTTGGCACAAGATATTGATGACTTGAAAGAACGTATTTCTAGTATCTTAATTGCTTATACATATGATAAAAAGCCTATTTTTGTTCGTGACTTACATGTTGAGGGTGCTATCACTGTTCTTTTAAAGGATGCCTTGAAGCCTAACTTAGTTCAAACGCTTGAAAATACTCCAGCCATTATCCACGGTGGTCCATTTGCTAATATTGCGCATGGATGTAACAGTATCTTAGCTACTAAATTAGCTATGAAACTTGGTGACTATGCTGTCACTGAAGCAGGCTTTGGTGCTGACCTTGGTGGTGAAAAATTCTTGGACATCGTGACTCCTAAGCTCAACCACGCACCCAATGCAATTGTAATTGTTGCAACCGTCAGGGCTTTGAAATATAACGGTGGTCAAATATTAGCTGATATTCAAAACGAAGACTTGAACGCTCTAAACCTTGGTTTTAAAAACTTAAAACGTCATATTCATAACATGCGCTATTATCATATTCCTGTTGTAGTTGCGATCAACAAATTCGCTACTGATACTAATAATGAAATTAAACTATTGACGAATCTCTGTGATGAAGTCGGTGTTGACGTTCAATTAGCTGAAATTCATCATAATGGTAGTAAAGGTGGTCAAGCTTTGGCTAAAGCTGTTATCAAAGCAACTGAAAAAGAAGCTAACTACACTCGTCTATACGAGGATGAAGAAACAACTGAGGCTAAGATTGCTACAATTGCTTCTGAAATTTATGGTGCTAACAATGTTGAATACAGCAAAAAGGCTCGTAATCAACTTAAACTTTTGAAAGACAATGCTTGGGACGATTTACCAGTTTGTATCGCTAAGACCCAATACTCATTGAGTGATGATTCTAAAAGACTTGGTTCACCACGTGACTTCACACTTCATGTAACTGATATTGTACCTAAGCTAGGAGCCGGTTTTGTCGTCGTGTTAACTGGTAATGTAATGACTATGCCAGGATTACCTAAGAAACCAGCCGCTTTAGGAATGGACGTTGATAATGAGGGAACTATTGGAGGACTATTCTAGTGCAGTTGATTTATTGGCTGCTCTTTGCAGTTCTAGTTGTTGGTGATCAGAGTCTTAAATATTATGTAACTAATAATATTGCTACAATGAGTGTCCATGACTTCATTCCCGGTATTTTGTCAATTACGCATATTACAAATACTGGTGCCGCTTGGAGTATGCTAGAGGGAAAGATGTTGTTCTTCTATCTAGTTACAATCATTGCTGTAGTTGTTTTAGTATATTTATTTGTTAAAGCTGATAAAAAAGATTATCTTTATCGATTTTCTTTGATATTCTTATTAGCGGGGACAGTTGGTAATGCTATCGATCGTTTTACCAGACATTTTGTTGTTGACATGTTTAATCTCGATTTCATCAACTTCCCAATCTTTAATCTGGCCGATACTTATATTACCATTGGCGTAGTATTAATTATCGGATCCTTGATTATTCAATTAGCAGGTGAGAAAAATAATAAATAATTCTTTTGATTTAGAATATAATGAAACAAAAAAAGGACGTTTAGATGCCTTTGTCAGTGAGCAGGTCGAGGAATTGACTAGATCTCAAGTTCAAAATTTTATTAAAGATGGTGCCATTTTGGTTAATGGTCAAGCAGTCAGTAAGAATGGCTATAAATTAACTACTGGTGATAAGATTCTTGTGAATGTTCCTGAAGAGAAACCTATCAAAGCAATTCCAGAGAATATTCCTATTGAAGTTGTTTATGAAGATGACGATGTTATTGTCGTTAATAAACCACAAGGGATGGTAGTGCATCCGGCTGCCGGTCATCCAGATAAAACTTTGGTCAATGCCATTCTTTATCACTGTCAGATTAACGATGACGATGTTATTCGACCAGGTATCGTTCACCGAATCGACAAGGATACCTCTGGACTTTTGATGATAGCTAAAAATAATTTAGCTAAACAATCATTGATGAAGCAGCTAAAGGAAAAAAGTAATCTCCGTGAATATTTAGCAATCGTTCATGGAAACTTCAAAGAAAAATCTGGTAAAATCACAGCTCCATTGGCTCGATCAAAAAATGACCGAAAGAAACAAGCTGTCGTTGAAGGTGGTCGCCATGCTGTGACTCATTTTACAGTTTTAGAACAATTTGAAAATTACTCGCTCCTTAAGTTGAAGCTAGAAACAGGTCGGACACATCAAATTAGAGTTCATATGCAATACATCGGACATCCAGTTGCTGGAGATCCCCTATATGGACCTAAACACACATTACCCGGTAAGGGACAATTCTTGCATGCAGAAACCTTAGGTTTTGAACATCCTCGAACTCATAAGTGGATGGAGTTCTCAGTTGAACCACCTAAGAATTTTCAGGATACTTTGACACATTTACGTCATTGACACGTCTAAAGTCGTGCTATAATCTAAAAATAGAATTGTGTGCGATTATAAAAAAAGTTAAGCACTCACTTTGTGAGTGCTTTTTTGAAAGTAGGGAATATTATGGCTAAAGAAATTATTGATGGTCAAACAATGACTCGAGCTTTGACTCGTATCACTTACGAAATTATTGAAAGAAACAAGGGAATTGAGGATCTTGTTTTGGTAGGTATTAAAACACGTGGAGTTTTTGTGGCACATCGGATCGAATCTCGCTTAAAACAATTAGAAAATATCAGTATCCCCGTTGCTGAATTGGATATTACACCTTATCGTGATGATCAAACACATGATGAAACAGATATTTCTAAAATAAAAGCGGAACCATTAGATATTGATATAAATGATAAACATGTTATTTTGACAGACGATGTTTTATATACTGGTAGAACCATTCGCGCTGCCATGGATGCTTTGATGAGTGCTGGACGTCCTAAGAAAATTTCTTTAGCTGTATTGGTCGATCGTGGACATCGTGAGTTACCAATCAGAGCCGACTTCGTTGGTAAAAATATCCCAACTTCTCAAAAAGAAAAGATCAAAGTATCAATGAAAGAAATCGATGGGGAAGACAAAATCGAAATCGAATAATTAATATTTTGAGGAGTTGCTGTAGATGAAACGTTATTTAATTTTAGAAGATGGAACTGTCTTTCCTGGTGAAGGTTTTGGGTCTTCTATCATTACTACTGGACAGTTGGTAATATCAAATAACCGTACAGGAATTGAACAGTCTGTTACAGACCCAGATACTGAAGGACAGATTCTCGCTTTTACGATACCTGCTGTTGGTAACTCGGGCATCAATCGTGATTTTTATGAATCAATCAACTCGCAATGTAAAGGGGTTGTGATTGGATCATCCAGCTTATCAACTGTAGATAGATCAGTTTCTTTTGAGGATTGGATCACTGGTTTAAAGATTCCTGGCATTAAAAATGTTGACGTTAGAGCTTTGTCCAAGCATATCGCTGAACATGGTGAGATGAAGGCTAGTATTATGGATACTCACGACGAACATGCTATTGATCAGATCAAAGCTTTAGTTTTGCCACCTGATTTGGTTAAGCGAGTATCAACGCGACAATCATATCCAAATCCCAATATGGGACTAAAAATCGTTATCGTTGATTTAGGATTAAAATACTCAATTTTGCGCCAATTATCTTACCGTGATTGTAATTCAATCATCGTTAATTACAATTCAACAGCTGAAGAGATCGAAAGTCTCCATCCGGATGGAATCATTTATTCAAATGGACCTGGTGACCCTAAGGATTTGCCTAGAACTCTCGAAACTATTAAAATTTTACAAAAAAAATACCCATTGTTGGGTATAGGTTTGGGAAATCTTTTGATTGCTTTAGCCAATGATTGTCAAATTGAAAAACTTAAGGAACCACATCACGAATCATCACTAGCTGTTAAGGAAGTTGCCAGTGGCAAGATAGATTTTGTCAACCATAACCATTCATATACACTTGATCAAAAATATATCGGTGCTTCTGATTTTATTGTGACTAATGTCTGTGTGGCCGATGGAACTATTGAAGGAATCCGCCATGAGTATTTGCCAATCATGTGTGTTCTTTTTGAGCCCGAAGCTGCCCCTGGACCAACTGACGGTTATTATGTTTTTGATGAATTTATCGACTTAGTTGAATCAGCTAAAAAGCAAGAGGGGGCTAGAAGTCAATGGAATTAGATGATGTTCACTCTATTTTAATTATCGGCCCAATCAGTAGTGATAAAAACGTTGACCTATCGACAGCGCTCTATGATACGGTCGACATTTTGCATCAATTAGGATATAAAATTTCTATTATTGTTGAAGATCCAACCTCACTTTTATCTTCAGGGACATTTTATGACAAAATCGTTGTTGAAAAAGTTACTGGTGACAATGTTTTGAAATTTATTCAACAGAACCATCCCGATGCTATTCTTCCCACTGTTGGGGACCGAAACGCTTTAGGAATTGTTTCTAGTCTGAATGGTAAGATTGGCGGTGTCAGGGTCTTAGGAGCTAATTTTGCGGCTTCTCTGGCAACATTTAAACGTGAGCTATTCATCAAACGTTTAACCAAGGCTAATTTACCAGTTATTAAGTTCATTTCATCCGATGATGAAAAGGAAATTTATAACTTTATTCGAGCTATTGGCTTCCCAATTATTGCACGTCGTCGCTATTCAAATCGTCATTCTAGCGGTTGGACCAATATTAATAATCTATTCGAATTAGATAATTTTATGGCACTGGAAGATATTTCCGATACCAAGATTGAAATCGAACGTAGTATTCGTGGATTTAGTGAATATTCTTTCACTATCGTCCGTGACCGCTATGATAATTCATCTTTGATTGGAACTATTGAAGATATCGAACCCATTGGAGTCCATCATTTGGATTCTAATTTAATTTCACCGGCCATCTCCTTGAATGATTCCAAACTACAAAAATTAAGAAATTATTCAATTAAATTAGTTCGTTCATTTAATATTGTTGGTATTTGTACAGTTCATTTTGCATATAACCATGAAACTAAAGAATCATATATTACAGAATTTATTCCTCGATTGAGTGAAGAAACTAAATTCTTGGAGTACGCAACAAGTTATCCTATTGCGACAGTGGTCGCCGAATTATGTTTGGGTTATCACCTGGATAAATTACAATTAGACGCGGGGAATTCCTTTAATGGTGCCACAGAGCCCTTTGTTGATCATTTAACTTCCCGTTTTCCTCAATGGAAGACTCCTGGACAAAAGTATTTGGGACCTAGTAAAACTTCGGATTCTAGTATTATGGTCAACGGATTTAGTTTAGAAGAGGTTCTTAATAAGGGTGTTTTAAACGACAAATTAAATAATAACTTTGAACGTTACAATGAACTTCGCAAATTAGATGATGATGAACTCTTTGAAAAAATCATTCATCCCACTAACTGGATGTTAGATGTTTTGCTAGAAGCAATGCGGCGGAATTTTGAAAAACCAGTTCTTTCAGAGATCACTGGCATCAATTTACCTTACTTGGCCGCTTTACAAAATATCATTGACAATAGTCTGATCATTCGTGAAGGCGAAATTGATGGTAAAAATGTCGAACGAATGGTGGAAATGGGTGTGAAAGGGGTTGGTCACAGTAAGTTATTGCTGGACAGCCCCGACATTGTTACTAAAACAGTCGTTAAGAATAAACGCGCCGTTTCAGTAGCTAATAATGAATATATTAACCATAACTACTTTGTTACCAGTGGTATTAGTAATGAATTAGAGTTAAGTGATCGAAAGAAAATCATTGTTCGTACACCGATAATTACTTCAAAGACTGATATCATGATCAGACAATTTGTTTTGTTCCAACTGGCTAAATCAATTGATCAGAATGGTTTGGAACCAATCATTATTGGACGCGAACCATGGAATGCACCATTATCCATGCGGCGGAAGGTAGTTGAAATTGATGATCCACATATGGAAATCAAAAGTTTGGGACTTATTAAGAATGAAAGTATTCTAAACATTATTGATCTCTCTAAGAATTTGGTTGATGACGAGGATAAACGGGTTTTCCGATTCAGTGCTCAAGAAATCAAAAATATTGGTTTAGAAGGCGATACCTCAGTTAGAGTAATGGTCGTCAGCGATGGTAAAAACTACTTGGCTCCATCGGTTATCTATCAAGCTAAACGGGATAAGCATCTTTATGAGATCAGTTCAGTTAATAACTTTATGAGCGCTGAAGATCGAGCAGAGATTGCATCCTTGATTACTCAGGAATTAGAGGATGATCATCATGTTGATATTTATAACTTTGAAATGGTTAAAAATCATGATCATTGGCTAGTTACTAAAAAGTATCGGGGTATGACAACGGACATCATTCGCCATGAATTGGCCAGTTCGGTGCATGTGATCGATACCTTGGTCAAATTGCTTCTAGGTAATAAGATTGATGATGATCTTTCATTAGAGAAGATTTTTGATAACTTTGATGAGAGTTATCTGTTAACGATTGATGATAAACGTTATAAGTTACTCAACAAAGAAGAGATTCAAACCAAATTAGATGAATTACGAAAAAGTGAAAAATAACAAAAAAGGTCATTAATTTAAGAATAGTAAAATCCCGTATTAACTGATATTCACTACTTCAGTTAATACGGGATTTTTGATTTAAAAATATATTTTTTCATTAACAGAATTCAGTAATCAAAGCACTACTTAATCTGGAATAAAAATCTCTACTATTTATTTTCCTTCAAACCAGCAACTAGCTGACGATCTGGGTCAACTAGAATTGTTTTTTGACCTTCAAAAATTACAAAACCAGGTTTAGCTCCATTAGGTTTCCGAATATTCTTGATTTGTACGTAATCAACTGGAACTTTGCTAGAATCACGTGCCTTAGAGTAATAGGCAGCAATAGTTGCGGCTTCAGTAATTGATTGTTCGTCGGGTTCACTAGTTTTTAAAATAACATGTGATCCAGGAATATCTTTCACATGGAACCAATAATGGTTCTTTTGTGATAATTTCATAGTCAATTGATCATTCTCAAGGTTGTTCTTACCAACAATGATTTCAACTCCGGTTGATGATTGGAAATTTTCGCCAAGCTTTTTCTTACGCTTCTTAGGAGCATTCTTACGCTTTTTCTTGATATAACCAGAATCAATTAATTCTTCGACGATTCCATCAACATCTTCAATATCTACATATTCCAGAGATGCTAAAACTGACTCAAGGTAATTGACCTCATTAGTCGTGATTTCCAGTTGTTCCTTAATATGTGGAATTGAATTCTGTAATTTACGATATTTTTTGTAGTAACTTTGAGCATTAAGCGAAGGTGAGTACTCAGGGTTTAACTTAATCGTGACATCTTCATTATTATAGTAGTTGGTTAATGTAATTGAACTTGAACCACGTTCGATTTTAGACATATAAGTCGTTAGAAGTTCTCCATAAAGGTTATATTTAGCCATCACATCAGTTTGATTCAACTGCTTATTCAGTTTTTTGACCTTAGACTTATCTTTCTTCAAAATAATATCTAAACGATGGGTAATACTCTTAGTTTGTTGTTCGATACGATCCAAACGAGCCTTATCAACATAATAATTATCCAAAAGCTCACTAAGATTGGTATAAGTATTTGCTTTCGTAGTTGTGTTGACAAAAGCAACTGGGAAAAAGCCTAATTTGTGCTTGTCATTCGAAGTGGCTGTATTAGGATGAAGTCCATTTTGATACGCATCCATGAAATCATCCAACGTTTTACCGCTAGCAATATATTGTTCTAACTCCGCTGAAGTATCTAATCCAATTCCTTCGTATTTCTGACGAATATCTCCAGCTGATAAACCCTTAAGGTTTTCATTATTCGTTGAAAATGGATTGATTTTATTTTGAGCAGGCGGTAACTTGTAGTCATCTCCTGGTAGTAGTCCACGGAAACTATTATTTTCTGGTGAAACTCGTTTAATTAGGTCAACAATTTTACCTGTTTCCTTATTGATTAAGAAGATATTACTGTGACGAGCCATGATCTCGATGGTTAGAATATAATCATGAATATCACCCAATTCATTCTTAGCCGAAAGATCGATTGAAACTACTCGATCATTATTTAATTGTTTGAAATCCTGCACGATAGCACTAGTAATGTACTTTCTTAAAGACATAACAAAGGTAGAAGGTTTTGCAGGGTTAGCAAAGGGTTGATCTGTTATTTGAACTCGAGCATAGGATGGGTGAGCCGATAACAATAACTGACGATTCTTACGATTGCTTCTAATTGTAAGAATCAATTCGTTAGCAAATGGTTGTTGAATTTTACTGATTCGACCACCGCTGAGGTTCTGATTTAATTCGTTTACCATAGCGTGGGTAAACATTCCGTCAAAAGACATAATTGGTTTCCTTTCTAAAATGACACGATAATTTCTGAAACTTTTATTCTGTAACAATTTTAAAATTGGTTGAATATGATATAATTAATGGTTATACCATCATTATACGTAACCAAACAAGGAATTGATAAACTTATGAAAATAGCCATTGTAACAGATAGTACATCTTATTTGCCACAAGAAATAGTTGATAAATATAATATAACAGTTGTGCCAATAGAAGTAGTGTTTAATAACAAAACATATCGTGAAGATATTGATCTTACTACATCTGAATTCTATGAATTATTACAAAAAGCACCAGAATTACCTTCAACGGCCCAACCTTCAGTTGGTGAGATGATAAATCTATACGATAAATTGGCTAAAGAAGGCTATGATACCGTAATATCGATTCATTTGGCAAGCACAATCTCTGGGTTTGTTAATAATTTAAAGAGTGCTGCCCGGATGATCGATAACATTAATGTTGTTGTCTACGACTCACATATCACTGTTCGTTTGATGGGTTACTTAGCTCAAGAAGCCGCCAAAATGGCCCAAGCAGGTAAAACTGAAACTGAAATAATTGATCGATTAGATGTCTTAAGAAATTCTATTGGCGAATCATTTGTTGTAGATGATTTGAAGAATCTAGTTAAGGGTGGAAGATTATCCAATACTTCTGCTGTAATTGGTACTGTCTTAAATATTAAACCTTTACTAGAATTTGACAATGATAGTCATAAAATTGTGGCCTATGATAAAGTTCGCTCAATGAAAAAAGCTAAATTAAAAGCTGAAGAAAAGCTTTCCATTGCAATGGAAAATGCGACTCATCCTTTAAGATTGTTAGTGCTTGATGCTGACGATCCTGAAGCCGGTGATCGTTGGGCTGACGAATTACACGAAAGATATCCAGATGCGACTTTAGATCGCTCATATTTTGGACCAGTAATTGGGGTTCATTTGGGGAAGGGTGCTTTGGCAATTGCCTGGATCCGAGACTTTGATAAATCCTAATAAAAGCCGAAAGGCTTTTTTATTTTTCCGAAATAATATAAAATATTTATTATAATTAATGCTTTATTAATGATATCAATGAGTTAAAATGAATATAACCATTATTTCCATATGAAAAGGGGAGTATCATGTTTTCTAAAACTAAGAGAGCAGCTATTTTAGTAGCTGCAAGTGCACTTCTGGCAACAAGTTTAGGAGGGAACATTGCGTATGCTGATGTAACTGCTAATACCAATGATTCTACAGCTACTTCAACAACTGATACAAGCGCTAACAAAAATGATACTAATGTAGCTACCGCTACTAATAATAGTAGTGATACCAATAATCAAGTTGTTACTTCAACAACTGACAAAACTGTTAACAATAGCACTAATACTACTAACAATAATACTGCTACCACTCAGTCCACGTATAACAGTATCGACGTTAGTGCAGTTAAGACAGCCATGCTAACAGAATTGAATCGTCTCCGTGCTCAAAATGGTTTAACAGCACTTTCATCAGTAGGTGCGCTTAATAATTATGCCCAATCAAGAACCGACAGCTTTACTAATACCGGCGTTGATAACCATGCCGGTTGGAATTCAGCCAATATGTATCCTTATTATTTGGATGCTGAAGAAAATATTGCTCAAATGCCTTATTCAATGTTAGGAACAACTGATCCAACTACTATTGCCCAAAAGATCACTCATGAATTTTATAGTGAAATGTATGATCCAGAACCCAACTACGGTCACAGAAAGAACATGTTGAATCCATATATTGACTATGTCGGTATTGGTGTCAGCATTTCTTCTAATGGGATGGTTTATTTCTCACAAGAAATGGGTAATGATCAAGCATCACACAGTAAGTATAATTCCAGTGATATTTATGCTTATTATCTAACTAACGAAAACGACTATGCTAATGTATCAAAATATGATATAGCCGATACTAACCGGACTAATGATGATTATACTTCTAGAGATAATTACGCCGTTGCTGATATTAGAGGTGGTGTAACTACCAAGGATCAACAGACTCCCGTCTATGATAGAAATGGTAACAAACGTACCGATATGTCTTTAGCACCAAATTCATCTTGGATTGCTGATGTCATTGCCATTATTGATGGCGGTTTCTATTATCATGTAAGTAATGATACTTTTGTTTCAGCTAATGATGCTTTACCATGGGCAACTTTCCTAGCTGGTACAACTGTAAGAGCTACAACTAATGCCAAGATTTATGATAACAATGGTAATTATACTGGACATACGGTCACTGCCAATTCTAATTGGGTCGTTGACCGACGTGCTACTAATCCGACAACTTGGATTAAAATGTATCGTATCGGTACTAATGCTTGGATCCAACAAAATGAATTATCTCAAAATTAATGAAATAAAATAAGAACTAGTATCGTATTAAATTATGATATTAGTTCTTTTTGTTTATCCAAAATCTACTTGATCTAGCATCTGTTCTCGTGACTCTTGATCTAGTCCCAAGTAAGCTAAAGTCATTTGTTGACTACTATGATTCAATAATCTCATAACCAAAGCAATATTATAGTTTGATTGAATATAGACTCGATAGGCACCAGTTTTTCTCATAGTGTGCGTCCCCAAATAATTAATATTAAGTAGGTCACCAGTTTTAGACATAACCTTGTAAAACTGTTTTTCAGATACATGGCGATCAGGTCGTTGCATTGATGGAAAGAGCCATTCAGATTTAATATGATTTTCTAAAAGCCAAGTTTGATAAATCAAGAGATCACGTTTAATGGGCTTTAAATATAAAGTATTTGGTTTACCCGTTTTTTTATCGTGAATATAAGCATTTTTTCTAATGTCATCATAGTCATCGAAAACATCACTATACTTTAAAGCCATCACATCTGAGACTCGTAACAAGGTTGCTTTACCAGTTTGGAAAATCGTATAGTTGCGACGACCGTATTTAAAATTACGAAGAAGGGTATTTTTAACTTCATTTAGCACATTGGTGTCTTTTATTGGCAAAACTAACTGTTTCATAGGTCCTCCAAAGTGGGTACTATTTTTTAGTATATTATATAAATAGACCCTATCAATATATTGTAATTTTTTAGGACTGATACGTCAATGTTTTACAGGGGCTATTTCTTACAAATAACCCCTGTTTTTGATGAAAAAGGCCCAATTTTGCGAATATTGATTCTAATGTCAAGTTCGTTTTTAAAACGGATAAGTGTAAGTCTCGTCTTCATAGAATACGTCTCTCAGCATATAGCCGTTTTCACAACTATTAAGGAGCAATCTACTATTACGGATAGCATCAATCGAATATTTGGTGTTATAATTTGGAAATCAAATAGCAATTATTTAATAAGGATAAAACAATGGCAGCAAAAAAAATTGATTCAATAGATGCGAGTAAGAATTTTAATAAACTTGCAGATGAGGTAATTGATAATCAAGAAGCTTTGATCATTAACAGACCAAATAAACAAAACGTAGTCCTCATATCAGAACAGGAATATCGATTTTGGCAAGAGAATCTCTATGTATTGGGAAATAGTACCAACCGAAAATATCTTGAGGAATCCTTGCAGCAACTAAAAAATAATCAAATTAAAACTTTTTCTATGGAAGAATGGAAAAAGTTGACTGATGAGGAATAAGATATTGCTTTCAAATTCCATATCATTTATAATATTGTTCAAAGACAAGGGAGTAACTTGCAGAAGTTAACCTGTGGCAAAATCGTCAGCAAGACCTAACGGTCTGGTTTTGTCTTAATTAGTGAGACTTGTACGCTTATTAAGTGTGCAGGTCTTTTTTTATACCAGAATAAGAGGAGGGTTTTTATTGAAAGCACGTGATTACGCATTAGATGAAGCAACGTTATTAAAGCAGTTTGATACTACTAAAGAGGGGTTATCCGACCAAGAGGCGAAAGCACGGTTAGACAAGAACGGTTCTAATACGCTGGCTCAAGGTAAACGTAAGAATCTGTTCCAACGTTTTCTCTATCAATTCAAAGATTTTATGATCATTGTTTTACTGATTGCTGCCTTTGTCTCAGGTGTCTTGGCAAAGGAGTGGGCTGATGCTGGGTTAATTCTGGCCGTAGTTATTATCAATGCTATCTTCGGTGTTTTCCAAGAATCCAAGGCTGAGGAAGCTATCGACGCCTTGAAAGAAATGTCGACCCCAGAAGCACATGTCAAACGTGGCGGTGAATTAGAAACCATCAGTAGTGAAGATCTAGTTACTGGTGATTTGGTTTTACTCGAAGCTGGAGATGTAGTTCCGGCCGATATTCGTTTACTGGACTCAGCTTCAATGAAAATTGAGGAATCAGCCTTAACTGGTGAATCGGTTCCGGTAGAGAAATCAGCCAACATTTTAACCAATGAGGATATTCCTCTTGGCGACCGTAAGAACATGGCTTACATGAATAGTAACGTAACTTATGGCCGTGGTACTGGTATCGTTGTTGGAACTGGAATGAACACTCAAGTCGGACAGATTGCCGGGATGATCAATTCCGCTGAAGAAACTAGTACACCTTTACAAGATAATTTGAACTCACTAGGTAAGGTTTTAACTTGGTTAATTTTAGCCATCGCAGCCATCATCTTTGCCGTGGGTATTTTCAATAATCCTGAAGGACTGCCAATGAATGAATTGGTCATCAATATGTTATTAGTCGCTATCTCATTGGCGGTCGCCGCTATTCCTGAAGGTTTGCCGGCAATCGTTACTATTATCTTGGCACTTGGAACGACCCGCATGTCAAAACGGAAGGCCTTAGTACGAAAATTACCGGCTGTTGAAACATTAGGTAGCACGGATATTGTAGCTTCTGATAAAACTGGTACTTTGACTCAAAATAAGATGACTGTTGAAAAAGTTTATCAATACGGTCAGTTACAAGATGCTTCACTTGATATTTCTGGTTCTGACAAAGTTCTCCAAATCATGACTTTCGCCAATGATACTAAGATTCAAAATGACGGTGTCTTACTTGGTGATCCAACTGAAACAGCCTTAGTCCAGTTTGGATTTGATCATAATTATCAAGTTGAAGAGGAATTAAAAAAAGAACCCCGAATAGCTGAAGTTCCCTTTGATTCAGAACGCAAACTGATGTCAACAATTCATGAATTGAATAATGGTAAATTTTTAGTAGCTGTCAAAGGTGCTCCTGACATGTTGTTACAACGTGTAAGTCATATTCAAGCAACACCTGATGACATTCGTGATTTTAACGACAACGATAAAAATGAGATTCTCCACCAGAATAAAACTATGGCCACAAAGGCTCTTAGAGTTCTAGCCATGGGTTATAAAATAATTGATCAGATCCCAGTGGAAGTAAATTCTGAAACAATCGAACATGATTTGACTTTTGCTGGATTGATCGGAATGATTGACCCCGAACGTCCTGAAGCTGCCAAAGCTGTGGCGGATGCTAAGAGTGCAGGGATTCGACCATTAATGATTACTGGTGATCATCAAGATACTGCGGAAGCTATTGCTGGACGCTTAGGAATTATTAAACCTGGTGATGACGATGCTGTTATCACTGGCGCGCAATTGGATCAAATGAGTGATGCCGAATTTGCCAAAAAGGTTGGTCAATATTCAGTTTATGCTCGTGTTTCTCCAGAACATAAAGTTAGGATCGTCAATGCCTGGCAAAAGAAAGGTAAAGTCGTAGCTATGACTGGTGACGGTGTTAATGATGCTCCGGCCTTGAAATCAGCTGATATTGGAATTGGAATGGGTATTACCGGAACAGAAGTTTCCAAAGGTGCTTCCGATATGGTATTAGCCGACGATAACTTTGCGACAATCATTGTGGCCGTTGAAGAGGGACGGAAAGTCTTCTCAAATATTCAAAAATCGATTCAATATCTCTTATCAGCTAACTTGGGTGAAGTCTTAACTCTATTCATGATGACTTTGCTTGGTTGGGATATTCTCTTACCAGTTCAATTACTCTGGATCAACTTGGCAACCGATACTTTTCCAGCGATTGCTTTAGGAGTTGAACCAACTGAACCTGGTATTATGAAACGTAAACCACGTGGTAGAAAATCGAGTTTCTTGAGTGGCGGAATTGGTTCTTCCATCATCTATCAAGGAATCCTTGAAGGCTTGATCACACTTGGCGTCTATGGCCTAGCTATTCTGTTCCCAGTTCACACTGGAAATGCCGCTATGCACGCCGATGCTCTAACAATGGCTTATGCAACTTTAGCCTTGATTCAATTGTTCCACGCATTCAATGTTAAATCTACTTATCAATCAATCTTCAAAGTACATCCTTTTAGGAACAAAGTCTTTAATATTGGAGTGGCTGCATCATTTATCATGGTAGCCGCAACTATTCTTATCCCTGGATTTAACAGTTTGTTCCACGTAACTGAACTAAATCTATTACAATGGAGTATTGTCCTTGGAGCTGGTTTATTGATGATTCTAATCGTTGAAATCGTTAAGTTCTTCCAACGTCGCAACACTAAAGTTTAACTTTCTAGGTAAAATAATAAGGCTCCTATGCTAATTGATTAGATTAAAAATCCAATTAGTATTAGGGGTCTTATTTTTATATTATGCATTATCAGCTAAAATACCTTTTTGAATTATCTTCTGACGTTCATTTAAAGTTTCGATATTCTTCCGAAAATTTCTTTTAAACATGCCAGCGTAAATACAATTCAAGAGAAATTCAAAACCAACTTGAGATGAAAAAGGTGAAATCTTAGCATAGTCTAATTCGTTGTTATCAGTAATTAGACTATATGTTGCAAATCTTAATAAGTCGGTTTGAGGATTACCAGTTAACAAAATTATTGGAACATGCTGTGATTTCAAATATTCCATTATCTTAGTGTAATGCTTCATCATTCCACCATAGGAAATAAACAGGGCACAGTCATTTACGGTCAAGTTAGTAGTGTTCCAGGCCTCCTCACGATACTCCTCTGGTATAATTGCAATTTTATTTAGCTTTACCAATTTATTTTGAAAGTATCTGGCTAATATTTGTGAATCACCCTGGCCATAGATCATGATCTTATCGGCTTTTAAAAGGCAGTCACATATTTGAGAAAGCTTCTGTGTATCTAATTGCGCTACTGTTTCCGTAATCGTATTCTGAGTCAAGTTTGCTAAGGTTTCAGTAATTTCTTTATCGGTTGATTTCTCGTCAAAGGGAAAATTATTGTCAATTTGCTGATCTTGGTTTGATTTCAATATTGACGCCTTTATAAGGGCATTTTTAAATTCTCGATAACCCTTAAAGTGTAATTTTTGAGCCAATCTAATAATAGCCGAGTGCGAAGTATATGTAGACTCAGCTAGTTCGGTTATTGTTAAGTTCGGTATTGATTCCAAATTTTTCAAAATAAAATCAACAATTCTTTTATCGGTCTCCGTAAAATCAGTAGTTTGTTTTAATAATTGAATTACTGACATATATTCCTCCCAAATTAAACATTATGTTTGTCAAATTACTATTTATTAAACTTACTTTAAACATTAACTCCATTTTATACTAAAACTATTAATAAAATTAATTGTTTTTGCGATACTATTCCTTGATGAAACAAAAAGTTATTTGAGGGAGAAATAAATATGAGTAATTTATCAGGAAAAACAGCCATTATTACTGGAGCAAGTTCCGGCTTTGGTAAAGGTACAGCTTTAGCTTTCGCTAAGGCAGGATGTGACTTAATACTAACGGGGTTTAACGATGAAAAATTGCATCAAGTAGTTCTTGAATGTGAACAGTTCGGAGTTGAAGTGGTTTCTTATGCTGGCGATATTAAAGATGAACAAACAGCCATCAAAACCATTGATCTAGCAATGGAAAACTTTGGACATATTGATATTTTGATTAATAATGCTGGGATTGGTAGAACCTTGTCGATTGAAGATACCAGTATGAGTGACTTTGACTTAGTCATGAATACCAATGTTAGAGGTGCCTTTGCCTTCACAAAACAAGTAGTACCTAAAATGAAAAAAACCCATGATGGTCAAATAATTATGGTATCATCAGTGACTGGAATTAAAGGACATTCAGACGAATCTGCCTATACTTGTAGTAAATTTGCTTTACGAGGTTTAGCCCAAGCCTTAGATCGTGAATTGCTTGATGATGGTATTAAAACTTGTGTCATCTGTCCTCATGCCGGTGCCACAAACTTTGAAGTTGGATATGGTCGTACAAAAGCGGGCGTAAAACAATCAGGCTTTTTAACACCTGAAGACGTTGGACAAGCAATGGTAAGTATTTGTTCTCAACCAAAAAATTCCAGAATTGTCGAAGTAAGATTAGCATCTAATAACGTCAAATACTAAGAGGTAATTTTATATGACTAAAAGTGAACTAGAAAAATTGGATAACGGTGAATGGTATTGTTTCAAAGATGCTGAAGTAGTTCAGAGAAAAGCCATCGCCGCACAACTTTGTCAGGAATTCAATGAAATTCCGGCAACCGATCCTGATAAACAGACCGATAAAATCAAAGAAATTTTTGGATCATATGGCAAAAATATTTCCGTTCAAAGTCGCTTTAACTGTGATTATGGTCAAAACATTCACGTTGGCGATAATTTTTTAAGTAACTATAATCTCACAATTCTAGACGTGGCTCCAGTTAATATCGGCAATGATGTTATGATTGGACCTAATGTAGATATCTATACGGTAAATCATCCTATGAGTGCTCAAGGTAGACGTGATTCTTTGGGTAAAGGTTTTCCTGTTACAATTGGCAATGATGTCTGGATTGGTGGTAAATCGTCAATCATGCCTGGAGTGACGATTGGTAATAATGTGGTTATTGCTGGTGGAGCAGTCGTTACCAAAGATATACCTGATAACGTCCTAGTTGGTGGCGTACCAGCAAAAATAATTAAAAATTTAAAAGGATGAAACTAATTGGTTTCATCCTTTTTGATGTCATATAAATGTTTAAAAACTAATTGAATTTTAAATTTATTATTATCCGTTTGTAATTTAACTCGTCCACCCAAGGTAGTAACTAAAGACTGCACGATGCTAAGGCCCAAACCAACACTCTGATTGGCTCGCGAATCATCTGCAGTATAAAACCTATTTAATAAGAGGGCACTGTTAGAGATCTTTTCATAAGTAATATTCTCAAAAGTTATGATTATTATCTTGTTAGTTTTAGTAAGTTCAACCGTCATTTCAGCAGTAGCATATTTAATAACATTACCAATAAGATTTTGAAAAATTCTACGAAACATCATTTCATCACTGATTACAAAGACTTTTGGATCGATGCTCATTTTGACGTGAATTTTTTTATTGGTTAGTTGATCATAATAGTTAAATAATTCTTCCTGCAAGACATCTGATAAGTTGAACTTTTTCAGATTGAGATTCTTATCTTTTTCCTGAATTAAATTAAAATCCATTAAATAATGCAAATAGTAATTAACTGAATCAAGATTATTTTGGACTCGCTGTAAATCCTGGCGCTGTTTACCAGTACTAGTTTGATTTAGTAATTGCACATATCCCATTGAAACTGTTAACGGGGTTTTAATATCATGTGTCAAATTTGTTAACATTCGATTGAATTGTTTGTTCTGAGTTTCTTGCCGCTCTTTTAAGAGATGCATCTTATTCAGATTAAAATTACAGGCCCAAGCTAATCGCTTAATAATAGGAAAACTAGTACTAGTAGTCACTTCACCATTAGTATCATTTTGATTGATATAGTTGAGATCCTTAGTGATTCGGATAATATCGTGAACAATCAAAAGCAGTATTACTAAGATGAACAAACTGATAATTGTCAGAAATAATAACATATTTCCAGATCCTTTCAGACAAATCTAATTCCAATACCCCAAATCGAAACCAGATAGTCTTTTCCAGTGGCGTTCAGCAACTTGTGACGCAGATTGCTGATATGAACGTTTAGAGTATTGTCAGAGCCGTCAAGGTATTCCTCGTGCCAAACCACTTGAAATAATTGACTCTTTTCAAAAACCTGATGGGGATGCGCCAATAAGATTTGTAACAATCTGAATTCCTTTTTTGAGAGAATTAGTTCTTTAGTGGCAGCAATGACTTCATGGGTTTGATTATTCAAACTAACATCTTCATATTGCAGTAAATTATCAGGTTTGATAGTTGACTGATTACGCAATTGTACTTGAATTCGAGCTTGTAGTTCATCAACATCAAATGGCTTAGTCAAATAATCATTAGCTCCTTCATTCAACAGATCAACAGTTTTAGTTTTACTTTGAATGGCAGTTAAAACAATGATTGGTACTTGTGATTGCTGGCGAATAAACTTTAGAACACTTTCACCATTTATTTGAGGCAACATTAAATCCAAAATGATCAAATCTGGGTTACAGTTCTTGTATTCATTAATCCCTGTAACTCCATCGACAGCTTTAAAAATCAAATAGTTAGTCGATAAAACATCAAAAAGTAATGATTGGATATCCTCATTATCTTCAATAATCAATATTTTTGAATTCATGCCCTCACCCCACTTGATAAATTAATCTTATCCTATTACTGACTTTGGTTCTGTATATTTAATAATTAATTAATGTTTAGTTATAAGATGAATTAATAACTGTTAGCTAAAATATTAAGTAAAGAGAGGGGAAGAGGACAATGACAAAAAACATTTTAGCAGTAAATAATATTAGTAAAAATTTTGGGAAATTCAAGGCCATCGATAACGTTAGCTTTTCTTTACAAAAAGGGGACATTTATGGTCTGATTGGTTCCAATGGTGCTGGTAAAACGACTATTATGCGCTTGATTACACAATTATCACCTCTAAAAGTAGGTACGATTTCTTTATTTGATAAAAGCATCAATCAACAGGCATTACGTCACGTTGGTTCTGTCATTGAGACTCCAGCAGCCTTTGATAAATTGACAGTTAAACAAAATCTTAAATTAATTGCTATCCAACGTGGTATTAATAATCAAGATAAGGTCAAACAGATTATTAAATTTGTTGGTCTCACTAAAAAGGTTAATACCAAAGCCAAGAATCTGTCCTTAGGACAAAAGCAACGTTTGGGTTTAGCAATCGCTATTTTACCGGAACCAGATCTCTTAATTTTAGATGAACCAATCAATGGATTAGATCCATCAGGTATTATTGAATTCCGTAGTTTACTACTAAAACTAAACCAAGAAAAGCAAATCACGATTCTGATCTCCAGTCACATTTTAACTGAGCTTTATCAAGTTTCGACTCGCTTTGGTTTCATCTACAATGGTCGCCTGATTAAAGAAATAACTAAAGAGGAATTGGATAAAGTCAATCGTTCAGGACTTTTAGTAACAGTCGACAATGTTGCTAAGGCTGCTCAAATAATTGATACTGAATTTCAAAATAAATTTACAGTTATTGATGATCAGAGACTTCTGATTCACTCTTTGGACATTGATTCTTCTGAACTAAACAAACACTTAGTAATGAACAATGTGTCGGTTATCAGCATGACCAAACAGGAAAGATCACTAGAGGATTACTATACTAACTTGATTGGAGGTCAGGAAAATGCTTAATCAATTAAGAACTGATTTCTATCGTCTGAGTCATACTTGGGGAATTTATATAACTTTTGCTTGTACTATTCTTTATGCTGCTATGATTGTCATAAATAACGTAGTGGGTGGCATTATGGTAACTGGAGATTCGATGGCTAAATTGAATTCCAATGACATTTGGACTCTAAAGAATGGGTTAAACGCCGCAACATTATCATCAAGTTTATTAGTTTATCTATTTATAGGAATTTTTGTTATCACTATTGGTTATGAATTCAGTCAAAAGACTTATAAGAATACGCTGGTCTCCGGAATTACTCGTTCACAATTTATTATCTCTAAATATCTGGTTATGTTGATCAATATTTTTCTCCTAACGCTAATCTATTTTATTACCAGTATCGTTAGTGGTCTGATATGTAATAGAAGTGTCGGAACTAGCTGGAGCAATCTTTTATCACAAACAATTAATAATTCTATTGTAATTGCATTTTTCATCAGCATTGTTTTTGGAATCGCGATTCTAGTTTTACTTTTAACGTCATCCAATGTTGCCGGTTCAATTTTTATCGTGGTTTTCCCAGTCATTATCAGTGTCCTAAATAACATCGCTAATTGGACGTGGCTGAAGTATATTGATTTCTTCAGTGCTGCTATGAAAATCAGTTTAAAGTTGGTTACTAATGGTCAGTTATGGAATTATGTAATTGTTAGTTTTGTAGTTCTTTTAGCTACAATTATTACATCTACCATAGTTATTAAGAATAAGGAGTTGTAAGGTCAACATTGCTCTTTCTCAAGGGCATATTGGATTAATCAATCCGGCTGGATTTGGTGGATTCTAATAAAAATATTTACTTTTGAAACCAAGAGTAACAATCAAAAAATGATTGTTACTCTTTTTTGCATTAATTTGTATCTAAAAAAACTTTGCCTTGATATACTTGCCAATGAATTATGGAGGTACCCAATGGGGAAAGATTATTCAAATGAAGTGTTTTCATTAATTGATGAAATGTACGAAGACGTTAAGAATAAAAGTAATGATCCTGATATACTGAGAGTTTTATTGAAAGCAGCTAAAGCCTTTAATAAAGGAATGTATCCGCCAATTGTGGCCGCCAAAACCGTAAATGGTATAACGATTCAAATCTTGTTGAAGAAACCACAGTTAGGTGATTTATTTGGGAAAGATTATAATCGATTGACTATGATAGCACGAGAAGGGGGATATAAATGGGGGCCAACGGGAATTGGTGATCTTAGAATTCAATTCGAATAGAATCAAATCAATAAAGGGAGATTCATATGAAGACTAGAGATAATTCCAATAATTTTCAATCCGTAATAATTTTTATGCTTATTTGGTTAATAATGAACTCAATTACAAATTTCTTCTGGAAACTTGAACTAACCGATAATAAGACACTCCTGATGATTTTATTGGCAATATTGGAAAATAGTACTTTTCAAAAATACAAATTTTATCATACCCAGAAAAATCTTATTGCATTTCTCTTGTCATCCACAGCTCTTATTGCAATACTGCTTGTCATTGGAACACGTGTAATGTGAAAATAGAAAATATTCCAACCAAATGAGCTATGGAGACCCAACTTTATCAGGATATACCTTTCCATCTTTGTTTAATTATTTGTAATTACTACTCATATAATACTGTAATATAAGTACTAAATGAGTATCTTGTACTGAGGAGATGTCCTTATGATGGAAAAACAAAATGACTCAACTAAAAAAGCTCGCATTCAAATTCAAGTCGATCAAAATCTCAAAAATAACGCTGAAGAAGTTTTGAATAATTTGGGGATGACACCAACCTCTGCCATCACAATGTTGTTTAAACGTATTGTTGCAACTGATTCTTATCCAGTTAATTTAACATTGACTGAAAGAGAAAGAGCTGGCAATGAGTTGTTAAATACTATTGATAAACTACCCGTCCATAAGATAACTTCTAAAGAAGAAGCTTTAAAATGGTTAGATAGTGATTCTGAAGATGAATAGAAATGATGTAGCAACAATGTATATTGGCTTTGAAAACAATTCTGGTGGTAAAAGACGTCCAGTATTGGTCTTGAAGGATAATTGCAATTATTTAAAATAACCTCTAAATACCAGAACAAATCAGATAACATCAAAAAGCTATACTATAAGATCACTGATTGGTATGAGGCCGGTTGTTATCAGCAACCATATATTGATATTGAAAAATTAGTATCCTTAGATAGGGGGCTCATTACTGAAATTACCAAAATCGGTAAATTGACTACCCGTGATATTAAGGGACTAAACATATTTATTAAAAACTATACTAATTCCATTTCCAAGAATTGATCAGACAAAAAAGATAGCTAAATGGCTATCTTTTTTATTTGAAAAATTATTATTTAATCGGCGAAACACCATTAACGACATATTTAACCGTTTCTCCCTTAGAGGCAGCGATAACATTTTTAGCTACAATAGTGGCCATGGCATTGCGTGCTTCGACAGTCGCATTACCTAAATGTGGTGTCAAAACAACATTCTTCATAACCTTTAATTGATCAGCTACTTCTGGCTCGTGTTCATAAACATCCAAAGCAGCACCAGCAATCACGTGATTAGATAAAGCATTGGCCAAAGCCACTTCATCAATGATTGGACCACGGGCAGCATTGATCAAAAATGCCGTTGATTTCATTTGCGCAAATTCCTTAATTCCTAAAAGATGCTTAGTATCAGCGTTCAAAGGGATGTGAATTGAAACTACATCAGATTTTTCTAAAAGCTCTGCTTGCGAAACATATTTAGCACCCAGTTCTGTTTCTAAACTGACAGGCAAACGATGTCTTTGCGTATAAAGAATTGGCATATCAAAAGCGTGCATTCTTTTGGCAACTGCTTGGCCAATTTGTCCCATCCCAATAATACCTAAAGTTTTACCTGATAATTCATGGCCTAAAAAGAATAGGGGAGCCCAACCATTAAATCCAGTTGTTCTCATTAAATGGTCACCTTCAGCAATCCGATGAAATAAAGCAATGATTAACCCTGTTGTCGATTCAGCGGTTGAAACTGTAGAAACTTTTGGTGTATTCGTTACAGGGATGCCCAATTGCCGTGCATAATCAGTATCCACATTATTAGTACCAGCACCAAAGTTAGCAATCAACTTCAATTTAGGCGCATGATCAAGAATGTCACGATCAACAGTGGTCGAGAGTGGAGTAATCAAATAATCCGCATCAGAAACATTTTTCTTTAACGTATTAGCATCGATCAATCCCTTACCATTGTAAGATTCAATTGTTAGATCAGTTGCTTGAAGTAGTTGGTCAGCTTGTGCTGGAATTTTACCAGCAATATATACTTTTACCATTAATAAAAGACCCACCTTAATATTAGTTATTTAATTAAGTATGGTTCATCCAACATGTCATAGCAAGCGTTTGAATTTTGAAAGGATTAACTTTCTAACTAGTGCAGTATAATGGTAGACTTTAGGCAAGATAAGCGTTGGGGGAATGCAAATTGGTAGAAAATAATAATTTAAATATAAAATCTGGTTTGAATACAGACCAAGTGAATCAACGAATCAAAAATAAACAGACTAATAAAGTTAAAGAGAGTAATTCTAAGAGCACTTTGCAAATAATTACTAGCAATTCGTTTACTTTCTTTAACTTTATCTTTTTGCTATTGGCAATTCTCTTGGTGTTGGTTGAAGCTTATAAGGATCTGACTTTTCTACCAGTTATCATTCTCAATACTTTTATATCAATTTTCCAAGAGTTACGTTCTAAGAGAACTTTAGCCAAGCTCCAAGTGTTGCACGCTGAAAAAAGTTCTGTTATTCGAAATGGGACTGAAATCCAATTACCCACTGATGATTTAGCTTTAGATGATATAATCCATCTCAATGCTGGTTCACAGATACCTGCTGATGCTAAACTAATTGCCGGTAAGATTCGAGTTAATGAGGCCTTACTTACCGGAGAAGCTGATGAGGTAACCAAAGAAATTGATGCTGAACTATTATCAGGTAGTTTTGTCGTCAATGGTGATGGGTTCGCACAGCTTAATAAAGTTGGTTCAGAATCATATATTTCTCAACTATCTTCCAAGGCCAAAACAATTGGAACAACTGAAGAGTCGGCCATGCTGAAATCACTCAACAAGTTGATTCGTTTGGTCGGAATTATCTTGATTCCTTTGGGATTAGCCTTGTTTTATCAAAGTTACTTTATGAATGGCAATACGCTCAAGTCCAGTATCGTTTCTATGGAAGCTGCTTTAATTGGTATGATTCCAGAAGGACTATATTTACTAACAACTGTGGCCTTAGCTTTGAGTGCCATGCGATTAGCCAAGAAAGAAGTGCTTTTGCATAGTTTAAAGAGCATTGAAACTTTGGCTCGAGTAAGTGTCCTTTGTGTTGATAAAACCGGTACAATCACTGAAAATAAAATGGTCGTTCAAGATGTCATCAAAGCTCACGCAAGTTCTTTATCAGAAAAAACTCAATTGAATTTGATTAGTGACTTCTGTAATAATTTTCCTGGCGATAATAGTACGATGAAAGCTATGAAGGATTACTTTACTAATGAGTCAACTACCAATGCGGATGATATCATACCGTTCAGTTCAGCTTGGAAGTTTAGTAGTGCCAAATTCAATGACACAACTTACATTTTTGGTGCTCCAGAAATGGTTTTACGGGATGATTTCGAAAAATATCAACCTGAATTTGCTGATTATCCCAAACAAGGCTATCGAGTCTTAGTTTTTGGTAAATATATCGGTGCCAGTTTAACCGAACCAAAGTTAGTTGCTCCGGTCCAACCAATCGCATTTATCTTAATTAGAAATCCAGTTAGAACAAGTGCCCCAAAGACTTTCAAATATTTTGATAAACAAAATGTTAAAATTAAAGTCATTTCTGGGGATGATCCAGTAACTGTTTCCAGCATTTCTAAAGAAGCCAAAATAAAAGGGGCAGAGAATTATATTGATGCTTCCAAGTTAGAGCCATCTGACTATAAAGAAGCCTTACAAAAATATACTGTCTTTGGTAGAGTAACCCCAGATCAGAAACAATCATTTGTTCAAGCGCTTCAAGAATTAGATGAAACCGTTGCGATGACGGGTGACGGTGTCAATGACATTTTGGCTATGAAAGAAGCTGATTGTAGTATTGCCATGGCCTCTGGAAACGACGCCACAATGCATGCTGCTCAGATGGTCCTACTAGATTCTGACTTTTCAAAGATGCCTCAGATCGTTGAGGAAGGACGGCAAGTCGTTAACAACGTAGAACGTTCTGCCAGTTTGTTCTTAGTTAAAAATATTTTCTCACTCACAATGACTTTATTGACGTTGATTTTTGCCGTAAATTATCCTTTAGCACCATCACATATTACTTTGATAAGTTTATATACGATTGGGATCCCTTCATTCTTATTAGCTCTGGAAACCAATCATCATCAAATTAAGGGCCATTTTCTCAGCAATATTATGCAGCAGTCTATTCCTGGTGGAATTACCGATACAGTCGTAGTTGCAACGATTGTCTTTACGGGAAAGCTATTCAATCTTAAACAAGATAATATCTCTACGGCTACTGTTTTAATAATGTCAGCTGTTGGATTTCTGGTTTTGTACCGATTAAGTCGACCTTTGAATGTATTTCGAAATATCATCCTCTGGGGTTGTATTGTTGGAATAATCATTACAGCTATTTTCTTTGGTAATCTCTTTGGAATCACGAAGATATCAGCAATAGCAATAGGTTACGCCGCTATTTTATTCCTGACCGCTGATTCAGTTCTAAATCATCTGACCAATATTGTGAACACCATTTTCAAAAAACTTAAATTAGGATAAATCTGTTGCATACGGTAGGGGTATAGCAGCATACAGAAATAGTAATTTTTCTAAATTCTTTTCTGCACTATAATAAACTCAACAATACAAAAGGTCGTTAAGGAGAACATATGAATAAGACAGAAATTACAAACTTTACATTAAATGATGGTAATAAAATTCCTTCATTTGGTTTCGGAACTTTTCAAATTCCCGCTGACGGTTCAACGTATAAGGCCGTTAGTGATGCTTTGAAATTAGGTTATCGTCATATTGATACCGCTGTTGCTTACTTTAATGAACAAGAAGTAGGGCAGGCCATTAAGGAAAGTGGTGTTCCTCGTGATCAAATTTGGGTTACTTCTAAGATCTGGCTACAAGATTACGCATATGAAGATGCTAAAAAATCAATTGCTACTTCACTAGAAAAATTAGGCTTAGATTATATGGACCTTTACTTGATCCATCAACCTTATGGTAAAGTGGATGAGGCTTGGAAAGCTTTGGAAGAAGCTAAAGCAGCGGGCAAAATTCGTTCGATCGGTGTTTCGAATATGACACCTAAACTTTGGAATAAGTTTGTTCCAAAATTTGCTACAATGCCTAGTGTCAATCAGATTGAATTTAATCCTTATTTCCAACAAAAGGAGCTTCGTCAAATCTTAGCCAAAGCTCACGTTGCCTTGGAAGCCTGGGCACCACTTGGTCAAGGTAATAAGGAATTATTTAAAGAACCAACTCTTAATGAACTTGCTGAGAAATACCAAAAAGATGTTGGTCAAATCATTCTTCGCTTTGAACACCAAGAGGGCATTATTGTCTTTCCTAAATCAGTCCATGAAAGTCGAATTGAATCCAACAAAAACATTTTCGATTTTGAATTAACTTCTGATGAAATGGATGCTATTAGAGCCTTAGATACGAATGGTAAGGGAATGCATAATCCTGATACACCAGGTACTGGGGATATGTTGCTTAAAGCCTTTGATGTTCATGCTAATGACTAACCATTAAGACAAAATACAAATGAATAATTCTTTATTTAAAATCAAAATCCCACATTAACTAAAATTAGTTAATGTGGGATTTTATTGTTCTCTATAATAGTAAAAACAAAAAACTAGCCAAATAGAAAACAAAATGTGTAATCCCAATTTTCTATAGAAAGACATTGGAATTTTTAAAACGGTAAGCTTGGTAAGCCTCTCTCAAAAATTCAGGAGTATGGTCATATTGAAATTTAGCCAATTCTTCAATGGTTAAACAATTTTCGTCCTCAATCCACTCTTTGAATATTCCCATCATCCCATATGAATGGTATTTAATATTATTTATTTGTTGTGGGGTGATTGCTTGACCAGAAAAACTTTCTACCGCCTCAGTGGCCGATTGGATGTTAAATTTTTGAATATATTGGTCAATTGAATTCTGAGAATGTTGATTGTAGGTCTTTTGATAAAATATCCGCCGTTGATTGATCTGTTTTAGATTGACAATAATACTTTCCACCGAATATTTAGGTGCTTGATCAACATATACCTGGGAAAAGTCATAAAG
This sequence comes from Companilactobacillus kimchiensis, assembly GCF_001438805.1. Classification (GTDB taxonomy): domain Bacteria; phylum Bacillota; class Bacilli; order Lactobacillales; family Lactobacillaceae; genus Companilactobacillus; species Companilactobacillus kimchiensis. The sequence goes on from NZ_JQCF01000002.1 coordinate 126,621, forward strand.
AAAGGTCCAAGCAACTAATTCGTATTTGTCATGAAAGTGATAATAGAACGTTTGAGGGATGGTATGACATCTTTTACATAACTCTGTAATGCGAACCTTATCCATCGGCATTGTTTTTAGCATTTCTTCTAATTGTTGAGCAAATAATAATTGAGTTTGATTTTTTAGAGCCAATATTCTCTCCTTATTTATATATATAAGTATTTATCTCTAGTTTTTATATATTTTATCACTTTCATCTAGTGTACAAAACCAATCCATCCCTTATATTGTTCATTACACATTACAAAAGGAGCGTCATTATATGAATATTATGGTAACTGGTGCTAATGGTGGTTATGGTAGTCAAGCCATTGACTATCTACAAAGATTCGCACCTGAAGCAAACATCTATGGATTAGTTAGGAGTGAAGGTAAAGGTGTCGAATTAAAAGAAAAGGGCATTAATGTAAGAATTGGCGATTACTCTGATGTCGACTCTATGGTTAAAGCTTTAAAAGGAATTGACCGATTGTTATTTGTATCGTCACCAATTCCAGGAATTCAAAAAAACGTCGTCGATGCTGCGAAAATAAATAATGTTCAATACATCGCTTATACCAGTATTTTTCAACCTGAACATTCTAAGTTTGGTTTAGAGATCAATCACAAACAAACTGAAAAGTGGATCAACGAATCAGGTATCCCTCATACATTTTTACGTAACAGTTGGTATATGGAAATCAATCAAGCGTTGTTTGATTATGCTAAAGAGACTCAAACGTTTCCCTATTTTTCTAAAAACGGTCAATTATCATTTGCTTTAAAAAGGGAATATGCCGAGGCCGGAGCCCAAGTTATCTCAAATGGTAATTATGGAGAAATCATTAATCTTGCTGGTGATCCTAAAACATATAGTCAATTAGCACTTGCTACTCAAACTGCTCTAAATGAAAAATTAGATATCAAAGAAACTTCAATGAATGACTTTATCCATTATATGGATCAAGCTAATATCCCAACAAAATTATCTATGATAACTGAAGGTTATCAAGAATATACATCCAAAGGGAATAATGGAGAAAGCCAGGCTGATTCCTCAGAATTTGAAAAAGTTTTAGGCCATCCCTTAACCAACTTACCCGTAGCAATACAGGAACTGCTTAATATTAAATAGAAAGTTATTAATAATGAATGAAAAACAAATAGTCCAAATTTATAAAGCTTTGGGTGATATAACACGTTTTAGGATTGTAGAGCATTTGATAAACGGTGGAACAATTTGTCCTAGTGATCTAAGTGATGACCTGGGTCAAATTCCAGCATCGACTTTATCGCATCATTTGAAGATATTAACTAACTGTGAAATCTTAACATATCAAAAACAGGGGACCTATCTAAACTACAGTTTAAATAAATCCCTTATTTCCCAATTTTGGCTAAAATAATTGGAAAATAAATTGTGGATTATAATTCCATAATTCTAGAAATATCAAATATACGGGGGACTTTTTTATGAACAGGGAATATCACGCTAATAGAATTCTTACTGCTATGCTCATTTGTGCCTTTATGGGTATGTTCAGTGAGACATCCTTAAACATTGCTTTAACAACGTTAATGAACGATTTTCGAATCAGTGCAGCCACCGCACAATGGTTAACGACCGGTTATCTATTAACATTAGGAATCATTATGCCATTTACGGCACTTTTGATTCAAAGATATACAACAAGAAGACTATTCTTCGTTTCAACAACCAGTTTGACGCTCGGAACTATTGTTGGTGGAATGTCGGTTAATTTCAGTATGCTTTTAATAGCACGTATCTTACAAGCAATCGGCATGGGAATATTACTACCGTTAATGTCTAATACCATCTTAGTTATCTTTGCTAAGGAAAAACGTGGCACGGCTATGGGAACGCTTGGTTTGGTATTATCATTTGCACCAGCTATGGGACCAGCTATCAGTGGAATCCTGATTCAATATATGTCTTGGCACTTCATTTTTTGGCTGTTATTACCATTTATTCTCTTAGGGATGTTCATTGGATACAGAAACTTGATAAATGTCACTGAGAATCATCAACAAAAAATCGATTTTCTGTCTGTGATTTCATCTACACTTGGCTTTGGCGGAATTGTATTTGGCTTAAGTCAAACAGAAGAATCTCTATTAAGTCCGATAGTTATTGTTCCCATAATAATTGGGATAATATCATTAGCCTTTTTCATCAAACGGCAGAACACTGAAAATCCTATTTTAGACTTATCTGTCTTTAAATATCCCATTTTTGTTACAGGATCAATCCTAGTTTTGATCTGCGTTTTGATATTTCAAGGGACAATGATCATTTTACCAATGTACTTACAAACAGGAGCTGGTTTAACGGTACTTTTGGCAGGCTTAGTTCTATTACCAGGGAGTGCTACTAATGGAATCTTGCAAATGCTTGGCGGGAAAATCTTTGATAAATATGGTTATAAAATTTTGGTGATTCCTGGATTTATTATTATGCTTGTAACGCTGTTCTTCCTAAAAACTCTAACACCTAATTCCAGTATTATTTTAATCATGATTTTGGATATGACTTTGATGGCTGGAACTGCTATTGTTTGGACAGGAGCTCAGACACACGCTCTCAATCAATTGCCACCCAAGCTATATGCACATGGCTCAGCTACTTTGAATACCATGCTGCAAGTTATCGGTGCCATTGGTGTATCGATTTCAGTGGCTGTTTTATCAAGTACTAAGAGTAACTACTTAGCAAGTTCACAACATCCAAATTCAATTAATGAGATTTCTAGTGCAATTGCTAGTGGAGCAGGAAATGTTTTTGGTGGATTAATGATCATTGCTATAATTGGATTGCTAATTAGTTTTTGGATGATTCTTAGAGATAAAAAACAAGAACTAACAGAAATTTAAAAATTAAAAAGGAGCAAAATCAAATGAATATTATGGTAACTGGTGCTAATGGTGGCTATGGTAGTTATGCTATTGACTATCTACAAAAATTTGCACCTGAAGCAAACATCTTTGGATTAGTTAGAAGTGAAAGTAAGGGAGCCAATTTAAAGAAAAAAGGCATTAATGTAAGAATCGGGGATTATTCTGATGCCGATTCTATGGTTAAGGCCTTAAGGGGAATTGATCGATTATTATTTGTATCATCAACAATTCCAGGGATACAGAAAAATGTAGTTGATGCTGCAAAGATAAACAATGTTCAATACATCGCCTATACCAGTATTTTTCAACCTGAACATTCTAAGTTTGGTTTAGAGATCAATCACAAACAAACTGAACAATGGATCAAGGAATCAGGCATTCCTTATACAATTTTACGAGATAGTTGGTATATGGAAGTTAATCAAGCCTTGTTTGATTATGCGAAAAAGACTCAACAATTCCCATACTTTGCAACAAAAGGTCAATTATCATTTGCTTTGAGACGTGAATACGCTGAAGCTGGTGCTAGGGTAATTGCTACGGGAAATTATGGACACATTATAAATCTTGCTGGTGATCCTAAAACTTATCGAGAAATAGCACTTGCAACTCAAAAGGCTTTGGAAACATATCTGGATATTAAGGAAGTAGAGATGTCGGAATTTATTCCTGATTTAGTATTATCAGGAATCTCTCAAAATTTAGCGGCCATGTCTGAAGGCTATCAGGAATACACACTTAAAGGAAATAATGGGGAAGATACGGCCGATAATTCTGAATTTGAAAAGGTCTTGGGTCATCCGTTGACTGACTTGGCTTCAGCTATAAAGGAATTGACAAACTAATCTATAACTGACAATAGTTCCTTTCAATATGGTGTTGAAGCTAATCAGTGGCAAGTACAATTTTTTAAAGAATGGCTTAAAAATCATTCTAATGAGAAGTAAAAAAAGTATCAAGAACTAATGAGAATTAGTTTCTTGATACTTTTTTATTTAGTGTTGCGTATACACACTATTTAATTATACAATTAGGTATGAAAGCAACAGACTAGGTGGTGAAAATATGAATGACGTAGTAATTAATGATTTTTTAAAGAATAATAACGGACAAATTACATGGGATGATGCCAAACATCAAGGTATTCCCACAATGGCATTAACACGACTGGTTAATACTGGACGTTTAGAGAGAGTAGCTCGCGGAGTTTATATTGATCCAGCCATTTTTGAAGACGATTTATATATTTTACAATACCGATTTAAACGAGGAATCTTTTACAAGGATACGTCTCTATTTTTACACGGAATGATTGATCGTACTCCTGACAGAGTAGATATGAATTTTCCTCAAGGATATAATTCCTCGTCCTTAAAAAAATATCCTATTAACATTCAACGTCAAATTGAACCATATTATTCATTAGGTATCGAAGAAATCAACAGTCCTGGACAGCATTTAGTTAAGGTCTATAATATTGAGCGGACTTTATGTGATCTTGTCAGAACTAGAAATTCATCTGATTCAGAAACTATTAAGCAAGCTATGGTATCGTATTCTAAAATGAAATCAAAAGACTTAGGTAAGCTAAGCGAATATGCCCAAATATTTAATGTCCAAAAAGCCATCCAAAACTATATGGAGGTATTATTGTGATACTTGGATTTACTAATGGTCAACAATTCAAAGCCAAAATAAAAAACAAAGCCCAACAAGAACATATTCTACCTCAAATTCTTATGCAGGAAGTTTTGTCGGATGAGCTAATTGAGCGCATATCTATATCAGATTATAGAGATAATCTGATTTTAAAAGGTGGTTTCCTTATAGCTTCCTTGTTAGGAATTGATACACGATCAACTCGAGATATTGATACTTCTATAAAGGGGTTAGATGTTTCTAGGGATGAAATTTCAAAAGTTTTTAAATCAATTTGTGATATGAATGAGAATAGCGATATACAATTAACACTCAAAAGAATAGAAGACATTCGTGAATCTGCCGAATACTCAGGATTTAGAGTCCATATCGAAGGAATTGTTTATGCCAGCCGAATTGAGGTAAAAATTGACGTCTCTACAGGAGACGTAATAACCCCAAGCCAAATTGAATATAGACACCATATGATTTTTAATGATCAATCCGTTTTAATTATGGCTTATAACATTGAAACTATTCTGGCTGAAAAATTGGAAACAATTGTATCAAGACAAGAATTAAATACACGATTAAAAGATTATTACGACCTCTATATGTTTGATCGACATAACAAAAACGATATAGACTTTCAATTATTAAAATCAGCTATAATTGAAACCCTAAAAAATCGTGAGGACACTAAATTGATTGGTCAATTTAATAACATATTAGAACATAATATGAAATCTCCAATTCTGGAAACTAATTGGAAAAAGTATCAAAATAGTAATTATTATGCAAATAATATTTCATTCGAAGATACTTGTAATTCGGATATTGATTTAGTTAAGCAAAGTGAAATAGACCAAATATAGTTATATAAAAAGAAGCATCAATGACTAATGAGAATTAGTTTATTGATACTTCTTTTTATATTATATTCAAAATTTCCCTTAATTGAGTAACTTCATACGTGGGACAAACAGTATTTTGCCTAAGATGATGTGGATTGAACCAAATACTATCTAAGCCAAAATTATTTGCTCCTTGAATATCGGCAGTTAAGGAATCTCCAATAACAATTGCATCTTTTAAATTAGCTAATGTTAAATCATCCGTAACAGTTTCAAAGAAATTAACATCTGGTTTGCTATAACCAACTTCTTCAGCTAAATAAACTTTGTCAAACATTGAATCAATTTCGGCATCCTTTAAGATCTGATTCTGTTTCTTCCGAGTACCGTTAGAAATAACCACCAATTCATGTGTGGGAGCGAGTTCAGTTAAAAGTTCTCTGGCATATGGCATTAGGGCGTGTTCCGCAAAGAATAATCTCTCGAATTGAATTTCTAAAGCTTTGCTATCGACTGTCATTTTGTAGACATCAAAGTAACGCTCAAAACGGGTATTCATCAATGTTTGTCTTGATAAAGTACCTTGTTCCAACTCTTTCCACATTTTTTGCTGCGTTTTATGCCACATCTGAACCTTTTCATCGTCAAAATTAAAAGTAAAGGGCAGAGCTAATTTTTTTAAAGCCATTTCAGCATTTTTATCAGTATCAAGTAACGTTTGATCCAAATCAAATAATATCGTTGAATAACTCATTAAGATCTCCTAATTATTTTATATAATAATAATCAAATTTTGCAATTTTAATTGTAAGTTATTACTTATATCAATGAAATTAATAAAATTGCATTTGTTATTACTCGTGAATTTAAGACAATTATCTTTTAAAAAGGCAAAACTTTATAAATGTATTCGAATATAAATATGAAACCTTGTTTAATTATTTATATGTTCAATTCTTTCAGTCGCAAAGTTAGATAGCTTAATCAGTGCATCAAATAGTTCGTTACCAACGATAGATGCTTGATAGTCACGGTGACTATTATGGCTATTATCGGGAATACTATTTAATAGGTTAGTCAAATTGGCTAAATCATTGTCAGATAAAAATTTTTTGATTGTCATTTGGGATGATAAGGCAACTGTAAAAGAAAACTTGGGATGTAACTGTCTAAGATTAAAGAACTCAATCGCATATCGTTTATAATCAAGGGTTGGATTAATCTCAAGACAGTGTCTCAACAGATTGTCATAAACATCGCCATAATGTAATAACCAAATCAAAAAATCATGTGAAGTGACATCATCTAAGTTTATCTGTACATTAGCATATTGATCGATTATTTCCAAAACGTCATTTTGATTCAGCCAATCCATAAACGAATGGTAGTAGTTTTCAATGTCGTTATTAATCCCATTGCCGATATGTGTTAGTCCTGAAAATTCATTAATCTCATTTTTAATAAAATCCTTATTAAATTCTTTGATTTGCATTAATTAAGCCTCATATGAAATGTGTTCATGATTATAAGTATAACAATGAATTACAACATTTGAATAACTGATTAGTATATAGATCATCGTTTTTAACAAAGCTATTTTTTAAAACCTTTTCATTCTTAAAAATGCTAACCAATTAAACCAGTGATGAATCCACAAAGAGATTATTCTGAAAAAATCATGGTTAAAATAGGCAATAAATCGTGACGTTTCAGTCGGTAAAAGCCTATATTATGATATAATGTAAGCGTTAACATTTTAACTAATTACTTAGTTTGTAAATATGATAAACGTGGGGGAAAAGCGTCATGAAAAACAAAGGTACAGAAACTGAGACTGAAAATTTAATAGGGCTAGTAATCATCTATATATTTGCTTTGGTGGCAATCTCTCTGGGTTTATTAGCACTTTATTTACATTTTGCAACTAACATGTCAGTTGCCTGGATGGTAAAGACATTATTTGTTGATCTAGCCTTGATGTCACTAGCAATTCTTAAGCCATTATTCGATATAACGATTGAATTTTTAAGAGAATCATTGAAAGTTAAATAGTATTTAAAAGGAGCCTCAATAAGCAAATACTTCATAGCTTATTGGGACTCTATTATTTTTGTTCTTCGGGATAATCTTTTTGATAAATGTATTTATGCAATTTTAAATATTGTTCGCCTAGTTTTTTCTCATTAGCATTATTCTTAGGATAATAATACTGCCGGCCATCCAAACCTTTCGGCATATAATTCTGTTGGGCAATTTGACGCGGCATAGCAAAAGGACTATCCATCAGGCCACCACCAGTGATTTCCTCTGAGTGCTTATAGTGAGCATCTCGTAATTGACTAGGCATAGGATGTTCATTCGGATGCTCGGTATCCTTATCTAGTTTCTCCCAAGTTTCATCAAATGAACCCGACTTAGGGGAAATACACATTAACATCGTTGCAAACATCAATGAATACTTGGCCTTGGGCATCCCAACTTTTTCAGCTTGATTAGCGGCGACTACTATTTGAGTAACTTGCTCCGGATTGGCCAAACCGATGTAAGTATAAGGAATCTCTCGCAATCTCCGAACAACGGATGGTAAATCATTATTCTTTAATAGAACGGCTAAATAGTACAGTGCGGCATCCGTATCAGAACCTGCCATGGAATCAGAGTAGGCAGAAAGATAGTCATAATGCTTAGTAGCTCGCTTGTCATAGCTAAAATGTTGTTGTTGAGCAAAGTTTTTGACGTCTTTAACAGTGATTTTATCTGTATTGATAGCGTGGAGAGTTTCCAAAATATTCAAAGCCACTCTGAGATCACCATCAGCTGAAATTGCTATCAAATCTAAAGCTTTCGCCTCAACCTGTTTGTCGTCCAATTTGTAGATATCTTTAACCGCACGATTTAAAGTAATTTTGATATCTTCATCATCTAAAGCCTTAAATTCAAAAATCTGACATCTTGATCTGATGGCTGGAACAATTGACATAATAGGATTTTCGGTCGTAGAACCGATCAACATGACATGACCATCTTCCAAATAGGGTAGTAGAAAGTCTTGTAAAGTTGTGGTCATCCGATGAATTTCATCAATTAAGAGCACAAACGACTGATAAGGGTAGGTATCGATTGCTTGAGTCAGTTTAGCTTTGTTTTCAGTTGAAGCATTGAACGAAACAAAGGGGTAGTTATCCTGCTTAGCAATAATTCGAGCTAAACTAGTTTTCCCAGTACCAGGTGGTCCCCATAATATAAGAGGAATATTCACATGCTGATCAATGATTTGTCGCAATGGTTGTCCAGTTTTTAAAAGTTCTTGTTGACCAACCATCTGATCTAATTCTTGTGGCCTCATTTGGTCAGCTAAGGGTGTTTTGAATGCCAAGGTAAAAGTTCCTTTCTTAATATTAATTTACTTTGAAATAGCCTATTTATCCTCAATAGATAGCATTATCATATCACTGTGAACTTTAATTTACCTGAAATCTTCATTATTGAGTTGAGTACGGCTATCAATTGCTATACGTATGTATATTATCGTATAATGTACACACAAGGAGATGATTTGAATGATTAACCCAGAAGAATTAAACAAAAGTGTAAAAATGTTCAAAAATGGCAACTCTTATGCCTTTCGTATTTCTAAGAAGGACCGTGAATTTTTAGATGCTGACAATAATACAAAGTTCGAAAAAATTGTCTCTCCAGATGGCAAAGAAGTAACCTTTAGAAAAGTCGAAACAATCCGTCCTAACATTCTAAAAACCGCCAATAAATTATATGATGAAAATGCTGATTTGATGAAACGGCTTGAAAACTTATGATTTTTTTGACAAAAGAAGAGTATATTTCAATAAATGAATTAGTATTAAAACGCTCAAACAGTCAATCGATCGGCATCCAATATCCCCAGGGCTTAGACTTAGTAGTCAATCAGCCTCAACAAGTAGTTTTTGGCCGGGAATTATATCCAAATATTTGGATCAAAGCAGCCTTCATTATTCAGAAATTAACCAAAAAACATATTTTTATTGATGGAAATAAGAGAACTGCTTTATTGTCTGGATTAACATTTTTAAGTATAAATGGTATTAATCTGACCTTTTCAACCGATGAAGGTGAACAGATAATTCTAAGTGTCACTAACAGTCAAGACAACGAAGAAATTATGCTATCCTTGGCCGAATGGCTAAAATTTCACAAAAAGAATCAATAAGGCTATAAGATTAATGCAACTATTATCAAGGAGCGTAAAGAATGTTTATTAATGCTATTCAAAAAGCACAACCTCTTTTTAAAGATTTTTCAAAAGTTGATTCCAATGATGAAGCTAAAAAATTAGCGTTAGCTAATCCAATATTCTCTTGGCATACAAAGTATTTGATCTATAGGCGTAAAAAAATGGTCATCTTCACCCATGATGCCAGTACCTTGACAGTGATACTCTCCGATATCAATGCCAAAAACCGAAAGCATTTAGAAGAAAAATTTCAAGCTCAATTAAGTGAAATTTGGCAAAATATTGGTATAACTAAAGATAGTTTTGATAAATATATTAAAGCAGCTGGAGACTGGAAAATTGGTCCTACGATTAGTCGTAGTCAAATTGGACATCTAACTGATGTTGGATCTATTTTAGAACTTTATTTGAATGACAGGGAAACAGATCCAGTCTGGTTATCTAATAAACTATCTCAATTGCCACGTGGTTTAGATCCAGGAAAATATGTTGCTGGAGGTGAGATTTCTCAAATCATGCGGTCAGATAATTTCAAATGGCAAAAGCCTGTAATATCTAAAGCTAAAGAGATAGATATGTCAGAGCTTCAAAGAATTCATGATGAATTACTGCAACTAAATGTTCAAATTAAGAATGACTTATTTACAACTGACTTAGATGAAGTTGACCACCGAATAAAAAAATTTCAAAAGTTAAATAATGAACTGATTGCCAGTTTCATTGATAGTATTCAAGACGATTACTCCGAAAAAATGCTCAAATCGTATCAGAAATCGTTAGAGTTATATTTAAATGAATACTTAGCCCATCGATATATAACTGTTTTTAATCGGGAAGCTGCCGCTGTTGGTGAGATGTATTTGCATGGTAGTAGTATAAGCGAAGTTAAACGCATTCAGAGAAGTATGAGTAAGCTCTATAAGTTTCTACTAGATACAAAATTAGTTGATGCTAACTTTGCTAAAGAAATGAAAAGGGCGATGAAAGAAGAAGTTGAAGTAATTGAAATGAATATGTGGTAAGAATTTGGTTTAAAAAAGACACTTGATAAAAACTCTCATAAGAGATTTCTTACCAGGTGTCTTTTTGACTATACCTTAAATAAAGAGTGCAAATTTTTTATGATCACTTGAGTTAGCTAAGTATTTTGAATTTCTAACGGATATGGCTGTTCCCACAAATAATTTAATAGCAAAATCAAATGAAGATTCTGTACTTGATCTTAATGGCATTTATATCAAACCCATCAAAATATTACCATCGGTATTTTGATTCATCTCGACCAAATCAAGCTAATAATATCGTTTGAATTTTTTGAATAAAGGATTGTAATTTTTGGGAAGGTGATTTCGAATAAATAACCCCATAAGGGGAAGCATAATTCCACTTTACCTTAACTGTTTTCATCAATGGATTTAGGTTTCTCCAGGTGTCACGTGTTAAAAGCAAATCACGTGAGTTTGCATATCGATTAAAAACATCTGTATTATAAAAGTTAAATGTATGAATAATATTTATATCTGAATGATTATTTTCAAGATCAGTCGTCATTTTATCCAGAACGGGTGATGCATTTCTTGGAGGTAACACTAAGGTTTGCCCACGTAAGTCAGTAAATGTTAATTCTTTCTTATCTACAAGCGGATGATTTTGCGGAATTGCTAAACGAAATGGATCCATACCCAGTTTTAAAACATTGTAATGATCATACCAACCTTGTGAATCACATGGTCCAACAATACAGTCCAAGTTTGTACCTAGCTGAGTTGAGGGACTATCCAATGTGACATCGTCATCACTAAAAAGAACTATTCTAAATTTGTAAGATTGTAATGCGGCATTATGTTTTTGCCAAATATTCATCAATGGCGTCCCTGGTCGCATAATAGAAGCACCAACTTTAATTTCTGCTTTTTCTGTGTTATCAATATGTTTGACCTGTTCAAGCATATCATTGGATTCATGCAGAATTACTGAGATACCAGTATATAGACGTTGACCCGCTAGAGTTAGGCTAGTTCCATGCGGGCTTCGATTTAATAATTTGATTCCCAGCTGATTCTCCAATGCGTTAATTTGTTTCATAACTGAAACTGGTGATATAAAAAGTATTTTAGATGCCTTCGAAAAACTACCACTTTCAGCAACTCTTAAAAATGTCAGATACATTTGAACAATCAATGAACTTACCTCCATATAGTTTTAACTTCAGGTTAAAACTATTTTAACATTTTGATCACTTCTTAATACCTAAATTAATTGTTACCATAATCCCTGTAAATGAGTAATAACAAATAATACAAATATAAAAGGTCAGATCAATAATGAAGAATATTCCGCTAATAAAATTAAATAATGGTATTGAGATGCCACAAGAGGGATTAGGCGTTCTTAATGCTGGAAAATTTGAAGATGTTAAAATGGCAGTCCTAGATGGGTTAGATATCGGCTATCGCATGATTGATACAGCACAGATTTATTTTAATGAAGAAGCCGTCGGTGCAGCAATTAAGGAAAGTTCGGTTGATCGTAAAGATATTTTCTTAACTACCAAGGTATGGATTGCCAATTATGGTTATGAAAACACTAAAAAATCGATTCAAACTTCGTTGGAAAAATTACAGACAAACTACCTTGATTTAGTTTTGATTCATCAACCTTACGGTGACTATTATGGAGCCTATCGAGCACTTGAAGACCTATATGACGAAGGGAAAATTCGTGCAATAGGTGTCGCCAATTTCATGCCGGACCGATATGTTGATTTAGTTAGATTCAGTAGAATTGTTCCAGCAATCAATCAGTCTGAAACACATGTTTTTTATCAACAAAATGAGCTAAAGAAATACTTGAAGAAATTCGGGACTCATTTAGAATCCTGGGGACCATTTGCTGAAGGACGTAATAACTTCTTTACGAATGAAACACTGAAAAAAATTGGTGCAAAATATGATAAAACTGGTCCTCAAGTTGCATTAAAGTTTTTAACTCAAAACGGGATAATCATTATTCCAAAATCGGTTCACAAGGAGCGGATGCAACAAAATCTCGATATTTGGAATTTTAAGCTATCAAATGAAGATATGGACGCGATTAGTCAATTAGATACCGGTAAAACACTGTTCTTTAGTCCTCATGACCCATCAACTGTGGAACGATTTGCAAAATTAACTAAAGAAATGAAACAAAAATAGGAGAGAGGAATAATTAATGACAAGTATATTTATAACTGGGTCTACAGAAGGACTCGGATATTTAACCGCTAAAAATTTGATTGAATCAGGAAATGATGTCACCTTGCACGCACGAAATCAACAACGTGCTAATGATGTTTCAAAAAAGCTCCAAAATGCAAAACATATAGTAATTGGAGATTTGTCAAATCGTAAAGATGTGGACAGTATTGCCAATCAGGTTAATGATTTAGGGACGTTTGATACCGTGATATACAATGCTGGTGTAAGCACATCTGATACTGATTTGACTTTTAAAGTTAACGTTATTGCACCATATTTATTGACGACACTTATCAACAGGCCCAAGCGCATAGTATATGTTAGTTCGGGAATGCATAAAGGTGCAAGACTAGACATCAACAATTTACCACGTACAACAGATTATTCATCATCAAAACTTCAGGTCCTATTATTAACAAAGATTTTTGCTAAACAACTACCTGATACAATTGTGACCGCAGTTGATCCCGGTTGGGTTCCAACTGGAATGGGTGGCAGCATGGCAACAGACGATTTGACCATGGGCTATACCTCACAAGTAAAACTTGCCACAACAAATGATCATTCAATTACAGGCAGTTATTTCTATCATTTAAAACCTGATAGCTACGATCAAAGAGCTGATGATATTGATTTACAACGTCAGTATTTACAAAAGTTACAAGAAATCACAAAACGCTAAATTCAAAAATGAGAAATATCTTGGGAGTGAACGAATGAGGTTTTAGAACTAATAATTTTAGAAAGCTCTAGTAAGAATCTATCTACATTGCTTCCAGGAAACTTAGTAGTTAGTATTCCATATGGCACATGGATATCAGTTTCTAATGGAACAGAAACTAAATTTGGATGAATTCTTTTCCAGGGTGTTACTGTAATTAAGGGAATATTCTCTTCAACAGCTTGATTAAAAGTATTCATATCATAACGGCCAGTTGTTTCAACCACTTCTATATCTGGATACTCGCTATTAATAAGTTTTCTTAACTGGTCATTTTTTTCACTGATTCCCATAGGAACACTTAATAATTTCTGATTTCTTAAGTCAGTAAAATCTATTTTACTAAGTCTGGCTAAAGGATTATCACTTCTAACCGCAATCCCAAAATCGTACTGTCCCAATGTAATAGCGTTAAATGATTGTTTTAACGTTGAATTATCGAAAGTTCCAACTATTAAATCACAATTTTTACCTAACATTGCATACTCACGGTTCTTCGATTGAAGATCCTCCTGTAACTGTACAATGCGGATTTGAAAATCCGACATTTGTGCAGTTATTTTTTTCCAAATATCCATGAATGGATCAGCAGGGTGGAGGATCGAGGTCCCAACAGTGATGATATTTTGTCCTGAAAGGCCAGCTCTTCTAGTTTCTTCAATTGCTGTATCTAATAGGCTTAATATCTGATTCACGTAAGGAAGAAATTTCTGTCCTTCAATCGTTAATTTTGTACCAGTAGCAGTCCGAGTGAACAATTGTAGGTTAAGTTCACTTTCCAAACGATTGATCTGTTTCATAACTGCGGTTCCTGAGATGAAGCTCTGTTCACCGGCTTTTGTAAAACTTCCATATTGGCTAACTCTAACGAATGTTTGTAACTGTGTTATATCCATATTATTACTCCCCAAGATAGTATCAACCATTAGTTAATACCATATCAATTGTTGGATTCTTCTATTATTATCAAATCCTATTATACTAGTATTTGTAATCAAGAACGAGTCAAGCAAAAATGATCTGATATGAACAAAAAGTTTAGGAGAAAAATATGACAAAAATAATTTTATTAGGTGCTACCAGTAATATTTCCAAATATCTAATTCCAATGCTATTGGAAAATACCGATACAGAGATTACCTTATTTGCTAGACGAGCTAGCCAAAGACTTACTGATTATCAAAATAACGACCGGATAACCTTAGTCGATGGGGATTGGAACAATATCTCTGATTTGGAAAGTGCTATTAAGAACCAAAATATTGTTTATATGGCAACAGGACATTTCATTGATGCAAATAAAAATATTGTTAAGGCTATGAATGATAACCAAGTTCAAAGATTAATTGTCGCTGGTGGTTTAGGTATTTATGATGAAGTGGCTGGAAAGTTTGGTCAATGGAATGCACAAATGATGGGTGACTATGCCGGAATTAAAAAAGCCGCTGCCGTTATTGATCAAAGCAAGCTAGATTATACTTTTCTAAGAATGAGTTGGCTTTATAACCAAGATGGAAACTATAAATATCAAGTCGTTCCACAAGGTCAACCAATGAAGGGTACTCAAGTAACACGTCAAGCTGTGGCGAAACTAGTAACGGATATTGTGTTAGATCCCAATCTTTATAAATCAGAAAGTATTGGTGTTGTAGAACCAAATACTGAATGGGATAAGCCATCGTTTTATTAGAACTTAATAGTATCAAAATAAAAAAGGAGAACATTTAATATGTCAGTAGAAAATAAAGTAGTTGTAATTACCGGAGCATCATCAGGAATCGGAGAAGCAACAGCTAAACTCTTAGCAAGTAACGGAGCTAGCGTTGTTTTAGGAGCTAGACGTGAAGAACGTTTGAGTCAAATCAGCCAAGATATCATCAATAATGGTGGCAAGGCTGCCTATCGTGTGACCGACGTTACTGATCCAGAAGATTTGAAGGCCTTGGTAGCCTTAGCCAAAGAGAAGTTTGGAGCAATTGATGTTATTTATAACAATGCTGGTATCATGCCAACTTCACCAATCAGTGCCTTAAAAACCAATGAATGGAATGCCATGATCGATGTTAATTTAAAAGGTGTTCTTAACGGAGTAGCAGCAGTAATGCCCGATTTCACTGCTCAAAAACATGGTCAAATCATCACTACATCATCAGTCGCTGGTTTAAAGAGTTTTATCGGCTCTGGTGTCTATGGAGCTACTAAATTTGCCGTTAGAAATCTAATGGAAGTTATCAGAATGGAAAGTGCTCAAGAACAGACTAATATTCGCACAGCCACGGTTTACCCAGCTGCTATCAATACTGAATTGCTTCAACACATCACTGATAAGAATGCTAAACAAGGAATGGATAAGCTTTATAAATCAGTAGGTATTACACCAGATGCCATTGCTCGAGTAGTCAACTTCGCTATTGACCAACCAGAAGACGTTAATATCAATGAATTTACCGTTTATCCTACAAAACAAGGCTAAATAACAAGGAGAGTTTAAATTAATGACTAAAGTAAAAATCACAGTAGACAATAAAGAATTGAATGCCAATTTTAACGACAGTGATACTTCAAAAGAATTAATTTCTCGATTCCCATTGAATTTAGAAATGTTGAATCTTTACTCAAGAGAAATGACTTATCGATTCCCAGAAAAGTTGCCAGCAAAAAAGGCGAAAACTAGTAGCTATGAATCAGGAGATATTGCTTATTGGGCACCACGTCACAGTTTTGTGATTTTTTATAAGCAGACTGGTGAAATTATTGACGAACTACAAAAAATAGGACACATCACTTCTGATCTTTCATTCTTAAATAAATCAGGGAATCTAAATATGAATTTTCAATTAATTAAATAGGAGATAAACAAGATGGAAAACTTTACAGGAAAAGTAGTAATTGTTACTGGAGCAAGAACTGGTATTGGTTTGAGTGCCGCAACCTTATTTGCTAAAGCAGGTGCTTCAGTGGTCTTAGCAGGAAGACATGAACCTAAAAAGGAAGCTGAAGAATTGGTACAACAAGGCTATAAAGCTGCATCATTTCAATGCGATGTTTCAAATGAAACCGACGTAAAAAATATGGTCGACTTTACCGTTAAAAAATTTGGACATCTTGATTTTGCTTACAACAATGCTGGTATTCAAAGTCCAGCAACTAAAACTGAAGATCTCTCACTTGATGAATATAATCAAGTTTTGGACATCAATCTAAAAGGCGTCTTCTTATCAATGAAATATGAATTAAAACAAATGAGCAAACAGGGATCAAAAGGCGCCATCGTTAATTGTTCATCCATGGGTGGATTAGTTGGTATTGCGGGACGTAGTGCTTATCACGCTTCAAAGCATGGTGTTTTAGGAATGACTAAGAGTAGTGCACTTGAATACGCTCAAGATGGTATTAGAATCAACGCCGTTTGTCCTGGTATTATTCACACACCAATGGTCGATCGAATGGATTCCACTGAAAAAGACGCTATGGATGATCTTATCAAAGAAATTCCAATCGGTAGATTAGCACACCCAGAAGAGGTAGCAAAAGTTGTTTTGTTCCTATGTAGCGATGATGCAAGTTACATTATTGGACAAGGTATTTCAGTTGATGGTGGATATACGATTCATTAGATAAAGGAGAAATTCCATTGAAAAACATATTAATTTTAGGTGCTAATGGTAAAATTGCTAGAATCGTTGAGAAAATATTACTCAATAATATGGATTACAAACTAACTTTGATTCTAAGGAATTCCCAGAGATTAAATAAGCTACACGATGCCCGAAATGTAAATATTATTGAAGGTAGTGTCAGTGATAAGGAACTTCTTAAAGAAGTCCTTGTTGGACAAGATATCGTCTATGCTAATTTGAATGGCAATATGGAACAGTGGGCCCATAACATTGTAGATGCAATGTCAGACTCAAGTACCAATAAACTTATCTGGATCACTGGCTCAGGACTATACCACGAAGTTCCCGATCCTTTTGGATCTTGGGTTGAGAATTATGTTGGTCATGAATCCAAAGAAGACACAAGAAAAGCCGCCAAGATCATCGAGAATAGCCAATTACAATACAGTATTATCCGAGCTGCCTATATGACAAATGATGATGAAGTCGACTATGAATTGACCAAAAAAGGTGAAACCTTTAAGGGAACCATGATCTCAAGGTCTAGTATCGCCGACTTTGTAATTAAAATAATTGACAAGCCTGATAAATATTCCAAGGAAAGCTTTGGTATTAGCAAACCAGGTACCGACAATATGTTGAATAAAATCAGAGAAATTGAACATGATCTTTAAAAAAATAAACATCTTCTCAAGATGATTGAAGGCCTGGGAAGATGTTTATTTTTTTATTTCAGATTTTAAAATATCGATGAACAATTTCAAGCTCTCATCAGGTTTATTTGTGGTAATGAAACCATAGGGCAGGCTAAATGGAACATCTAATGGCTTGTTGATTAATCCAGGTAACACATTGTTCCAGCAACTTAAGGATAGTAAATATTTTCCCGATGCAGTAAATCTATTAAAAGTATTAATAGTGTAATGAGCATCTGTATTGATTAAGTTTATTTTTAAATCCTGTCGTTTGATTTCATGATCAATCTCCTTTGACATACCGATGGGCATCATATTAACACTAGCTCCCTCTAAATCAGCAAGCTCTATTGATTTTTTATTTGCTAGTGGATCGTTGACATGCATCATAATAGTAAAATTGTAACGTCCAACTTCAATAAAATTAATTTTATCCTGAACTGAATTCATACCATATGGACTAAATAAAATGTCAACTTTTTTACCCATATTATTGTAAGTATCAGGGAATTTGAATGTCTCATTTTCTAGAGGGATAAATTGTAAATGATACTGCGGTAAACGTTGTGCAATTCGATTCCATAGCCCATTTAAATCACCAATAGGATTAATTATGGCGCTACCAATTCTAATTGTTAGATTGGTCTCCATCGCACTTTTTTTCACTATATTCACAATGTGTTCACTTTGTTCGAGCAGTTTTTTAGAATTAGAATATAGCACTTCACCCGGTTTGGTTAAGGTTATTCCTTGCGCGTTACGAACAAAGACTGAAACGCCAAGTGATTCTTCCAAACCATTCATTCGATGCAACACAGCAGGCGAGGACATGAATAATTTGGTAGAGGCCGAAGAAAAACTACCTGATTCGACGACGGTATTAAAAATATTTAAGGTTGATAATTCAATCATATTAAGAATATCCTTTGGGTTGTAAATTGTATTTAATACTCTGATAAAAAAGAGTTTCTTCCACATTATCCGATTCAGAACTAATATAGCTACATAAATTATTAAAGGATATGTAGTTATGAAAAAAATCAAAATATTTTAACAATGATAATTGTACTAATGGGATATTTCATCATACTTGTTGATACATCACTTGTATTTACCTGTTCAAAAGAAATAAGTAGTTCTTTACATATGAATCCAAGCTCAGCAGCTTGGATCAGTAATGCCTATGCACTAACTTTTGGAAGCCTTTTATTATTAGGCGGAAAATTAGGTGACATTTTCGGTAGAAGAAGGCTCTTCATTCTAGGACTAATGATTTTTGGAATAAGTTCGACTCTAGTCGGTCTATCGCCAACGGCCACATTATTAATTATCTTTAGAGCCCTACATGGAATTGGGGCAGCTATTATTGCACCAGCAACTCTCGCAATTATCATGGATTCCTTCACTGGAAATAATAGGGTAGTGGCCATCTCTATGTACGGTGCCGTGTCTGGAATTGGTGTAAGTCTAGGTCTTATCATAGGCGCTGGAATAACCACTCTTTTGTCATGGAGATAGGGGTTTCTGGTTAATGTCCCTATTGTTATCATTTTAATTGGATTATCAATGAAATTCTTACAAAAAGGAACCATCCGAAAGGAAAGATTAGATTTAACTGGTTCAATTATTTCGTGTTTGGCAATGATTTTTATCATCAATGGTATCAGTGGCATTGGTTCACATTTGATTTCATTGACCATCGGATTACTATTATTGATTTATTTTATTTATCACGAGTACACCACCGATAAACCAATTTTGCCATTAAATTTGTTTAAAACAACTAAGCGTAATATGGCATATATTATTCGTTTTTCTTACTCCGCAGCAATCACTGGTTTTTGGTTCTTTACTCCGCTCATGCTGCAAAACGACTATAAGCTAAGTCCCATCATGGTTGGAGTTTCGTTCTTACCAATGACTATCTTTAATTTCATTTCTGCCGATATGGTCAGTTATTTAACTAAAAAATTTGGCAGTATACCACTAATGACTGTTGGTTTAATTATAACAACCATTGGTTTTGGTAGCCTATCATTATATAAAACAGGGTTTAATTATTGGCTGGCAGTAGCTCTACCTATGATCACAGTTGGAATCGTCAAGGGTTAGTCTTAAGTCCCGTTACCAGTATTGCAGTGGAGAATACAGCACAGAATTTATCTGGTGTCAGTTCTAGTATGATCAATGTCATGCTCCAAATTGGTGGGGCATTTGGATTAGCAATTTTGTCGATTATTTCTAAAGCAATGAACTCTCAAAGTATTTCTTTCCACTATCAAGTTATCGGTATTACCATATTTTCCTTGACTGCATTATGTTTGTCATTAATTCTAGTATCAAAATCCAGAATAATTTCTGTAGTTCGTAGGTAATGATTTTGATGTGACATTTGAAATTAAGAGGAACTTATGGAACACCAACTTGGATTTAATCAGTAGTAATAGATGAATGATTATCTATTTGAGTCTGTAACATTCTGAATTTTTAGCAATATATGTTCATAGTCACATATATTTAAAATTTTACGGGTTAGAGGTAATTTTATACTTATAGATGTAATATTGTTCATCAATTGTTATTTAGACATGTAGCTTTAATAAGATTGCTTTTAATCAATTTTATCTGACGTACTAATAAAAACACAAAAGCAATCCATTAGATATTAATCATAATGGATTGCTTTTGTGTTACTAGTAATAAAAATAGCGTACTGAATTATATGGGTATCAAACTATAGAAAGGTAAATAGAGTAGTGATCAAAATATGGATTTTGCTGAATAAAAGAGAATTTCATATTCAGGGTTACATAATATGTATTATAAGAAGCTAACTATTTTCGGAACTATTTTCTTTAAATCTAGCTAATTGATCTAAATATTTCAAAACATCTTTTTTATAGTCATATTTTTCAATTTGTTTATTCAAAGCTTCATTGTTATGTGTAAATGCTTTGCCATCAGTAAAGATTTTTTTATACAGTTTAAAGAATGGCAAATTATTTTCTTCAGCAAATTTCAATTCATCATCAATTGAATATGCAACTTTTCTAAAATCAATTCCACCGTAACCAGTATCATCAAAAGTTATAATCGTGTACTGAGCGCGTCTGTCAGCATTGAAATTATCCCAAGCGGTATATGGTTGTCCAATGGAACCAGGATTAATGACTAATTGATCATTGCTACTGGTTCTAAATAGTTGATGGTGTGTATGACCATAAATAGCTATGTCATATGGTTTATTAAAGAGCAATTTATCGAAATTTTGCTGTTTTTTATATGGTAAAAGCTCATGACCATGATTTTGAGCCGGATAATTGTGCGTCAAAAGGATATTTAAACCACTAATCTTGGTTTCTGAGTAGATTGGCCATTGCTGCATTTGATTAAGGTATTTAGGGGCAATGTGATCTGAAACATATTTGATGAGCTCAACTATGTAGGTGGTTTGGGGCTCTTGAATGTACTTACGACCAATCGTCAAGATATCCTCAAATAGGAAATCGTCCCAATTACCGCGGATCATTTGGGTAGTATTAATCGAATTGAGTAGCTCCATAATAGAATCGGTACCAGGTCCAGGCATTAAAAGGTCGCCAAGAAACCAATATTCATCAACATTTTGTGATTCAGCATCTGCAATCACGTTTTTAAAAGCAGTGAAGTTACCGTGGATATCTGAAATTATTGCTACTTTTTTCATTTTTTACTCCCTTTCGTCATATATTTTTATTTTATACTTATTTGTTGGTTTTGTTCTTTTGTATTGTTTTTTTTGTTGATGTTTTCGTAAAACATTTAAATTCATTTATACTATTATTCTAATAACTGATCAATTTTAAACGCATTTATTGAACGTTTTCGTATCTTCAGGGTAACAACTCATCGCGAAATCACGTTTAAAGGTCCTTCTAAGACGTCTTCCTACTTCAAAATCAACTATTTGTAGACCAATATTTAACCACTTTTCAAATCATCCAATTATTTTCGGTCCATACACCCTAGTCTAACAAGCTTTTGTTAAACTTCTCTCTTTTGATTTGTTTTTATCTTCTTTTAATGTTTTCGTAAAACATTTAACTTCCCTTGAATATAAAAAAGTAGCTATTATAGCTACTTTCATCATTAATTCTATTCAGCTTCTTGGAATTCTTTGATTTCATTAATGAAATCTGCCCCATATTGTTCAAGTTTTACTTTCCCTACACCACTGACGGCTAAGAATTCACCATTATTAGTTGGTATCCGAACACACATATCCTTGAGTGTTTTATCCGAAAAGATCATAAATGGTGGCAATCCCTGCTTACGTGCAAAACTCAGGCGCAAAGATCGGAGTTTTTCAAAGAGTGCAACATCAAAACTACCATCAGCCACCATTGGTTTAGCCGCAGGTACTCGTTCAAGCTCTCGCTTACGAGCTACATTAACTTTACCCTTCAACACGGCGGAACCCTTCTCGGACAATAATAGAATTGGATACTCCCCACCACTACTTCTTAAAAAACCATTAGCGGTTAAAAAATCAATCAAACGACTAGTCTCCTTTAAAGTCTTATCTTTAAAGATTCCAAAGGTCGATAATTTTTCAAAATGGCGCCAATCATCAGCCATATCATCCTTACCAACCAATACACGGGTAATAACCTTTTTACCATACTTTTGATTCATTCGTACGACACAACTAAGTGCCTTTTGAACATCTGAAGTGATATCAACAACTTCACGATCATCTAAACAATTGGAACAACGACCGCAAGGATTCGTCTCGGTTTCACCAAAATAATCTAAAATAAATTTCATCAGACAAGATTCAGTTTCGGCATAACGACTCATCTCAAATAATTTATTCTTAAGACTAAATTTATATTGATCATCACCCTGGGATTTATCAATAAAGAACTGATGCAATCGTAGATCGACAGGAGCATATAATAAGACTGCTTCGGCTGGTAAACCATCACGTCCTGCACGGCCGACCTCTTGATAATAGCTTTCAATTGTACCTGGAATAGTAAAATGCAGGACATAGCGCACATTAGTCTTGTTGATACCCATTCCAAAGGCATTAGTCGCGACAATAACATTAATTCGATCAAATAGAAAATCCTCTTGCTGCTGATGGCGTTCTTGATCACTCAATCCAGCATGATAGCGTCCAACTTTAACTTCATTATCTTTTAAAAAATTATAGATATTATCAACATCTTCACGACGACCAGCATAAATAATACCTGATTCATCGATATGGGATTTAACATAATTTAAAATAAATTCAGTTTTATCAATACCACGCTCAATCTTCAAAGCCAAATTATCACGATCAAAACCAGTTTTGATAATGTTCTGATCAGTAATATCCAAGATATTAGCTAAATCATCTTGAACTTGTTCGGTAGCAGTAGCCGTCAACGCTAACCAAGCTGGAGTTCCTGGTATTTGTTTTAATGGTTCGATCATCTTAAGATAACTATCTCGAAAGTCATGTCCCCAAGACGAGAGAACATGTGCCTCGTCAATTGCTATCAATGATATATCTAAGGCGGTTAGCCAACTATAAAATTCATCATCAACAATCTTCTCTGGGGCAACAAACAATAGCTTTACGGCACCACTTTCGATATAACGCATTCTCTCTTCACGATCGTGCCACTCCACAGTACTGTTCAGATAAGTAGCTGGAATACCAACTTCGTTCAAACTGTCAACTTGATCTTTCATTAAAGATATCAAAGGTGAAACAACTAGGGTTATTCCTGGAAGTATTGTAGCCGGTAATTGATAACAAATGGATTTCCCACCACCGGTTGGCATGATTCCCATAGCCCTCTTACCGGCCATTACCTTCTCGATCAGTTGTCTTTGGCCCGGTCGGAAAGTATCATAACCAAACTCTTCTTTTAAAATAGCTTCTAAATTCAAGTTTAAGTACTCTCCTCCAGTCTAAAAATAATATAGAACAAGCATATCACAACCGATTTAGTAGATAAATTATTTCTTGATGGCTCGAATAACTAATTTAGTGATCTGTTCTAAATCCATTTGAATTTGCTGCTCATTAGCATGATCAAGGATTCTCTGACTCTGTAAAAAATAAAATAGTAACTGACTAACGACTAATCTAATAAAATCTACCGGCTCAATATCGGTTCGCATCTCCCCAGTGTCCTGTAATGACTGCCAGACATTATCTAGGAACATCCCTTTAACTGTCATGATTTTATCTATTAACATATTACGTACTTTATCATTAATTAAAACCTGTGAGATCAAAATAATAGCCGCATCTTTATTCTGTACTAAAAATTGAAAACGATTGGTAACGATAAAATGCACGATTCCTGCCAGATCCGCCTTATTCTGTTTGACCTGTTCGGTAAAACTTTTCCCATAAGCTGGTAAGATATGTTCAATAATTGGATCAATAATAAATAACAACAAGTCATCCTTTGATTTAAAATACTTAAAAATGGTAGCCTGACTCATACCTGAACTTTCGGCAATCTGTGCTGTAGAGGTTCCATCATATCCTTGAACCGAAAATAATTTTATAGCTGCTTGCAAAACCTTTTTCTTACCATTAGGCATATCACTAGTTGTTAACCAGTCGTTTAAATCCTCAAATGCTTTTTCCATCTTTTCTAAACCTTTCTATACTTTTTTAAACCAATAATATTTAACATCGTTAAAACAACTAAGAAGATCAATAAGATTCCAATCGATGGTAAAATTTTTACCAAGCCATCGCCCGACATTACGATGCCAGTCAGAGCATCTCCAGCGTACTTCAACGGTAGAATATACGAAATCACCTTCACCCCATTAGCCATCGTATCCAAGGGAATAATTCCGGAGAAAAAGACCTGTGGAACAATAACTAAGGGAATAAATTGCATCATTTGAAACTCCGACTTGGCAAATGTCGACATTAAGATACCAAAGGCTAAAGCGACCAACGCTAGAATGAAGTTAATTAAAATTACGTAAAAGATATTACCAACCACTTCGACATTTAACGCCCAAACCGTAAAGAGAACAATAATCAAGGTTTGAATAATAGCCAACCCGCCATAACTGAGCATATAACCAAAAACGATATCTGATCTCTTAACTGGAGTTGCTAATAAACGATTCAATGTTCCTGATGTCCGCTCATTCAATAATGCCATTCCCGAAATTAAAAAGACAAAGAAAAAGACGAAGAATCCCATTAGGATCGGAACAATTTTATCAAAGAAACTGGTATCAGCATCCCCATAGCGATATTTATTATGAATTTTACTCTGATGGACCCGATTCTCCGGTGCATTAGGCACTTGTGCCTGGATTTTTTGTAAAGTCGTCTGTAACTGCTTAGTAGTATTGACGATGATTGAACTTTTCAAAGCTGCTTTTGTAAGATTCGTTTTACTAGCATCTGTATTAGCATAGGTAACGTAAAAGTCACTATTGCGATAATTGATCACTGCATCGACTTTTTTGTCATCCAAAGCCTGCTGCGCCTTTTGATTAGATTGATACTGCTTAGTTGAGATATGACTGACTTTATCAAGAGTGTTGACCAAGCTAGTGTTAACATTGACCGTTGCTAAATCAACATCAGTGGATGAATTCACGGAGAAGACTAGTTTCATCAAAAATAATACTAGAATTGGTGCTAAAAACATTAAAGCCAAGGTCCTTTTATCACGTAATAATTCTTTAGTAACTCGTTTAGCGATAGAGATTCTTCTCATTTTGCTGCGCCTCCGCTTTCAAAAAAACATCTTCAATTGAATCTACTTGATACGCTTGTTTCAAACTAGCTGGGTCATTATACGCAATGATCTGTCCACCCAGTAATAAAGCCACATCATCAGTCAATTCAGCTTCATCCATCACATGAGTGGTTACTAGAATAGTTTTCCCTTGATTTCGCAAATTCTGTAACTCAGTCCAAATCTTTCTTCGTAAAGCTGGATCTACTCCGACCGTCGGTTCATCCAAGATCAAGATCTGATTAAATCCTAAAAGAGCAATTGCTAATGACAAACGCCGTTTCATTCCACCAGAATAACCACTAACTCGTTTATCTAAGGCTGTGGTCAATTCGACCACTTGGGTAACATGCTGAATCTGTTGATTGGCTGCCCGTCCCTTAATAGCTTTCATATCTGCATAGAATTGCAGGTTCTCGCGCCCCGTTAACTGCTCGTATAAGGCATCTGATTGCGCCATATAGCCAATTTTACCAAGTAACAGTCGATTAGGCATCTGTTGGTTAAAAACGGTTGTCTGACCGGAATCTGGAATCTCCATCCCTAAGATGATTTTAATGATTGTCGACTTACCTGCTCCAGATGGTCCGATCAGGCCAATGATTCGTCCTTGCGGAATCTGAAAATTAATATTATTCAAAACTGTTTGTTTACCAAATTTTTTAATAATTCTATTTAATGAAATTACTGTATTATACATTTGATATGACCTCCGTTAAATAGGTGAGTGAGTGTTTACTCACCAAATGTTTAAATTGAGTATAAAACTTTTTTCTCCAAAAGAAAAGCATCTCCATTTGATCTAAACAGACATGCCGGATAAAATCTATTTTTCTAAATTTAATAATGTCTGTTTCATCTGCAATCCGCCCCGATAACCACCAAGCTTCCCCGTCTTAGTCAAGACCCGATGACATGGTATTACCATCAACAAGGGATTTTTACCGATTGCTGTTCCGACAGCCCGAATTGCCTGAGGCCGATTGATAGCTTGAGCAATTTTGGTATAATTACTAACCTGACCATAAGGAATTTGTGCTACTTGTTGCCAGACAGCCTCTTGAAACGAAGTCCCCGTAATATCCTGCTTGATTGTAAACTCTTTTCTAACACCTTGAAGATATTCTTCTAATTGTACCCTGTAATCATTGACCTGTGCCTTACTATCAACTAAGACCGCCTCAGGATAAAATTGCTTTAATTCCGTCACATCCCCATCCTGAGAACCAACAAATGCCAATCCATTACTGGTGGCACCCAACAGATAATTATGCTGTTCTATTTTAAAACTATGATAATAAATTGTTTGCATCTTTCGCACCACCTTTTTGTCTAGCCTTAGTATATGCTACCCACTACTTAAAAAGTGCAATATCGTTTCTTGCAAATCAGAATAAATTCCTTATAATTATATTGACGCTTGAAATGTAAGCGTATTAGTGAAATTAACTTACTGTAATTTTTGATCCCTTTGAACTCTCCTCGAACCTTCAAAAACGATCATTTCATCACAGAGGTATCTTGCTAAGAATTTCAAGGAGGAAGATAAAATGGGATTATTCTCAAGAAAAAAGATTGACGAGTTTGTTTCACCCGCTACTGGTAAATTGGTTCATTTGGACAAAGTCAGTGATCCAGTTTTCTCACAAAAATTAATGGGCGATGGCTTTGCTATAATGCCAACTAGTGATGAAATCGTTGCTCCAATCGGTGGTATCATCGGTACCGTGTTCCCAACCAAGCATGCTTTAATGATCACCTCTGCTCATGGACTAGAAATAATGCTCCATTTAGGTATTGATACCGTAGAATTAAATGGCAAACCTTTTGAAATGTTTGTTAAAGAAAATGATACTGTTGTAGCTGGTCAAAAATTGGCTACTATGGATCTAGCACAAGTTCAAGCTGCCAAAAAGGCTACTTCAATTATGACCATTATCACTAATTCTGATGCGGTCAAAGATATGGGTACTTTTGAAGAAAAGAATATTGCTGCTGGGGAAACTGCTTTAGACGTAAATGTTAATTAAAACTCAAACAGAGCTGGGGGTATCAACCTGGTTCTTTTTTTTACTTTATTTTTGTGAGTAAATTTGACTAACTGTATAATAAGTATCGGAGGTTCTACTATGGTTAAAATTCCTTATCTATCTGGCTTTGAGGCCTACTTAAAAACTCGGCAGATCTCACCCAAAGCACACACAGAATATATGAATTCACTTAATGATTTCTTTACCTACACGATTCAACACAATAATGATTATAAAATATCGGAAGATATTAAAGATGTTCATGAAATGGATGTCCGCTTATTCAAAAACTTTATGCTCGATAACCTACAGCTTAGTCCTAGCACTATCAACAAGGTTATCAGTAACCTCAACGTCTACTTTAAGTACCTCTTTGGCGTTAAAAAAAGTCCTGAGATTCCCACGCTTAACATCAACAGCGTAACGGTCGCTAAACAATCAGATTTCCCAACCGTGGTCTTTTTGAAATTGCCAGATTATTTGGCCGCACCACTCAGTATCTACACCAGATTGCTTATCTTGATCATCTCTAAGGGCTTTAACTATAAAGATGCCTTGGAACCAAATTTTTATCAAAAGTTTGAGCAAATGAAATTTGATGATGCTGAGGAGAGATTCTTAAATTTATACAAAGCGTATGTCGAACCATACCGTTCATATTGGAATAATGATAATCTATTCTTAAGTCGTAATCGTGGTGCTAATACTCCCCTGCTTACTGTGAGTGCCTTACATCGTGATCTCAAACGTGATAGCGATACAACTAAACTTGATCTAGCACCCAAAAAACTTTACACAACTTTTATTTTACTAGCTTTGAGTACGAGAAATCTTTCTGATGATCAACAAAATGCCCTAGATGCACTGGATACACCATCACTAATGTATTATCGCCGACTCAAGCGAGAGACAAATTTTGATATCTAAGGAAAGAAAAATCATGAAAAACATTGCAGTATATTGTGGTGCGTCCACAGGAAATGAAGAAATTTATACGACTGGTGCTAAAAAGCTCGGCCAATGGATCGTTAAAAATAATTACGGATTAACTTATGGCGGTGGTCGTTACGGATTAATGGGTGTCGTTGCTGACAGTGTCCTCAATAATCATGGATTCGTACACGGGATTATTACTACCGAGTTAGCTAGTCGAGAACTATCACACAATCAACTATCCAAATTGGATATTGTCTCTGATATGTCGCAAAGGAAACAAGCTATGTTAAATGACTCTGTCGCAAATATCGCTCTGCCTGGAGGGCCTGGGACACTAGAAGAAATCTCTGAGGCCTTCTCTTGGACAATCATTGGCGACAGTACCAGTCCTTGTGTCTTTTACAACATCAATCATTATTATGACGACCTAGAAAGCTTTTTTAATTCCATGACCGATCGAGGATTCATGGAAGAGAGGACTCGTAAAACCCTACTGTTTAGTGATTCTTTAACGGAAATTGGTCAATTCATCAATACTTATACCCCACCAACTTTACGTGATTATAATACTAAATAATTGAGCATATTATTTAACTCCTATTTCATTTGGGGTTATATTCTACTTGTCAGATAGATAAGAAATATCTGGCGAATATACTCCTTAGATATACATTACAAAATATAATTTTCTCATTAATACTACGTACAAATAAATATCCTCCCAATTTTGTATAATTAGTAAAAGATAGACCAATTCAATTTAAAAACTCTCTGATATATAACAAAAAAGCACGCTGGAATTAATTTTCCAACGTGTTTTTAATTTGCTTTTTATTATAGAAGTGTTGTTACACTACCGGCAATAACAACTAATACTAAACCAGATAGAATAAAGACCATTTCTTTTTTTGTCTTTCTTTCATGCAGAATATAAATACCACCTAAAGTTGCGATGATAACATTCATTTGTGAAAGGATAAAACCAGTAGCTAATCCATTAACATTAGGACGAGCTGAGATCAAGTATGTCAAAGCCGCAAATGCAAAGAAGAACCCACTGATAATATTCGTATATGAACTCTTTGCCTTAAATGGCTTCTCAGAACGATTCTTCTTCGTAACTACTGCAAAGATCGTAGCGACCACTGCCATACCTAAGGCTTGAGGCAAAAATGCTTCAAAACCATTAACGGTAACTGCTTGTGGGAAAGCTGAGTAACCTAAGTAACCAATTTCAGCAAACGCAACTAAGATTGTTCCCTTAACGGCATTGAAACCACCATCTTCTTTAGGTAACTTCTTTTCACTAAAAGTTGTCAACCAAACACCAAAGATAATCAGGACAATCGCTGAGAAACCAATCATTTTGGCACTGCCTTTAGCCCATTCACCAAGGACCAGGACACTCCATAATGAAGCTCCGACTAATTGGAAACCAGTTGAAATTGGCATAGTTCTGGAAACACCCATCTCAGAAAAAGCATAAAATACTAAGATTTGACCTAATGACCAAAAAGCACCTGATAGGAAAGTAAAGAGAAATTCTTTGCCACCTAACATTGGTGTCTGACGAACAAGTGCAACTACTATGGCAAAAATCAAAGTACCATAAGTTGTTCCAAGGATTTGATTAACTGGTTTACCGCCAAATTTACCAGTAAGAATGGGAAATAGTCCCCATCCGATCATTGGCATAAGACCAATCAATAGATTTAATGCATTCATTAATTAAAACTCCCTCATTGAAATACGTTTGATATTTCATTCTCTCAATTTAAAAACTGCTAGATTAGAAAAAATACCCAGCAGTTCTTTCACAATGCAAGTATTATAGCAGAAAAGAGAAAGTGTTTTCAAGAAAACGATTTTATTTTCTGATAATATTACATATTAATGTATTTTACATAAGTAATCCATTAGTTTTTCATAAAAATAAATATTATATAAGAATATCGGCGTTTTTTCTTCCCGAATTATATAATAAGTATAGTGTCTATTCCTGGATATACGAACAACTTACCTCACAGACTGATGAGAGATTTACACTTGACCAAGTTAATTATGCTATTCAATATTTAGACAATTAAAAAATGAATGTCCAAAATCCGACGACAATAAAAGCTGAAATTATATTTAGGAGGTTTCCTTTATGATCATTAGACTCTTAGGTTGGGGCTTAGTACTCTTAGTTATCGTAGCAATTGTAGGTTTTATCAGTAATTCTAAACAATTTGGTACAAAATTATTAACCGGAAAAATGGGACTTTATGTCGTTATTTTACTATTTGGTTTATATCTAGCATTGTTCTAAGAATGTCCCTGACAATGATGGTCCAGTTGAAGGGTCAACTACCTATATATACGAAAAAAATAAGAGGCTGTGACATAAGTCTCTAAAATTAA
>NZ_JQCF01000020.1 GCF_001438805.1 Companilactobacillus kimchiensis
TTGTTTATTTTCGTCAATGAAAAAACATATTTTAAACTCAAAAAGCCTGTATTAACTGATATTTCAGTTCTTTCTGATATTTAGTTAAAAATTCCGTCTTCCACAACAAAGCCGATTTGGCTGGAACGCAGTAGGTCAACTTGAAGCCGATGAAATTCACATCGTCTTCAAGCTCGACCTCATTCTAAGCAATAAATTGCTAAGAATGATTTTACTGCTGAGCCAATCGGCTTTGTTGTTCCAGACTAGATAACTGGTTGATCGTTATTAATTTAAGATAAAAATCACACCATATTATTGTGAATCTCTTAATTGAGAAGTCATAAATAATATAGTGTGATTTATTTATTTGGAGATGTAGCCCACTTAATAACCGAACTTGAGTAAGAGCCATATTTCAGTCAATACGGGCTTTTGCTTATTCTTAGAAAGATACATCTTAATACTAAATATCCAGTTAAAGTCAGTAATATAAAAAAGGTCTTCAATTATATACATAGTATAGAAAACACCAACTAGCTCGGAGCAAGGAAGAAAAAATGGCTCAATAGCGAAGTTTTACTTATTCGGCGGTATTTGCCGGATTAGTAAAAGGCCAAGCTTGAAGACTCTTGATACAAGAGGCTTCAAGTTGTGCCCGCTATGTTCCAGCCAATTTTTTCTTTCTTGCGGAGAGCGGCATCATAATAATAACTCTGTTAACTTACGCTCTAACCGAACTTCAGAGAACAGAACCTGCATCATTTGATACGGATTTTTTTATTGTTAATATAAACCAATATCTAAACTAAACCTTGAGCTAACATTGCTTTAGCAACTTTTTCAAATCCGGCAATATTAGCACCGGCTTGATAATCTTTACCTAAGTCATATTCTTTATCAGCATCAGATATTTGTTTGTAGATATTTTCCATAATGCCCTTCAATTGGTGATCAACATCTTCAAAGTTCCATGAAAGACGTTCACTGTTTTGACTCATTTCTAGAGCCGAAACAGCAACTCCACCAGCATTAGCGGCTTTGGCAGGTCCATAAATAATTTGGTTATCTTTATAAACTTTAATTGCTTTGGTACTGCTTGGCATATTAGCACCCTCAGCAATATACTTAACACCATTTTTGACCATCAATTGAGCTTGGTCTTCGTTGATTTCATTTTGAGTGGCACATGGTAAAGCAATATCATAATCGATATCTAAGTCCCAAACCGAACCTTCAAAATACTTAGCAGTACTGATTTTATCAGCATATTCTTTGATACGTCCACGTTCAACTTCTTTGATCTGTTTTACAGTTGCCAAATCAATTCCATTTGGGTCATAAATATAACCATTGGAATCAGATACGGTTACAACTTTAGCACCATTTTCTTGAGCTTTT
This sequence comes from Companilactobacillus kimchiensis, assembly GCF_001438805.1. GTDB lineage: Bacteria > Bacillota > Bacilli > Lactobacillales > Lactobacillaceae > Companilactobacillus > Companilactobacillus kimchiensis. The sequence continues at coordinate 1,381 of NZ_JQCF01000020.1, forward strand.
TGTAAAGCATAAATTGCTACATTTCCAGCGCCGGAGATCTTAATGGTTTTACTCTTCAAGGAATCTTTTTGGTCTTTAATTAAGGCATCTAAGAAATAAATCAAACCAAAACCAGTAGCTTCAGTTCTGGCTAAAGATCCACCATATTCCAAACCTTTACCCGTTAAAATACCACTTTGTGAACCGTTCAAACGTTTGTATTGACCGTATAAATAGCCAATTTCACGTCCACCAACACCAATATCACCAGCTGGGACATCTAGATTTGGTCCAATATATTTTTGAAGTTCAGTCATGAAGCTTTGGCAAAAACGCATAATCTCTAAATCTGATTTTCCCTTAGGATCAAAATCAGCTCCACCTTTACCACCGCCAATTGGTAGTCCAGTTAAACTATTCTTCAAGATTTGTTCAAAACCTAAGAATTTAACAATACTCAAGTTAACACTGGGATGTAATCTCAAGCCACCCTTATATGGTCCAATAGCAGAATTGAATTGGACACGGAATCCACGGTTGATTCGGTAGTTTCCAGCATCATCTTGCCAAGGAATTCGAAATTGAAAGACACGTTCAGGTTCAACTAGTGAACCCAAAATATTTGTTTTAATATATTCTGGATGCTTTTCTAAAACAGGTTTTAAACTCTCTAAGACGGTAAAAACAGCTTCTTGAAATTCTGATTGATTCGGATCTCGTTTAATAATAGTTTCTTTTAGATCTTTGATATAAGCTTCAACATCTGCCATAAAAATACCTACCTTTTTAAAAAGATTCATCCATATATTTAAATTAACCGATTAAATAACTAGATTGTCATTATTATATCCTAAATTAAGACAACTTTATATTAGAAACAAATCAATAGTATTTTAACAATCACTTTTTTGCCAAAGTAAATGATATTCTTTCTCATTATTCTCTAAATCAACATCCATTAAGCTGACGTTAAATCCATTGTCTTCATAAAATTTTCGAGCTCGAAAGTTCTTTTCATAAACATCTAGTGTTAATTGATTGTGACTTTTCTTCAAATAATCTAATAATTGTTTCCCAATACCTTGATTACGAAAATTTTTATCGACGAATATTCCTGCAATGTAATCATCTTTCAAACCAGTGAAACCTTTGATTTGATTATCAACGTAAACATAAATTTCAGCTTGTAAAAATTGTTGCTTAACCTCAGTCAGATGTTTTTTCCAATAACTTCTATCAATAAAATCATGAGCTTCCAAATTGCCATTAAGCCAAATCTGACCGACTTTTTCAAGTTCATTTAAATTCATTTTTCGAATCATGTTTGCCAACCACCTTTTTATTTGCTAGAATAACCTGATATTAATAAACACCGCCGGGTGTCAAATACAAAAGTACTCTTACCAATTCCATTAGGCCAATGAAGGAATTGCTAAGGGTACTTATTTTTTTGGAGGAAATTTCTATGGATTGGATCTATTTAGTTATTGCAGGACTATTTGAAGTGGTTTGGGCTACAACCATGAAGCTCAGCCACGGTTTTACCAAAATCAACTTTGCCATTTACACTGTTATCGGTTTATTTTTGAGCATGTTTTTCTTAGCTCTGGCTGTCAAAAAATTGCCAATGAGTTTAGCCTACCCCGTTTGGACTGGTATCGGAGCTGTCGGTTCGATCATCGTTGGGGTGATTCTCTTTGGAGATAAATTATCTCCACTGACTTGGGTCTTTGTAGCCTTACTTTTAATCGGTATTATCGGTATCAAAATAACTTCTGGCAGTTAAGCATCACGAAGATATAATATCCACCAACGATCAGACAAACGATCATTTTGGCAATTAAACTAGTCAAACGTCAATAATGACTTCGATTATTCTTATGTTTCATCATTTCCACTGCCGCAATCCCCCAGCTGAAAAATAACATCGTCATAACTTTAGTGATGATTCCTGGCAAATTATGTTGGGCAATTTCCCGCAATTGGAATAATTTAAAAGTTTGATATCTTTTCATTAGTATTCTTCTTCAATTAAATTACTTATATAACTATCTTAACAAATCGATTGAAAGTTAATTTATTTATTTCTCACAATTAATGACATCGGTTTCATTTTAGGATATGATTTAGTCACTATTGAAAGGATGCGATATTATGTTGACACCTGAAGATATACATCAAGATATGAAGGAATATAATGAGGAAAAGATGGCGCTTTTACGTGAAAATCCCTGGTTGATTCCTACCTCACTTCTTATTACCACAATCCCGTTCGCTGTTTCGGCTTATGGTTTTTGGAGAAATCGTCAATTACAAAAAAAGTTAAAAATAGAACGTGAAAAGACCAAACAAATGGCTTTGAAACAAGTGTTACCAAAGAATCATCAATTTAAATTTTAATTATTAATTTAAGGTGTCACGACATTAATTTGCGGTGGCACCTTTTTCGCGAGTAAACTATGAATGAATCTATTCAATTAAGGGGATATTTATCTATGAAAAAAAAGTTAACAGTCCTATTTCTCTTATTAACTATCTTAATTAGTTTGCCACTATCGCTGACAACTGTTTCCGCTGCGGCCGCACCCAAAGCTAAGAATCTAACATCAATCAGTCAAAGCGTTAATCACGCCGCACCAGAATCACCGATCATCTTTTCACATCGTGGCAGTCCTTATAATAATCCTGACCATTCCTTTAGTGGTTACAATCAAGCTATCAAAGATGGCAGTCAATACATTGAACAAGACGTTTGGCTCAGCAAGGATAACAAATTATTTGTCGCACATGATGATAACTTGAAGAAATCAACTGGTCACAACGTAACAATCTCTACTTCAACCGCTGCCAAGATCAGTAAGGTAAAATTACACAACGGTGAAAAAATTCATCAATTAAAAGATGTCTTTAATCGTTATGGTAAAAAAGTTCACTATATTATCGAAACAAAAAAGAATGCCGGCGACAATACTGACACTGAAAAAATTTTAGTTAAAGAGTTAAAAAAGCATAAAATGACCAACAATGTTATTTTTCAAGACGAAAGTTTACCTGGTATCGAAACTCTCCACAAATCACTCAAGAGCGTCCCTACTCTATGGTTACTGGATTCCGTAACCGAACGTCAATACAGTGAACAAATCGAAAACGCTCCCCGTTATATTAAGTTTATTTCTATTAAGTTGGATCAATGGACACCAAAATTAGTTAAATTAACTCATAAAAATGGTTTCAAAACTAATGGTTGGGTTTTGAATACCTATAATGATAATTACGATGCCCTGAATACATTGAAGCTGGATAGTGTCTTCACCAATAACACTAAAGAGACTTCTCAATTAATTAATAAGTGGAAATAATATGATACCAACTCGCGAAGAATTTTTAGAAAAAGTTTGTTATACACCGTTAGTTTTTGGACGCGTCACTAAAAAATTAGTGGTAAATATGTCAATTGCTGATATCAAGAATCTGGTCAACAAAATCATTATTGATCCTGAAACTACGATCATTAAGGAAGGCAAAAATTATTATCTCCAAAATAAAGATATTGAATTAGTCATCAATTCCTACAACTTCCGATTAATTACGGCTAATCGAAAATAATCATATTATATCCGGAGTAAATATTTGCCTTACAGTATACTCTAAGTTATACAATGAGCTTATCAAATGAGAGAGGTAACTTAATGACTAAACTAAATGAAACTTATACTTTAAACAATGGTATTAAAATTCCCAAAGTAGCTTTTGGTACATGGCAAATGCCTGCCTCAAAAACTCGTCAATCTGTGCTTGATGCTTTGGAAGCTGGTTATCGTCATATCGATACAGCCCTAGCTTATGGCAATGAAAAAGAAGTCGGCCAAGCCGTACGTGATTCTGGAATTGCTCGTGACCAAATTTATGTAACTTCTAAATTACCTGGTGAAACAAAAACTTACGAAGGTGCCAAACATGATTTTGAAGAAACCTTCAATAATTTAGACATCGACTATCTTGATTTATACTTGATCCACGCTCCATTCCCATGGAATGAAATGTCTTCAACTTCTGGAACTGTTGAAAAATGGGACAAGGCTAACCAAGAAATTTGGAAAGCTATGGAAGAAATCTTAGCAACTGGTAAAGTTAAATCAATCGGTGTTTCAAACTTTAACGTTCATGATCTAACAAGTTTAATGTCAACTGCTAAAGTCACACCTGCTGTTGATCAAATTCAATACTATGTTGGTTATACTGAACCTAAAATTTCACATTTTGCCAAAGATAACGATATTTTAGTTGAAGCTTATTCACCACTCGCAACTGGTAGAATGTTAAGCAATCCAACTGTTCAAAGAATTGCTGACAAATATAAAGCCAGTGTGGCCCAATTAGCTATCCAATTCATTGTTCAAAATGGTGCTTTACCACTTCCTAAGGCAACTCACAAAGAACACATTTTAGACAATGCTAAACTAGATTTCGTCATTTCCGATGAAGATATGGCAACTCTAAATGATATGTCAGATTCAGCTACTAATATGTATCATCATGCTAGACAAGAATAACTTTCATTAAATTAAAATAAGACTGATATAGCTTTTACGCTAATATCAGTCTTATTTCTTTATTTCATATTTTGTTCATCCCTAGAATAACTGAAATACAGATCCAACATTAATGACTTATCCTTTGTCGAGATATCATTTAAAGTTTGGATGGCGGTGGCAACCATTAGGTCATCGTCCATTCCTTCATCAGATTCATAATAATCAGTTTGAATATCAATTGATTCTTCAAACCATTCACCTATTCTAACGACAAATTTGTAAAAATCATTATCATTTTGACTATTAATAAAATCAATTTGAATCGTATTAAATAAATCCTCTAAGGCCAATACTTCCGAATACTTCATATCATTAACAACTTTGGGAATATCCTTAGCAGCTCTAGCTTCCTTAATTGCTTTTTCGCTAATACCAGTAGCATTGTGAATCTCAAATATCGTTACAGTGTCATCACTCAATATCTCTGATGCTCTGTCAATAGTTGATAACATCGGCACTACCTCGCTTTCGTGAAGCTATACTTTGTTACTATTATTATTTTAAATCAAAAATAGATTTCACGCTGCTAAGTTGTCTTGATTTTGACCAGACAGTTTAGGCAAGAAGATAAAAATCAATAGACCAATCAAAAATAATCCGCTCAATGATGCTGCCCCAATAGTTGATCTGCCAGTCATTTGAGTTACAACTGCTACAATAAAGGGTCCCATAACAGCTGAGAATTTTCCTAGTATATTATAAAACCCATAAAATTCACTACCAGAATCTTTAGGAATGATTTTGCCAAAATAAGATCTGCTCAATGCTTGCAATCCACCTTGACTGGTTCCATCTAAAATGGCTAGGATCCAAAAATCACGACTAGTTTTTAAGTTTAACGCGTACAAACAAATAATAAAATAAACCATAATTCCTAAAATAATTCCTTTACGAGTTGAAGTTTTATCAGCTAGCCAACCAAAGAAAATTGAGAATGGAAAAGCAATCAATTGAACAACTAACATGATAATCATCAGCTCATTCGTTTTAATGCCTATATCCATTCCAATTGCAGTGGCCATTGTAAATATGGTATCGACTCCATCAATATAGAAAAAATATGCTACTAAAAACCAGGCCACTTTTTTATATTGTTTGATATGATGAATCGTTGCAAATACCCGCCTGATACCATCCACAATTGGTGTTGACTCTGGTTTAAGTGAATATTTTTGATGAACATTTTTATTGATTGGTATCCAAAATATCAACCACCAAATAGCGGAAAGAACAAAACTACTTCGAGCAATTCCAGCCCCATCCAACATTCCGAAACCACCTGTTAATTGTAGTATCAAAAATAACGCAAAGGAGATCACTCCGCCTAAATATCCATAACCATAGCCATGCGTAGAAATCTTATTCATTTCCTCATCACTGGCTACATCGATCAAAAAACTATCATAGAAAAGATTACTTGCTGAAAAGCCAATATTTGATAACGTATAAATCACTAACAACAACTGCCACTGCTGGGCTGGAACCAACGCCAATCCAACAGTCATGATCATCGCTAACCAACAAAAAAGATTCAATAAGCGTTTTTTAAAATGTGGATAATCTGCCATCGCTCCCAAAAATGGTGCTAACAATGAAACTAACAGTGTTCCAAAACTATTAGCATAGCCCCAAATGGCTGTTGATCCAGCATTAGAAATCCCATTTCCTTGAGCGATGGATTTGAAATAAACTGGCAGAACAGCTGTTGTTACAATGATTGCATATCCAGAATTGGCCCAATCATAAAAGATCCAACTCCATTGTTCTTTCGTGATTTTCAAAATAATCACTCCTTATTGGAATATATTGAGCACAAAATAAGTATATCGTAATCATGATTTTCTTTTTATGGCAATAATTGAATAAAAATTGATAAATATATCTAGACTATCTCATAATTTTTTTATTATCATTACAGTCCATATGTAATTTCTAAGTTAGAGGTATATTTCTATTCTCCCTTAGATTACTGTGAGTATAGATTTAAAAAAATATCAATTCAATTATTAAATATCCTGTGTAATAAGTAATAGTTGAGTTTTTCTTAACTACCGGCCTTCTAAGCTGATATACATTATGGAGTACATTTTTAACACAACATTTTTTAAAATCAGTCAAATTTTCTGTGAAATAAAAAAACAGATTTGGAACATAACTATTTTTTTACTCAAATTTGCAGCGTAAACGCTGAACATAAAGGCTCTTTCCGCTCAAAACAAACAAGCCTCAGTAATCATAATACGATTACCGAGGCTTGTTTGTTTTAATTTGAGAGCTAACCATGTTATGTCCTGCTCTTTATTTTTCGATTCCTTTTCCGACGTAAGCATTTTCCAATACTTGTTTTAATTCTGAGATTAATGGTTCTTTAGGGTTAGTGAATGAGAATTGATCACCAAAGGCTGCTTCTGATAATGAATCAAGTCTTTCATCAAAGTCTTTCTTATCAATGAAGTTATCCTTCAAGCTCAACTTGATACCAACGCTGTGAGCAAGATCAACAATCTTCTTAACTAAGGCATCTTTCAAAGCTCTTTCATCCTTACCTGTTAAACCAACATAACTGGCAATAGCGGCGTAATCTGAATCAGCTCTGAAACTTTCGTACTTAGGCCACATAGTGATCTTAGTAGGTTGTTCGAAGTTGTAGTTGATTACTTGTGGTAAAGCAATGATTGATGCAAGACCATGTCTGATTCCATAAGCATTTGTCAAAACATCAGTGATTGAATGGCCAACACCAGCAAAGGCATTACCAAATGACATTCCAGCAAGTGTTGAAGCGTTGTGCATTTCTGCTTGGGCATCTTTGTCACCGTTGACAGCTTTATCTAAGTTGTCAAAGACTAGTTTGATTGCTTGAAGTGCATATGGTCTGGTGTAATCTGAAGCCATATTGGCAACAAATGATTCAACCGCATTGTTCAAAACATCCATTCCTGATTCAGCCATGATGTCTTTTGGCATTGTTTCAACAAATTGTGAATCAATGATAGCAATATCAGGTGTTAAAGCATAATCAGCGATTGGGTACTTTTCACCAGTCTTGGTATCGATGATTGAACTGAATGGTGTAACTTCAGCGCCGGTACCAAAGGTTGTTGGAATGGCAACAAATTGAGCTTTTTCTGGCTTAGGGAACTTGTAGGCACGTTTTCTAATGTCAACAAATCCTTGTTTAGCACCAAATAAATCAACATCTGGATGCTCGTAGAACAACCACATATCTTTGGCAGCATCCATGGTTGTACCGCCACCTAAAGCAATAATTGTATCAGGTTTGAACAAGTTCATTTGAGTAACACCACGTTTAACAACTTCGGTAGTTACAATATTATCAACGTCTGAGAACATTGAATATTCAACATGAACCTTACTACGTTTTAATTCATCAGTAATTGTATCAACGTAACCTAATTGAACCATAACTGGATCACAGACAATCAAGGCACGTTTCATATCTTCAAGATCTTCGAGGTAACGAACTGAAGTCTTTTCATAGTAAACTCTTGGCTGTTTAATCCATTGCATATTATTTCTCCGTTTAGCGATTGTCTTAATATTAAGCAAATCAAATGAAGATACGTTATGAGAAATAGAATTCTTCCCCCATGAACCAGTTCCAAGAGTAAGTGATGGAATCATTTCGTTGTAAAGATTACCAATACCACCAATAGCAGCAGGAGTATTAACTAATACACGACTAGCTTTCATCTTGATACCAAATTCAGTAGCTAAATCTTCATCCATTGTGTGGATACCAACGGTGTGACCTAGGCCACCAAAGTGAAGCAATTCGTCAGCTTTTTCGAAGCCTTCTTTGTGTCCAGCAACTTTATAAACTGACAAGACTGGTGAAAGTTTTTCGGCTGACAATGGTTCGTCAGGACCAACACCAGTAATTTCAACACCAAGGACCTTAGTATCGTCAGGAACTTTGATACCAGCAAGTTTAGCAATATTAAGAGCTGATTGACCAGCGATAGGACCTTTGACCCCACCTTGTGGTCTAAACATAGCATCGGCCAACTTCTTGTGATCAGCTTTTTTGATAAAGTAAACTTTATTCTTTTCTAATAGAGCTTTAACATCATCATAAATATCAGCATCAACAATGGCACTATTTTCAGCGGCACAGATCATACCATTATCAAAAGTCTTTGATAAAACGATATCGTTAACAGCACGTTTGATATTAGCTGTTTTTTCGATATAAGCGGGACCATTACCAGGACCAACACCCAAAGCAGGTTTGCCAGTTGAATAAGCAGCTTTGACCATGGCAGGACCACCAGTAGCCAAGACACTAGCAACGCCTTCGTTGTTGATCAAGTAAGTTGTTGCTTCAATACTTGGTTTTTCGACCCATTGGATAACTCCTTCAGGAGCACCAGCATCAACCGCAGCCTTTAACATAACTTTTGCAGCAGCGACTGAACATTTTTGAGCTTGGGGATGGAAACCAAAGATAATTGGGTTACGTGTCTTCAAGGCAATCAATGACTTGAACATTGCTGTTGAAGTTGGATTGGTAACAGGTGTAACACCGGCTAAAACACCAAGTGGCTCAGCAACTTTAATCAAACGATGTTCTTTGTCATCTTCAATAATTCCGACTGTTTTATCACGTTTGATTGAGTGCCAAATTTCTTCGGTAGCATACATATTCTTAATAACTTTATCTTCAACTAGTCCACGACCAGTTTCCTGATAAGCCAATTTTGCTAATTCAAAACTAGCATTTAAACCAGCAATAGCCATTTGGTGAACAATGTGATCCACTTGTTCTTGAGTAAAACCATCCATGATATCTAAAGCCTTATGAGCTTTAGCGACCATAGCATCAATAACTGGTTTTACATCTTCTTTTTCATCAACCTTTGTATCTTTGGAAACTTTAACCATCTGATTACCTCCAAGATTGAAACTATATTTGTTAACTAATTCACGTTTTATATTATCACTGTGCAAATTATCTTCAAGAGTTTTAATCTAAATAGTCAATGTAAACGTATTCACGTTGATATATCAACACGTAGAACCATCACCATGATGCTTAAAATAATTTCACATCAAAAATATATTAATTTAATTGTGAAATTTTCTTCACAAACTATGCTAATACAGACTTTTTGAATTCACAAAAAAAGAGCTGAATTGAATTTCAGCCCTAGTTTGTGAATTATTTTTTTATCTAAACATTGTTCTAGTAGCACGTGCCATTACTTTAGGATCTTTTTCATAATGGTGCATTGGTGTCATTTCTGACAATGGAATATTCAAGAATGTGTAAACTGCACGTTGTGCAGCACGGAATGAATATTGTTCCGTAAAGACCATGTCAAATGGTTGTTCAGCAAATTGACTGATAAAGGCCAAGTTCTTACTGTGTTCTGGTACAACATCAGGACGATCACCAACAGCTCTTTGATTGAACAAAGCACTAGCATATGGCATGTGAACAGGAATGACATTGACAATACTGTTCATGATTTCTTCCTTGTGGTTAGCAATGCCATCTTTACTTGGATCAACGGCAGCTAAGTGACCAAGGAATTCTTCCAACATTTCTTTACCAGTCATTTCGATGATTGGTTTTTGAACATAATCGCCATTTCTTCTTGGATACATGAAGTAACCCCAGAAGACTGATTCGTTAGGTTTTTGTTCCTTGAAATGTGGTTGGTGGTGAACAACAAGTGACATCAATGAAGTACTATCGATCCATGTGTTCAACGCATTACCTGGTTCTTGTTGAGTGATACGAGCAATTTCGTTAACTAAGTAGTGATCACTAGTTGTAACGGTAAAACTCATCCATTCACTTTGGTTACGATCATTGAAGAACTTATCAGGATTTCCTAATGAATAGAACTTCTCAGCAGCCTTCTTCCAAAGCATAGCACTTGGAGCATATTCCATATTTTCTTTAACTGGAGTGTCGTAATCACCGATTGATGAACTATCAGTAATTGAACCATTAGTATCAAAGACAAGATCATTTTCTTCGATATCGATATGTCCCTCTTTGTTGTCATTATCAACTTCTTCATACTTGAGACCAGTCACGATAATATCATCTTGAAGTGGTGTGTCTTTAAATTCCAAATCAGTAACTTTACGATTATTGATAAAGGTTACGCCACGGTCTTCCAAATACTTACGCATTGGTAATATGATACTTTCGTATTGGTTATATGGTGTTCTTGTAACACCTTCAAGAGTATTGATACGACTAAATTCAAGAATCATTCGGTTCATGTAACGACGTAATTCCATAACTGAACTTGAACGTTTGAAAGCAAAAGTTGTTTGCCACATGTACCAGAAGTTACTTGTAAAGAAATGAGGTGTACTACTGAACCATTCAGCAATACTAATGTTATTGAGTGTTTCTTCATCCTTTTCAGGCATCAACATTAATTTGCTTAGCAAGTAACGTTCTTTATTAGTAAACTGCATGTGTTTGTAATTATCTTTATTAGGTTTGTTACGTGGTCCATCTTGATCAATCAAACGACCAACATCGTGTGTTGGATGTGCGTGATCAAAATTCAAAATATCATCAGTCACTGTTTGACCTGGGTGATCCAAAGATGGTACTGAACGCAATAAGTCCCAAAGGTTTTCATATGTTTCTTCGTTCAACATACGGCCACCCTTGGCTAGATACCCTTTATTATTTGATAGTGCTTGATTACTATATTCATTTTCATAATCTTTGGTCAAAGCACCATCATTTGCCCCGTGAGTTTCTAGACCCATCATAGTGATTTGCTCACCGTTGAATCCACCATCACGAATTAAATAGATACCAGCAGCTAAGTTCCCAATACCGGTACCAATCATGTAGGCTTTTCTTGTCATAATAATTGACCTCCATTCGAATCTTACTATTTCTTCTATACACTCTAAATATAGCAGTTCGGCAAGAAAAGTAAAGGCTTTCAATACAGTATTCTCAACAAATCCAATCTAATTTTTGGTTAGCAGCTTTAGTGATATAACGTCGTCTTCAACGAATGCCAAGCTTTAAGACAACATGATTTTCGTTAAATCAAAATTACTCCCCACTATTTTTTAGTTAATCAATCTTTTACGTAAAACAACTATGAGCGAATACAAAAAAAGAGTTAAAACAAAATAATTTGTTTTGACTCCCTTATATTAATCACTGTATTTAGTTAAACGAATCACATCACGAACAATCATTAATTCTTCATCAGTTGGAACAACCATTACTTGAACGGTTGAATCCTGAGTACTGATTACGCGAGTTCCCTGACCTTGTTCATTAGCGTCCTTATCAATTTTTATACCCATATAATTAAAACTATTGGCAATATCAGCTCTAATTTCTGCATTCTTAGCTCCTGTACCAGCAGTAAAAATTAACACGTCAGCCCCAGCAAGTAAAGCAATGTATGAACCAATATATTTGATGATTCGGTTTTCATAAATCTTAATGGCCAAATCGGAACGATCATTTTCATCCCTAGTAGCAAGTAAATCACGCATATCTGGAGAAACACCAGAAATACCTAGTAAACCTGACTTAGTATTCAAAATTTTAACCATCTCGGTTGGATCAGTTACCTTTAACTTCTGCATTAAATAAGCCACTAGTGAAGGATCAATATCACCAGAACGAGTACTCATCGTAATACCGGCTAAAGGAGTAAAGCCCATTGATGTATCGACAGACTTACCATCTTCGATTGCATCAATTGAAGCGCCACTACCCAAGTGACATGAAATGATTTTAAGGTCATTCAATGGTTTATGTAGAAAATCTGCGGCCGCCTGTGAAACATATCTGTGACTAGTTCCGTGAGCACCAAATTTACGAACACCATATTTTTCATAATATTCATAAGGAATACTATACAAGTAATTGACCGGATCCATTGTTTGATGGAATGAAGTATCAAAAACAGCTACTTGAGGTACATCGGGAAGTATCTTCTCAAAGGCTTCAATACCAGCAGCCTGACCAGGATTATGCAACGGAGCAAATTCTGAAAGGTTTCTGATCTGTTGAACGACACGAGGTGTCACCACAGCTGAATCCTTAAAGATACTACCACCTGCAACAACTCGGTGACCAACACCAGTAATTTCATCGTAGCTTTCAATGATTTTTAAATCGATCAGTTTATCGAGCATCTTGTTAACAGCTGTCGTATGATCAGGAATATCTCCCATCTCACTAATCTTTTTACCATCAAATTCAACTTCAAAAACAGAGTCTGACAAACCTAAACGGTCTACCATTCCCTTGGCAATAACTTTTTCATCAGGTACTGTATAGAGTTTCCACTTTAGTGTAGAGCTACCAGAATTAACGGCCATGATTTTAGACATTTAATCTCACCTAACCTTTAAAATTTTTTGCCCAGTCTTGTAACTGGTCTTTAAACCCTTCAAATGCTTTGGGATTATTAGTATCTGGTATTGTGCCCATCAAAACATTTCCAACTTGTTCAGCCTTACCACCGTGCTTTTGTAATACGACAATTGCTTTTTGTGCTTCTTTCGATGCAAACAAGGTCGTAGGTAAATCCAATACCGCTTGCAAGTATACACTTGAAACCATCCATTCGGATAATTTCTTTGCCTGATCTGTTTGGAAAATCTGTGAAGGTACAATAAATATACCGATTCCACCATCATTCAAATTATTCATTGTTTGTTCAATCAACAAATGATGTGCATAAGAGTGACCCTTGTCTGCCTTAGTTTTAAACTTAGCAGCATTCTCATCAACTGGATAATAACCCACCGGTAAATCTGCAATGGCCATATCAATATCAGTAATGTCCCACTCAGCAACGCTGTCTTGATGATAAGCATCGATATTCAGATTCATCACTTCACTAAACGATTTGGTCAACGAAACTAGCGCATCATCATTATCAAGTGCTGCCGCATTAATCTTAAATTTGTCAGTCATATTCAATTGTTCAATAAATTCGACCAACAAGTTTCCTGACCCAACAGTTGGATCAACTACGTTCACACTCTTTTTATCTTGAACATTTAGTATCTCATAAGCAATTAAGCTTGCTATCAAACCGATAGCATCCGGAGTCATCAATTTGTTAACTTCGGTCTTATCATCTTTTTCTGACTTGATAATTGAAACTGTAATAGCCTGCTTTAATTGTAAAGGAGTCAAATTAAAATCTTTCAATCCTTTATAAATAACTTCTAACTTTGCAACAGTGTCTTTATCTGGAACATCGTTCTCCACATAAACCTTACCATCGGAAATATTAGTCAATGTTTCAGCAAGCGCCTCAATGTTACTTACTCTCAAAGACTTCTTCAATAAAGAATTAGCCTCGTTTAATTTATCAAAATATGATTGCATATCTTTTTCTGACATGGTTAACCTCTTTGCTTAATAGTAAAATTTTAACGTGGGAACCAACTTTATTCAAGGATTCCTAAATTGCCAATACTCCATTTTATTACTTTTATTAATATAATTGTTAATTTGTTGCTTGTATATCTTATCTAATTGCCGATAATCATTGATCTGTTCGCTGATATAAGAATTACTGTATCCAATAATCATAATTGCTACTGCTTATAATAATATACTATTAAGCAAGACTGTCCCGCTACGTTTATAATTATTTTTTATCAATTTAGGATGCATAAGTTAAACACATTTCTGATTTTTGACCAGCTTTATTCACTGTTGTAATGATAACTAAGTTTCGAAATTTTTCAATATTAATCTTTTGTAAATTTGTCAAAATCGGTTCGTGTCCTCCATCTGCTGCGGTTGTGATACGCAACATTTTATCTCCAACTATTGGACCATATTTCTCTATCATCCACTTCTTATTAGTTTGAAGATTTAGATAAAGTATCTGTTGATCATTAACATCAATTACCTTATTTTCATCCAACAAACTCTGAAGTTTTTCTTGCGTGATGTGCCAACGTACCTGTTCTCTAAACGACGTATTTTGAACTCTTTTAAGTATCTGTAGGGATTGTTGCAAAATACCTAAGGTCATAATAGTTACTATTAACGCCACGACCGCTTCATACAAAATAAAACCCGCTCTTTTACTTTTCCAGCTAATAAACATTTTGGTTAACCCTAACTTGATATTTATTTTCTTTTTGATAAAAGTAATATTTCTGCCCTTTTACAATGATTGGATTGGGTAGCTCAGTAGATTTCAAATGCAACAATATTATTTTATGAGCATTAACTCGTTGTTCCCACTCGTTCAGTAATTTAAATTGTTCACTCACACAAATTGACAAAGTAAGGATTATTAAAGTCGAGATCATCAAAGCGGTTAAAGATTCAATCAAAACAAATCCTCCATGTTTACTGTTCAATTATTTCACCCCAACCAAACTGAACTTTGTAAGAATAGTCTTTGTTAGTCAATGTTGAATGAAATTGAATAGACATTGGTGGTGCTACACCTGAATCGGCAATTCCATAATCTATGGCCGCATTACTGTTGATTCTCAATGTTGCTGGTAATTTTTTCTTTTTATAATATTTTTGTTGACCTGCCAAAGATCCATTGGAAATAAACTTAATAGTATTACTATCTGTAAACCACTGAAACTTTGCTGCTCTTTTATTCAGATAACCATAGTTTAAAGTTTCGGTAAAAGTATTCTTAAACCATGAGATTGCCTGCCGTTCTTCAACTTTAGCCTGATAATCTTTGAGATTATATATAGAAACGGCTGCCAACGTACAAAAAATCGCCAAACTAATAACTGTTTCTAACAACGTGAAACCAGACCTACTTCTTTGCATCATCTTTATTTTTTAGTTCTTCAATTTTTTGTGCTTTCGTCAATTGTTTGTTTGAAATATAACTACCATCTTTTAATTCTGCTAATGTTGGAGACTTCCCATCATGATCTTCGGCATATAGTTCTTTTTGAGTTTGAATAGTGATATTAAAAGCTTCATCGGACCGTTTATCAGCCTTCTCTTTTTGGGCGGCTAGATTAGGAATCATAATTAATAGCAACAACGAAATAATAAATAAAACAATTACCATTTCAATTAAAGTAAAAGCTCTGTGGATTTTTTTCATCAGGACATTCCTCTCATCATTCCATAAATTGGTAATAAAACTATCAAGTAAGTCACCACAATTACAATTGCAATAACTCCAAATAAAATCGGTTGAACTAAATTCAAAAGTTTTTTCAATTCCCGTTGGGTCTCTTCAAATTTCAATTCCGACATTAATAAAAGATCCTGTGCCAGCTGTGAACCACTTTCCCCTGCCTGTAAAATAACTTTTAATTGCTTGGGTAAAAATATTTCTTCTTCAATCATCGTCAGTAAATTTTTGCCGCTAGTTAAACCAACGATAAATTTATTAGCTAAATAATTTTGAATCGATCCTTTTTGAAAATGTTTATTGGATTCACAAATATCAAATAAATTCATTCCACTGGATAGTTGCATCCCTAGTCCTTGCAACATCAAAAATTGATAAAAATTCAAATATATTTTTCCTATTGCCGGTAATTTCACAAGGACTGTTGCCTGTTGATATTCCGATTTCTGACGGATACGAAAAATAAAAATCATTAATAAAGTTATTGAAATTACAAATAATAATAAAAGAGCTTTCAACAACAAATCAATATTATTTCCACCACTGGCAACCTCTAATTGCGGAATAATATAAATTTTCATTCCTATTAACATGGTCATCAGGAATCCTAAAATAAAACTGGGATACATCAATATTTCTTTTAATTTATTCTTCTGTTTTGCCTGACTCTGCAATAACAACCCAGTTTGCTCTAGAGCCACCTCGATTTTGCCATGATTCTGGGCAATAACTAATTGATTAAAAACAACTGTTGGCAATTGTAGATGGATCAATGCTTGTGAAATCATTTTCCCGCTTTGCAGATCACGATGTATTTTTTCAAACAATTCATCATTATCTTTCAGTAAACGCAAACAATTTATCGACTGACTTAGTGAAAATCCATTTTTTAATAACTTGCTAATAATCAATAAGTATTCTGATTGTCGTGCGGAACTGACCTTTTTAGCCGTAAACAAACTCTTGATAGACTGCTTCATTGATTTGCCCCTGTCGATATGATTTTTCTAATAATTGTAACCAATTCCCATCAGTTATCTTATTCTGAATGAATTCTTTGATTGCAAAACTATCGATCGTGTCGATAAATAACTCCAGTTCCAGATTAGTTGGAACTAACCTTTGATAGGAAATGAAGTTGACAGCATTGAGGATTTCTTCGTCCATAATGCCAAACTGTCTTAATCTCTGAATTACGGAATATTTGGATTTCCCATGAATCGTCGTCATCACCGTGTAGCCACAAATAGCCGCTTGAATCGCCTGTTTAGCGGTTTGACTATCCCGAATCTCTCCAATAATCAAAACCTCCGGGCGATGCCTTAAACTGGTTTTGATTAATTCTTCATAGGTCATTCCCGCTTCGGCATTAACTTGTAATTGCAAAAAATTATCTTCCACTATCTCAATAGGATCTTCAATACACATAACTTTTTTGTTCACACTCAATTGCCGTCCTAAAGCATACATTAAAGAGGTTTTCCCTGAACCCATCGGACCTGAAAATAGCATCATCCCTTTGCGTTGAGCAATTGGTAAAAGCCGCTCAACAATTTCTTTATTGACAGACGAATTAAATTCTTGCGGATAAATCAGACGTACCACCATCGATTCCCGATTTTTAAAATCTCCCACAGATGATATCCTGATAAAAATATCTCGGTTTTGATAAATAAAATTAAAGGCACCTTTTTGAGAACGACGCCGCTCTGAAACATCTAAACCACTGTTAAATTTTAAATAGTTCATAATCGCATAAGTTTCATCAGCCGTTAAATCGGCCACAGTATAACTTTGAAATGAATTACGTGCCTCCAGATGATAAAAATTATCTCTGGGAAGAAAATAAATATCAGATATTTTATTGATACACGCTTCCGTTAAAAGATTGTTGACCATCGTTTCTGCAGTCATATTACAACCCCCTTTCGAAAAAAATTACGCAAAAAAAGACCGCAAACTTAATCGTTTACGATCTTTTTAAAACTTATTCTTCGTCATTATCTGCAGCAGCAGTAAAGACTTCTGAAACATCTTCATCATCTTCAAGTTGATCAATCATATGTTCGAATTGTTCTTGTTTATCTTCAGGAACTGGTGTTGTATTTTGAGGAATCATTGTTAATTCAGCATCAGCAATTTCGTAACCCTTTTCGATCAAACCATCACGAACGGCTGCAAAATCTTTTACATCTGTATAAATTTCATAAGCATCATCTGATGTTTGTAGATCATCAGCACCTAGATCCATAATATCCATCAAAACAGTATCTTCGTCTTGTGAATTCTTTGTACGGTCTAGAACTAAATAACCTTTTCGATCAAACATGTAAGCAACTGAACCACTAGAACCCATGCTACCTCCGTTACGAGTAAATGCAACACGTACGGCAGAAGCAGTTCTGTTCTTGTTATCTGTTAAAGTTTCAACTAATACGGCAACTCCACCTGGAGCATAACCTTCGTATGTAACTTCATCATAATGTTCTTCACTACCACCATCAGCCTTTTTAAGGGCACGTTTGATATTGTCCTTAGGCATGTTGGCTGCACGAGCTTTATCTACTATTAAACGAAGGGCAGCATTATCGTTAGGGTCGGAGCCGCCTGATTTAGCTGCCATGAATAACTCACGAGACAGCTTTTGGAAGATTTTACCACGCTTGGCATCTTGGGCACCTTTTCTACCTTGGATATTATGCCATTTTGAATGTCCTGACATTTCTGTTTCCTTCTTTCACGAATATTGTAAACCGCCTACAATTTTATCAAAATAAGACTGCTATTACAATATTTACAAGGAAATAAACTTAGAAAGGCATTATTTATTGTCTTTGATGACGATTTTTTCTGATATCGATTACACCGAGCGTCATAATACCGATTATTACACCCAAAACTTTCATAAAGGTACCTTTATCATTCCCAGTTTGAGGGAACATAGCAACTCCTGATGCTTGATAACTAGGAGTATAACCGTTTATATTCGCCGTCTTTTTGGGAGCAACCAAGACACCTGCAGATTTGTCATCATTGGGTACATAATAAACAGTCCCAGACATAACAACCGCTCCATTTTTAGCATCTTCTGTAGTTGATCTATTTGAAGCAATTACATCTTTAAGACTCTTAGGATCAGCTGATTTTATTGGAATATTAGACTCCGTTGGATCTTTAATATTAGGATCTATCATTGGGTCCGTTGAATTTTCAATAGTTGTTAATCCATTTGGATCAGTAGGTGTTGTTGGGTCTGTTGGATCTTTAGGATCTACTGGATCTTTAGGATCTACTGGGTCTTTAGGATCTACTGGGTCTTTAGGATCTACTGGGTCTTTAGGATCTACTGGGTCTTTAGGATCTACTGGTACTACTGCTGTAGCTTTATTCAAAACAGTCAAATCTACTGTTTTAGTCTGACCATCCATCGTACTTAATTTAACATCATAAGTCCCAGCGACGTTCAAGTTGGCTTGGTCTAAATCAACATTAACTGTTTCAGATTTACCATTATCATCCGTTGCTTTAGCCGCAAAGTCATTAACTGTTGGTGTGACATCACCAATATGCATTGTATAGTTACTGCCACTAAGGGATTTCTCATTTGGTGTTATTTGTAAACTGCCATCTTCTACTTGAATATTATAATTTGGATTGTCAGTCGCACTCACCTTGACGGTAATTGGATAGCTGCCAACCGTTTCACCTGGGATTCTACTCAAAGTATAAATTGGTGTAGCTCCATTATCGATATCGGTTGGCATTGAAACCGTTGCTGTCAATTGAGGATCATTTGTCCCTGCTACTTTTGTTAAATCATTAACCTTAATAATGACTTTGGCCTGGTTAACAACAAAACTAGCGGTATTATTTCCGGTTGTCCAACTGTACAAATTGCTCTGATTTAAACCCAGAATATTTTTCATCCCCTGATCAGTTAAAACCACATCATAAGTTCCAGCATTATTAGCAGTTTTAGCCAAAGCCAAATCACCTGCTTGCAAAGCATAAGAAATTCCGTCTGACAAGTTGACTGTGTAATTACTATTGTTAATGGACTGATCCTTACCGGTATAATTTACGACTTCATTACCAGCAATATCAATTGTGCCATCGCGTTTATAAACTGCAACCGTCACAGTGCTCTTTTCGTTACCATAACTATAAGTAACCCGATAATTCCCAGCAGCTTGAGTATTAACACTATTTGTTGTTTGTCCATTAGGGGCAACAATCGAGATAACGATGTTATTCAAAGGAACACTGGTACCAGTCGAATTAACAGCACTCACAAAGTTATCCGTTGGATTCCAAGTACTACCAGTCGGAATATTAGTATTAAATACCTTGATATCTGGATCATCTAAGATGACATCATAAACACCACTGTATCCTTGATCAGCATTCGCACCAGAATTCAGACTCCAGTTAAAATTAAAATTCGTCACTCCTGCCGGAATATTAAATTGATTATTGCTATAAGTAACTCCATTACTCAAGTTAGAGATGGATAACGACTTTTCAGTTATTCCACCGATATTAATATTAAAGTAATCCGAGATATTGGTATGCTCTGTATCTGTAAAAATATTGGCAAATTGATTAGTTGCCATATTAGGACTATAAACAGCGGCCAAAACATTGATATTCGGTACACTGATGTTAGTGATCCGATTATAACTAAAAGCATCTTTTCCGGCGCTAATATTAGATGCCTCGGTTGCTATACCAGTCAACTGATTACCCATAAAAGCTTCACTACCAATATTCGTCACGCTTGTTGGAACAGTTAGCGTACCCTCCAGCTTGTTATAAGCAAAGGCTGATTCACCAATTGTTTGAACATTGTCATCCAATTTCAAACTGCTGATTGAATTCCCAGCAAAACTTTGATTACCAATTGTCGTTACACCATTTGGTATCGTCAAAGCTCCTTGTAATCCAGTGTATTCAAAAGCACCATCGTCGATTAATGTTAATTTTGTTGCCTTGGAAAGATCAATTGATGTTAATTTACCATCATAAGTAAAGGCTTGTTTGCCAATTGATGTTAAACCTGAACCAAAGTTGATGGATTTTAAACCTGTGTTGGCTAGGAAGGCTTGGTCGCCAATCGTCGTTAAACTGTCAGGTAATTTAATATCCGTGGCCGAACTATTGTAAATAAAAGCTTGCTTACCCAAACTGGTCAATTGATTATTATTGCTTAAATCGATTGCTGTAATCTTTGAATCACTACTAAAAGCATCATCGTCAATTGTTTTTAATCCAGTAGCCTTAGAAAAATCAACGTTAGTTAAATTGACATCCGCTGCAAAAGCTTGACTACCAATACTTTGTAAATCAGCAGGCAATGTAACTGATTCCAAGGCACTATTATAGATAAAAGCTTGATTGCCAATTGTTGTAACTGAATCAGGAATATCAACTGTTTTGATTTGATCACTAGCAAAAGCCAAATTACCAATTGCTGTTAAAGTATTATCATTTGATAAATCAATATTTTGCAAACTGGAATATGCAAATGCCCCATCATTAATATTAGTCACGCCACTATTAACTTTTACACTAGTAATGATTTTGTTACCTACAAAAGCACTGTTGCCAATACTAGTAACAGTATAATCTTTACTTGTTGTAGTCGATCCTTTACTTGTAACCGTAATGGTCGAAGGAATATCAACTAGCCCCCCAGTATCAGTAGCCAGCTTATTTGTTGTTCCTGTTAAAGAAGCCACATTATTATTGTCATCAACACTCCAGGTAAAATCATTAGCATCTGTGTGTTTGCCAACAGAACTGACTGTATAGTTTGTCGTATCAATGGAAGTCAGCTTTGAAGGAGCTGTTGCCAAACCATTAGGAACATCAGTTGCATCAGTTCCGACTACGGCAACCTTAGGAGTTGCAACTGGCATTGTTGCTGTTTTCGTTATTGGATCTTTTACAGCCGTATTGGCAGTAGTCGTGGATGAATCTGGTGTCGTCACGGTCGCTGTTTTAGTAGCCGGGACTAGTGTTGAAGTAGCAGCACTTTGTGTTGCTGATACCGTAGGACTTGTGGTATCAGAGGCAACGTCAGAAACACCAGTGCTTGGAATCGTAATATCTTTTGATTCTGTCGACGCAGTTGGAGCCTCTGAAACATTTGTCGTATTTTCAGAAACAGGGTTACTTGTTAATGATGTATCTTTTATTGGATCAGTTGTGGCAGTGGGTGCTGTCGCTACAGTTGAAACTGTTGTTGTGGCAGTTTTAGTTGAACTTGTTGCAGTTGAATCTGTTGATTCATTTGAACTATTTGTTTTAGTATTATTATTTGAATTCGTTGTACTATTTGTATTTGTCGTATTGGTTGAAGATGCTACAGATGAACTTGGATTATCAGTTGTATCTGCATGGACAATGGCTTGGTGGCCTAGTGAAGTTCCTAAACCGAGTGTCATTGCCGCACTAGCGGCAATTAATAATTCCTTTTTATTAAGCATAATTTTCTTATCTGCCATATTAATAAACCGTCCTTGCTGGGATGAAATCAGTAATAAATCTGTCTAAACATCTCAATGCATATGATACAACTTTTCTTATAAGTTTCTATATTTTTGCTTTAGATGAATTTATAAACAGATTTAGAAAAATAAAAATATAATAGTAAATATACAGCAAAAAAGCCGACCATTTTGGTCGACTTTTATAATGAAAATTATGAAATATTGAATTGATTTTCAAGACAAAATTCATGTTTTTTTCATATTTTTATGTCTTAAAATAAAATATACGATCACCACTACTAACAATGTTCCGGTAAATGCGCCCGCACTATCAAGTATCACATCCACGACAGAAGGAGTTCTTCCCCCAGTCAAACCCTGATGAAACTCATCAAAAGCTGCTAATCCAGTTGCCATCAGCCATGGCACTAGTATTTTCAAAAAATTATTCTTTTGAAAATAAGTATACAAGGCCAAACATAACAAAACTCCTAGCGCCAAATAAGTCCCAAAATGGGCTCCCTTTCGTACAAAAAACTCGACAAAATGGAAATACCCATCATTTTCAATTGATTGATATTTCCCACCATAATTAAAACCAAAATGCTTTAAACTGCCAGCCAATGGTTTATTTCTCAAATATCTTTCTAAGAATGGCACCGAAGTTTGTTGTTTATATGTCATAGACGAACTGTAAAACAAAATCATTTCAATAAAAACTACGCCACTCCAAAACCATTTTTCGTTTTTCTTTAAACTAATCATTTTCTTCATCCATTTTTACAGTCGCATTTAATTTTTTAGCATCGTCAAAATATCCTGAATAATAAGCTGAGTTAATAGCCCAATAATACATCATCGTTGAAAAAATAATAATAACCAAGAAATCCATTGGATACTTGATCAGATTCATCCCTCCAAAATCAGTACTACCGATCCATGAAATCATCGCTAGTCCAAAAAGATGCACGATCAACCACAAACTAGCATATAACTTCTGCTTAAATTCTTTGAAACCACGTCGATAATCATAAACAAAATAGATTGGTAAACCAACAATAATGATAATGATAACTTCAACTGTGGTTGGAAACATTGACCAATAAATCGCTAAACTGATCAAATCAAAAACCACTGGTGCCAAAAATTTCATTCCACGTATCTTAGTAGGCCGTTTAAAATTTGGACCCATTTTTCGTAAACTCCCAGCTACTACTGGACCTGATAACAATGAAATCAAAGTTGACGCAGCCACAACTCGTGACAATAAAGCCCAATTTTTAAACATTAAAATCAATATAAAACTAACAACAAAATCAACCATCAAGGCGATTCGCGGAGTGTTATAAGAATTATTAGTATTACTCAAGAATTTAGGTAAATGCTTATTCTTAGGCATAGACGACAATGATTTACTAGCTGATGCTGAAAAGGCAATTCCACTACCAATTGGTGAAATAAATGCCGTGAAATAAATCAAAGTTGATAACCAATAAATATTCAACAAAATCGCCAAATCGGCGAATGGTGAATTAAAACTAATTTGTGACCAACCGCCACTAACAATTGACTTAGGTAAAGCACCAATAAAGACAATTTGTAAGGCAATATAAATCAAGGCACTGATCAACAATGAATAAATGATCCCTCGACGAATATTTATTGCTGGTTTTTCAATATCATTGCCCAAGTTTATTACCGTCTGAAAGGCCACGTAAGAGTAAATAATACCGGCACTACCAATGGCAACAAAGATCGAAGAAGATCCGTTAGGCATGAATTGTTGTACATTAGTTCCCATATTATTGAAATCAAAATGAGCCGTAACTAAAATAATCATGGTAATAATCGGTACAGCTATTTTAAAAACCGAAATAAAATTATTAAATTTAGCCATGATCGTAACTGACCAATAATTTATCAAAGTAAAAACTAATATCATGATTGTTGCCATCAAAATTCCACTCCCTGACAACTGACCATTTTGCATAAAACCATGAGTCCATTGAGACCACTTCCACGGCCACGTACTCATATATTGCGTTGAAGCAACGGCTTCAATTGGTAATATTGCCAATAGTGACAACCAATTTGCCCAAGAAAAAACATGTCCCAGAAGCGATCCGTGTGTATACATCGTAAAACGACTCATCGCCCCATCCTCTGGAAACATTGTTCCAATTTCAACATAAACCATTGCTATCATTGCTACTAAAATTGCTCCCAGAATCCAAGCAACAATTGCTGCCGGACCCGCTATCTTGGCCGCTTGACTAGAACCAAACATCCATCCGGACCCAATAATAGCACTTAGTCCAAACATAACAGTTGAGAACAAATTTAATTTTTTATCCCTCATAAAACCACCAATCTAATATTTTTGTAATAAAAAATAGCCCCCATAATAGCGGCCTATTTTTTTAAATATTACTGTAATTTAGGTTACTCTACTGTAACACTTTTGGCAAGATTACGAGGTTTGTCCACATCGTTTCCACGAGCCAAACTTGCATAGTAGGCAATGAGTTGTG
The DNA here is from genome assembly GCF_001438805.1 of Companilactobacillus kimchiensis. GTDB lineage: Bacteria > Bacillota > Bacilli > Lactobacillales > Lactobacillaceae > Companilactobacillus > Companilactobacillus kimchiensis. Next base: position 26,097 of record NZ_JQCF01000020.1, read on the forward strand.
CTGGTACCACACTGATGATTGGTGAGATCAATTCATCGATTTCAGGAATAATAATTTGATCCCCTGGTTCAGCATATTTTTGACTAGCTATCACTAACACATGAGCTCCACGAGCTTCAACTTCTTGAATATTTCCACGAGTATGACTAGCTCCGGCTCCATCATTGATGTAAGCAATAACCGGTGTATCCTTCTCGATCAAAGCAATCGTTCCATGTTTCAACTCTCCAGCAGCAAATCCTTCAGCATGAATATAAGAAATTTCCTTTAACTTTAAGGCTGCTTCAAGTGATAGTGCATAATCAATTCCACGTCCAATGTAGAAGGCATCCGATTGATCAGTTAAATAATCAGCAGTTAAAGCCTTGATCTTGTCTTTTTCGTCAACGATTGTTTGAATTCCATTAGCTGCTAAAGCCAATTGTTCTTTCAAATTAAATTCATGAGCGACTTTTAAATCCTTAACCTCACCTAAAGCTTTGGCTAAAACAGATTCGACTGCGATTTGAGCAGTATAAGCCTTAGTTGAAGCAACAGCAATTTCTGGACCAGCCAACAATTCCATTGTAAATGTGGCTTCTCGAGAAAGAGTTGAATTTGGAACATTGGTCATCGTTAAACTTGGTAAATTCATTTCATTTACCTTGACCAAGACTTGACGACTATCGGCTGTTTCACCACTTTGTGATAAGAAGATAAAGAATGGATGCTTGGATAATTTAGGCATGTGATAACCAAATTCACTACCAAGTTCAACATCAACAGGAATATCAGCAATTCTTTCAAAAATATTCTTACCAACCAAACCAGCATGATAACTAGTCCCGGCAGCAACAATATATAGACGATCCGCCTTTTTCATTTCATCTAATAGGGCTGTTTCAACATTCAAACTACCATCATTTTTAATATAATTTTGAGAAATCTTTCTCATAACATTGGGTTGTTCATCAATTTCTTTTAACATGTAGTGGTCATAAGTACCCTTTGAGATATCGCTAGCATCAAGATTAACTGTGTATGAATCTCTTTCAACAGGTGTACCATCAATTTTACTAATTTTGACTGAACCCTTTTGTAAAATTACCACTTCACCATCATGAATTTCAACAAATTCATGTGTTTGATCTAACATAGCCATCGCATCAGAACAGATAACGTTAAAATCATCACCTAATCCAATCAACAATGGACTTTTATTTTTAGCCACAAAGATACGATCTGGTTGTTCTTTATCAACCATGGCAAAAGCGTATGAACCTTGAATTAAACTAAGAGCTTTTCTAAAGGCTGTTTCACCGTCCATACCTTCCTTTGCAAAATGATCAACTAGTTGAACTGCAACTTCGGTATCAGTTTGGCTCTTAAAATCAACATCAGAGAGATATTTTGTTTTTAATTCTTCGAAGTTTGTCAAAACACCGTTGTGTACCAAGTAAAAACGATTATCTTCAGAGAAATGAGGGTGAGCATTTTCAATAGTTGGTTTACCATGAGTGGCCCATCTAGTATGACCAATTCCCACAACACCTTGCACATCATCTGTCACTGCATTTTCCAACTTACTAATTTTACCAACTTCTTTAACCAAGAAGTCCTTACCATTTTGATTATTAACATAAATACCGGCTGAATCATAACCACGGTATTCGAGTTTTTCCAATCCGTTCAATAAAATATCAGTAGTTTTATTATTTCCAATTACTCCAACAATTCCACACATAACAATTCACTCTTTCTAAATTGGTCTATTTTTTATATTAATAATGGTATAGTTCATTTCAATAAAATATATCGCCTTGCGACAATGACTAGAATACTAATTAAGTGGTTTTTTGTCAAGAAATGTTTAATATTTTTATAAATGGTATAGGTGGTATGTACCGATATAAACGATATGGTATACATGTTATAAGAAATTTTTGATAAAAAAAGAGAGATTGAGTTAAAATTCCCTCAATCTCTCTTTTTTTTATCCAATTTTTGCACTTAAGCGAATTGCACAAGGAAACCCTTGTTACGTTCTCTCTAGTTTAATTCGTTCTTTACAACGTCAACGATTTGATCACAATATTCATTAACTTTTTCCTCGGTAGCAGCTTCACACATAACACGTAACAAAGCTTGGGTACCACTAGGACGTACTAACACACGGCCATCGCCGTCCATTTCATCTTCAACTGCCTTAATAGCGTCAAGGATTGGTTGGTGTTGTTCCCATGATTCTTTATCAGCAACGGGTACATTAACTAATTTTTGTGGATAAACTTTGACAGGAGCACCTAATTCAGCCAAACTCTTGCCAGTTTCTTTCATAACATGTAACAAATGGATACCTGTTAGCATACCGTCACCAGTATTCATGTACTCATACAAAACAACGTGTCCTGATTGTTCGCCACCAATGTTGTAGTTATTCTTACGAATTTCTTCAACAACGTGTCTATCACCAACAGCAGTTTGAACAGACTTCATCCCATTAGCCTCAATAGCTTTGTATAAACCAAGATTACTCATAACTGTAGTTACGATTGTATCTTTCTTTAAACGACCACCATCGTGTAAATATTTACCAAGAATGAACATGATCTTATCACCATCAACAATATTACCTTCGGCATCAACCGCAATACAACGATCTCCGTCACCATCAAAGGCCAATCCAGCAACTGCATCTGATTCTTTAACACGTTTAGCCAATTCTTCTGGGTGAGTTGAACCAACATTTTTATTGATATTAATCCCATCTGGATGAGAAGCCATGATTTCAAAGTCAACATTCAAATCAGCAAACAAGGTACTTGCCAAACGACTTGTTGAACCATTAGCAGTATCCAAGACGATCTTCGTCCCGCTCAAATCATCTGAAAGTGTTTGTTTCAAGAATTGAAGATACTTTTGAGCACCTTCAGGATAGTCAGAAACGCTACCTAAACCTTCAGCTGATGGTCTTGGCAAAGTATCTTCCTTAGCATCTAATAATTCTTCAATTTCTTCTTCAACATCATCTGGCAATTTGTAACCATCTGAACCAAAGAACTTGATCCCGTTATCTTCAGCAGGATTATGTGATGCAGAAATCATAATTCCAGCATCAGCTGAAACGGCACGTATCAAGTAAGCTACGGCTGGAGTAGTAATTACATCGAGATTTAAAACCTCGATACCTACAGAAAGTAATCCTGAAATCAAACTTGATTGCAACATTTGTCCAGAAATACGTGTATCTCTAGCAACTAAAACTCGAGGACGCTTCTCACTGTTTTCTGAATGTTGCGTTAGAACATAGCCACCAAAACGACCTAGCTTAAATGCTAGTTCTGGACTTAATTCCTTATTCGCAATACCTCTTACTCCATCAGTTCCAAAATATTTTGTCATAAAAATCTTACCCCCAGCGTATTATTGTCCGCTATTATTATCATTTGTTGAATTAGTATTCGATGAACCCGTATTATTATTAGCACCAGCATTACCATTGGTATCATTAGTATTGTTCGTGTTCGTACTATTGGTGCTATTACTATTAGTTGTATTAGACCCACCAGTATTAGTACCAGTATTAATTGATACATTAATGGTATCCGGATCAGTAAAAGCCACTCTACTACCCAAAGCAGCACCTAAATCAATTGACTTCTTGGTATTTCCAGTCACATCAGTCACGTCAACTGGTACATCAACCGAATCGTTGATTGCATCCATTTGAGCCTGTGTTCCAAAAATTCTGATGCTTTTCACATCAGATTCAAATGTGAAATTCGTATTATTAGAATCTCCCTTTTGTTTCAGGTTGATACTTACTTGTTTGCTTTGAATAGTTATTGGAATTTTTACATGTACCGTTTGTGGATCTAATGTAACATTTACAGTTTTACCATTTTTATCGAGCGCTTGCACTAAAACTTCTTGATCAAACGTTGATTTTATCCCCTTAGGCAAAATGGGTCTAACTGTAACTTTACTGATTTTTTCAATTTCCGAAGCAGCACCAGTAACTGAAACAGTATCAGGTGATACCTCAGTTTTACCAGCCTCATAACCAGTTGCCAATGACGCTTTATTGTAATCTATATCGACTGCAAAACGCTTAGTCTCTCGTCTTTGAATGTTTACAGTGACATATTTGGGCTTAATTGTATAAGTTAACTCACTATTTAATCCAGACTCTTTAATTTGTACTTGATGTTGACCAATCGATAGATCCTTCAAATTCAAATATAAATTAAAATTCTGCGTATTTTTAGTCGCTGTAACTAATGCAGCTGGACCCTCTATAGTCACCTTAACATTCTGTGGATAACCAGTTATATAATATTTATCGACATCCGCCTGTAACTGTAAAGGTACTGTTAAAGTAGTTTTTTTGGTCACAGTCGAAGTATTCGATTGATTTGAATCTCGAGTCGATCCCACGCCAGGTGTACTTACAAAGAAAAACAACCATAAGGCACAACAGAGGGCAATGAATGCATAAAAATAATTACTATTAATTATTTTTTTCATCTTGGTCCTCCTTCTTGTGACGACCTATTTTGACAAAATCCAAAAGTGAATGATTAGCATTGGCATTCTGATCCTTTAATTGAGCATGAAGATACTTCAAGTAATCCTCACGTGAAAGATCCAACATCATATGACCATTTCTGGTAATCATCACTCCACCGGTTTCTTCAGAAACAACAATGGTTATCGCATCAGTAACCTCACTGATACCAACCGCCGCACGGTGACGGGTTCCTAATTCTTTAGGAATCGTATTACTCTCTGATAAAGGTAAATACGCCGCAGCAACTGAAATTCGATTATTGCGCACAATCACTGCCCCATCATGTAATGGTGTATTGGGAATGAAGATATTGATCAACAAGGCACCTGTAACTTCAGCATCCAAATCAATCCCGGTCTCGACATACTCTTCCAAACCAGTATTCATCTCTAAGGTTATCAATGCCCCGATTCGACGCTTACTCATGTACTGAATAGCTTGATCCAAACTTTCAATCAAATGATTTTTAGTTTTACCTTCTTCATTACTGGTTGAACTAAATAACGGCATTCGCCCTAAGTGTTCTAGGCCTCGACGAATTTCTGGTTGAAAAATTATCACAATAACAATAATTCCCCAATTGATCAATTGGTCCATCAAAAAAGAAACTGTATGTAAATTAAAAGCCCAACTAATAATCTTTATACCAAAAATTATTACGATTCCTTTTAGAAGCTGTACCGCTTTAGTTCCACGTAACATTGACAGAACTTTGTATAGAAAATACCAGACTACCAAGATATCAAACAAGTTAGCCAGATTCTGCCACGTAAAAATATTGCTTGGTATAAAATTCATTTTCCTAGCTCCTTAGCAGTTCGAACTAATTATAACAAACAATAAAAATTATAAAAGTTCATCATATTTTGTGTATCATTCGGCATCTATGTTAATAACTTCTTCACTATAATTGATATTTTGACGTAATTCATTAGCCGTAGACTTACTAATTTTCCCCTGTTCCAACATATCCTGAACAAAGGCTCTTTGATAACTGAGTGCCTTGACTTCCAAAGCCATTCGATTACTACTGAATTCAGGCGAACGTCCGCGATATTTCCCCTGTAATAATTCCAGTCGATCCTCATAGTGACGTTGGAAAATATAAATTAAATTATCAGTAAACTCTTCGTGCTCTGATTGATTTAATTCTTGTAACTTGGCTAAGGCCTTTTTAGCTCCGGCCTTTGAAATTTTAATTGAATCCTGGTTTAATTGCCTAATGTCATCGTATTTAACTGAACGATAGATCCAACGTTTAATTTGCAAATAAGTTCTTCTGAAATAACTTATGAAGAACTCTGTTGAAGGATTATAACGTCGATGAACGATTTCTTTTTTATACTTAGCAATCTTTTTAGTCGACATATCATATGACTCATCGGAGATTTCATGATTCGTATACAATTCTTCAATTGCTTCTAACTCACAGTTAAAACAAATATCCCAGAGCTCAGCATCCTTCTTGCCTTTAACGCGTCGCTTACTGATCTGATGACTAGCCATCTTGGGACCCTTATTTTGAATGCTCAAATTACGAATATCATAAAGATATTCGGCGATCACTGAAGAATAAACTGCCGTATCACCGTCATCCATTTCATTCCGTAATTTTTTGATGGTTTTATCCAGAATCAAACGATTAGCCTCGACCTGAGTCAATTGAACCACTGCAGGTTTCTCATCCTCATCATCGTCATCCAAATCATCTTCATCAGGACTAAAAGTATTACCACGATAAGCTACTGGCGCACTATTTTTAGTTAGGATAGGAATTAAGAAAGTCGCTCCTAACAAACTAAAAACAATTACGGCACTAGCCAGAAATAATAATAATGTTCTAGATGGAAATGGTGAACCACCTTTAATAGTCATTGGTAAGGACAAAACACCAACCATGGTAACAGCACCACGAACCCCGGAAATACCAGACATCAAGCAATCATACAGTCTGGTTCGGGACCATAGAACTAGTTTGTTACCATTATTATTAGAAAATGTTGAGTAAACATAACTCCATAAGAAACGAATTACGACCAACATAATCCAGATAAGCAATGCTAAAAAGGTTGCATAAAAGGTATTAATATTATCGTTATGAATCAATTCTTCCATTGCAAAGGGAATTTCAATTCCCAATAAAACAAAAACAATTCCGTTTAAAACATAAACAACTAGATCCCAGGTTCGCGAAGTAACTAAGCGAATTTCCGGTGTAAAGCTACTGAGATTTCTATTAGTTGAAATATTCAAGATACCGGCAATAACCACCGCTACAACTCCTGATACATCAAAGATATCTTCAGCTACATAATAAATAATAAAAGGAATAATGATTTGGATTATAGCGTGCAAGATCGAATCATCCACACCCTGGTTCATAAGATATAATCGAATACCATTAAAAATCCAAATCATAACTGCTCCCACTAAGGCACCAACAATTGAAATATGGAAAAAATCAATCGTAGCATCCTTTAGTGAAAACATCCCTGTTACTGTTGCAGCAACACCATATTTGAAACAAATCAAACCAGACGCATCATTGATCAAACTTTCACCACTGATCAAATGCATCAATTTATCAGGAATATGTGCTTTTTTGGCAATCGATTGCACCGCAATTGGATCGGTTGGCGACAGAACAGCTACCAATGTGAAAGCTGTAGCCCAAGGTAACTGTGGTATCAACCATTTAACAAAGACCCCACCAACTACCGTTGATAAAACAACCAAAACAATTGCATTTCCTAAAATTGGTCCCTTTAATTTCCATAATTCTCGTTTAGGGAAATTATTCCCATCGTTAAACAGGATTGGAGCAATAAATGCTAACAAAAACCACTCTGTATCAACGTAAATTTTCACATGCATAAACAATGCCGCCAAGATTCCTGCAGCAATCTGCAACAAACTTGGTGGTATCGATACAAAGTAGTGACTAACAATATTGGCAATAATTAAGAGTGAAAGAATCAAAATAATTGATTCAAGTATTTCCACAGACAACACCTACCATTCTTTTATTTTTTATCTTCACCAATAATGCGGACTTCAGTTTGAAGTTCGACATCAAATTTTTCTTTAACAGTCTTTTGGATCAAATGAATCAAATTCATATAATCAGTCGCCGTGGCATGTTTGATATTGACGATAAAACCAGCATGCTTCATTGATACTTGAGCTCCGCCAAGAATCTTACCTTGGAGACCAGCTCTAATAATCAAAGGTCCTGTAAAATGACCTTTGGGACGTTTAAAGACACTTCCACAAGAAGGATATTCCAAGGGCTGTTTTGAACGTCTTAATTCATTAAGACGATCCATTTCTTCCTGAATAACTTCTTTTTTACCACGATTTAAAGCAAACGTAGCGCTTATAACGATACCGCCATCATCTTGAACTGTACTATGACGATAACTAAATTTCATATCATCATGACTCAAAGTCGTTATATGGCCATCAGGCAACAACACTTCAGCGGATTCAAAAACGTCCTTAACTTCTCCACCATAGGCACCAGCATTCATAAAGACTGCTCCACCAACGCTACCAGGAATTCCAGCGGCAAACTCAATCCCAGTTAATCCGGCTTTTTGTGCGACAATTGTCGTATTGATAATTGTTGCTCCGGCTTCAGCGGTGACCTTGGTTTCTGAAACTTCAATTTTGTGGAAGTTAGGCAAAATAATAACGATGCCACGGATACCACCATCTTTAATAATTAAATTACTAGCATTACCAATGATGGTAATATGTATTTTATTGACTCTCGCTGTATCAACAATCTCGACCAATTCCTCACGAGTTTTAGGGAACGCTAAAACATCAGCATTACCACCCGTTTTGGTAAAGGTATACTTGCTCAGCGGTTCATCTAATTTAAATTCAATATTAGGTAATTTTTCAACTGGAAACTTCACTATATTCATCATCCTTTGTGCTACTAAGACTTACCCTTAATTTTATCACATAGTTAGATACATAACGAACTAACTGACATTACAAAAATGCTATAATTATGATGAGGTGATTTTATGAAACTTATATCTTGGAACGTCAATGGACTACGTGCCGTAGTTAAAAAGGATTTTGCAGAAACATTTCAGAATTTGGACGCCGATATTTTCAGTATTCAAGAGACCAAATTACAAGAAGGACAGATCGACCTTGATTTAGCGGGTTATCATCAATACTTCTTCTATGCAAAGAAAAAAGGTTACTCTGGAACTGCTGTTTTCACTAAGAAAGAGCCTATCAGTGTTAAACAGGGAATTGGTATTGAAGAATTTGACGATGAAGGTCGGACTTTAACTTTAGAGTTCCCCGACTTTTATTTGATTAATAGCTACACTCCTAACTCCCAACCTAAATTGAAGCGTGTTGATTATCGGATGCGTTATGACGATGCTTTAAGATCATATATGTTAAAATTATCGACTGATAAACCTGTTATTCTTTGTGGTGACCTCAACGTTGCTCATGAAGAAATAGATTTAAAAAATCCTAAAAATAATCATAAAAATCCTGGCTTTTCCGATCAAGAACGTGAGAAATTTACGGAATTATTAGATAGTGGCTTTATTGATAGTTTCCGATCACTTCATCCCGAGGAAATTAAATATTCATGGTGGAGTTATCGTTTCAATGCCCGTCAGAATAATGCCGGTTGGAGAATTGATTATTTTGTTGTTTCCAACAATGGTCAAAAATTAATTCAGAATGCTGATATCTTAAATGACGTCTTTGGTTCTGATCATTGTCCCATTGAATTAGATTTAGATATTAAAGGAGAATAATCAATGAATTTTGTTTCCATGGATTTTGAAACTGCCAATGGTCGTCGTAACAGTGCTTGCTCCCTAGCTTTAGTTTTGGTTCGAGACAGTCAAATTGTCGACAGTTTTTACACTTTGATCAATCCTCAAGAAGAGTTCAATTTTAGAAATATTCAAATTCACCATATTCGACCAGAAGATGTGGTTGATGCACCAACTTTCGATAAAGTCTGGCCTCACATTGAGCCACTCTTTGACAACAGTCATTTAGTGGCGGCTCATAATGCCAGTTTTGATAATAGTGTTTTAAAAAATACCCTTTCTAACTACGGAATTATCGTGCCAAAATATTTAACAATCGATACTTTAAGGACCAGTCGCAAATTTTATCCTGATTTTCCTGACCATAAATTAAATACCGTTTCTGAAGAATTGAATATCGATTTGAAAAATCACCATAATGCTCTGGCAGATAGTGTTGCCTGTGCGGAAATCCTTTTAAGAACTGAACAACAATTTGGAACTGAACAAATTAAAAAAATGGTTAAAATTACTAGTTAAAATTTATTATTCATATATAACAAAATCCCTGTATTAATTGGTCACTTATACCAATTAATACAGGGATTTTTATTTAAAACAGCATTAAACTAATTTTTCCATAATTAAAGTCTTTTCTTTTTCAGACTCAGTTGTAAAACCATATTTTTGATAAATATGAATTGCTGCTGGATTATTTTTGTACACTTCTAAAAACACTTTGGTCAATGGTGAATTTTTGGACCAATCAAGCATATCTTCCATTAAATAAGATGCAATACCATTATTCCAAAACTCTTGATCAACGACTACTCCGAACTCACCTTTGGTTTCATCAACGTTTTCCAAACGAGCATAGCCAATTATTTCATTATCAAAGATAGCTACAATCAACTCGTCGTATTCTGAATGATATATTGCATCCAAAGCAATCTTTTCATCATCATCTGTAACATCTTGCATATCAGCATGATCAATAAATTCAGTTTGTTGACTAGCCTTAGTCAAGAAGTTCAATAATGACTTAGCATCGTCTGGAACGGCTTCACGTAATTTTAATTGTTCACTCATACTAAATCACCAAAACCGCGATCATTAAAACTATCACCGTGCAATTTAAAAATCACTTGGCGTTTTGTATCCGATAATCGTTTAATATTAATCGAAAGATGTTCCGCTGGAATTTCATCTTTAATAAATTGAGGCCATTCAACAATGGTAATTCCATCGCCCTCAAAATATTCATCAAAACCTAAGTCCTCGTCTGGACTGCTTTCCAATCGATAAGCATCCATATGATAAAGCGGTACCCGACCATCCTTATACTCACGGATCAAAGTAAAAGTGGGGCTCTTAACATTTCGTTTGATTCCTAAACCACGAGCTAAACCACGCGTTAAAGTGGTTTTACCAACACCTAGATCACCATTAAGAACGACTACATCCCCAGCTTTTAATAAATCGGAAATTTTTTCTCCCAATTTTTCAGTATCTTCATACGAGTGGGTTGTTAATTGATATTCGAGCATAATTTCTCCTTAATTCTATAATGCTAAAGCAGCTGTTAAAATGGCTGATTTATAAACATCTTCTTCGTTGCAGCCTCGTGATAGATCAGAAATTGGTTTAGCAAGTCCTTGTAGAACTGGACCGATAGCTTCAAACCCACCCAATCTTTGAGCAATCTTGTAACCAATATTACCTGATTGTAAATCTGGGAAAACAAAAACATTTGCATGTCCAGCTACCTTGGAATCAGGGGCCTTTTGAGAACCAACACTAGGTACAATAGCTGCATCAAATTGTAATTCACCATCCAGTGCTAAATCAGGTGCTAATTCATGAGCAATCTTAGTAGCTTCGGCCACTTTGGTTACTTCATCACTTTTGGCACTACCCTTAGTTGAGAAACTGAGCATAGCAACCTTAGGATCAATATCAAATAATTTTGCATCCTGCGCTGTTTGAACAGCAATTTCAGCCAATTCTTGAGCATTAGGATTGATATTGATTGCACAGTCAGCGAACATGTAACGTTGTTCACCCTTTTGCATAATAAATGAACCACTAATTCGTGAATTACCAGGAGCTGTCTTTACAATTTGAAGAGCCGGACGAACTGTGTCACCGGTTGAATGAACTGCACCAGATACCATTGCATCAGCTTTTCCAAGATAAACCAACATTGTTCCAAAATAGTTATTATCCAACAACATGGTTTCAGCTTGTTCCTTGGTATTCTTACCCTTACGACGTTCAACAAACTTTGCAACCATATCGTCAAAATCAGCATACTTCTTAGGATCAATTATTTCGATACCAGAAATATCAAATGACTTTTCAGTAGCAATCTTCTCAATTTCTACTTGATTACCAATCAAAATTGGTTTGAGAATACTCTCTTTAACTAGTCGAGTTGCGGCGCCTAGGATTCTAGGTTCTTCACCTTCAGGGAAAACAATTGTTAAATCTTTTCCATTAATCTTATTCTTAAGGCTTTCAAATAAATCCATTACTATTCCTCCGTCTCATCGGCATGTTCAGGTAATTGCCAATTAATTTCTTCTTCATTATAGTTTAAAAGCGCTTGATTTGCTTTAGAAAACGGCTTAGATCCAAAGAATCCATAACGAGCCGCAAATGGACTCGGATGAGTTGACGAAATAATCGTATTCTTAGTTTCATCAATCAAAGGAATCTTACTCTTAGCAGCATTCCCCCACAAAATAAAGACTACTTTTCCACGATCTGATAAAGCTTTGATGGCATAATCAGTTAGTTGTTCCCAGCCTTTACCCTTATGTGAATAGGCCTCACCTTTTCTAACTGTCAAAACCGAGTTCAACAAGAGTACCCCTTGAGTAGCCCATGCCTTCAAATAACCATGACCTACTGGCGTACATCCTAGATCATCTTGTAATTCCTTATAAATATTCCGCAATGAAGGTGGAATCGTTACTCCAGGAGAAACAGCGAAACTACAACCTATAGCCTGATTAGGTTCATGATACGGATCTTGGCCTAGGATTACGACCTTAGTATCTGAAAATGACGTCCAATCAAATGCCTGAAAAATCTTATGCATTTCCGGATAAATTGTTTGGGTATTGTATTCGTTTACAAGGAACTCACGCAGTTCTTCATAATACGGTTTGTCAAATTCACTATTCAAAACTTCTTGCCAATCATTATTTATTAAAGTTTTCAAATTTACACCTACCTGTTTTGATATATAAACACATAAACTATGGTAACATTCACATATAGCATAACGCATTCGGAGGAAACTTTATGATTAAATTAATCGCATCCGATATGGATGGTACTTTATTAAATGAAAAGATGGAGGTTTCAGACAATAACATTCACGCCATCAAACAGGCTGAAAATGCCGGAATCGAATTTCTAATTGCCACTGGCCGTGGATTGGGAGAAGCTAAACCATTTTTGAAGAATCATATCCATCCTGGTTTTATTACTTTAAATGGGGCTGAAGTTTTTGATCATAATGAAAAACTCATTTCCAGTAACCCACTTTCTGAAACAGCCCAAAATGAGGTCATCAAATACTTCCATAAATATAACGTTTACTTCGAAGTTATTACTGACAAAGGCATTTTTTCTAACGATAAAGAGGCTCGGGTCAACAATTTAGCCAATTTATTGGTCAAACTAAATCCTGGAACTTCGTTCAAACAAGCATTCAGAGATACTCAAGAACGAATCAAAATGATGCCTATGACCTTCGTTGACAATTATGATGCTATTTTTAACGATAAATCATACAAAATCATGAAATTAATTGGCTTCAACGAACATCAACATCGTGTCCTTGCTCCACTAAAAAAAGATATCACTAAGACCATCAAGGATGTAATCGTAACATCATCATCACCTAACAACGTAGAAATTAATAGTATCAATGCTCAAAAGGGAATCGCTCTCTTACAATATGCCAAACGTAGAAATATTCTACCCGCAGAAATTATGGCTATCGGTGACAACCTTAACGATTATTCAATGATCAGAGATGCAGGAATCGGAGTTGCTATGGCAAATGCTATTCCTGCAATCAAGGAATTGGCCCAAGTATCTACCGACAGTAATATCAACGATGGTGTTGCTCAGATCATCGAAAAAACTATTATCGACAATCAGAATCAAGGTTAATTAATGAATCTTTATATTCGAAAAGCTGATTTAGCAATCGGAAATATTCTTGTCATTGCAAATCAAAGCAAAGAAACCATCTTTATTGCGGCTCGAGATAAAGAGAATCCTTTCCTGATCAAATTATATAATCGTTTAAATACGTTAATTGGTGAAATAAAATTAAAGAACAGTTTTCTAAAAATTTATTCAATTGATATCAATGGTGAGGAAAAAGCCACTATCAATGCCCTTCCAATGATTGATTTAAAATTTGTTTATCTCAGTAAGGCAAATTGGAATGTGGTTGGTAACCTTGTTGCTTCAGATTATCATGTTAAACAGGGTGGTCACGAAATAATACGTGTTCAACCAACCGTTATGACTCAAGGTCATCCTGGTTTGGAATTGTCTTTTGAGGATTTGGACGACGGTCCCATGGGGACGCTCCTAGCTATCTTTTTGGACAAATATATCAAGTTACCTACTTTAGCCCCTAAGGCTGATTTAAACGGTTTAGGAATGAAGTCAAAAATGCCCTATCTGAATAATTTTAAAAATAAATGTAACTAAAAAAGTCTGGGAGAATAATCTCCGAGACTTTTATTTTGTTAAATCATATTGCATATGATCATATAAGTGACTGCCAATATATAATTGACCAACCTTTTTAAAACCAGCTTTGTCATAAACATGTTTAGCTGGCTCATTTGTTACATCAACGTTAAGACTCAAAATCTTTTCGCCACGATCACGAATTACGCCAATGAAATGTTCGAGAGTTTTTGTGCCAATTCCCTTGCCTTGATATGCCGGAGCAACCGCAAATGAATCCAAGTACCATTCACCAGGCCAAGCTTCCTTATCACCAAACAAGTTCTTTTCTTTAATGCCATATTTGTGCATAATCTTAATCAATGGTGCATCAATGTTATCTTCCAATGCTTCAGGATATCCAACCATGATTGCTACTACTTTACCATCGATCTCGTTTACAAGAATGTTATCCAAACCATAACGGTAACCAGGTTGAAGAAAACCTTCCTTAATAACCTGGCCCATCTTTTCATCGCCAACTTCTTTAAAAACATCTAATTCCATTTCATCGAAGATTTGGAACAATATTGGCAATATCTGATCTGCATCCTCTTCTTTTGCATATCTAAACATTTCTTCACCTCAATTATATATAATACATGATTTATAGATAATCTCAAATTTAGCTAATATCATAATATTTTTTAAGGTATCCATCACAAAAAGCAATGAGCCCATCATTGCTTTTTTAATTACATAAAATTATTGTCCGTATTCTCCGGGTTTTCATAATTTATGTAGTTTGATTTTTTTAGAAATGGCTTCTCAAGACCATCCATCTGACTACTTCTATATAATAACTAAATTATTTTCATTTGAATATAAGCAGTTTGCAGAAAGTGTCAGAAAACGTAACACTTCTACATTATTGTCCCAACTTTAGCAAACTGATTTGATTACGCTGTTATAAGATAATAGATCATTAATAACTAATTGCTTGTCTCGCTTTAAATTGCCGTTAAACCAATCCTCCAACGTACAGATAAATCCACCAATCATATACCATTTATCAGAGTGATCTTTTTGGTCATATTTAAATATTAATTCATTTAACACCTTAATTATATGTTCAGTTCTAAGCATTAATGCCGTTCGATAGTATAGATTCAAACAAAAGGTCTCATTATCATGAACGTAATTAACAAATCTTTCAATCAGTTCATCCGATGACTGACAATCCTGAGTTATTTCTTTTAAAATAAGTCTTTCAAAAACTTCCTTATAAACATAATCAATACAATCAAAATAACGATAAATGGAGCTTCTACTAATATCCGCGATCTGAGCAAGATCTTTCATGGTAAATCGCTCAACCCGATGTTTAGAAAATTCCTTAAATACAGTCTGAATTAAGTGGTTAACGGTCAAATTCATAATTTTGGCCCTCTGCCTTGTCATTATATTTTAATGCTCGCTTATATTAACAAATATATTCAATCATAGATACGTTATTTAAACGATTTATCAATTTAATTTGTTATAATTTTTGACTATTCAATAAATAATCCGTTAGAAGTTATTAATAATTAACTATGTGTTATTCTTCTTATTCAATCATTATTGGAATTATAATTAATTCTTGAATGAAGCATTTCAGAGAGGATAACATTGATGAATAGAAAACATATCGCCTTATTAACTGGTTTAACACTTCTTACTGGTTCATTGAGTAATAATGTTGAATGGCTCAGAAACAGCATTACACAGAACGTCACTGCTGCTCAAACTGTAACCAATTTAAAATCAAATCAAAAATATCCCGATATTTCTAAGAAATTAGATTTGATTTCAATGGAACAATACACTAGTGATAATTTATTTATGAACGTAACTCTAAAAAAATTTTATATTAAAGATTCAGCGATTGATTCAGCTGGAAATTGTCACCTACTATTAGTTCCTGTTAAGAGCAGCAATCAATATTTCCTACTAATTACTAAATCCAATAGGACTCTCAAAAACAATCGTTTGATAACGGTCCAAGGATTCCTGAATGGTAAAAATAAGATCAATAATACTCAGATCATGGCGGGTCTATCTAAGAAATATCTAAATAAAACCGCTGTTTCAATTACCGCCGATAAAATTGCAATTTATTAAAACAAAAAAAACTCCGAATATTGATTTAACAATATTCGGAGCTAATATTAAATTGCGTTGGTATAAGTATTTCTCTTATGCCGGTGATCGGAGTCGAACCGATACTCCCTAGTGGGAACAGGATTTTGAATCCTGCGCGTCTGCCAATTCCGCCACACCGGCAATTTAATATATGATTATTTAGGCATTAGCCAAAGGCGGTAACCGGATTTGAACCGGTGATGAAGGTTTTGCAGACCTCTGCCTTACCACTTGGCTATACCGCCATATTCATTTATTTTATAGCAATTGGGTTAGCTGGATTCGAACCAGCGCATGATGGAGTCAAAGTCCATTGCCTTACCGCTTGGCTATAACCCAATAAAAAAAGGGCGGTATGTGGGAATCGAACCCACGTGTGTCGGTACCACAAACCGATGTGTTAACCACTTCACCAATACCGCCATAATAATAATAAAAAGGTAGAAACAGGGATAGTAGGAATTGAACCCACACTGATGGTTTTGGAGACCATAGTTCTACCTTTAAACTATATCCCTAAAATAAATGGAAGGGAGTGGATTCGAACCACCGAACCCGAAGGAGCGGATTTACAGTCCGCCGCGTTTAGCCAAACTTCGCTACCCTTCCAAAAATGGCGCGGGACGGAATCGAACCGCCGACACATGCAGCTTCAATGCATTGCTCTACCAACTGAGCTACCGAGCCATTAAACGGTCCGTGCGAGAATCGAACTCGCGATCTCCTGCGTGACAGGCAGGCGTCCTAACCAACTAGACCAACGAACCAAACAAATATTTTTTGAAACAAATTGCGGGAGCAGGATTTGAACCTACGACCTTCGGGTTATGAGCCCGACGAGCTACCAGACTGCTCCATCCCGCGATAATATAAATGTTACTGATGTTTCTCGTTTAAAGGAGGATGTGGGATTCGAACCCACGCGCCGATTTCTCGACCTGACGGTTTTCAAGACCGTTCCCTTAAGCCGGACTTGGGTAATCCTCCATGGCTTAAAACGTAAAACTTATGTAAATATTGATGTTTTCACATCAATGACCCGTACGAGATTTGAACTCATGTTA
>NZ_JQCF01000021.1 GCF_001438805.1 Companilactobacillus kimchiensis
ACCTACCAAAAGAAAATCATCCGGCACGATTTATCAATGATCTTGTTGAGTCACTCAATATCAATGAAATCTATTCTAGCGGTAGACCGCGAGAATATGATTTACGTGCAATGCGTAAGCTGATACTTTTCGCATACTCTCGCAGTGTCATGACTAGTAGAAAGATTGAAGAATTTGCTGAAGAGAATATTGTTGCAACAATACCAAGTTCCCTCATACAGAACCATATGTAGGTTTAGAATTTCAAATGAAATCGAAACATTGCTTAATGATAGTCTGACGAACTTGAATTATATCTTGAGGATTTAAATAAAAAAATAGAAGATAATCCTAAAAAATCATTTAATCCAGATAAACAGGATCGTCGAAAACTAAAATCATATGCTCGAAAGCTTAATGAACGTATCAGTAAAAAATCGGAACACGAAGAACAGATGGAGAAATTTGATAAAAGAAATAGCTATGCAAAAAGTGATGAAGATGCTACGTTTATGAGAATCAAGGAAGATCCAATGATGAACGGGCAACTGAAACCGGCATACAATGTTCAAATTGCTACTAATAATCAATTTATTACAGGAATCGAAATTTTTCAAAATCCAACTGATACAAGAACATTGATTCCCCTTATAAAACAACTTGAAGAGAATCATACGCTGATATTTACGAACGCAGAAAAATTGACGTAGAACCAGTTTTCTGAAATATGAAGTCTTGTTTAGGTTTCAAAAGATTTCATATTAGAGGATTAGATAAGGTAAAAAAGGAAATGAAGATTGCAGTAATGGCATTGAATATCAGGAAACTGGTATCAATGTCTTTTTTATTTAGTTTTTTAGGGAACAAAAAAGTTCGATGTTGAATTTTTTTTTTTCAAATTCACATCGAACTTTTTCAATTAAGAGATTGTTTTGTCACAGTCTTTTTTTTGCTCATGAAACAAAAATTGTTTCACAAGAAACATTGAATCTAATATTCGCCTTCGGCAATCTTATCAAGAGTTGTCTTTGAAGGGATGAAGAAGAGGGTACCAGAGATTGGTGTACTGAAATCAAGTAACCGGTCGCTCTTAGTGAACATCCCCTCCAACATACGGTTGGTAATAGCAAAATCTTTGGTATAAGCAATGAAGTAGGTTCCAGTAATATCCTTAGCTGGATCTGAGAATGGTACGTTCATTCTGACAATTTTATGTTCAATACCGTCTTTCATATCTTTAGAAACAACGTTGTGAGAATTTTTGAGTTTTTCATCATCAGTTAATTCGCGGTCAGAAAATTTATGACGACCAATGGCTTTTTCTTGGTCCTCAGTCTTAAGAGCCTTCCAAGCATCCATGTTATGAATGTATTTTTGAGAAAAGGCATAAGAACCGTTAACAAATTCAGGGTCCTGGTTTTCATCGATCAAAGTGTAATCCATTGATTCTACGCCAGCTGGATTTTCTGTTCCATCAATAAAGCCAACGATTGAACGGCCTTCCATATATCTGAAACCATGAGTTTCATCTTCAACGGAAGTGATAGGACGTAAAATTCCCATAAATTGATCCATTAACTCGTAACAAACGGCCATTGTTTTGGCACGAACATGAATGAATAGATCACCTGGGGTGGAAACGGCGGTATATTTTGGTCCTTTGATCTCTTTAAATGTCGATAATTCTTTTGGCTTTGGAGCGTCTGAGAAAAGATAGTCCCAGGCATCTGATCCGAATCCCCAAGCAATATGTGCTTGAGCTTCGGGGTCACGAATTCTCATACTGTTGATAATTGAATTAGACAAGTCAGAAAATTCTGCAATTGCAGCTTTTTCTGTTTTTTGATCTTTGTGGTTTAACATCAAGGTCGTAAAAATAACACTTTCGCCAGCGTCTTTATAAACGTCTTGGGCTTTCTTTATGTCTACTGTCATCGAATCTGCCTCCAAAATATATGTTTATACATCAACTTTATCACATAATAAATAAAATGGTTATTATTAAAAACTTCAAATAAAAATTCTTGATTATGTTCAAAATTTGGCGAATAATTAAATTGAGATGAATTACTAGATAAATTCTGAAAGGAAGTACCAAATATGTGTACTAGTCTTAGTTTAGGGGCCTTAGATGGCTCAAAGTTTTTGGCAAGAACCATGGATTTTGCTTTTGAATTAAATGGTCGTCCAACTTTTTTACCAGAAGAATATCAATGGATCTCTTCATATGATAAGAAGACATACACGACTGATTATGCCATTATGGGTACCGGTGCCAAATTTGGTAATAACTATATGGTTGCTGATGGATTTAATGAATTTGGATTATCTGCAGCTGAGTTATATTTTTCACATGCGGCTAAATATGAAACTGAGCCAACTGAAGGTGACATCAATGTGGTTGCTGAGGAATTTTTGCTGTGGGCTTTAGGTAACAATAAATCAATTGCTGAATTACAAGAGAATATTAAACAGGTTCATTTGATTGAGTCTGACAGTGGAGTTATGGGTGAAAATCAACCATTACACTTCATTTTTAGCGATGCAACCGGGGCTACTTATATTTTGGAACCACAAGGTAACGGTTTGGTACTTCAAGAGGACAAAATTGGTGTCATGACTAATACCCCAGATTATAATTGGCATAAAACTAATCTTTCAAATTATTTGGGTACATTAACGACTAACTTTGGTGCTAAGAAGTTTGGTGATGAAGAAATTATTCCCTTAGGCCAAAACGGAACCTTTAGATTACCTGGTGGATATACAGCGGTTGATCGTTTCATTAGAACAGCTTTCATTCGTGAAGCTACTGAAACTCCTAAAGATGCTAAACAGGCAGTAAATACGATTTTACATATCTTAGACAGTGTAACAATTCCACGTGGAGTCAACATTAAGGAAAATGGTGAGGCTAGTTATACGCAATATCAAACTGTTTTGGATTTAACCAATAAAATCATGTATTTTGTGCCATATGGTAATAGAACTGTTTATGCAACTAAGTTATCAGCTGATTTGATCAAGAATCAAAAAGAACCAAGGGAATATTCAGTTACTTTGAATCAAGAATTTGAAACATTGAATTAGTAGTAATTGATTTACTTCAATAAATATTAGATTAAGTAATAGATTATTTTAGTTAGGAGTCTAACTGGGATAGTCTTTTTTATTTTGAAGTTAAAAAAACAAGTCCACTCTTTTTTTGGTACGTAAGAGAAAAATGTTATAAGATATAAGTAATTAGAAAGATAGTCACCATGTTGTAAATTGGTGCGACCCAATTATGAAATGAGGAAAAATAATGGCTGATTTAGTCTATCAAAGAATTATTACATCGTTAAAAAAGGCAATCGATGAAGGTGAATTTTCAGATATGCGTTTACCTGATGAAAGATCGCTCGCTGAAAGTTATAGTGTGAGCCGCAGTTCTATCAAACGAGCTTTGGGATTGATGGCCGATCAAGGTATCATCTTTAAGAAACGTGGTTCAGGTACATTTGTTAATCCACTTTATGTTAAACAAGGATCATCTTTTAATTACAGTGGGAAAAATCTTGGGATTACTGATAGTTTCAATTCCAAAGGACAAAAACCTGGTGTTAAGGTTTTGAGTTTTGATGTCATTCATCCAAATAAAGATATGCAGGATAACTTATTTTTGAAGCCATCTGAATTTGTTTATTCGTTCAAACGCTTGCGATTGTTGGATGATGTTCCCTTTATGATTGAAACTGGTTACATTCCTATTAAATTGGCACCAGAATTGTCAGAACAAATTGCTTCCGAATCAATCTTTAATTATGTAGAATCAGAGTTGGGAAAAGAAGTAAACAAAACGTATTTAAATATTTCTGCAGAACCATCAGATTCCGAAGGGAAAGAATTACTCCATTTGGCTGATAATGAACCTGTCGGTTTGATGGAGGGGATTTTCTTCTTAGATGATGGAACACCCTTCGAATTTTCAACCATGAAATTGCATTATAAATATTTTAAATACGATTCATTCGTTGATTTGGCGAACAAGTAAGAGTTTACATTAATTGGAACGCACCAATTTGCTAAATGGTTGACTTTTATAATTATTCTAGTTATCATAACAAATGTAAATACATAAGGAGTGTGCTGGTAATGACAGATTACTCATCAAAAGAATACTTAAATTTATTAGATAAATATTGGCAAGCAGCAAACTATGTTTCCGTTGGTCAACTTTACTTAAAAGATAATCCATTATTGAGACGTGAATTAAAGCCTGACGATGTTAAGGTTCACCCAATCGGACACTGGGGAACTATCGCTGGTCAAAACTTTATTTATGCTCATTTGAACCGTGCTATCAACAAGTACGGACTAAATATGTTCTACATCGAAGGTCCTGGTCACGGTGGGCAAGTTATGGTATCAAATGCTTACCTTGATGGTAGTTATACAGCAACTTATCCAGAAATAACTCAAGATACTAAGGGTATGCAAAAATTATTTAAACAATTTTCATTCCCAGGTGGTGTGGCATCACATGCTGCTCCTGAAACACCTGGATCAATGCACGAAGGTGGAGAATTAGGTTATTCTCTATCACACGGTGTTGGTGCTATTCTTGATAATCCTGATGAAATTGCCGCCGTTGTAATTGGTGATGGTGAAGCAGAAACTGGTCCTTTGGCTGCTTCATGGTTCTCAAATGTTTTCATTAATCCGGTTGATGATGGTGCTGTCTTACCAATTTTGAATCTTAATGGATTTAAGATTTCTAATCCAACCATCTTGTCACGTAAGAGCGATGAAGACCTTACTAAGTACTTTGAAGGTATGGGCTGGGATCCAATGTTCGTTGAAGGAACAGATCCTGAAAAGATGCATCCAGAAATGGCTAAAGTTATGGATGCTGCGATTGAAAAGATTCAATCAATTCAAACTGAAGCTAGAAAACATCCAGCTTCAGAAGCTAAGATGCCTAAATGGCCAGTAATTATCTTCCGTGCTCCTAAGGGGTGGACTGGTCCTAAAACATGGGATGGCGTACCTATTGAAGGTTCATTTAGAGCCCACCAAATTCCAATTCCTGTTGACCAAAATGATATGCAACATGCCGATAAATTGATCGAATGGATGGAATCATACAAACCAGACGAATTATTTGACGAAAATGGTACTTTGAAAGCAGAAATTGCTGCAATCGCACCTAAAGGTCAAAGCCGTATGGCGATGAATCCAATTGTTAACGGTGGTATCGATCCAAAGGCCTTGAAGTTACCTGACTACAAGAATTATGCTTTGAAGTTTGATCGTCCCGGCGAGAAGACTGCTCAAGATATGATTGAATTAGGTAAATACTTGAATGGTGTTATCAAAGATAATCCTACTAACTTTAGATTATTTGGACCTGATGAAACTATGTCTAATCGTTTGTATGGTGCCTTTGAAGCCAGTCCTCGTCAATGGATGGAACCAGTTCACGAACCTTATGATGAAGATGAAGCACCTGCTGGTCGTATCATCGATTCACAACTTTCAGAACACCAAGCTGAAGGATTTAACGAAGGTTATACTTTGACAGGTCGTCACGGTATGTTTGCCAGTTATGAGGCTTTCTTGAGAGTTGTCGATTCAATGTTGACACAACACTTCAAGTGGTTGAGAAAAGCTGATGAATTGAGCTGGAGAAACAAGTATCCATCACTTAATGTCATTGCTACCTCAACGGCTTTCCAACAAGATCACAACGGTTATACTCACCAAGATCCAGGTATCATTACTCACTTAGCTGAAAAGAAACCTGCCTTTATCCGTGAGTATTTCCCAGCTGATACAAACTCATTGTTGCCAATCATGCCTAAGATTTTGGATGATAAAGAAAAAATCAATTTGTTGGTAACTTCAAAACAACCAAGACCACAATTCTTCTCAATTGAAGAAGGTCAAGAGTTGGCTGATAAGGGACTTAAGGTTATTGATTGGGCTTCAAATGACAATGGTGATCCAGATATTGTGATTGCCGCTGCCGGAACTGAACCTAACCTTGAATCACTTGCTGCTATCAGTATTTTGAGAAAATCAAAACCTGAAATCAAGATCAGATACGTCAATGTTGTTGATCTATTGAAGTTGAGATCACCAAAGGTTGACCCTCGTGGCTTAACAGATGAAGAATTCAACGAGATCTTCACAATTGATAAACCAGTCTTGTTTGCCTTCCACGGTTTCGAAGACATCATTAAAGATATCTTCTTTGATCGTCAAAACCATAACCTATATGTACATGGTTATCGTGAAAATGGTGATATCACAACACCATTCGATATGCGTGTCGTAAATGAAATGGATCGATTCCACTTGGCTGAAGTTGCTGCTGTTGCTGTACAAGGTGATGGAGCAAGCGACTTTGCTGATGAGATGGAAGCTATGGTTGATAAGCATAACAAGTACATCCGTGAATACGGTGACGATCTACCAGAAGTTAATAACTGGAAATGGTAGAGAGCTCATTTAAAAGAAGTAATGCGGAAACGCTTTAAGTGTTAGTTTACATTGATAACTTCGAATTAAATAAACAATATATTTATATAAATAAAAAAGCATTCTCTAATAAAAAGAGGATGCTTTTTTTATATTTAATTCATAATTCATTTATTAATAAAAAGTATTTTGTATTATGAAGCCATTAATTAGTTTAAACAGGATAAACTGATAGCACATGATATTAGTAAGCGTTTACACTAGTGACGATTATGGGGGAGCCTTATGAAAAAAATAAAAATTCTAATCATTGGACTTTTGATGATAATCATAGCAGTTATCAATGGAACAATAGCTTTAACTACAGTTCAGGCAGTGCCAACTAAAGAAGAAGTTTATGAAAATGCACCCAAGGGATTGAATCTGGATGATTTTATGCTGGTACCTTCGAGTTATAAGTATGATAGTGGTACGGCAACTATTCCATCGTCAGGTAGTAAAATTTATGACAATTCCAAATATCCAACTGATATTATTCAGCTGATATCTAAAGATAGTACTAGACCGACTCAAATCGGTTCGTTATGGGGAAATATTAATACAGATGGTAGTGGAAATAGAACTTATAACTATTTTGATTTAAGTAGAAAGCAGGAAGTTTCAGCATGGATTTACAATGGGGATTCTGATGCGAGCGGTCATGTCATTGATGGTTTTGCTTTTGTTTTGCAAAATGATTCCTTAAAAGATCAAGCCATTTCACGTCGTAAGGGAATTCCTGTCGGCGGAGAAACCTTAGGTGTTTGGGGAACAAATAATTCACTTGGTATTCAAAATAGTGTAGCCATTGAGTTTGACCGAATCGCTAATCAGGCCAACACGGCTGCTGGTAATTTAGATAGTAATAATTATTCCACACCATCGGGAATTATTGGAGCTGCCCAAAGTATGAGCAACAAACATATTTCTTGGAATTATCCGGGATTACTAAATAGTTATACTGGAACTGATGTTATGATTCACAAAAGAACTCCAAGTAGTTTAACTAATAATATTTACATGAGTGGTTATGATGGCGTTAGTAATCGACCAGGTACAACAACGGATGACCCCAAAGATGCTTGGCGTCATATTAAAATTAATTATACTCCACCAGCTGCTGGTACAACGGTTGGTAAATTAGAGTACAAGTTTAATGATAAGTATCAAGATGGTACCGATAAGGGTATTAATAGTCAAGATAGGGGAAGTATGGATATTGATACTTCATATTTCAATGCACCTGATAACAAGGTTTATTGGGGCTTTACTGCCGCTACGGGTTCAGTAGGTGGAGGAGATAAGGATAAGGTTACAAGTGGTCCAGCTGATGTGGCGATGGTAATTGAAAAAATGCCAGCTATCGTTGATTTGAAATCAGATGTCGTCCTAACGGATCTGAACAATAATGAAACCAGCACAATAACGACTCCCGTTGAAACTTATGATGGTGATGATTTGAAATTTGAATATACGTTGGAATACACAGGTGGTATTTCTGAAACGGGAGAAGTTAAAACTAAGATGGCTTTACCAGATTCAAAGTATGTTGATTACGCTGCCGACAGCGATGGTAATATCGGAGCCATCATTTATACTAATGCCGATGGTTCCGTAACTAAGCAAGTTCCAATTAGCGCGAGTCAGTTGGAGGATATGGTCGTTACAGTTCCCGGAGCAACTGCAGACGATCCGCCAACAGAAAAAACTATTAAAGGCTTGAACTTGACGATTGATACGATCAAGACACTTAAAAATAAAGTTAGTGTCGATATTTATGGAAAGGCCAAGTCTCCTGCCAATGATAAAGTTGCTGTGACAAAGGTGAGCTCTGAACATACTGCTTACCAAAGTGATAACTATACAGGCGACGTGATGAGCCCCGCTTTTACTATTAATAATGATGCATTGGAAATAACTAATACTAATGATTTAGATCAGACTCTAACTGTCAATGATGAGGCATTTTTCCAGGGTACTATTAAACATTCCAAGGATTCAATTTTTGATGAAGCTAATAATTTAGTTGCCACTATTCAAAGTTACGATCAGAGTGGGAAACCACTCAAGACTTATAAGGATACAACAACAGTGGTTAAATCTGGTGCAACTCAAGGAAATTTTGATATCTCAGCACCCTTAACAGGCTTAGCAGCTGGTGAAACCTATACGTTCAAAGTGACATTCAGTGATGATTCTAAGCGAGTTTCGAATACTTTGATTTATACGGTCAAGGTTGAAGAAAATAAGAAGCTTGTCATTACGAAGAAGGATTTTCAAAAATATGTCGTTGTCGAAAAAGGAAACGCCCTAGCTCTTAATGTCAATTTGGCTTATGAAGATGGTAAGAGCAACGTTGACTCAACTAAAATCAAAACTTATCTCAAGATTGACGATGGTGAATATACCGAAGCAGGCGTGGCGGATGAGCAGAATGCCAAAACAATTGTATTTGGTAGGAGTATTGATACCAGCACTTTAACTCCAGGTGAACATACTTTAAGCGTCTATGCTAATGAACAAAAAGAAAACTCCAATATTCTAGAGTACACTTTCAAAGTTGTTGAGAACGGTTTGACCTTAACCTCGGCTAAAGAAGTCATTAATGTTAAAAATAATAATCCAGTCACATTAAATTGGAATGTGGCTTACAACGATGAAGTTGATGATGGTTCACAAAATGTAGCTATGAAGGTCAAGCAAAATACCTTACAAATTAAGAATGAAGGCGATACGGAATTCAGGGATTTTGATATTTATATCAATAAACCAGAAGCTAACGATCCTAGTTTTGCAAAACCAGTTGATAATTTGAGTAAAACGCCTAGTTTTGAATTAAATCCGATTCGTTTTCAAGGCGGTAACAGTCAAATGGGACTTTTAAAAGAAGGGCGAAATGAAATTAGATTTTCAGTTAAGAGCAATGGTTTAACGTCCAATGTTGTGACGGTTTATGTTGATGTGCCACATCTAACATTGCAGCTGGCATCCCCAACAAAGGATTTATATACAACAAGTGTCCAAGGATCAATTTTGTTGGATTATTCCTATGACTATTTGGAGGATCAAGAATATTTGACTGATTTGACAATTACTCCCACGCAATTACTATCTAGTTATGAACTTAATGGACAAAGTTCCGAAGAAATATATGCAGTCAAGCAAGATGATATTAACGATAAAAATTTTAAATCTAGAGTGTGGTTAGGTGAATTTAGTGGTTTAAAAGTTGGCAACGATTATTCACTCAAATCAACCATTAGAGATCCTTACAATAGAAGATCTGCACCTTATGAATTTAATTTGCATATTGTCGATAAATATACCAAATTAAATGTCGATGATGCGGAATTTAAGGATATCGGTCCGTTGGATAAAGTTGATTCATATATTCATCGCCAAGGTTTGTGGAACGTATCAGTAACAGAAGTGGGAACTAAATGGGATTTAACAGCACAATCTGATGGTTTATCCAGTACTGATTATGAGGGCTATCATAAGGATCTAATCTTCATGGATGCTAATAAAGTAGTTCATAATTTACAAGGAGGTTCAGAAATTGCAAGTCAAGATGTACCAATTAAGAATCAAGATCAGACTACTAATTTAGCCAAGGATTGGTCTGATGACGAAGGAATCCTATTAGTTAATCAAAAACCTGATTTGTCCGGAGAATATCAAGGACAGATCAATTGGTTGCTCAAGGACGTTCCAGAATAGAATAATTGACTGTTCATTTAAAGAAAACAGTTGTACAGAAGCACTGATACAATAGGCTTTCTGACAAAAATAAGTTTAAAAATAATTATTTAAGTTTGTTTCTAAGAAACGTTCATAAATAAGGTGGTAAATATTCAGAAAAAATGTTCAACCTTACTGTCCGTAGAAGCTATTCTTTAATTTATTCTAAGATACTAATAAGTATTATTAGAGTTAAAAAATGATGTTGACGAAATCGCTCAAATCCCTGATATGGCGGGTTGTAAAAGACTTTTTACCATGGTACTCTCATCTATGGAAAAGAAAAGAAAGACACTAAGGGGTGGATGTTATGACAACAAGAAACGTAAAATTCATGAAAGTAGCACTAATGGCGGTAGTGGCCATATTATTGATGATGTTATTTGTCTTGCAAAGCCGATACACCATTCCCGCAGTTGCTCTTGCAGCAATCGCATTAGCTGTCTACTCAGAAGATAGAATTTCAAAGAAACACACATTCAAATATACTGTTTAATCAAACAGGTAAAATATATAAAGTAAGCTTCTTTTAGGGGGAGGCTTATTTTTTTTTGCAATTTATTGAGATTAAAAAACCCATCAATCATATTTCAGATAGATAGGGTTTAGTAAAGTGTTAATTAAAATAAAGATCGATTTTCTCTTGACCAATTCCAGCATCGATGTGAACATTTTTGAGAATGATCTCATAAACAACTAAGGATGGTCCGATGGCATCCCAAGTTTTTTGATATCCAGGGACCAATTCTAAATATCTAGGCAGTAACTCCGACATGGTTTTGTCAGATGGAATGGCTTTGACACCCTTGGCGCGAATGAAAGGATTGTAGGGGGTCCCGTCCTGAGGAATGGTAATAAAAGCAACATCAGCCCCAGCTTGATAGAGCTTGAGTGAATTGGTTCCACGAACTGACGAAAAGTAGAGTTTGTTAGGTTCATTAGCGAACCAGACATAATTGATAATTCTAACGTCAGCTTGATTATTTAGTGAGGTACTGATGGCCATTTTATCGGCTGTACCATAGATTTTTTGCAGTAATTGTATGGAGTGAGTATCTGATTGATTCATAAAAAAACCTCCAGTTTATTTGATAATAATATTATACAGCAGGTTTACA
The DNA here is from genome assembly GCF_001438805.1 of Companilactobacillus kimchiensis. Taxonomy (GTDB): domain Bacteria; phylum Bacillota; class Bacilli; order Lactobacillales; family Lactobacillaceae; genus Companilactobacillus; species Companilactobacillus kimchiensis. The sequence continues at coordinate 11,340 of NZ_JQCF01000021.1, forward strand.
TCTGTTATTTAGAGAATAAAAAAAGTCGAATTCGAAAGAATTCGACTTTTTAATCTGCATAAGGTAAAGCATCGTTTTCAACATCCTCTTTATTTAAAAGAATAATGTTTTCGCCTTGATTCTTACGCATTTCGATATCATTTTCACCCCAGACACAGAGTGCTTCCAAAATTTTATTTAGTGAATGGCCGTATTCAGTTAATGAATATTCAACCTTAGGCGGAATCTGATTGTAAACTTTACGGTCAACAATCCCGTCATCTTCCAATTCACGTAGTTGTTGAGTTAACATTTTTTGAGTGATATTGGGAATAGCACGGCGCAATTGACCAGTACGTAACTTACCATGTTTTAAATGACAGAGAATTATTGGTTTCCATTTACCACCGATAATTCTCATTGTGTTCTCAACACCAATGTTATAAATTGCTTGTTTCATAACGTGCCATCCTCTCTGTACAAGTATTAATTATACTAACATCACTAATCGTCCTTAGCAATTTTCTAAGTCTAAATCTTTAGATTCAATAGTTGAATCTTCCAATTTCATTAAGACAACGATCAAGACGATACTAACTAGCAACATGATAATTCCAATCCATGGAGTATTCAATAATTGACCATGAGCGACAGCTTGACCACCAGCAGTTGAACCGAGGGTAATTCCGACGTTGAAGGCTGAGATGTTTAATGCTGATGCCAAAGGAACTTCATTTGGTGTATATTTTTCAGCTAATTGTACGATATAAAGTTGTAAACCAGGAACATTCATGAAAGCAAATAGTCCTAATAATAAAACAGCCATTAGTCCCATAAAGTGCATATTAATAGCTAATCTGATGACAATTAAGGCAACGCCTAAACCGACAAACATTTTTAATAAAGCACTTAAAGGACGTTTATTGGCCCATTTGCCACCAAGTGTATTACCAATAGCGACAGCCACACCGTAGAAAATCAAAATAACAACGATAGCACCTTCAGACCAACCCATATTTTTATTCAAAACAGTTGTTAGATAAGTGTAGATAGGGAAAGTTGCTCCATATCCTAAAGCAGTAATTAGTAAGATTAAAAGTAATTGTGGTTGTTTCAAGATTTTCCAGATTCCCAAAGCACTAGTTGGTTTTGGTAATGGTAATTTATTTGGTACCAGAATGATATTAGTGATCAATCCGACTAATCCTAAAGCAACTAGGAAGAAGAATGATAATCTCCAACCAAAGGTGTTACCGATAAAAGTTCCAATTGGAACCCCAGTGATGGTAGCAACTGTCAAACCAGTAAACATTACGGCAATAGCAGAAGCACGTTTGTTAGGAGCAACTACGTCAGCCGCAATCAGTGAGGCAATTGTCATGAAAATACCATGTGATAAAGCGGCAATGACACGCCCAGCTAATAGGACAGCAAAACTAGGTGCCAAAGCTGATAAAGTATTTCCAATTACAAAACTAATCATGATGCCAATTAGTAATTTTTTACGATCCCAACGATTAGTTAATAAAGCTAAAACGGGGGCACCGATCATAACCCCTAAAGCATAGATAGATACGGTTAATCCTCCTTGTGAAAGAGAAATACCAAATGTTTTAGTTAATAGTGGCATAATTCCGACACTGATAAATTCAGTTGATCCAATGGCAAAGGCACTAATAGCTAGTGACAAAAGGATCCAAGTTGATGATACTTTCTTGTTCATAATATTTTCACCCCTTAGGTTATTTTTAAGCATGTGTATCATTATATTGTGTTGGGATAATTAAACAATTACGTACTTTAAAGTGCAGTAGGGACTAAAAAGTACCTATAAGATTAAATTAAGCTTTTACTGAAGATTGGTTAAAGCGAGAGTATTATTATGTTGCCGCCTTCCACAAAAATTGAAATTCGGCTGGAACGTAGTGGGCACGACTTGGAGCCAACGAAAATCACGTTGTCTTCAAGCTCGGCCTTGTTCTAAGTGGGTTCCCCACTAAGAACAACTTCACTACTGAGCCGATTTCAATTTTTGTTCCAGGCTAGTGTTTTCTTTACTATCTATTAATATTTAAATTAAATGATTTGAATATAATCTAAAATGGCTAATTCAATGTTCATAGTTATTATTCAGGTTTGAATATTAGATATACTATATCTGCAAAAAATAAACCATACACATTATGTTTCATTAACAAAATAATCAAAGTAATGTTTAGTCTGGAGTAAAAATCGGGAATAGGCTCAGCCATGAAATTATCCTTAGTCAGCCGATTTATGCTGGCTTAGGATAAGACCGAGCTTGAAGACTTTTGGTACAAAAGGCTCCAAGTCGTGTCCATGGCGTTCCAGCCTATTCCCGATTTTTGCGGAAGACGGGAAGTTAAGTACACTCTCGCTTTAACCAAGCATCAGAAAGAATTAAAATTAAATATTTCTAATGAAATTATTGACATACTAATTTTAAAATGTTTTACTAATTATTGTAAATTGAAAACGAGGGGAACATTTATTATGAAAATACAAAATAATAATCTGAACTCACATTTAAATAATCAATTTGCCTTTAGCTTTTTCTTTAGATAGCGTTTGTATCCAACCAGGATACGAACGCGTACGTGTTCGTATCTATTGATTGGCTAAAGCTTTTAAGCATGTCTTTTGAAGCCAGATAGATACAGGGTTGAATCTATCTGGAGAAAATATTTGGGCCCAAATATAAAACCAGTTAGATTCGTATCCGAATCTAGCTGGCTTTTTTTATACATTTGGGAGGATGAATTTTATGAAAAAATCTTTAATTACATTAGTAACAGTTGCAATGGCAGCTATGGTTTTAGGGGGATGTTCAAATAAAGCTTCAGCTGCAAGCAAGAAAACTTTGAACATCGGTATTTTACAAATCGTACCGCACGGTTCACTGGATGCAGCTAGAAAAGGTTTCAAATCAGAACTTACAAAAGAAGTTAAACAACATGATAAATCGATTACGGTTAATTATAATTACCAAAATTCCCAAGGTGATCAAGCAAATTTGAATTCAATGGCACAACAATTAACTCAAAAGAAGAGCGATTTAATTTTGGGAATTGCTACACCATCGGCACAAGCCTTAGCCAAGAAAACTAAAACAACACCAATCGTTGTTACAGCGGTAACTAATTTAAAGAGTGCTGGTTTGGTTAAAAGTGATGAAAAACCAGGGACTAACGTTACTGGTGCCAAAGATTTAGGACCGGTTGATAAACAAGTTAAATTATTAACGACTATGACTAAAAATAACAAACCAATTGGTGTTTTATATAATTCATCCGAAGAAAATTCAACATTACAAATCAAGATGGTTAAAAAATACGCTAAGAATCACAATCTTAAATTAAATATCGTCAGCGTAACAAGTACCAATGATGTGGCTAGTGCTGTTTCAGGAATGGCTGATAAAGTTTCCGGAATCTATATTCCTACTGATAACTTGATGGCAAGTTCGATGAAAACCATTGGTCAAAAAGCCCGTGCGGCTAAATTACCTGTCGTAACTGGTTCAATCGAAATGGCCGAAGATGGTGGGACAGCAACTTATGGAATTAACTACAACGATCTTGGTAAACAAGCTGCTAAGATGGCTTACAAAATTTTGATCAACAAGAAGAAGCCTCAAGATATGCCAGTGGAAACATCACATACTTTAAGACTTTATGTTAACAAGGCTAATGCCAAATCAATTGGCGTTAACCCAGATCAAATTAAGAAACCATAATTAGAATTTTTTTGGAGGTAGCAATATGCTTATATCTAGTCTTGGACAAGGATTGTTGTGGGCACCACTAGCAATCGGTGTTTTCATCACATTTAGAATTTTGAATATTCCTGATTTAACAACGGAAGGAAGTTTTCCCTTTGGGGCAGCTGTAGCGGTTAGTTTAATGCTCAAAGGTCAATCAGCAATTGTGGTTAGTTTAGCCGGTTTCATCGCTGGTTGTTTGGCAGGGTTGGTTACCGGAATTTTGGATACAAAGTTACATATTCCATCATTATTGGCTGGAATTTTAACAATGACTGGTTTGTATTCAATCAATATGCACATCATGGGCAAATCCAACGTACCATTATTGAATGAAAAAGTTTTGACCGAATATTTACCAGTTGGTTGGAGTTTAGATATTCAAACAATTGTCTTAGGCGTGATTGTGACCGGAATTGTCGTGACGTTACTTTATCTGATGTTCAAAACTAGATTAGGACTTTCTTTAATGGCAACTGGTAACAACAAAGATATGTCAGCCGCTAATGGTATCAATACTGATGGCATGATCATCTTTGGTTATATGATTTCTAATGGATTCATTGCCTTATCTGGAGCTTTGATTGCTCAAAGTAATGGCTATGCTGATATTGGAATGGGAATCGGAACCATTGTTATTGGCTTAGCATCAGTCCTTGTTGGAGAGATTTTCCTCCGTGGGCATAATATTTTGACCAGATTAATTGCCATGATTGTTGGAGCAATCGTGTACCGTTTATTATTGACGGTTGCAATGGAATTAGGTTTCCCACCCGATGATTTAAAAATTCTCTCAGCTGTTATTTTGGTAATTGTGATCTGTGTACCAATTATTCAAAACCGCATTAGAACAAAACGTCAATTGAAGAAATATCTAGAGCAAATGGAGGACAATGATGATGAAGGTATTACAGGTGAAACATCTACAGAAAGTATTCTTTCCCGGGACTGATAATGAACGTCACGTTCTAAAAAATATTAATTTACAAGTTAATAATGGTGACTTTATTTCAGTGATTGGAAATAATGGTGCTGGTAAATCAACACTTTTGAATACAATTGCTGGAACTTTGCGTGCTGATGCTGGTGAAATCGATTTGGCTTCTCATAATGTTTCTAAAAAATCTGTCGCTTATCGTTCCCGTTGGATGTCACGAGTTTTTCAAGATCCTAAAATGGGGACTGCCGGTGATTTGACAGTTATGCAAAATTTGGTTTTGGCACAAAGTCATACCAGTACGACCAACTTGAAGTGGTATCAAAAAAAGGGCGATATTGAAGAGTACCAAGAACTTCTCAAAATTCTTAATATGGGTTTAGAAAATTTCATGAATACTCAAGTTAAATATCTTTCAGGTGGTCAAAGGCAGGCTTTGTCATTATTGATGGCAACGTTAAGTAAGCCCAAATTGTTGTTGCTAGATGAACACACTGCTGCTCTTGATCCAAAGACTAGTCATGAGGTTATGAAAATAACTGATGCGATGGTCAAACGTGAACATTTAACAACCATGATGATTACTCATAAGATGTCTGATGCCTTGAAGTATGGTAACCGCTTGATCATGGTCCAAGATGGTCAAATTAAATTAGATGTCAGTGGTATTGAAAAGGATAACCTGGATACGGCACAATTGTTGGAAAAATTTGAAGCTTAATTTTAAATATTGTTAAATTTGTCACCTTCCACAAAAATAGGAAATAGGTTGAAACGTAGTGGGTTCTTCACTAAGAACACTTCACTACTGACGCCAATTCCAATTTTTTGTTCCTTGTGGAGAGTGGCATCCTAATCAAAACAAAATAAAAAACCAATTGCTGAAGTAGGATTCAGTAATTGGTTTTATTTGTTTTTAATCCATTTATCAGGGGGGAAGGATGGACTATCAAGTTATGTTCTAAGGATCATTATCTATATCTATTTTTTATATGAAGATTATTTATAGGGGGGATAAGTTAAAGCTTTTTGATTTCCTTTAACTTACAAATACATCATAACTAGTAAATGTGAAGAAATTATGATGCCAATGTTATCAAAATTAGAAACTTTTTCTATTCCAAGTAAATATTCTTCAAAGTGGTGATCTCAGAAGGGCTGATCTTCAATTCATTTTTGATATACTTATCTATATTTCCATAGGTTCTATCAATTGTCTTGAGGGCAGTTGCTAAATAATTATAGTGTACAGTCATCAAATCTCTTACGGAGTTGATGACGTCGGGGTCGTTATAGCCTTTAGCTTGTAAATCTTCAATTAGGTCAGTTACGAATTCTTTATTAGCTTTGTTAGTTAACAAATAGTCTTCTTTGATCGTGTCAAATGGTACGCCAAGTGCTTGTAGGAAGAAGACTGCTCCCATACCAGTTCTATCTTTACCAGCACTGCAATGGAAGAGTAGGACTTCATTATCTCCACTATTTAATAATAATTGATTAAAGAATTTTCGATATGCAGTTTTTGCACTGTCACCTGTGATAACATCACGGTAAACATCAAGCATGTGTGCGTATCCATTAGTGGGATCACCGCCAATTTCGGGGATGTAACCCTTACTTTGGACTTCAGAAGCCTTAGTTTCATCCTCTTTGAAAACTGGTGCCCAAACATAACGTACACCCTCAGGACGTTTGTCAGGCTTTTGGTCAATTTCTTGCTTAGAACGAAAATCGACATCAATTTTCAAACCGTAATCTTTTAGATAGTTAAGGTCATTATCAGTTAAATCAGCCAAACCAGCTGATCTAAGAATCTTATGATATCTAACTGTCTTACCATCGGTTGTTTTGTAGCCGCCAAGTTCACGGAAATTAACACCTTTTTCAAGGTTTAAAACACGTTCATTATCGTTAGCCATTTTTTCATTACCTCGGTTGTTTTTTCTATTTACCATTATAACAAAAAGGAAGAGTTATCCTATATTATGAAGTTTATTATTGCACCCGGAAAATATAATAATAATATTAGCTCGACTAAAATCGGCCAAGCTATCTATAGTGGTATCTCACGTGCCTTACCAGATGCAGAAATTGCCACAATGCCTGTAACTGACAGTCGTTATGGGATGCCAGCATTGGTTGAACATACGGTAGGTGGTCATTGGGCGGAGATACCTTATTTTGATGCCTTCTGGAACAGTAAAACGGGGCGTTACCTAATAACAAATATCGATAGTCAAGATACCGCTATTATGGATTCAGAGCAAGTCGTAGGCGTAGATTTAGCAAAAAATAAATCACGAGATCAGTTGTTCCATGCCACGAGTTATGGTATTGGAGAATTCATAATTGATGCGGTAACCAGTGGTTTAAAGAACATTGTTATATGTTTAGGGAAGACGGCAGTGGCTGATGGCGGTCTAGGGGCATTACAAGCTCTTGGAGCCAAGATATATGATGAAAACAATGAACTAATCCCTGAAGGGGAAAATCCGCTGATTGCGGCTAATAGGATAGATATGGAAGATGTCTATGAGTTATTAGGCAATCGAACACGAATAACTGTATTACTAAACTTTTCGACTGAGTATAAACTTTGTGATACCGTAGAATACTTAAATGATACTCAAGAAAGTTTTTTAGAAGATAATTTAGTTTATGTTACCGAAAAAATGAATCAGAAGTATAATTTAGATATACACCCAATGCCACATTCGGATTCAATAAAGACTTTGGCAGGGGCGTTTGCAATGATTAATGCACGTATTTCACGATCATCATTTGAATGGATAGCCAAAATTACGGGAATGAATGAAACGATTCGATCAGCGGATATCATCATTACCGCAACAGATAGGATTTCTGATGATTCGATGCATGATGATATTCTGTATCATTTAAGTCGCATTGCTGGTTCAGAAAAGATTCCTACGTTTGTATTATGTAATAATTTTGTTGATAATTTTCAAGACTATGAACAGTTATTCACGGGGATATTTTCAACTCAGATGACCGAATATGATGATGAAATTACAATTTTTGAAAACTATGAATCCGTCGCTAACCAATTAACACGAACTCTTTTGGCTTTTAAATAGGGTATTTTATTGAATAATATTTATGAATGCATTAATCTAAAATTAAAGGATTTTCAATAAGTGCATTGGAGGATTGAATTATGGAACAAGACTATAAGAGAATTTTGGTTCCTGTAGATGGATCAAAAGAAGCTGAAATGGCTTTTAAAAAAGCTGTGAAGGTTGCACAAATGAATGGTGGACACTTAGATGTTTTAACTGTTCTTGATACTAAGCAATTCATCGGTTTACATGGTGGCATGCTTAATGGGGATGTTATTTATCAACTCTCTGAAGATGCACAAAAATATTTAAATGAATTAAAAGAAGGAGCAGTCAAAGACGGTTTTAAAGAAGACGACATCGATATCCACGTTCGTTTTGGTGAACCTAAGACAGTTATCTCACAAGAATTCATTGAAGAATATAAGAACGATTTGATCATGATCGGTTCAACTGGTATGAACGCAGTTACACGTTTATTAGTTGGTTCAGTTTCAGAATACGTTACACGTAATGCTAGAACTGATGTCATTATCGTTAGAACTGATATTGATAACCAAAAATTAATTGATAAGAAAAAGAAAAGATAAAACCTTTTTACTTATGCGGGGTTAAAGCGTAAGTTAACAGAGTTGTTATTACGCTTCCGTCTTCCGCTCGGCAATATCGGGGGACTGGAACGCAGTGGACATCGTTTTGAACCAATTTGAAGTACAAAATTGTTTCAAAATCGAGTCTTTCACTAACCTAGCAAAGTACGCTAGGTAAGAGAAATCTCACTGCTGAGCCCCCGAATTGCTGTCGCTCCAGACTAGACAGATATCTTTTAGTTCAAATAGGTTAAATTATTTTTATAGATACATGTTTATTCAGAATTATCTTAACAACAAAAAATCCCATATTAACTGATGTAATGTCAGGTTAGTATGGGATTTTTGATTTAGAAATATTATTTTTCATCAATAAAATAGTCAAAATATTAGTCTGGAGTAAATATTGGAAATAGGCTCAGCCGCGACATTATTCTTAGTCAGCGATTTGTGCTGGGTTAGAATAAGACCGATCTTGGAGACTCTTGGCACAAGAGGCTTCAAGTCGTGTCCGCAGCGTTCCAGCCTATTTCCAATTTTTTCGGAAGACGGGAAGTTTAAATACACTTACGTTTTAACCCAGCATGAAAAAGGAATCTTTTTTATTTATTACTTCCTGTAATTAGACACTATCGGTTAATGAATAATCAATTGTTGAAGCATAAGTACCGGCCAGGATATTATTATTGGGCGATGCTTGTCCAGGATAGAATTTAATATTTTGAAAATTGATTTCATAGTCGCCTGGAATATCAGAATCATTTTCAAATAATTCTGTATATCCTCCGCTAGGAGTCAAAGTAACATTACGATTATTCTTTTGGAAAACTAAACTGGAACCTTGTAACCCTAATTGTGAAGTGTCCTTATGATGGAAATTATTTAAGCGGGCATTTAATCTATAACGAACAAAATAGCTGTTATATAAAGATCGGGTTCTACTAATAATTGAATTGTTACCACTATGGTTGCTGGAGAAAGTATCTTTGGTAGAAAATAGCGGTACATCAAATTGCAGATCAGGGACCTCAAGGTCCATTATATTAGTGCTATGGTTAAATCCTGCATTGTAGTTAGAAACCGTAGGATCTGTTTTAGTTAGATTGATTGGTTCTGATTCGACGACCGGCGTGTCATCATTCGTAACGGGATTGACGGGTAACTGAGAGTTAATGGATGTATCGTCCCCCATATTAGGTAGGGTTGGATAATAACCCCAAATGGGATTTTCCTTATTCATAACGAATCCCAATACGAAACTACCACTGATTAAATATTTAAAACTGTAATTACCACTGGCATCGGTAGTAGTAGTTTCTTCACGTTGTTTAGATTTACCATCGTCACTGACACGATAGAGCGCAACTTGTTGATTGGTCATTTTGGGTTCATTACTTTGCATCAAACCATCACTGTTCCTATCGTTCCAAATGTTGCCGCTAATTGAGCCCTTAGAAGTGGCTAGGTCGCCAATAGAGTAATTAGTAACTGATGAAACGTTGTTACTTCTATCAACTGCTAAAACATGCAGATATTTTGATGAAGAGGTTAGTTTATCTAAAGATATTTTAGCAATAGTTGAAGTATCGGGATCAGTAACGGGAGCGTTGATATTTGTCACATCTCCTAAACCATCTTTTACAACGGTTGGTGTTTCATCAGCCTTGTCGTCCAAAGTATAAATGAATCCTTTGATATTACTTAGCACTGGAACAGTTTTGACATTGGAATAAACTGTTCCCTTCGAAGTACTGTTGGCTTGAACGCGATAGTCATAATTAGTGGCATTATCAGTTGAATTCAAGTTAATATTTAAGGTGTTTCCTAGTCCGGAGGCAGTGTCTTTATCGGCAGGTCGAATAGAGGGAGCATCTGGAACAGCGGAATCTTTGGCGGTTCGATCATTACCAACAGTTGAGTTATTCAAAGTGCAGACACTGTAAATCATATTAACGATAACGGCGGCTTCATCAGGTGTAGCCTTACCAGTTGTATGTCCGGTCATGATACTAGCGTAGTTGTTTTTGATAACTAAATAGTCATTATCATCGGCGACAATATTTCCATCAGTATCCTTTTGATAGGTGATATTATTATTCTTTTGCCAGATGCTTTGAAGAGGGTCGTCAAACTTCATCCAGCGAGTGCCACCACCGTTATAGTCATAAAACAGAGCTGATGTATGAGAATAGGAAATATTGTATTTCTTGGTAGGATCCAGAACATTAGGATATTGATTAATGAAACCAGTCTGTGTGAAACTGACAACTGAAGAACCAATACCGTTTGAAGTGTCTTTTGTACCGATGGTCAAGCCGCAGTCTTTAGCAAATTGATCAAAATTCCACATAGCAGCAATCGTATCATGTCCAAAAATTACACCACGCCCAGAAGCACCATAAGCACGAACTGCATCTACAACTGATCCATCTTTTAAATCTTGCCAGTTGTTGGCGTCACTAGAACCAAAGTAAATTCCATCGTATTTAAAAGAACCATCCGAATTTTTTAGATAGCTATTCGGATCTTCATTAAAGTCCCTTATGGAAACAGGAACAATCGTGATTAGTCCCCTTGAGACTTGTTCGCCGTCGTAATTTAATTTCATCCAGTCTTTTAAGTAATTACCGTTATCTGGATAGATATTTAGAATAGTAAGTTTTTTATCATAATTGGATGATTGATATTTCCATTCAGCGTCAGCACCGTTGCCTTTTCTTTGAACTCTGTAACCGGAAGTTAGGTCACTTAAGGATGTTGTCCAAGAAAGGTTAGTAACGTTGTTTAATCCCTCTTGAGACCAGGTACTGTCACCATTCAAATTGATGTAATTTGTATCTGAATTCAAGGGACTGGTTAAAGCATTTAAATTCAATTCAGTTTTTCCAGCCGAATTACTAGTATCGTCAGCTTGCGCATAAGTATAATGAAAAGCAAAGATTATACTGAGTAATAATAGGCAAAAGGTAAGTGCAAATAGTCTAAATCTTTTCATTATTAATTAGAACCTCATATAATATATATAAATATAATAATAATACTAATTAGAAACATTTACACTTATATATCTAAACCGGAAATTCAATATCAAAGAATAATGTAATTAATGAAGATTTTTATAGGAGAAAAAATGAGATGTGTTTGGGCCAGTAGTTCAGAAGAAATGCAAAAGTATCACGATACTGAGTGGGGAGTTCCCAGTCATGATGAACGGTACTTTTTTGAAATGTTAACTTTGGAAGCTGCCCAGGCCGGTCTATCATGGGCTACGATTATTAAACGGCGAGTAACTTATCGACAAGCCTATGACAACTTTGATATTGAAAAAGTTGCTAACTTTGATCAGGTCAAACGTGATTCTTTGTTGCAGGATAAAGGTATTATTCGAAATCGTTTGAAAGTTGATTCATCAATCAATAATGCCCAAATAATTCAGACAATGCATCAGAATGGTGAAACTTTTTTTGAATATATTTGGAATTTTGTTGATAATCAACAGATAATTAATCATTATAGTGATATGGAAGAAGTACCCGCTCAAACGGAGTTGTCGCAACGAATTAGTAAAGACTTAAAAAAACGTGGTTTTAGATTCGTCGGACCAACAATTATTTACTCTTTTTTGCAAGCCGTGGGTGTGATCAATGACCATTTAGATTCCTGTGAATTTAAGTGAAAACCAGTATAATGATACTGACGGAGGATAATTATGAATTCTGAAACTATTAGTAATTTGGCCGATTGGCTTTATACAAACAGAAATAAAATTGAAGATAAGTCACAAGAATTTGACGCTCAAAAGGTCTACGATATTTTAGACTCACTAGAGGTTTTAAGAAAGCCAATCAAAACATACTTTGATATGACTGAAGATGACTACTACCAAAATGAATCAGATCACCGTTTGACTTTACAAAACCCTGATCACAAACTTACTGAATTACACGATCGTGTTCAAGTAAACCACGTTGATGGTTCGCTTGCTGACCACGATATTAACTTTACATACAATCATGAAGATCCATACGCTACGGGTGATTATCAAGCTAAGACTGATATTGACTTGATGAGTTTTTCATTCACAGTTATTGGAGCAATTTATGATAATACCATTGTCGCTGATGTTAGAAACTCCATCTCAAACGATGCCATTTTAACAATCGGATTAGCTGCCCATGCGGTCGAGGCTTGGCAATAATGAATTTATTATCAGTCAATGATTTATCATTGCAAAACGAAGGCTACTTTGCATTTAAGCATGTAGCTTTTTCTTTATCCCAAAATGAGATTATCGGTATCAATGGCGATAATGGTAGCGGTAAAACTCAACTTTTGGAGGCAATTGCTGAAAATCGTACTCCCGATAGTGGGCAAATTGACTATACTCCAGGGGTTCGAATTGGTTATTTACCACAAGTTAATCCGCAGATCATTGATCAAACAGTCGGTAAGTATTTGGAAGATATGCGGAAACTTTCCAAAAAGTTAGCGGTACGGAAGGAACAACTTGAGGGCATGATCACCTTTTTGGGACTTAGTCCATATTTGAACCGGTCAGTTCAACAGCTATCGCTGGGAGTCAGACGGCGAGTTGACTTTGTGGCGGCCGTGTCAGGGCATCCCAATGTGTTATTGCTAGATGAACCATTTGCATTTCAAAGTAATAAATCAATTATGAATATGCTTAATTTGATTCAAGATTTAAAGGATAATGGTTCAGGTATTATCATTGCTGGAACTAGATTTGATAAGAATATCAATCATTATATCGACACGGGGTATTTGTTGAAGGACAACAAGTTAGCTAAGATTCAATCGACAACAAATGTGGAATTAAAGGTCTTATTGGTTTTTAGTATCCATCCCAATTCATCAGCAATTACACAAGATATAGAAAAATACATTACTGTTAATAAAAATAATTTGATTGAAATGAAATTACCGTTATCGATTAGGCAATCGATGATCAAAAAAATGACACGACTCAATTATCAATTTGAGGAGGCCAAGAATATTGAAAATTAAAATATTATTGCGCAGTTATTTACAATTATATTTTCAGGACTTCTTATATCTAACAATGTTGTTTTCCATTATCGTTTTTGGATTGACAGCAGATAGCTTGTTGGGGATTGGTTCTATAAGGAAATATAATTTATTATTGATTGGGATGTTTTTTTTAGCTTTATTTTCGACGATGAATCTTTATCGAAATGATAGTCAGCAAAATAAATATTTGAAACAAAGAGTTAATAACTATTGGTTGGATGCTTTGAGTCAACTTTTAGTAGCATTAATCGTGAATATATTTTCAGGAATTTTAATTTTCGTTTTCAGTCTGATCTTGAATCAAAATGTATTGTTGGATGTTACCGGAATAACTACATTGATTTCAGTGGGGATGTTAGCTAGCGGAATTGCAACTTTGTTCAAAACCCAATGGTATCGTCATTCTAGCGTTGGTCAGGTGGGAGTATTAATTTTCACATACCTAGCTTTTTCTGGAAGTGTTATTTCTTTACTGAATGACGTTGAATTTATCATGCCACCACTGTCAAAGATAATTATGACTTTGCGCCGAAAAGGTGAAATCACAGCGTTACTACCAGTTGCGGGGCAAACGTTTTTATACGCATTAATTCTATTTTTAATTAGTAGTTTTATTTATAAAGAAAAGAAAAAAGTTAAGTAAAAGTATTGCAATGTGGTATCTGTTTCTGTTTTAATATCCTGATGAAGTAAGGAGGCAATTTAATGAGCAATATTTATTTACGTCAATCAACACTTGACGATTTGCCAAGAGTTATTGATATTATTGAGGGAGCCAAGAAAACCTTACGGGACCGTGGGGTTGATCAATGGCAACAAGGTTACCCTGATAATGAGATCTTAAAGCAAGATATTCAAGAAGATATAAGTTATGTTTTAATGTTAGATGGTGAGGTTGTCGGAGTGGCTGCGCTACAACAAGGTTACGATAAAAATTATCAGGACATGACTTCTGGGGCATGGTCAGATAACTCTGAAGTAACGTATTCAATTATTCACCGGATTGCCGTAGAGGCGGGCCACCAAGGGCAACACCTTTCGGCCTCATTAATTCAACAACTATTAACAATGTCATATTATTTAGGTTATCGTGATGTCAGAATCGATACTCATCCAGAGAACTTGGTAATGCAACACGTGATTACTAGTAATGGTTTTGTTGAACAAGGTACGATAACGATGGATGAAGATCATGGTATTAGGAAGGCTTATCAAATTCTTTTGAAATAAGCAACCTAAGATTATTTTTCATATTTTTGATATATAATTGAACCATAATTAAACCATCGTTAAGATGGTTTTTTTACTATAATTGTTTCCATAGTATTGAATATTGGGAGAATGGTAAATTGAAAATCAAAAATATTGCAGGAAAGGTGTTTTCACCTAGACCTTCAGAATTTATTTCAGCTCAAACAGATAATTTTTTGAGAAGATTAAAGCCTAGACCGTTTGTGGTTGACTACATCAAAGGCGTTTATAAAAATAATGTATTGCCTAATGTAAGTGATGATACTGTCACAATTTCTGTTTTGACTGATACTCATGCTAAGGCAATTGCCAGTGCCTCCTATTATGGAATCAATGGTATGCGTCATATTATTGAGGCTAATCAGGTCAGTGATGACGTGGGTATTGACCTTAATGTGCATTTAGGTGATTTGATGGACGGCAGTGATAAGCCGGAAATAAGTCGTGGAATTTTACAATTTGCGGTAGAAAATTACCAAAAGAATAAAGCTCCGTTTTTCGTTATTGAGGGAAATCATGATGAGAATGATAAATACGACGAGCATCGGTTCTTTAAGACGGCCTCATTTCAGCGTGATGATTATGATTCATTGGTAACAAAGTATGATTTTGATCAACCGGAAATTCTGAGATTAAATGCAGTTTCAAAGGTTGGTTGGTATGATAAAGGTGATATACGTATTGTCTTTATCGATACTAGTGACATTCCTTATATTCTTAGTAATGGTTCTAAGAAGTATGACTTCAAGAAAGTTAGAGGGGTCAGAGAACAACAATTAGAAGATTTAATTACTGTTTTGGAACATACTGTAGATAAGCACGTGGTCGTAATGGGACACGCTAATATCGTTAGTCCAAGTGGACGCAGTGCTTTGAACTTTAATGGTGATTTAGTTCAACAGTTATTGGTCGCTTTCAACAACAAAGCTTCTGGACAATTAAAAAATGAATTAACAGGAGATTTTGGAGTAAATATCCGCTACAATTTCACGTCTACCGGCATTTCTAAGGTAACAACATATATTTGTGGCCATATGCATTATGAAAAAAACTACAAAGTTTCTGAAATTAATCATATAATATTAAATTGTTCGGCCCTTATGGGGAAGAAGCATGGATTGACAACTGACTATAACAAAAAATGGGATCGACGTTATAATGAAATTTCTGAATTAGCAGGATATTTCATTAACATCGACCCGAACAAATTATGCTTACAGATATTTGGTTACGGAGCCGCAACAAGATATGTAAGTTTTGAAATATAAGGGAGAATTATTTTATGTGTGGAATTGTCGGATTCGTAGATAAAAACATTGCAGACAAGAAGCCTGTTATTGAAGCTATGATGGATACAATCAAGCATCGTGGACCAAACAGTTCCGGTGAACTCTTTGATGGAGATACAGCTTTAGGTTTCCGTCGTTTGAGTATTATTGATATTAACAGTGGTATGCAACCAATTTATAACGAAGATAGATCTAAAGCCGTTATTTTTAACGGTGAAATTTATAACTATCAAGATGTTAGAAAAGATTTAAAAGAAGCTGGACATATTTTCAGTACCGATACTGATACTGAAGTTTTACTCCATGGTTTTGAAGAATGGGGTATCGAAGGCTTACTTAAGAGAATCAGAGGTATGTTTGCCTTTGTAATTTATGACCTTAAGACTGGTGATATCACTGGTGCAAGAGATTTCTTTGGTATTAAACCATTGTATTATTACAACCGTGAAGGTACATTCATTTTTGGATCAGAAATCAAAGCTTTCTTGAAGGAACCTAATTTCAAGAAGGAATTAAATAAAGCTGCTCTAAAACCATATTTAACTTTCCAATACTCAGCTATGAACGAAACATTCTTCAAGAATGTCTTCAGAATTCCTGAAGGTCACTACTTTACATTCAAGAATGGTAAGTTAAGTATCAAGAAATACTGGGATATGGAATTCAAAGAAAACCACTTGTCATTCGAAGAAACTGTTAAGAAAATTGACAAGGCTATGCACGAATCTGTTGAAGAACATTCAATCAGTGATGTGCCAGTTGGTTCATTGTTATCAAGTGGGGTCGATTCAAGTTACGTTACTGCAATCTTGAAACCACAACACACTTATTCAATCGATTTTGATACAAGTACTTATGAAGAGGGAACTGCCGCTAAAATGTTAGCTGACAAACTTGGCCTCGAAAATACTCGTGGAATTGTTACCAAGGAAGAAGCTGTTAAGTCGATTCCGTTGATTCAATATTACATGGATGAACCAGATGCCAACCCTTCAAGTGTGCCCCTATACTTCCTAACTAAATTAGCTAGTCGAGACGTTACTGTTATTCTTTCAGGTGAAGGTGCTGATGAATTGTTTGCTGGATATGCCAACTATGGTTTCCACTCACATTCAAAGGCCATTCGTGTTGTCGCTGAAGATTTGAAGAAACTTCCTCGTGGCGTGAGATATAAGTTAGCTCATGGTCTCAAGAAACTTCCTAATTTCCCAGGTAGACTTCACTTGTATGAATCAACTGCTAAGGCTGAAGAATTTTTTATTGGTCAAGCTAAGATCTTCACTGAAAAAGAAGCCGCTGATTTGGTTAAGCCAGAATTTGAAAAATCACGTTCTGTTCACGATATCGTTATGAGAAGTTATAGCAAAGTTAGTGGTTACACTGACGAAGTTAAGAAGATGCAATATCTTGATATGCACCAATTTATGTCAAATGATATTCTTCTAAAAGCCGATCGTATGAGTATGGCTAATTCAATGGAATTACGTGTACCATTCCTTGATAAAGAAATGGCTAAGGTTGCTGCCGGAGTACCTACTAAGTATCTTTTGAATAGTAAAGATAGCAAGTATGCGCTACGTGTTGCCGCTGAACGTGCACTTCCTGCTGAATGGGCTAAACGTGAAAAATTAGGATTCCCAGTTCCAATCCGTGATTGGATCAAGACTAAGGAAGTTTATGAAGATTTCCGTAAGTTATTCAGTACAGATTATGCTGCTGATTTCTTTGATCAAGATGCAATTTTAAAGATGCTTGATGACTGTTACAACGGTCTAAATGATGACCGTCGTAAAGTTTGGACAATTTATACCTTCTTAGTTTGGTATAAAGTATTCTTCATCGATAATGGTAAAAAACCAGATGTTGATCCTCAAGTACTCGTACCCGCAGAAGAAAAATAGAGAGCAGAAACAGGACGCTTAGCTCTCGAGGATTAACACTACTAACTCAGTTGGCTGCGAAGCAGACGGCAGAGCTAGTTGAGTTAACCGGAAAGAGTTGTCCAGTTGTAGCTCGTTTAAAATAGAGAGCGGAAACAGGACGTTTAGTTTTCCATCTACAGATTGTTTAATAAGAGATAAGCCTGATTGGAATGAATTGTTCTGTCGCAAATCATTTCAAAGCCAAAAGTCCTAAATATAAAAATTTAGGACTTTTTGTGTGTGATTAATTAAGAAATCATAAAAATACTTCTAAAAATAAAAGAATGATACTTCGTTTTGTTATAGTAAAATTGTTAATTTCTAAATTGGAAACGTTATTTTGGTGCTATGGGGAATTATTTAGCGGTGAAATAATTGATTTAGAAAACAAAAGGGGTGGAATAATAGGAGATTGTAAGATTATTATCCAAATTCTGCCAGTTTATCAATAATTTACGATGATTGAAGGAATGGAAAGATATGGATACTAGTCAAGTTACGGATATGAGCCAAATGTTCCTGAATTGCCGTTCGCTAAAAAATCTTGATTTAAAGAGTTTTCAAACTAATCAAGTTAATGATATGTCTCAAATGTTCGGTGGTTGTAGTGATCTTAGAATGTTGAATATTACCAATTTTGATACTAGCCGAGTTACTAATATGAACGGGATGTTTTCCGGTTGTGAAACTTTAGAAAAACTCGATCTATCAAATTTTGATACAACTAATGTTAAACATATGACAAATATGTTTGAGAATTCTGATGCTTTGAAGTCTTTAAATTTGGGTGATAAGTTTATTGTCCCTAAGGATAAAGAGGAGGATCTCAAATTAGTCGATAAGGTATGGGTCAACATTGGTAATGGAACCGAAGATAACCCTAAGCCTGATGATAAAAATGGAGTTACATCAGTTGAACTACTATCGATGGCTAACAAAGGCAATTGGGTCGCTAAACCTGAGAAAGAATATCAGGGTCCATTTACAGTAAAAATACCAAATAATATTGATGATGAATTAACAGTTGAAATTCCCACTGCGGTTCAACCGGAATATGTTGGTAGTACCTTTGAAATTGATGTTCCTCAAAAGGATGGTTATGTTGCTGACAAGAAAACAGTGGCAATTATAGCCATGGTCGATAAACTAATGACTGAAGATAAAGTTACTTATACAGCTTTGGAAAAAACACCTGTAAAAAATCAAAGAAAAGTCGAACCTACACATTATCAATCAGTTCAACCACTCTCCGCGGTTCAATCAGCGATTAAAGCAGCTCCGGTTGTTGAAACTGAAGTAGTTAAACCTGCAGTAAAAGGAACGGTTACTGATTTTATGAATTACGTTACTGTTTATCCAGATTTAGAATCAGCTCAGGTTTATGATATTAATGGTCTTAAAGCTCAAGGTAGAATTTTAGACAAGAACTACAGTTGGTTCAGTGATAAAGCTTTGAAAATTGGTGATCAAAAGTATTATCACGTTCTCAATCATGATTGGATTAAGGCTGAGGATGTTTATATTTATCGTGAGATTGATAAAACGGTTAGAACTAAAGATGTTCTTATGACGACACTAGTTGACAGTCGTACGAAAGCATCTGATGTTCGTGCTTTAGGAAGTCTGATGATCTTGAAGAGTAAAAAACTTGCTTTGTTAAATAATCATAAATATTACCAAATAACAGCAAATGAATTTGTTGACGTTGATAAGGTTGACGTTATTGATGCTTAATCTTCGGACAATTAAAATAAATAAGTTGCAGTAATCGTTTTTTGTTTTTACTTAAACTCGGTTAGAGCGGAAATAAATGGAGTTATTATTATGGTTCCGCTCTCCGCAAGGAAGAAAAAATTGGTTGGAACATAGCAGGCACAACTTGGAGCCTTTTGTTCCAAAAGTCTTCAAGCTTGGCCTTTTCCTAATCCGGCAAAAACCGCCGAATAAGGAAAACTTCGCTATTGAACCATTTTTTCTTCCTTGCTCCGAGCTAGTTTCTTAGTTTCAATCTTATATAAATCTTTAATATCCAAACATACCATAGAATTCATTTACTCTAAGAATTAAGTAAAGCCCCGTATTGACTGAAGTAATCAGTTAATACGAGGCTTTTGATTTGAAGTAAATAATTTTCATTAATAAAACTTAAAAACCAAAGCGTTATTTAGTCTGGAATAAAAATTGGAAATAGGTTCAGCTGCGATATTATTTTTAGCCAGCGATTTGTGCTGGCTTAGAATAAGACCGAGCTTGGAGACTCTTGGTACAAGAGGCTTCAAGTCGTGTCCGCAGCGTTCTGCCCTATTTCCAATTTTTATGGAAGACGGAAATACAAATATACTTCCGCTCTAACCGAGCTTTAAAAAAGAGTAAAACAAGCTAAGCTCAAGCTGTATTTTTAATTAATATCAAATATTGGAATTTTGAGTATATTTTTATAACAAAAAATAAGAAAAGAAACTATAATAACTATTATAAAACACTCAGTTATTTTGATTGAGCGTTATGACGCCGTTCTCATTTTGTGATATATTTAAGGTCGCTCATTCAAAATTAATTAATTAAAAACATCGAAATTTTTCAATATTAAGTTGTATAACTTCTATAAATTAAGAAAATAATAAGCCTAGAGTATTAAATACCCAATGGTCTCTCGTTGTGCTAAATTGAGTATGGTATAATTTTGATTGAAATGTGTGAAAAATTAAAAAATAGAATTTTAATATAGTAAGAGGTTGATCCCTATCGAAACTGAATCAGGTAAAAAATTCACGCCTATATTATTAGGTAGTGACATGAATGTTTACGGAATGGCTCGTGCTTTCCATGAACTATATGGGGGTACGGTTAAGGCCTATGCCGAAATCCAATTGGCACCTACAAGATATACAAAAATCTTAAACTTAACTCTTCACCAAGGTTTTTCTGAAGACCCTGTTTTTATTGAGAGAATGCGTGAAATTGCGAAAGTTTATCAAAACCACGACGAACCAGTTATTCTGATTGCCTGTGGTGATGGTTATGCCGAACTTATCAGCAAACACAAAGAAGAATTGTCTAAGACATTTGTCTGCCCTTATGTCGATTACGATTTATTGAAATCATTAAACAACAAAGAAAGCTTTTATAATATAGCTGATAAACATGAGTTACCACATCCATTAACAAAAATCATTACAAAAGATATGTATGAGAATAAGACTGATATGGATGTTCCATATGATTTTCCAGTTGCTTTAAAGCCTGCTAACAGTGTTGAGTGGTTGGATATTCATTTTGAAGGACGTAAAAAGGCCTTTACCATCCATTCTCAAGAGGAATATATGACTATTGTTGGTAAAATCTATGACAATGGATATAAATCTGACTTAATTTTGCAAGACTTTATTCCTGGTGATGATTCCAACATGCGAGTATTAAATGCTTATGTTGATCAACAACATCATGTTAAAATGATGTGTTTAGGTCACCCAATTTTGGAAGACCCAACTCCACAATCAATTGGTAATTACGTGGCAATCGTGCCAGAATTTAATCAAGATGTTTATGACCGTGTCCAAAAATTCCTTGAAGATATCGAATTTACTGGTTACGCTAATTTTGATATGAAATACGATTCTCGTGATAAGACTTTCAAATTCTTTGAAATTAATTTACGTCAAGGTAGAAGTAGTTTCTTCGTTACTTTGAATGGCTATAATCTTGCAAAATACGTTGTAGAAGATTACGTTGAAGGTAATCTAGAACAAGAACCAACTGTTTATGCTAACAAGAACAAGGCACAACATAAATTGTGGCTAGGTGTACCTGTCAAAGTCTTTAACAAGTATGCAGCAAAGAATGAGGCTACTAAATATGCTGATGAATTGATCAAGCAAGATCGTGTTGGTACAACAGTGTTCTACGATAAAGATAGATCCTTTAGACGTTGGTTATTATTAACTTACATGTTCCATAATTATGTAAAACGTTTCGACCAATATTTCCAAGAAAATAAGGGACGCGATTTTAAATAATTTAGGAGGATTTGAATAGATGGACGAAATAAAAGAATACAAAGTTAGAAAAGTAGAGTATTCCAAGATTTTGATCTGTGTAGATTCAGATGACTTTGTGTCATCAAAGAATGCTTTTAATTATGCTTGCTCATTGGCAAAACAACATGGTGCTGAATTAGGAATTGCTTCAGTATTGGAAACTGGTGATTTGAATATTTTCCAATCATTAGATCCTGATGTTCTTAAAGAACGCCGTGAAGAAATCAAGGAGTTACTCGAAATGTATGGTCAAAAGGCCGAAGATTTCGGAGTTAAGAATGTTCATTTGATGGTTACTGAGGGTAACCCTGGTACAACAATCGTTGATAAAGTTATTCCTAAGTTCCAACCCGACTTAGTTATTGTCGGGGTAGAAGAAAAGAATCGTACTCGTAATACAATTGGCTCTCAAGCAGCAAAAATCGTTAATAACGCTCGAGTATCAGTGAGTGTCATTAGATAAATTTTTGCTCAAGTAGTGTATTTGAATAGTTTGTTTAAATAATAAATAAAAATAGTGGACAGCCATTGGGTTTGTCTGCTTTTTTCGTTCAAATCATAAATATTCTAATGAGTTGTAATAAGTGATATAGTAGTTCCTAAAAATAACATGGCGGTGAATAATATTGTTAATTAATAAAATAATCGGTGGCGCTGGCGATATGGTTGAAGCTAAACCTGCTGATTTTAAAGATAATTTGTACTTGGCCGTAAATGGAGCTTGGCAAGAAAATGCTAAGATTCCATCTGATAAATCACGTACTGGTGGGTTCAGTGATCTCGATGAAGGCGTTGAAAAAACACTGATGGAAGATTTTCATGAATTCGCTAATGATGAAAAGAAAATTGATGACGATCGACTTTTACAAGCGGTGAAATTATACCGTCTTGCCAATAACGTTGATCACTTGAGTAAATTTCATCAACAACCAATTTTGAAGGATATTCAACGTATTAGTGATTTGGAAAGTTTGAAAGATATTAGTGAAAACATTGCTGATCTTTCCAAAGATGGTTTTCCATTGCCAATCGATATCGGCGTAGAAGCAGATATGAAGGATACTTCTAAGAATGTCGTCTATGTACAGGGTGCAGGACTTATTTTGCCTGACAAGTCATATTATGATGAAAAGAACGAATCTGGTAAGCAATTGTTAGCCAAATATGGTGAAGTTGCTGGTCGTTTGCTTTCAATGATTGGTTATAAACTAGAGGATGCTAAAGAAATTGTCGAAAAGGCTTTGGCATTTGATAGATCACTTGTACCAATTGTTAAGAGTTCAGAAGAGTGGGCTGACTATACAAAAGTTTATAATCCCATGAATTTTACAGAATTTATTACTAAATCAACTCAGCTCGACTTAAAGAGCTTAGTTGTTGACCTGATCAATGACACTCCTGAAAAGGTTATTATTGAAGAGCCAAGATATTTGGAAAATCTAAATAAATTGGTTAATGATGATACTTTTGAAAATATTAAGGCTTGGATGATGGTTAAGTTCTTAACTGGCAACGCTTCGATTTTGGATGAAGAGTTCCGTCAAACTATTGGTGAGTATCAACTTGCTAAGAGTGGTGCAAAGGAACTTCAAAATAGAACTAAGTATGCGTATAACCTTGCTGCGGGTATCTTCAGTGAAGTTGTTGGAGTTTATTATGGTAAGAACTACTTTGGTGAAAATGCTAAAGATGATGTTCGTGGCATGGTTAAGAAAATGATTTCAATTTACGAGCAACGACTTTCTGAAAATACTTGGTTGAGTGAAGATACTAAGAAGAAAGCTATTGTTAAATTAGATAAAATCGTTATTAAAGTTGGTTATCCTGATAAAATCGATGATATTTATAGTAAATTCGAAATTGATGAAAATGATTCATTGTATGATAATATTTCAAAAATCAGACGAATTGCTACACAAGATTCATTGGATCAATATCACAAGGCTGTTGATCGGACAAAATGGTTGATGCCAGGACACATGGTCAACGCTTGTTATGATCCATCAAGAAATGACATCACTTTCCCAGCAGCTATTTTGCAAGCCCCATTCTATAGTTTGAAGCAAACAAATAGTCAAAACTTTGGTGGGATCGGTGCCGTTATTGCCCATGAGATTTCTCATGCTTTTGATAACAATGGTTCACAATTTGATGAATACGGTAATATGAATAACTGGTGGACTAAAGAAGATTACGCTAAGTTTAAGAAACTTACTCAAAGTATGATCGATGAGTTCGACGGAATTCCTTATGCTGGTTCAAAGGTTAACGGAACTTTAGTAGTTAGTGAAAATGTCGCTGATGTTGGTGGGCTTCGTTGTGCTCTGGAGGCTGCTAAACAGGATGCCGATTTTGACGTTAAAGCTTTCTTCACTAATTGGGCTATGGTTTGGAGAAACAAGTCAACAAAACAATTAACCGAAATGTTCTTGTCAATTGATGTCCATTCACCAGCTCCATTGCGTGCCAATGTGATGGCTCAAAATATGGATGAATTCTATGATGCCTTTGGCGTTACTGAAAAAGATGGTATGTGGCTTGATCAAGATAAACGTGTAAATATTTGGTAAAAACTACTTACCAATCGTATTTTGATTCTTACTAAACTTTGGGTGAATCATAAATTAACGGAGTTATTATTATATTGCCGTCTTCCGCTCGGCAATGTCGGGGGGCTGGAACGCAGTGGACATCGTTTTGAACCAATTTGAAGTGCAAAATTGTTTCAAAAGCGAGTCTTTCACTAACCTAGCGAAGTACGCTAGCTAAGAGAAATCTCACTGCTGAGCCCCCGAATTGCTGTCGCTCCAGACTAGATATTTTAATAACTTAAACTATTTTAGGAGATATTTGTTCATTCGAATTAACAACAGAGGAGTTCATATTAACTGATGTAATATGAACTTTCTCAGGCATTTATTTATAAGGGGTTTGTACCCTACAAAAAAATCACACTATATTATTGTTTATGAATCCAATTAGGGGGTTCACAATAATATGGTGTGATTTTTGAATTTATAATTCATAACAATAAACAAGTTATTTAGTCTGGAGTGACGAGGCCGAGCTTGAAGACGATGTGACTTTCGTCGGCCCTAAGTTGGCCTACTGCGTTCTAGCCAAATCGGCTTTGTTACGGAAGACGGGAAGCTAAGAGCACCCTCACTTTACCCGAACTTTAGTAAGAATTGTACTTTTATTGTTAAATGAGAAAGTTATGTTTTGTTCCTAAGTGTTTCTTTGAATTAATTTGTATTTTTTTATTATGTATCCGTTTTCCATTATAATGAAGTATAGCTAAGAAAGGTGAAAAAACATGGCATATATCGAAGTCAGAAATGAATCAAAGAAATACCAAATGGGTGAAACCACTATCTATGCAAATAATAATTTGTCTTTTGACGTTGAACAGGGAAAATTAACAGTTATTTTGGGACCCAGTGGAGCTGGTAAATCAACTGTTTTGAATATACTAGGTGGAATGGATACGCCTAGTGATGGTCAAGTTAGTATTGATGGCACCGATATTGCTAAGTTTACTGAACGGGAATTAACTACTTATCGGCGAAACGATGTTGGTTTTATTTTTCAATTCTATAATTTGATTCCTAATTTAACCACAAAAGAAAATGTTGAATTGGCCTCGGCTATTGTTAAGGATGCTTTGGATGCCACCGATACTTTGCGAGCAGTTGGTTTGGGAGATCGGGTTGATAATTTCCCTTCTCAATTATCAGGTGGTGAACAACAACGAGTTGCGATTGCGCGAGCTTTGGCTAAGAATCCTAAATTATTACTGTGCGATGAACCAACTGGAGCGCTTGACTATGAAACTGGAAAACAGGTTTTAACCTTGTTACAAAAGGCTAGTCATATAGATAACAAGACCGTTATTGTCATTACGCACAATTCGGCTTTGGCTAAAATGGCTGATCGAGTAATCAGAATTCACGATGCTAAGGTACAATCGATTGAAGATAATCCACATCCGACTCCAGTTCAAGAGATTGAATGGTAGGTGAGAAGAAATGAATCCTCTAACAAAAAATATGTGGCGTGATATTAATAAATCTAAGGGACGTTTCATTGCTATCATCTTGATCATTATGCTTGGAGTATTGATTTTTGTGGGTGTGAAAGCAGCCGGCCCTAGTTTAAATGATTCTTTGAATAAAACAGTCGCTGATAAAAATTTGTCGGATATTCAAGTTTTGTCGACGACAGGATTTAATGAAACTGATTTAAATTTGGCACGAGAAGTACCTGGGGCTCAAGTAGAAGCTACTAAATTTAAATATGTGACTGGTGGCAAGGATAAAGTTGCGGTGGCTCTTTATGGTTATGACAAAACGGCCCAACAAAATAAATTAATTATGCGTAGCGGCCATTTACCTAGGAGCAATCATGAAATTGT
The DNA here is from genome assembly GCF_001438805.1 of Companilactobacillus kimchiensis. Taxonomy (GTDB): domain Bacteria; phylum Bacillota; class Bacilli; order Lactobacillales; family Lactobacillaceae; genus Companilactobacillus; species Companilactobacillus kimchiensis. The sequence goes on from NZ_JQCF01000021.1 coordinate 37,669, forward strand.
CTTGGATAAAAAGGCTAAAACTAAATATGGTTATAAATTAGGTCAGCAATTTAAATTTACTAAAAATGCTGGATTGAGAAGCCGATCATATAAAATCGTCGGCTTTGCTGATTCTCCTCAGTATATTGACAACCAATCCCGTGGAGCAACTAATATTGCTGATGGTCAGGTGCGATTATTTGCTTATGTACCTCAAGAGCAGCTGAATTTGATGGTTGGAACTATCCTTAATTTACATTTTAATTCGTTGAAGGATAAGAATACCTTCAGTAAGTCATACAAGGATTCCGTTGATCAAAAGCTCAGGTTGTTGAAGCAAAAGTTTAAAAATCGATCCTATCAAAGAACCATCGAAGTTGCCGGAACATATCTGACAGCTTTGAATCAGCAGCAACAATTGATTGATCAATTAAAACTAACTGACCCGCAAAGGGCAGATCAGCAACAGACTCAATTGAATTCAGCTAAAACTAAGTTGTTAAATAAAACTAAAACAACCTATACTTGGCAGACTCGAGATGATTTAGCTGGATTTTCAGCTTATGGTGAGAGTTCGGATCGAATCGCCGCGATTGCTAATGTTTTTCCAGTCTTTTTCTTCTTAATTGCGGCATTGATCACATTCACGACCATTACCAGAATGGTTGAGGAAGCTAGAAGTGAGATTGGAACGTTTAAGGCGCTGGGATATACTAAATGGGAAATTTCGAAGAATTATTATTACTATGCTATTGCAGCCGGGGTAATCGGTGCAATTTTGGGAGCAATCATTGGTAATGAAACTTTGCCGAGAATTGTTCTAGCACTTTATAAGCAGTATATTGTGCTCGATTGGGTGGTTAGTCTACAGTGGATCACGATTCTGATTTCTTTGGTATTCTCATTGTTAGCTACTCTAGGTGCGGCAATTATAGTTATTAGAAAGGAATTAGTCGAGGGTCCGGCGGCGTTGATGCGGCCTAAAACACCTAAATCCGCAAAAAAGATTCTTTTGGAACGAATCAAACCCTTGTGGAATCATTTAAGTTTTAATAGCAAGGTGAGTTACCGTAATTTATTTAGATTCAAATCAAGAATGTTTATGACCATTATCGGTATTGCTGGTGGAACAGCTTTAATTTTAACTGGATTTGGAATTCAGAATTCAATTGGAGCAAGTGGTGCGCGACAGTATTCAGATGTCTTCAATTATCAAGCAGTTGTAAAAATGACTGATAATGGGGATTTTGCTAAAGTTAAAAATATTTTGCAACAGGATGGTCAGTATCGTAGTAGCACAGCCATTAATTCCACAACGGCAAAAATTACCGCTAAAAAAGAAAAAGTTAATGATGTTAATATTTATACTCCCAAAGCAATTTCTCAATTTAAGAATTATGTTAAATTAGGTTCTGATTTAAATCAAAAGAGAGTTGTCCTAACTAAAAAGACAGCCGAATTATTAAAAGTCGAAACAGGTGACAAGATTCAGGTCACGACCGCTGACGGCAAAAAAGTTAATTTGAAAGTCGGGGCCATTTCGGAAAACTTTATTGGACATTTTTTATATTTAAGTCCAACAGTTTATCAAGAAAAATTTGGTCAATCGGCGCCAACTAACACACTGCTGTTGCATCTTAAAGGTCAAACCAATAATCAGCGACAGAATCTGGCTAATAAATTATTAAATTCGGGTGAAGTAATGGGGACCAGTTATACACATGATGTCATGAGTACTGTGTCTCAAATGTCATCCTCATTGAAACCGATAATTTTGATTTTTGTTCTCTTATCAGGAGTCCTTTCCTTTGTAGTGCTTTATAATTTAACTAACATTAACGTTTCAGAACGAATCCGAGAATTATCGACGATTAAAGTTTTGGGATTTTATAATAATGAAGTGACAATGTACATTGTTAGAGAGAATATTATTTTAACTATCTTTGGAATTATCGTTGGTTTTGGAATCGGTAATTTATTGACAGCGTATATTTTGAATCAGGCAGCGACCGAACAGGTTATTTTCCCACTGACAATCAGTTGGTTTGGATACCTAGTCGCCACCTTATTGATGATAATTTTCACAGCAATTGTTATGCTAGTAACACATAAAAAATTGCAACACATTGATATGATCGGTGCGTTGAAATCTAATGAATGATTGAGGGTAGTATTATGAGTCTCGAAAACGATAAAGTGCTTGTTATTGGGGGTACTTCTGGATTTGGTAAAGAAGTCGCTATTATGGCACAACACAAAAAGGCCGATGTCTATGTGATTGGACGTGATCAAGAACGGGTCAATAAATTGCGTTATGATGAAAATATTCAGGGAAGCTCGTTAAATGCCCAAGATCCATCGCAACTACGAGGATTCTTTGATAAATATGGTTCATTCGATCATATTGTATCTATGCTAGGTGGTGCTATGGGAGGAAGTTTTCTGGATAGTACAGTGGCTGAAATCCGCGTGGCTATTGAAGATAAATTTTTTGCCAACTTGCAGTTAGTTCAGATTGCTAGTAAATATTTAAGACAACATGGATCGATTATTTTGACTTCAGGTTCTGGTGGACATCCTTATGATGCTTCAGGAGCCATTATTGGAAATCAGGCTATCAATACAATGGTTGAAGGTGTAGCAGTAGAATTAGCACCTGACCATCGGATCAATGCTGTTTCTCCAACATGGACGCCAACTGGATTGTGGCGCGATATGAATTCACAACAATTAGCCCAACAAAAGACCAATGTAGCAGAGAACGTTCCTTTAGGTCGAGTGGCTAAACTTGATGAAGTGGCTTCAGCCTATATTTATTTAATGGAAAACGATTTTATTACTGGGCAAGTTCTAAAAGTTGATGGTGGTGTCGATTTATAGACCGTGTTATACTTGGAGCCAACTTTAAGCAGAGGTGAGATAAATGCCTGTAGAAATTGAAAAAAGATATCGGATTGGTGATTTTTCCGAGATGATTGGTTTGAACAGTCCAACTCTTCGATATTATGAAAAAGAAGGGTTGATTAAACCTAATCGAACTGAAAATGGCGTACGTTATTATACTGAGATTGATGCCAAGTGGGTTCGATTCCTGTTACATTTGAAGAGCACAGGGATGACGATCGAACAGTTAAAACGTTATGTTAAATTACGTGCCGAAGGTGATACAACTATTAACCAAAGAATTGAGTTGTTAGAGGAAGTTCGTCGTAATTTTGAAATTGAATTTCAACAACTACAAGATAGTTGGACGATCCTTAATGATAAACTCGATTGGTATAAGGGTAAAAATGGTGGTCAGATTGAAGATAGTGAGCAATTTTCTGATTATTTACAAAGTCTGAATCATGGTTACCTAGAAGAAAGATAAGTTAAAAAAGTTCTGGATTTTGGTTCTTACTCATGATTGATTAAAGCATAAATTAACGGAGTTATTATTATGCTGCCGTCTTCCGCTTGGCAATATCGGGGGCTGGAACGCAGTGGACATCGTTTTGAACCAATTTGAAGTGCAAAATTGTTTCAAAAGCGAGTCTTTCACTAACCTAGCAAAATACGCTAGGTAAGAGAAATCTCACTGCTGAGCCCCCGAATTGCTGTCGCTTCAGACTAAATATTCATTTTTATTTTTACCAGCATGAACTGTTTTTAAATATATAGATAATAAAAGCCATACCAATTTAAATTTG
>NZ_JQCF01000022.1 GCF_001438805.1 Companilactobacillus kimchiensis
GTTGCACAGCCACACTTGGTAAAGAACCAAACTCACGAATAAACTACCTTTTTATTTTTCAGAAACAAGTGGATATTTATTATCTAAAACATAGCCAAAGCCTCGAACAGTTTTTATACAATTTTTTGATTTGGATTTTTCATCCAACTTGTCTCGCAAATGACTGATATGAATGTCAACTGTACGACTAGATCCAGCAGCATCATAGCCCCAAACACCTTCTAATAACTGATCTCGGCTCATTACCTTTCCACGGTGCTGTACCAAATACCAAAATAAACTGAATTCCTTTGGGGTTAAACCCAGATCATAGCCATTATGTGTTACACGGTAATGTTTAAAATCAATCACAATGTCATTATATTTAACAGTTTCCTTCTTACGTGCTTGGTTAGAAACGTGCGGTGATTCTTTTGAAATTGAAAACTTATCATAAACCCAGAACAACTGCTTTACCTTAGCGACTAATTCAGGGTATTCAAACGGCTTAGTGATAAAGCTGTCAATATTAATGTTGTAAAACAGTGATCGTCTTTTTTTCTCTTTAGCTGGTGCCAAAATTATTATTGGGCCAGAGATTTTACTTCTCAATGATTTTAGTATTTTTAATGTTTGATTTATGTCAGTTGTGGAAAAATCCCAAAGTAATCCAGCAATGCCCTCTTTATCAACCAACTTCTCGATATCTTTTGGATCAGTTATGTTGCGAATAAACCATCCTTGTTTATTGAAATAACCATTAATTTCAATAAAAAGCGGTAGTTTATTGCTTAATAATACTAGCGGTTGCATTTGCTCTACTTCCTTTCCGTCATTTAATATTGCAAGGGCTGAAACTACTACAATACTAAAAATCAAGAAATCTTTAGAAACAACTTCTTGAAACCAACACTAACTACAGCCACATCACATTTTGATTATAACAATGTAAATAAGGTGGGTCATTTACATTGCCTAATTCGTCCATTATATTTCAATATATACAAATACAAATGTTGTTATATTAGGGTGTTTAGCGATTCCCTTGCAGGTTTAGTTTACAAAGCAAATGTATATTTCTTTCACAACTTTACAAAAAATTTACATTAAATAAACAATATATATACACCACCCCTTTATCTTTATAAGTGTTCAGTAAATGATTCTCTCAATACGAATTTGAATAGGGGTTTTAGAAATGAAAAAGAAAACTATTATTTCCTTGGTATTAAGTTTCGCTGCCTTGATACTTGTCTTAACTGGTTGTGGTAACAGTAAGGACAGCTCAGCATCAAAAAGCACTAGTAGTGAAACTTCAGGCAAAATCACAGCAGTTGGTTCAACTGCTCTACAACCACTTGTTGAAAAAGCCGCAAGTAACTTCCAAAAGAAGAACAGTAAAGTTAATATCACCGTTCAAGGTGGTGGTTCTGGTACTGGTCTAAGTCAAGTCCAAGATAAGTCAGTTACCATTGGTAACTCAGATATCTTTGCTGAAGAGAAACAAGGTATTGATTCTAAGAAGTTAACTGATCATCAAGTAGCCGTAGTTGGTATGGCACCGGTAGTTAACAAAGATGTTAATGTTAAAAACCTATCAATGGATCAAGTAAAACAAATCTTCACTGGTAAAATCACTAACTGGAAAGAAGTTGGCGGTAAAGACGAAAAGATCACCGTTGTTAACCGTGCTAAAGGTAGTGGTACTCGTGCAACTTTTGAAGCAGCAGTTCTAAAAGGTACTGAAGCTGTTAAATCTCAAGAACAAGATTCAAATGGTACTGTTCAAAAGATTGTTGAAAGTACACCTGGTGCCGTAAGTTACCTAGCATTCTCATACATTACTGACAAGATTCAATCAATCTCAATCGACAACGTTAAACCTACTGACGAAAATGTTGAATCAGACAAATGGAAAATCTGGTCATATGAACATATGTACACTAATGGCAAGGCCGACGGTGCTACATCTAAGTTCCTAGATTATATGAATTCAAAAGATGTTCAAGACTCATTAGTTAAGGATATGGGTTACATTAGTATCCATAATATGAAAGTCCAAAAGGATTCTAAAGGAACAGTTAGTTCAAAATAAATAATTAAAAAGAACTTCAACCTTGCCTACTTTGGTCGAGGTTCTTTTTTTAATATACAGGAGTGATTCCCTATGGATGATATTCAAAAAAAATTACAAACGAAATCCAAGGCCACCTTTCAAGATTATTTTGGTAAGGGAATTTGTTATCTTTGCATCAGTTTAATCATTCTTCTAGTGGTTTGTATCCTTTACTTTATTGCCTCTAAAGGATTAGCCACCTTCACTAAAGACCACGTTAATGTTTTTGATTTCTTAACCAAAACTAATTGGAATCCTGGTTCGATTAACGCACAGGGACGCCCAGACGTTGGGGCTTTACCAATGATCGTAACCTCGTTTAGCGTTACCTTATTGGCTGCCGTCATTGCTACTCCTTTCGCTTTAGGTGTTGCCATCTTTATGGCTGAATTTTCTAGCAAAAATGGTAGTAAGATTCTCCAACCAGTTATTGAATTATTAGTTGGTATTCCCTCTGTCGTTTATGGATTTATCGGTTTATCAGTTATTGTACCCTTTATCAGAAGTATTTTTGGTGGTACTGGATTTGGTATCTTATCTGGTACTCTAGTGCTTTTCGTTATGATCTTACCAACGATTACCTCGTTATCTGTTGACAGCTTAAAATCAGTACCACTCTATTACCGTCAAGCGTCACTTGCTTTAGGAGCTACTAGATGGCAGACCATCTACAAAGTAGTCCTTCGTGCTGCTACTCCTGGTATCTTGACCGCCATTATCTTTGGTATGGCCCGTGCTTTTGGTGAAGCTTTAGCTGTTCAGATGGTTATTGGTAACGCTGCCTTGATGCCTAAGAACTTAATTTCCCCCGCATCAACTCTAACAAGTAAGTTAACTACTGATATTGGTAACACCGTTATGGGTACTTTGCCTAACAATGCCCTTTGGTCATTAGCTTTGATCCTACTATTAATGTCTCTTATCCTCAATATGCTCGTTAAATTCATTGGAAAGCGAGGTCGTTTCTAAATGAATGCAAAAAAAATGGACCATCTAGCTACTGGTGTCATTTACACATTAGTAGCAACGGTCATCTTAATTTTAATCGCCATTCTGGGTTATATTCTCTTTAATGGTGTACCTGATATTTCCTGGCACTTCCTTACATCAGCCGCACAGTCATTTAGTGCCGGTGGTGGTATTCGGGATCAGCTTTTTAATTCACTATATCTTCTGGTTTTAACAATCATCGTGTCCTTGCCAATTGGTTTAGGAGCTGGAATTTACCTATCCGAATATGCCTCGGACAATTGGTTTACTGATTTGATCAGAACCAGTGTCGAAGTTTTGAGTTCATTGCCTTCCGTAGTTGTTGGTTTGTTTGGTTATTTACTATTTGTTATCAAATTAAATTTAGGTTTCTCTATTCTATCTGGAGCCATCGCCTTAACATTCTTCAATCTTCCCCTGTTGACTAGAAATATTGAAGAATCATTACGCAGCGTACCTAATTTGCAAAGAGAAGCCGGAATGTCCCTCGGTTTATCTAATTGGAAAACAACTACCAAAATCATTTTGCCCGCTGCTTTACCAGGAATCTTAACCGGACTAATTTTAAGTGCTGGTAGAATCTTTGGTGAAGCCGCCGCCTTAATTTATACGGCCGGTCAAAGTGCTCCAACCGTAGACTATAGTAATTGGAATATTTTTTCAGCAACCAGTTTTTTAAATCCAATGCGTCCTGCAGAAACCTTGGCGGTTCATATTTGGAAAGTTAATACTGAGAGTGTCACCCCTGATGCTCATGCTATTTCTAGTGCATCCTCAGCTGTTCTGATTATTGTTATCTTACTCTTCAACCTAGGAGCGCGTTTCTTGGGTAATAAACTTTACAAAAAAATTACTGCTACGAAATGAGGTCCTTATAGTTGAAAGAATATAATTTAACTGACTCTTATATAACCGATATCACTGAAAAAAAGGCTTTAACTACTAAAAATCTACAAGTTTATTATGGTGACAATCATGCCATTTTTGATGCCAATTTAAGCTTTCCTCGTTACAAAATCACAGCTTTGATTGGAGCTTCCGGATGTGGAAAATCAACTTTCCTTCGCTGTTTGAATCGAATGAACGATAAAGTGGCTCGAGTAGATGGAGAAATTAATTATCGAGATGTTAATATTAATTCACCCAAAATAAACGTCTATGAGGTCAGAAAACATATTGGCATGGTTTTTCAACGTCCAAATCCATTTGCTAAATCAATCCGTGAAAATATTACCTTTGCCTTAAAAAATGCTGGTATTACTAAAAAGGCTGACTTAGAGGAACGTTTGGAACAGAGTTTAAGAAGTGCTGCCCTTTGGGATGAGGTCAAAGATGATCTTAACAAAAGTGCCTTAGCTCTTTCTGGTGGACAGCAGCAACGTCTCTGCATCGCTAGATCAATTGCTATGCGGCCAGATATTCTTCTATTAGATGAACCCGCCAGTGCTTTGGATCCCATTTCAACATCAAAAATCGAAGAAACTTTAAAAATTTTGAGTAAAGATTATTCAATAGTTATCGTAACTCATAACTTGCAACAGGCTTCCCGTATCAGTGACTATACTGCTTTCCTACATTTAGGACACATTATCGAGTATAATTCGACTGTTAATGTTTTCACTAATCCTAAGATGCAAGCCACTGAAGATTATGTTTCTGGAAACTTTGGTTAAAAATAAAACAACCTGCCTTCACATTAATTTTGTGAGTGCAGGTTGTTTTATTTTCTTAGCGTCAATTTGTACTTATCGTCAACATCAGTTTTCTTAATAATATAAGATTTTGAAATAATATGTTGTAGATCTTCACGATCACGTTTTGCTTGTTTCATAAATGATCGATGAATACTGTGATTAAAATTAGTGAATATGGCCATCCAGCCATTAGTAGCGGTAATTGACCAATCTGTTCCACTACCTGAAACCTGTGCCTGATGAATCTCATCACAAAAATCAAAGGCCTCATCGACCACTTCAAATTCATTTTCCTTCGTAGAAATCGCTGCTTGTAATGCTTTCATACTATTGATTAACATATAAAATTCCTCATTTAATAACAAAATAAAAAGACGGGATAAACTCTATCTCGTCTTTTATTTTACTTGTTTACTAAATAATAATATAGTTCAATTCCTTAAAAGCTAGTCGTTATCACCTTGGGCTCTTAAAAGTTGTCCTAAAGCTGGTTGTTCTTTAGGATCAATATGATACTGCTTAGCATAAGCATCAACTGCCCCTTGACCATATAACTTAGCATCTAATGGCATAAAGGCTGTGGCAATTGGATCTTCCTGTTTGATCACTGCATTAACAACAATAGGTTTCTTGTTACCAGCAGCTTGTAATTCCTTAATTTTGGCAAAGACCTCATCGGTATCTTTAATTGAAGTGACCGTGAAACCAATACCGCCAAGTCCTTCAGCAACTTTAGCCCAATCAGCACCGGTCAAATCAACTCCATATAGATGTTGTTTTGAAGCAACTTGTTCGTAATAGATAAAACCAAGTCTCTCATTGGAAAGCACTACATTAATAACTGGTAATCCATATCTAGCTTCAGTAATAATATCTGGAGCAACCATTGAGAAACCACCGTCACCTGACAAAGTCCAGGCCTGAGCATTAGGCACACTCAAAGCACCGGCAAGTCCGGCAGGTAAGCCAAAGCCCATAGTAGCGAATAAACCTGACAATGCAAAACGTTGATTATGATTCATTGGCAAACCACGTACTCCAAACTCAGAAACATTCCCTGTATCAACACCGTAGGTATCGTTAGGTCCTGCAAGTTCAGCCATCTTAGCAGTCACCGTTTCAGGATTTAAACCTGTGCTATCATCCTTGGCGCGTTGAACCAACCACTTATCCCAATTAGCCTTGTTTTCTTGATTAGCTTTCAACCAAGTTCCAGCCGGAAGGGTTTCTTTAGTATCGATCAATGCCTGTAAATAACTCTTAGCATCAGCGATTACAGCATAATCAACATCTACCGTTTTACCAATATCATAAGGATTATTATTTACATCAATAATTTTGACTCCTTCTGGCCAAAATCTAGCAAATGGAAATTCTGAACCTATGAATAAAATAAGGTCGGTATGTTGTAAAGCTTCAAAACCTGATTTACTTCCTAAACGACCAAAAGTCCCAATAAAGTTAGGATGATCGGTACTAATTACTCCGGTTGCAACTACTGTGTTCATAACCGGAATATTAAATTGTTCTGAAAATTTAGTCAAAATATCTTTAGCACCTAATAATCCCCGACCAGCATAAATCAAAGGATGTTTCGCCGATTTAAGTAGTTTCAAAGTATTAGTAACATCATCAGGATCAATTGTTTGAGAATAATTATTTTTAACAATTCTAGGTGTTTTAGTTGGTGTGTAATCAATTTCATCAGAGGTTAAGTTTTCTGGCAAAATAACTACTGCAACACCATTTTGACGATAAGCTTCACGGATAGCTTGATTGATCACATAAGGAATCTGTTCAGCAGTAGTAACAGTACGATTATAAACTGCTACATCCTCAAACATTGGTCCCTCATCCATTTCTTGGAAATAATTAGTATTCATATTTTCCTGTGGAACCTGTCCTACTAAGGCTAAAACAGGTACATGATCCATTTTGGCGTCATAGAGACCATTAAACAAATGAGTGGCACCAGGACCCGCAGAACCAAAGGCGACACCAATCTTACCTGTAAACTTAGCATCAGCTGATGCCGCAATAGCTCCCACTTCTTCATGACGAACTTGAATATACTTAATCTTTTCTTTTTCTAGATAAAGTCCCTCAACAGTATGGTTAATTGAACCACCAGGTACACCATAAATATGATCAACGCCCCAGTCTTCGAGAACCTTTACTAATGCTTGTCCAGCTATCATTTTTGTCATATTTGCACTTTCCCTCTTAAAATTTTCAATTGACAATTTGTAGAATTATATTAAACCGCTTGCAAACGTTATCATCGAATACTTTTGAGAAAAAATCAAACATTTAATCTTATTAATAATTTAATCTATAATTACAAAACTCGAATTATGATCACACCACTAATCATAATCAGCAAACTAATTATTTGTGCAAAGGTAATTGGATTCTTTTTTGAATCAAACCAACCAAATTGATCTATCAAAAGACTCCCGGTAATTAAGCCCACTAAAACAATTACTACGGCTAAACCAGTCCCAATAATTGGTACTAAATAAACATTTCCCAAGACGAATATTGCACCAATCAAACCACCGATCCACATCCACCAAGGATTTTTACCATTGACTGCTAACAATTTGATCTGTGGGTGTAAAGTAGCAACTATTATTATCAAAACAACAATGCCAACGAAAAAAGATACAAAAGCCGCCTTAACAGTCGATTGTAAAACAACACCTAAGTGTCCATTGATAGCTGTCTGGCTTGCACTAAACATCCCTGCTAAAATACCCATTAATCTGAAAGGCCACGTTTTGTTTTGAACAGTCGTTGTCGCCAAAACTCTATCATGTCGTTTATTAATTATTTCATTTATTGAAACTGAACCAATCACACCCACTAGGACAAGTATTGCCCCCAGAATTCTCGTAAGTGTTAAAGGTTTAACTAAAGATTTAAATAAACCAAAATCATCGATCAATAGTCCCATTATGATTTGACCCAATATAGGCATAATAACTGTTTGAACGCTTCCCAATTTAGGAAACAAGAGAATATTAGCCGTCAAATAGATAACGCCAAAAACACCACCTAGCCAAAGCCACAATGGTTGTTTAAGCATAATCGTTACTGGAAAGAATAGCGATTTATCGACGATTAAAGTAATAATAGCCAAAAAAGTTGTTCCCAAAGTAAAGGATATCAATGATGCCACGAATGGCGAACCAACTGACGTTTTTAAGCGTGAATTGATACTCGTCTGGATAGGCAATCCGATTCCAATGGCTAAACCAATAATTATTGCTAACATAAGATGACCTCCATATATTCGACACAATAATAATTATTATTTTTCAGAAAAACAATTTTTTGAACCAACTAAAAAAGCAAGGCTTTCGCCTTACTTTGGTTTTATCAATTATTAAAAAATTGTGAAATGACTAAGAAAACTATCCCACCAACAATTACTCCGATTCCAATGATGAGATAATTCCATAACCCCAGAACACCCAATAGTATTAAAACAATTCCGATGATTGGATGATGTAATAAGGCAATCCCAGTTTTAATGAATAACCAAATAATAACTAAAATTGCCACCCCAATTGCTATCAATACAGGTGCAGTACTACTAGAATTGGCTGCCATTAATGTGAGCATTTTAAGCCTCCTTTTTGTAAATTTGATTATATCATTAAAGCAATCCAGGAGTTAATTATTTTGTGTAATTAAATATCTTTTAAGTTTTCATATAATTTACTGTAAATGTTATAAAAATAATATTACAATCAATGCTTAGAGTAAATGATAAGAATTGATCTTATTGTTTTTTATTCAAAGGAGTTTAATTTTGATATTTAAACAAAATAATCATAGAAAATGGCTCTCTATCGCTTATGTTCTTGCTTTCTTTCTATTAGAGCTAATGATAATAACTAATAATTCATTAATTTTAGGAATTGATCATTCAATTCAAAATAGTCTTGGCAACCTTGTATCCCCTGTTAATACCAGGATATTTTCAACCATCACTTCCCTTGGAAGTCCAATTATGGATGTTATCTATCTGGTTATCATTATGTTAGTTCTTTTTCTAAATGGCAAAAAAGACTCTAGCATATGGATTGGCTTTATTCTACTTAGTGGGAATATTATTTCTTTCCTAGTCAAAATCACCGTTAGAAGACAACGCCCCTTAGGAAAGATAATCCCTGCTTCAGGATACAGTTTCCCTAGTGGACACGTTTTTGGAACTACCTTAGTCATTCTAACCTTGATATTTCTAGTCCTACCTTATCTAAAAAGCCAAGCTACTAGAAAAACAATCACTTTTTTATTAATCGTCTGGTTGATCATAGTCGCTATTTCTCGAGTTTACTTACATGGACATTTTCCTAGTGATGTTATAGGTAGTGCCTTACTAGCCGGTGCTTGGTGGGAGTGTTGCGAACTATTGTATTTCAGATATTATAAAACCATCGCTAATGTACTTAAATTAAATACACATACTAATAAATAAACAAAAAACAATCGGCGTAATAATCTGCCGATTGTTTTTTTGTTTACTTCATAATTTCTTTGATGGCAATAAGTAATTTAGTGATATCCTCATCATAAACTTCTCCAATATTACCAATTCTAAAGGTTGGTACTTGAGAAATTTTACCTGGATAAATCACAAAGCCATCACCTTTTAATTCGTGATAAAATTCATTAAAATCAAATTCAGCGGTTGGATAAATAAATGAGGTGATAATAGGTGATTGATATTTTTCATCAATTAAAACCTTAAATCCCAACTCTTCCATTCCCGTTGCCAAATGTTTTTGATTATTCACGTAACGTTGATGGCGAGCTTCAACCCCACCTTCCTCTTTCAACTCTTTAAGAGCTTCATAGAAAGCATGTACCACATGGGTTGGTGAAGTAAATCTCCACTTGCCATTGTTACGTTCCATCTCTGCATATTGATCATACAAATCAAGTGACAAAGTTCTTGCCAGACCCTTTGTAGCTTCAAGAACAGTTTTTCTAGCAATCACAAATGAAAAACCGGGAACACCTTGAATACATTTATTAGAACTGCTAATTAGATAATCGATTTTATCTTCTTTAACATTAATTGGAACACCACCAAAACTACTCATAGCATCAACAATTGTTACGATTCCATGTGCACTAACATACGGAATAATTTCATCAATTGGGTTAATAATACCAGTCGTCGTTTCACAATGAATCATAGCAAAGTGAGTAATATCAGGATACTTATCTAAATATTCCTTCACTAGTTCCAAGGTAATTGGTGCTCTTTCATCAACTACTAAATCTACATGATCAATCCCATAAATATCAGCCATTTCACTGATACGTTTTCCGTAGGCTCCATTGATTCCAATCAACAATTTATCATCAGCAGATACAGTTGAACTAATAACTGATTCTACCCCATAAGTGCCACTACCTTGAATTGGTACTGCTGTATATTCATCGCTTGATACCTTGGCAACTTCTAATAATGAATGACGGAATGATTGAGTGATCTTCTTATAATCATCGTCCCAAGTACAATAATCAAAGTCCATTGCTTTTTTTACTGTTTCACTAGTTGTCAAAGGACCAGGTGTTAAGAGTAAGTATTTTTCTACCATTTTTTATCCATCGATTCATTTAAGTATTCAATAATTTGAACTAAATCAAATATACTGTCAATTACAAAATCAGCATTTACTGCTTCAAACTTACGTTTTACCTCATTGCGTTTAGCAATCTGTTCTTCGTTATCCAATTCATCAAATTCAACCTGTGATAATCCCAGCAAACTGCTACCTTCGACTATCCCAACTGTTTTAACGCCAGCATTTTGACCTTCTTCGATATCAACCAAAGTATCTCCAATTTTGATGATATTTCTAGGATCACTAATATTGAATTCTCGCATGATTAATTGGATCATAGCTGGGGATGGACGACCTAAGCCATTAACATCTTCTGATGTAACAACTAAATCTGGAGCATAGCCATCTTCTGCAGCCTTATCTTTAACAATTTTCATCATTTCTGCAGTATATCCAGTAGTGGTGGCAACTTTGATTCCATATTCTTTAAGATAATTAAATGTTTTTAATACCCCGGATTTTAACTCTGTATACTCTTTTAAATAATGAAGTAAAGATTGTTGAAAATCGGCATAGATTTTTTTTCTATCATTATTATTGGGCAATTCAGAATACTTTTGTTCCCATTGCTTTTTAACATCCTCAAGCTCTAAGATTCTACCAACATGGTCCCATTTTGCCATACCCATATCTTGACGAATATCTTCATCACTCAACTCAATACCGGCATTCTTGAACGCCTTTTTAAATGCGATAACTGGTGCCAAACTTCCATAATCAACGGTCGTTCCGGCCCAATCAAAAATAACTGCTTCAATCATAAAATTTTCTCCCTAACTAACTTAACGGCTCAAATAGAAACGTCTTATTTTGACCGCAATAAACTCAAGTACAAATGTTACTAAAACAACCATATAAACGATAAAACCAGTTTCATGGAAATCAAAACTCATCCCACTGGCAACAAACAGTTGATAACCAATACCACCTGCACCGGCGGCAGCACCAACAGCAATGGCATTTGCAAAGTTAATTTCTAAACGAATGAAAGTCCAAGAAACGAACGATGCTACGATAGTTGGCCAAATAGCTTGAAAGACAATTACCCAAAATTTTGCTCCGGTAACCTTCAATGATTCAATAGTTGATTCATCAATACCTTCGATACTCTCTGAATATGCTTTTGTCAGATAAGCCACACTGTGAAAACTCAAACCTAGAATTGCCGCAGTTGTTCCTAGTCCACAGACAATTGAGAAAATCAGTGCCCAGATAATTGTTGGAATTGCTCTGACGACAGCCATAATCACTCTAATACTTGCACCCAGGTAAGCATTAGTTAGATTTTTTGAGGCTAGAACAGCAAACAAAAATCCGAAAACAGCTCCAATAATTGTCGTTAATATGGAAAGAATCACACTACTACCTAATGCTTGCAGTAATAGTGGTAACCCATCAGTTCCTGCATTAGGCTGTAAAAACATTTGATTCATAGTTGTCATCAATTCTTTAATAGCAACATTTATTTGTACTCCGGCAGTATCCAAATGTGTCAAAGTATAACCAGTAATTAAAACTAAACTAGCAAAAACCACGATGATCATTGTTCTAGAAAGACTTTTCTCATGTAATTTAATCTCAGGAGACTTAGGTGTCTTAGGTTGTTGAAGTACGCTTTCGCTATCTGTCATAGGATCACCTTCCTAATTTGATTTGAAATAATTTCTAGTGCAATAACTACGAAGATAATTGCTAATACTGTCATTCCTGCTGCATCAAATCTGAAACTCTTATAGTAAATATCAAAAATAAATCCAATTCCTGTACCAGTAAGAATCCCAACCAAAGTCGCATCACGGACATTATTTTCAATCATATAGAGAATCCAACTAAGAATACTAGGTAAAATTTGTGGCAAAACTGCTTGGAAAATAACTTGAAAATAACTCGCACCAGTAGCCTTCAAAGCCAACATAGTTTCGCTTGCTTCATCTTCGATAATTTCCATAAAAGCCCGAATCAAGTAACCTATTGACATTAAAAGTAATGCCAAGAATCCCGTGAAATCACTCTGTTTAAATGAAAACAATAAAATCATAGACCATGCAACTAAAGGAATGTTTCTAAAAAATGAAGCAATTCCACGGACAATTGTCTGGACAAAACCATTTATGCCTGTCACTTTTGATCCTAGTAAGGCTACAAAAATCGAAATAATGGCTGCCACTACTGTTGAGGCAATAGCTAATAGCACTGTTTGAATCAACTTTTGTAAAATTCTTGGTAAATATTCCATCGTATTAGCATTGGGCCTGAAATTAACCCCTAACCATGCAAAAGCCTTTGGTATAGCTAATAATCCATTCAAATTATCAAAATTTAAAATCCAACTACCGAATACATAGATACCGCCAATAATTGCGATAATTGCTGTCTGATGCCATCCTTTGCGTGATAAATACTTTACAGGAGATTGCATTATTCAAGCTCCTTTGTAATATCTTGATCATAAAGGGTCTTCAAAATATCTTCTGACAACATATCAGCATTTTCATCAAAAACTAAATGTCCCTTACGAATACCAATAATTTGGTCAGCATATTTTTTTGCCATATTAATTTGATGTAAATTGGCAATACAGATCAGATTGTATTCTTCAGTCAAGTCTTTCAGTAATTCCATTACATTTTGAGCTGAAGCTGGATCAAGTGAAGCAATTGGTTCATCACATAAAATAACTTTAGGGTGTTGAATTAAAGAACGTGCAATCCCAACCCGTTGCTTTTGACCACCACTCAGTTCAGAACATCTTTGTAAGGCAAAGTTTTCTAAACCAACTTTCTTTAATAGTGACATAGCTTCTTCTTTTTCTGCTTGAGTATATCTACCAAAAACACCAGCTAAAGTGGATTTATAACCTAAACGACCATGTAAAACATTTTCAATCACAGTTAAACGTTCCACCAAATTGTAATTTTGGAAAACCATTCCAATTTGACGACGGTATTTTCGTAACTCAGTTTTATTAGCCGTTCTAATATCATGACCATCCAGAAGAATTTGACCACCATCATCTTTGATCAATTGATTCAAACTTCTTAAAATAGTAGTTTTACCAGCACCAGATGGACCGATAATGGCAACAAATGTTCCTGGTTTAATATCAAAGGAAATATCCGTTAATGCCGGTTTATCTTTTTCGTAACTTTTTTCTAAACTCTTAACCTCTAACATAAGCTACCTCTTTTATTTACCAACAAGTTCATGAGTAGGTTTGTACCATGCATCGTCAACCTTTAGAAGAATTGTCTTATCACTCTTCTTTTGCCATAATGTAGGAGTTTTACTCTTTCCATCAGAGAATAGGTTTTTGTTTTCTGTAATTTCTTTTGAAGTAAAACGTTTAGTAATTGCATCGGTATCTTTTTTACTTAGAGCTTTGGTATTAACTACGAAAGGTCCATTTTGTACAGGTAATACTGAAATATTTACTAATTGCTTGCCTTTAAATTCAGCAAATGGTGCGTCGGCATCATCTCGAACTGTAAATGTTGAACCAACCTTGTCATAACTACCTTCAGTAACCTTTAAGAATGGTGTTAGATCTCCATCATCAAAGGCTGCAACATCAACGTCACCCTTTAATAAGTTAATTGCTGAACCTGGGTGAGTACTACCATAAAGAACTTTGCTAAAGAATTTTCCACCTTCTGATAGTTCATCTTTATTCTTTAATTTGAAGTGTTTTTGAATTTCATCTGTTGGTACGGCAAATCCTGATGTTGAACTAGTTGAAACGAATGAGGCCTTTTCACCTTTGATCTTGTCAATGTTATACTTACCGTCTTTTTTATATTGATCGGCCTTATCCTTTGGAACCATTAGATATGAACGGTAACTAGCACCTTTAGTTGTACCTTCGGGACCTGATTGAAGAAGTAAAGGTTCTACCTTGGCATTTTGAGCGTGTGCTTGAATGTATCCATCAGCACCCATGAAAGCAAGTTGTGCCTTACCTGATGCAATTGCTTCAATAGCTACGTTGTAATCTGTAGTTGTTTGAATATTAACTTTCTTACCAGTTGCCTTGTGTAATTCATCCTGTAAAGCCTTACGTGATGCAGTAAAGTTCTTTGCGGATTCATTTGGATAGAAAACCATTGTAATTTCCTTATCACTGGCACTACCTGGTTTTTCAGATGCTGAACTCTTTGATGAGCAACCTGCTAGAACTCCCGTAAGTAACAAAAATACCCCTAGAAAAGCGGTTAATAATCGCCCTTTTTTCATAAATAACTCCCAACTTTCTCTGTTTTATTTGAACAATCTTAGAGTAACAAAGGAATGTAAATTAATTATTTATTTTCTGTAAAATAATCAATTATAACTTTTACACTATTTATACAAATTTTATACAAATGGAGAGATGAACATTGGACTATAATAGAAATGAAATCAAATAGGAGGTAACTTTATGGCAACAAATATTCCTTATATTGAATTAGCAAACGGCGTTATGATTCCCCAAGTGGGACTAGGCGTTTTTAGAATGGATGATAGTCAAGTCGAGGATAGTGTTAAAGCAGCACTTAAGGCTGGATACAGACATATTGATACGGCTAGTTTTTATGACAATGAAGCAGCTGTTGGTAAGGCATTGAAAGCATCTGGTATTGATCGTAAGTATCTTTTCATCACAACCAAGGTTTGGAATAATGTTCGTGGATACGATGAAACAATTGCTCAATTTAATGATTCATTACAAAAATTAGGTTTAGATTACTTAGACCTTTATCTAATTCACTGGCCTGCTCCTGGATTCGAAGAGAATTGGCGTGCCATGGAGGACCTTTACAAAGACGGTAAAATTAGAGCTATTGGAGTTTCAAACTTTAAGGCTCATCACATCGAACAATTGATGAAAACTGCAACAATTGCTCCAATGGTCGACCAAATCGAAACACATCCATATCTACAGGAAACTGATTTACATGAATATCTTCAAACTAAGAACATTGCTCATGAATCATGGAGTCCACTTGGTGGTGGTTTGAACAAAGTCATCGACAATCCTGTTATCAAAGAAATTGCTGAAGCACACCAAAAAACACCAGCCCAAGTAGTTTTGCGCTGGCACATTCAACGTGGTGAGATCATTATTCCTAAATCAATTCACGAGAGCCGTATTATTGAAAATATTGATTTATTCAATTATCACTTCGATTTAACTCTCGAAGAAATGGAACAAATTGCTAAATTGGATGCTGACAAGCGTGTCGGAGCAGACCCCGATGACGCAGCTTTTTTGGAGCATTCGACAACTTATACTAATCAAAATAACGAAAAATAATTTTAAACTAAAAACTTCATCAATCGGAAATTAACAATTCCAATTGATGAAGTTTTTTTTATGCGGGTATTTTTTTGAAACGACTATCTAAGGATTCTTGGTATATTCTGGCAATTGTTTTTTCATAATCACTATTAGAAACTCCAATAACAACCTTAATGTCACTGCCCTCTTGAAAAACAAATCTGACATGAATCAGACTATCATCTAGAAAATTCAATATTTTACCAGCAATGGCTGGACGTTTGCTCAATTGTAATGAAACGGCTGCTACTAAAGCAATATTCCTATTTACTTCAACTGAATCTAAGTGACATGTTTGCTTCAATTCATCAATAATATCATTGAGCTTATTACCAATATCATGGCTTTGACAAAGAAAACTAAACCCGTCATTTCCAGAAGGAATGTAATTGATCGACACCTTAAGTTTTTGAAAAATTGACAAGATTTTTTGTAAAGTTTCAATATGTTTATTCAATTGATATTTTTTGATTGTTATCACCGTATAATTCTTCTTACCTGCGATTCCAGTAATAACTCGATCGTCAAGTTTCTTGTCATCTGTATCAACTACTAAAGTCCCACCTTCTTCTGGATGATTGGTATTAAGGATCTTAGTAGGAATTTGCTTTTGTCTCACGGGACGTACTGCCTCATCTTGAAAAACACCAATCCCCATATACGAAAGTTCTTGTAATTCATCGTATGTTAAAACGTCTATCTTTTTTGAATGATCAACGATTCTAGGATCAGCCATCAATATTCCAGAAACATCAGTCCAATTTTCATACAATTTTGCATCTACTAAGTTAGCTAGAATTGAGCCGGAAATATCACTACCACCTCTGGGCATCAGGTGAATTGAGCCGTCCCCATTTGCTCCGTAGAATCCTGGGACGACTACTCGTGGATATTGAACTAATATTTCCTGGATCTGCTGTGCTGATTCGGAATAATTGATTTCATTTCCGTTAAAAATCAGAATATTCTTCGCATCCAAAAAATAATATCCTAAATATTCAGCCATTAACTTAGCGGTTAGATATTCACCACGTGAAATCAAATAATCATATGAGCAATTATTTAAATTATTTTCAATCTCCTGTAAATCATTCTCAATAACAATCTTTAATTGAAGTTCATTTCTAATTTCTATAAATCGTTCACTAATCTCTGCAAATTGTTGCTGGTAATTTTGTTCATGATTTATTTTATCCTTTAGTTTTATCAGCATGTCAGTAATTTTAACTGGTTCTTGCTTACTTTTTCCAGCTGCACTAACGACAACAATCTTTCTTGCTGTGTCACTTTCAATAATAGCTTTTACTTTCTTAAACTGTGCTGCATCAGCTACCGAACTGCCACCAAATTTAGCTACTTTCATTAGGCAACGGCCCCCTGACTAGGCACATTGACCATAAAGGCCGATTTGTCTGCTTTTAGGACTACTTTCATAATTTGATGCATCTCACCAACGGGAATTTGATGAACCATCAGATATGCTCCTTCTTGTGAAAGCTCATAATTTTTAAGTAAACCCCGTACATCAGTCTTAGAACGAACTAAATAGTTACCTTTAGTTAATTCAGGACAATATTCCATCCGTTTATCAAAATTACGTTTCAAATGACTCTTTTGTTCCTTGATATCCAAAATATCTTGAATAACTGCATTAGCAGTGGGCAACATTCCAGCACCTTGACCAAAAAAGTCTAGTTTGCCAATAGTATCACCATTCAGAGAAATCAAATTATAATTGTCAGGTGTATTGGCTTCCAATGTTCGATTCAAAAATAAAGCAGGCTCCACTGCATAATCAAATTTATTACCACTTTGCCGAGTACGACCAATCAACTTAACCGAAAATCCTTTTTGTTGAAAATACTTCACATCTGAACAAGTAATATTTCTAATTCCAAAGATAGGTAAATCTTGGTGGTCTTTAATATCGATATTATATGCGATGTCTGCACTGATACATAATTTATTAGCGACATCATAGCCATCAATATCAGCACTAGGATCGGCCTCAGCATAGCCTAATTCCTGTGCCTTCTTCAAAACCTTTACAAAAGTTTCACCATTGCGACTCATTTGATCCAAAATAAAATTACTTGTTCCATTAAAGATGCCTGATATCGAATTAACATTATCGATCCGCAGTGCTTTCTCCAAACCTTGAATCCACGGAATACCGCCACCAACAGAGGCCTCAAAATAAAATTTTACATTGTTAGCCTCAGCTGCATCAGTAAATTCTTTCAGATAGATTGCTATCACAGCTTTGTTGGCAGTAATGACATGCTTTCCATGCTCTAGAGCAGCCAAGATATATTGATGTGCTGGCTCAATTCCACCAATGGCCTCTACAACGACATCAGTTTCCTGGTCATCTAATATTTGATTAATGTCATCAGTCATTTCTGGTAAAAGACGAGTTTTATTTTTCCTAATTAAGATGTGGCTTACAGAGAGGTTTTGCGTCTGTACGTTAGCCTTCTTAACTATTTCATATACGCCTTTTCCTACTGTTCCGAATCCTAAGATTGCAATTTTCATAGGTTTAACCTCCTGCTTTATCTTTGCTCGTGTTCATTATTACTAAACACTTGTTTTTAATTTATGAACAGTTTACTATATAGATATTCCAAAAGCAAGGAGTTATAACCTATGAATACAAACTATACAAGTACCAGAAATAAGCAGATCCAAATCACCGCTAAAGATGCAATAAAAAAAGGCTTTGCTGATGATGGTGGTCTTTTCGTCTATCCGGAACTATCAGAATTAAAAATTGATTTAAAGTCATTACGTAATTTAAATTACCAACAACTTGCCCAAATCATCTTAACTAAATTATTACCTGACTTTTCCGAGGCCGAAATTGCTGAAAGTATCAACCATGCTTATGACAATAGTTTTGACAGTTCAAAAATAACTCCATTGATCTCCGTTAATAATTTTCATGTTCTCGAACTGTTCCACGGACCAACTAGTGCTTTCAAAGATGTTGGACTGCAAATGTTGCCCCAATTAATGAAACATGTCCTAACTCCTGAAGATAAAGTTATGATTTTGACTGCTACTAGTGGTGACACTGGTAAAGCTGCCTTAGAGGGCTTTAAAAATCTCAAAAAAATGGGAATCACCGTCTTTTATCCACACAACGGAGTCAGCAAAGTTCAACAATTGCAAATGCAGACGACTACTGGTCATAATACCGAAATCACCGCTATCAAAGGAAACTTTGATGATGCACAAACCAATGTTAAAAAGATTCTTAATGATAAACATCTCCAACAAGAACTCGGTTCTCATATCAGTCTTTCAAGTGCCAACTCCATCAATATTGGACGCTTGATTCCCCAAGTAGTTTATTATTTTTCAGCATATATGCAATTGATTGACCAAAATAAATTACAGCTCGGAGAAAAAGTTAATTTCACTGTTCCCACTGGTAACTTCGGTGATGTTTTGGCCGGTTACTATGCTAAGCAAATGGGTTTACCAGTAAATAAATTTATTGTTGCCAGTAATGAAAACAATGTTTTAACAAACTTTTTTAATAGCGGTATTTATAATCGTAATATTCCCTTTTTGCAGACTTTTGCACCTAGTATGGACATTCAAATATCCAGTAATTTTGAACGTCTACTTTATTACAAGAGTAACAAAGACACTGCTTACGTTAAGAAATTGATGGTTGACTTAGAAAAAAATGGCCACTATAAAGTGTCTCCTGATGTTTTATCACGGATTCACAATGACTTTTATTGTGGTTATTGTACGAACCAACAAATCGCAGATTCCATTGCTACCGTATATCAAAAAGATCATTATCTAATGGATCCACATACTGCGGTCGGCTATAAAGTTATGCGTGATTACCAAAAGAGCGGCGATAAAACACCCATGATTCTCTTGAGTACTGCCAGTCCGTATAAATTTGTTCGTGTTGTAGCTGATTCAATTCTGCCAGTTGTTCCTGATGATGATTTCTCAGCTATGCAAAAATTGGCCGCATTTACCAAGATTCCCATCCCTACTAACTTGGCCAAAGTATGGGAGCTTCCCATTTTACATACTGACGTCATTGCAAAAGATCAAATGGAAAATTATGTCAAAACGAAAGTTGAGGATGTCTTCTATGATAGAAATTAAAGTCCCTGCAACTAGTGCCAATATCGGTGTTGGTTTCGACTGTTTAGGTTTGGCCGTATCACTTTATTCAACAGTCTTATTCGAACCCAGCGACAAAAAGCTTACCATTAGTGGTTGTCCGGAGGGATTTCAAAATAGCCATAATTTGATCTATCAATCTTTTGTAGCTGCTTGTAATTTTCTTCAACGTCCCATTCCTAAGATTAAAATAACTATTCAAAATAATATTCCAATTTCTCGCGGTCTAGGTAGCTCTGCCTTTTGTATTGTTGCTGGCTTAGCAGGTGCTAACGCTTGGTTCGGTCAGCCGCTTTCTAAAACTCAATTATTAGAATTAGCGACAAAAGTAGAAGGACATCCGGATAACGTTGCCCCAGCTATCTTTGGCAAAATGATGGCCTCATTTATTGATGATGATCATAACGTGCAAACGGTCCCTTTTGAATTAGCAAATAATTTACATTTCATCGCAATAATTCCCAATTATACTGTCAACACTGATCAGGCTCGTAAAATTCTTCCTCAAGAGATGACATATCAAACTGCCACATACCAAATGGGACATGCGATTGCTTTATCAAAAGCTCTTGAAATCGGAGATTTTTCTCTGATCAAGACAGCCATTGTTGATAAAATGCACGAACCGTACCGTAGTCAACTCATCCCCGACTATCATCGGGTTAAACAAATCTGTGAGAATAATGCAGCGGTAATGTACATTAGTGGTAGTGGTTCAACCATGATGGCTATTACTAGCGATGAACTTATTTCTCAAAAATCTTTTAAGGAACTAAAAAAGGACTTCCCCCAATGGGAAGTCCTTCAACTAGAGATTGATACAACTGGAGTAACCTGCGCAATTAATTAGGTAAAACTTGCACCCGTTTTCGATATTCCAACGGTGTCTGCTTATACTTATCTTTAAATGCAGCATAAAAACTTTTCTCATCAGGAAAACCAGTATCAGCAGCAATTTTAACAAACTTATCATCGTTTATTTCAATCAATTCAGCTGCTTTTTGAATTCTCAAAAGGGTCAAATACTTTTTTGGTGAAACACCCAAATATTTTTTAAAAAGTTTTGAAAAATAAGCATAGCTATAATTATATATCTGGGCCATATCTGACAATTGAATATCATCTTGATATTCATTATGAAATTTTTCAATTATTTCTGAAATAACCTCAGGAATCTCATGTTCTGGTTCCTTATCAACTGTAAAGTTTTTTACTAGGATACTGATAAATTCGATTGCCATTGATAATTGATGTAAATGATCTTCTTCAGTATTATCCTGATTCTGATAATCTTTAATATCATTTATTAATTTCTTTAATTCATTACAGGCAGCCAATTGACTGTCTTTTTTTGGCGCCTTAATTAGAGCAAAACTCTTATGTCTGATCATTTGAGGTAAACAATGTCGTAACCAATCATAGTTTATTAACAACGTCACAATTCTTTGATTATTAGTTATTACCGTATCAAAACTATGAATCAATTGGGAATTGATCACATAAATGTCTCCTTCTTCCAAGTTATATTCCTGATCATCAATTTTCATGGTCCCGGGATTACCTTTTTCAATATATGAAACTTCAATTGCTTCATGCCAATGTGGCACAACATATTTCTTTCCAATTGGACGATGGTAGATACATTTAATTGGATTAATATAATCAAACTCAAGCAGTTCCATTGGAGTCGCCATAATTTAATTCTCCTTTATTTTCAAGACAAAAATTGGTAGTTGGCTAAATAAAAAATAAACTTATTAATATAATTGTAAGCGGATGCATCGTTTATTGTCAATCAGATTATTAAATAATCAAAATATCTAGAAACTGTATGGACAAAAAATGGTATATCTTAAAAACAATTCTTTTTCTACCTTATTATTGATAGATTGCCGTTTTGCGACCAAAAAAATCACCGATAAACCTGACTTGAACGTCAGATTTACCGGTGATTTATCTTTTAAAAGGGATGATTGCTGACAATACTTCTTGACTATGAAAGACACTTTTAGAAAGTTTGGCGAACCATCCATAAAACCATTGGCTCTTTAATACTATCTTTACAAGGCAAATTTATCTGGTGCATCCCAGGTCATACAGTGAATGGAGCCACCCAGTGTTGATAACTTCGCAACATTGATTGGAATAACTTTCTTATCAGTTTGTTTTTCAACTAATTTCAAAACTTGTTGATCCTTTTTCAATCCATACATCGGAAAATAAATCACTTGGTTAGTCTCCAACATATTGATATACAAGCCCTTGGCGGAAGCAATATTTTTGTCATATTGACCTTTGCTGGTATAAGACGATGGCAAAACTACAAACTTCATATCTGGTTCTTGTTTTAGAATTTGCTGTTCAACTTTTTTCAAAAAACCGGGTTCATAACTAAAATCGTTGATAAATATTTTCTTTCTATCAATAAACTTAACCATACCATCACTATGTCCAAGAACGTCACCTGGTTCCTTCGAGATAAAAATCACTTTCCTAACTTGCAATTTATCTTTTAATTCGTCAACTATCTCTTGTTTAGTCCAATCAGAATTATCATCGAAAACTTGTTTAGTTAAAATCACTGTCTGATCTCCGTTCCATTGCAAATTTCCACCATCCAAAATCAAATCAGATTTCCGATAATTATATCTCCCTTTAAGAAATTTATTAAAACGATTATTTAGATAACGGCTATCAGATTTCTTCAAATAATTGGGTGCATATCTAAACTTAACCATCTTCGTCGTGACCACCGGCGCAACATCACGAATCCAAATATCAGGGTAGTTAAAATCGAGCGTTTTATAATTAGTTTTGTTAGTATCTAAGGAAATAATTTTATCTTGATCATCGGCATTTCCTTGCAAATCGACATTAAATTTTTGTAATTCGTTTTTGAAAGGTTGGTAATATGTATCATCTTGATTGGGCATACTTGTATATATTGTCTGCGCTGCTGAAACAGAATTAGTAGTTTCAAAAATTGAAAATAAGGCCATAATTGAAGCAAAAATTATTTTTTTCATAAGTGATTCCTTCTTTCGAAAATAAGTATATCAGCCCTTTTTCTTTATTAATTATATAAAATATATAAAGCTGACCTTATCACTTAAATTTAGACTTGACAGCCAAGTTTATATAAATATATATATTTATATAATTGTGTTTTAAGTCAAAATAAGCTATTATCTATTTATAAATTAAAGTAGCTTATTTGGATGGTATAACTTATGCAAAAAGAACGTTTGGATTTGATATTAAAAACTCTTCAAGAACGACAGACTCTCAGTCTAAAAGAGATCATTGATTTAACCAATTCTTCTCGCGATACGGCTCGGCGTGACATTGTTAAATTATCTGATAACAACTTAGTAGAAAGAAACTATGGTGGCATCAGCTTACCTGATACTTTTAAAAAATTAGACAATTATTTAAAACGTAGTGATGACTTCGTTAATGCCAAGAAAGAACTTGCTAAACGAGCCGCAGTTTTCGCTCAACAGGCTACACAAATCTACTTAGATGTTTCGACAACTGTAGAATTTATGCCCAAATTTTTGACTAATCCTAATTTATTTGCGGTCACTAATTCCCTGGACATTGCTGACCAAATGTTACGCCATTCTGCTTGTAAGACGCGTATTTTGGGCGGAAATCTTGATGCTGAAAAACGTTGTGTCGTTGGGACTCGTCCCTGTTTAGATTTGGAAAACTATACGTTTGACTATGCTTTTCTCAGCAGTGTTGGAATTGATCAAGATGGTATCTATTATGCCTATGAAGACGATATTGATTACAAGGCCAAGATTCGTAAGCAATCGAAAAAATTAGTCTTATTACTCGATAATAGCAAAGTTAACGTTAAACATAATTTTAAAGTTCTCAATCTAAATCAAATTGATTACATCATCACCAATGATCAGTTGCCTCAAAAACTAATGAACAAACTATTAAAATCAAAAACTCAAATGATTTATATCTAAGGAGAAAATCATGAATAAAACAATTTTATTCGACGTTGATGGTACTTTAATTGATACGGAAAAAACGATTATCAAATCTTGGCAAAAAACCTTAAAGGACACTTTGAATATTGAGCCCACAGCTGAAGAATCATATTATATCCTCGGCATTCCTGGAACTAAGGCAGTTGAAAGATACTCTAATGATCCAGTTCAGAGCGAGCAACTATTAAAACTCTGGGAAGAAAATGATCATCAAATGTTTCATTACTCCAAGATATTTACTGGAATCGATTCAATGCTGCAACAGTTAAAAGCCCAAGACATCAACCTAGGTATCGTTACTTCTCGAACCAATCAGGAACTTCAAATCGTCTTCAATAATTTTGATATCAAAAAATACTTCGACATTTTCATTACAGCTTCAAAAACTAAACTTCATAAACCAAATCCCGAACCAATCCTAAAGGCACTCGAAACTCTTAAAATCGATCCTTCCGAAACCATGTATATTGGTGATTCAATTTACGATTTTCAATGCGCCCGTAATGCAAATGTCGAATTTGCTTTAGCCAGTTGGGGTGCCAAGGATAATCCCGAATTTGATAAGGTCGATCATTCACTAAAATATCCTACTGATTTACTTAATTTAATTTAACTAGCCAATCTAAATGTGGAATCTAATACACAATCTCCAGCCTAAATATGAAAACAGCGCTAACTCCAAAATGAGTTAACGCCATTTTTATATTTAATCCTTGATAATTAAACACATGCCATCCAATTTTTATTTAAATAAATCTTGAGACAATTGCTCGATAAGCATTAGGCATGGTTCTAGCAAAAATGACTGCTGCATGACCCATTCCTGTAATAATAGCTACTTTTGTCATATTGCGTTCTCCTTTAATGAACAATCGTTTAGCTTAAGCTTAAATAAAAAATTGATTTCATTCGATAATTTCTATCGAAATATCAATCAACTTCTTCAGTATAACTTGCAATGATATTTGATTCTTTTTTAATTGACTACTAAATATTATTTTGCAGCGTTTATTTTCGCATGAGTTAATAATAAACGGCCGTTCACTTATAGTCAAGCCCATTTTATGAAATAATCAATTAATTTCAAAAACATTCTTAATCTTTGAGATATTTATAAACTTGTTGACCTGCTTGACGACCAAAGACTACTGTCTCAGCTATAGAGTTTCCACCGATTCGGTTATTACCATGTAATCCTCCAGCAACTTCTCCAGCCGCAAATAGTCCTTTAATCACTTGGTTGTCTTCATTCAAAACTTGTGTCTTATGATTGATTGCCACACCACCCATTGTGTAATGAACTGCTGGGGCAATATGAATGGCATAAAATGGTCCATCAGAGATATTTCTTTCCATCCCAGTAGTTCGATTAAACTTAGAATCTTTTTGAGTTTCCACGGCTGCATTCCAATCATAAACCGTTTGTTGAAGTATTTGACTATCAACTCCGATTTCTTGGGCTAACTCTTCAACATTTTGACCAGTTTTAACTAAACCAACATGATCATAAAATTCAATTGCTTTAACTCGACTTCTAATATCACGATCAAAAATCAGATAAGCTCCCGTGCCACCCAAATCATCAATCGCCTTAGTCACATTCTTACGTGTATCTAATTCATTCACAAATCTCTTACCATCATTATTAACTAGAATGGCTCCCTCACCACGAACCGCCTCACCAATTAAAAAGGCATGCGGAGTATCCTGTTGAACGGTTGGATGAACTTGAACCTGATCCATATCAACTAATTTAGCACCAATCTTTTTGGCCAGTTTCAAGCCATCACCTGTAGCTCCTGGTTGGTTAGTTGTCCGTAAGTTTAATAAATCTGAACGATATTCAGCCAAAAGATCTTTTCCAGCACCAAAGCCACCGGTTGCCAAAACGACAGCATCAGTTGTAATCATAATCTCTTGATCAGTCAGAGCTTTAACCCCTGTAATCTGCCCCTTGTCGGTCAAAAGATCGGTTACTTTAATATTATCAAACAAAGGAATTTGATACTTAGCAATATATTTCAACAATTCTGTTACCAAGTAACCTCCAATGGGGGCTAGAGAACTGGGACGATGGGTTCTCATTGTTTTCATTCCTCCAGTGATTGTTAAATCATCCAGTTTAATATCATGCTGTGCTAACCAATCAATTGCTAAAGCTCCATGTTCAGTGAAAAACTTCAACAATTCTTGATTATTCATTTTGCCACCGCCGATAAAGGTCTCATTATAGAAATCCTCAAAACTATCAACGATTTTATGATTAAGTTGCACAAAAGTTTCTGCGGCATTCATTCCTGAAGATGCTCGTGTTGTATTCCCACCGATTTTATCCATTTTTTCCAAAATAACTGGTGAGAGCCCCAATTCATAAGCTTGAATAGCACTAGTTAAACCGGCCCCACCAGAACCAATAATTACTACATCATAATGATTTTTTAATTGCTTAAGATCAGTTGCTTCGAACACAAATTTTTCTGACATCTTATTTCTCCTCAATATTAGTCATATCAATCGGTACAACCCATTTATCAAATTGTTGCTCTGTTAGTAAACCAGATTTAATAGCTGCCACTTTCAATGTCGTTCCCGCACGTAGAGCCTGTTGAGCTATTTCTGCACTTTCATGATAGCCGATATGTGGTGATAAGGCCGTAACAGTCATCAACGAACGATCAACTAATTCCTTCATTCGATCTTCATTCACTGTTAAGCCAGCAATCATTTTGTCAGCAAATCCATACATTGTCCCAGTTAATAATTCAGCTGATTCCAAAAAGGCATTGATCAAAACTGGTTTATAGACATTCATTTCAAAATTACCCTGACTAGCAGCGATACTGATAGTCACATCATTGCCCATTACCCGAGCGGCAGCCATAGTAATTGCTTCCGCTTGCGTGGGATTAACTTTTCCCGGCATTATTGATGATCCAGGTTCATTGGCAGGAATATTTAATTCTCCATAACCTGATCTAGGACCACTACCTAAAAATCGGACATCATTAGCAATTTTCATCAAATCACTTGCCAAGGTTTTAATTGCACCATGAACAACATTCAAACCAGAATGAGCTGCTAAA
The DNA here is from genome assembly GCF_001438805.1 of Companilactobacillus kimchiensis. Taxonomy (GTDB): domain Bacteria; phylum Bacillota; class Bacilli; order Lactobacillales; family Lactobacillaceae; genus Companilactobacillus; species Companilactobacillus kimchiensis. Next base: position 26,987 of record NZ_JQCF01000022.1, read on the forward strand.
CCATAAAATTTATTAGTATCAGCAGTAAATTCATAATCATAGACTTGACTCATTTGTTCAGCAATCTTATCGGCAAAATGTGGTGCAGCATTCAAACCAGTTCCAACAGCTGTTCCACCCATAGCCAACTCAGCCAATGTCTTATTTAATTCTTGTAAATATGACAGATCATGTTCCAACATACTGACCCAACCGCTAACTTCTTGTCCAAAAGTAAGTGGTGTAGCATCTTGTAAATGTGTCCGACCAATCTTAACAACTTTCCAATATTTAATTTGTTTTCGTTTAAGTTCATCAATCAAGTGTTTTGTTGATTCTTCAAGCTTATCAACGGCCATGGCTGCAGTGATATTCATTGCTGTAGGGAAAATGTCGTTTGAACTTTGGCCATGGTTAACATCATCATTAGGCAAGATTTCGATTTTTGAATCGATTGTTTGGGCCACATGAGCGACAACTTCATTTACATTCATATTAGTCTGCGTACCCGAACCAGTTTGATAAACTACCAATGGAAAATCTTTACGTAATTTTGTATCATCCAAAACTAAAAGTTTTTCAACCGCAGCCACAATTAAATCAGCCTTTTTAGCATCAATTGCTTTTGCATCCTTATTCGCAATTGCGGCAGCTTTTTTAATTTGCAACAAAGCTTTAATAATCTCGAGTGGCATTTTTGCACCTGTGGAAAAATTATTACGACTACGTTCAGTTTGTGCACCCCAAAGTGCATCAACTGGAATTTTGACGGCACCTAAGGTATCTTCTTCAATTCTATAATCTGACATGATTTCCCTCCAAAACAAACTTATTATCTCAATTATAGCCGAGTTGAAACTTTCGCCCAAACAAAAAGAAGGCTTATTCAGCCCTCCAAAATAAAATCTTATGCTTGAATCATTTTCACTGTACCATCAACTCTAATTTTGATTGAAGCACCTGTTAATACTTCTATCTGAGTTGTCTTATTTGTATATGTGATCTGTAATAATCTACCTAAATATTGTAATCTAAGAGTTAATTTTTTCCATTCATCTGGTAGATGATTATCAATTGTTAACAAACCATCCTTAACTTGTAAACCACCAAAGCCATTAACTACGGTTAACCAACTACCACCCAAATTAGCCACATGCAAACCATCGGCAGTATTTTTTTGCAAGTCGACCAAATCTGTTTTAACAGTATCCATAAAGTAATCGTATGCCTTTGTTTTTAAATCAATTCTGGCTGCAATCGCACTAAAAATCGATCTAGAAAGCGAAGAATCATGCGTCGTGATTTTTTCATAATAATCATATTCTCTGAGATACTGTTCCTTAGACAAATCATCAAAAAGAAAGTCCGCCAACAAAGTATCCGCCTGCTTATTAACTTGATAACGATAAATCATCAAAGGATGGTAATGTAACAGCAACGGATAATTGTCTTTAGGGGTAGTGTCAAATGGCCAAATAGGTTTTTCAAAAGCACTGTCATCTTGTTGATTAATCCCCTTGATCTGATCATATGGTAGATAAACTGACTCAGAAATATTAGCCAATTCATTCCGTTCCTGATCGGTTACCCCCAACTCACGTGCCTTCTCTGGAAACTCATCAATTAAGTCAACGGCAAAGCCCATATTAAATTTGGCCATTCGATTGGTATAGTAATTGTTATTAACAATGGCCGTATATTCATCTGGACCTGTGACATCAAAAAAACAGAATTTCCTTTTACCATGTATCTCACTGAAGCTCCCAAAATTCTTCCAAAAACGAGCCGTTTCCAAAACTATTTCAAAGCCATAATTTTCCAAAAATTGTTTGTCATCGGTAACTTTATAATATCGATCAATAGCATAAGCAATATCGGCATCAATATGATATTGAGCCGTTCCTGCCGGATAATAGGCACTAGCTTCCTGTCCATTAATTGTCCGCCAAGCAAACAAAGCCCCTTTAGCAACACCTAATTCACGGGCTCGTTTTTTTGATGCTTCCAAAATACTGTATCGATATTTAATTAACTTTTGGGCAATCTGTGGGTTCGTATAAGCAAAAAATGGTGACATGTACATCTCTGTATCCCAGAAGTAATGCCCTTCATAACCTGTTCCTGATAATCCCTTAGCTGGAATATTAGTTTTGCCATCACGACCAGTTGATGAGGTCAATTGGAACAAATTATAATGAATGGCTTGATTCAAGCTATCATCACCAGTTATTTTAATTTCACTATTTTTCCAAAACTCTTCCCAAAATTCACTCGAGCCTTTTATGACTTCTTCAAACGTTGGCATATCAGTGAATTCTACTGGTTCATTGATTTCTCCCACTAATCCAATGACATCAAAATTAATTGTCTTCCCATCAGTTAATTCAAATTTTTGTTCCAAGGCAGCTGGAGTATAAATCGCCATCTCCAAATACATTTTACTAATTTGGGTTGTTATTTTTACTATTTCTGATTTAGAGTTCACATCATGTTTTTCATAAGTTAAAGTATGCACCGTTCGTGATTTTCGAGGATCATCTGTTTCCTCCCCATCACTAATAGCCTTTAGGTGTTTTACTATTTTGATTCGACCAGTATAATCAATTGGTTTAATTTCATAACGTAAACCAATTACCTGATTATTTGCCTGTTGTAAAGCACTTTTAACCGTTAATTCAACTGACTTACCCAAATCATTAGTTAATTTATAAGTTGATACTAAAACACCATTATTCATGTCTAACGATTCAGCTTTTAATTCTGATCGATGGAACACGTTTTGTTGTCCATCACATATTTTAATTTGACGTAAATCGGGCAGTTTTACAATTGTTTGATTATTCTTAGCATATCCAAAAGCCTTTTCACCATAAACAATTTCTGAAATTTCAAAAAAGCCATTCACAATGGTCCCTGCAGTATCCGAAATATTTACTGGATTACTAGCCCTAACTCCCAAGTGACCATTAGCAATGGAAAAGATAGTTTCTAAATAACTGGGATCATTAGATTTTAAATCGTTAATTGAAATAATTTTTGCATTATTAGTCATAATATCTACATCTCCAAATCAAAATATTTATATTCAATTTAAAGCTACACCCATGACTCTTTTCTGCAAAATATAAAGTCCTGTATAAACAAATTTATTTTAAAATTTTAAAAAAACGTTTATAAAATAACTATCTCCAATTTGGTTGGAACACAGTGGACCTTCGTTTATTCCCGTCTGGATAACTGATTTATTATTCTAAATCAAAAAAACACCATACTATTGTGAATTCCTTAATTGGAATCCGAAACAATAATATAGTGTGCTTTTTTAATTTTACAGTGATTATTCTATAAAAATCACTAGTAAATATAGACTGATCCAACCTCTGAAAGAACCGAGATTTCCTACTTAATCAAAACTCCCACGGTTAGGAAAATCAAAATCAGAATTACGATCATAATTAAGAGTTTTGTTACAAACTTTAACCATTTATCAAATCCAACTTTAACCATAGCCAGTGAGACCAAAATCAATCCTGTTGGTGCAATCAAACCAATCAAACCTTGTCCCCAGTTATAAGCATTGATGATCATTGAACGATCAATTCCCACAACATCAGCTAAAGGAGCCATGATTGGCATTGATAACACGGCTAAACCAGATGAAGATTGAATGAAGAATCCTAAAACGATGTAAACAAAGAACAAGACACAAATGAAGAGTACATTGTTCATGCCGCTGATTTGATTACTGAAGTAATGCATAATCGTATCGCTGACAAAACTCTTTTCCATTACGATTCCAACAGATCTAGCTAAACCAACAGTTAGAGCAACACCAAGTAAATCACCTGCTCCAGAAACAAAGCTATCAACAAACTTACTTTCCTTTAATCCAGCTGTAAAGATCAGTACATACGTTACTGCCAAGAAGACAACCGCAATTTCCGTAAAGTACCAACCTAATTGTTGAACCCCATAGATCATGACTACAAATCCTAAGGCAAAAACAATCAGTGACAATTTTTGACGCATTGTAAAATCACTCTTGGTAGTAAGATCCATATCACCCAAGAATCGTTCTTTATCAGTCGATGCTTGATCAGCCACTAGTGACTTTGAAGGATCTTTTCTAACTTTTTCTGCATAGTGAATCGTATAAGCAATTGAAATACCAACTGATGCGATCCACATCAAAATTCTCATCGGCATCCCATCAGTAAAGTTGATTCCGGCAGCATTTGAAGCAATTACAGTTGAGAACGGATTAATGGTTGAACTCATCGAACCAATCGCCGTTCCCAGATAAACCGCCGCCACCGCGGTCAACGTATCATATCCCGCTAACAAAAAGATTGGAATTAGGATTGGATAAAAGGCAATCGTTTCTTCCGCCAATCCAAAGGTTGTTCCCCCTAAAGCAATCAAAGAAGTGACAATAATAATCAACCACTTCTGTTTCCCCTTTAGTTTCTCAGAGAGCCGCATCATTCCGGAGTTCATCGCTCCTGTAGCATTAACGACCCCAATTACTCCACCAAGAATCAGAATGAAAACAATGATGTCTACACTATCAACGATACCCTGAACCTGTGAGGTCAAGAATTGATTGATAGTTCCAAAAACACCACGCTTAGGTTTTTTAATCTCATGATAAGTATTCGGAATTGCTGCCGGACGGTAAATTGTTCCATCCTTAAACTTCGATACTTTAATTTTGATTTTGTACTTATCAAGTGTCTTTTGGGTAGCACTCTCTTTTGTCGTCTTACCAGAGGCTTCAGTAATAACGAATTTGTTTAACCCCGAATTATATTCCAAGGTACTGTACTTACCTGAAGGAATAAAGAAAGTTAATGCCTGAACTAAAATTAAAACAATAATAATAACAGTATACGCGGACGGAAAGCTATGCTTTTTTTTCTTTGCAGTAGCCATAATTGTCCCTTCTTTCCCCATTAATTAAACTATTCACAAGTTAATTATAGCAGAGAAAGAAAACGTCAACATTATTATATTGATATTATTTATTTAGTTTTCTTTTACTATCTTTAATCGCACGTAAGGCTCTTTTTCTAGTTTTGATATTAGGACTCTTTAAATTTCTATAAGCTGTTGCTGTTGTCATCTTTTCCATAATTTCTCCCTACCAACTAGCTTTTTTTACACCCGGAATCTGACCGGCATGAGCTAATTGTCTAAAGTTCAAACGTGACATTCCAAATTTACGCATATAAGCATGAGGACGTCCGTCTAATGAATCGCGGTTCTTAATTCTTACAGGACTTGAATCACGAGGTAATTTGGATAGAGCAATGTAATCACCCTTAGTCTTTAGTTCCTTTCGAATCTGAGCGTATCGCTCAACTAATTCAAGTTGTTTCTTATTTCTAGCAATTTTTGATTTTTTTGCCATTATATTTTCTCCTAAAATTTTTCTATATATATTGTCAATTTCACTAGTAAATGATAATTTTTACTTTTTAGATTCTACTCACTTTATCATCAAGTGTCAAACAATTAGTTCATCGAAAAAAGATTCTGCTAACTATCTTGTTATTGAAGCGTTCTTGGACCTTTTCAAAAATAATTCAAATTAAACTGTTGACATTTAATTAGGTACCGAACTATAATTCATCTCGTGATAAAAGTTCGGTACCGTAACAATTCAAAATATAACAAAGCGAGGAAATTTAATATGAGTAAAATTTCAGATGATTTGATGAAACAATTAAGATTTATCAGTGAAGCGGGTAACTACTTCATGGGCCAAAAGAAACAAAAACTAACTGGCCAACAACGAGTTCTGGCTATTTTGAAACTTGAAGACGGTTTAACTCAAAATTATTTGGGTGAAGTTTTGGATCTCCGTCCTAGTTCAGTTGCAGAATTAATGAAGAAGATGGAAACAAACGGTGATATCACTCGTCAGGAAGACGAAAATGACAAACGCAGCAAAAAGGTTTACTTAACTGAGATCGGTCGTAAAAAAGCCGAAGATAATGCTTCACTCAAAAATGAAGATTACAGTGAAACTTTCTTTGCTGGTTTAAATTCAGACGAAAAGCAACAATTCAGTGACCATCTTCAAAAGATTTCCGATGGTTGGGATGATGAATTTAAACAAAATTCTAATAAATTCGTTGATCCAACCGACAAATTCAAAGCAATGTTAAATATGCGTGATCAAATGATGGATCTACGTGAAAACATGACACCTGAAGATATTGAGAATATCCGTCACGAAATGCGTCAGAATATGCATAATATGCCCTTTGAAGATGGAAATTGTATGCCCAATTTCGATAACCGTCGTCCCCATTCATTCGGTGAACATGGTCGCGGTCAAAGACCAGATTTCCACAATAACTTTTGGAATGGTAACAGAGATTAATTAAATTTGTGAGGATAGTAAAATGCGCGATGGAGCAATGATGCAACGAGATTTACCAAAGAGAACCGGTAAATTTAAGACGAAAGATTTCTTTCATTTAATCAACAGTGTTAATCCTAAAAAGTCACTGTTTGTTTTAGGAATGCTATTGAGTTTAGTTACCAGTGGGGCCAGTTTAATCGTGCCTCAGTTAACCAAGGGTTTGGTTGATACTAGTGGTTTGTCCAAAATTGACGGCAAAATGTTAGCCGTTTTAATTCTAGCTTTCTTAATTCAATTAGGATTTGGAACAGTTGGAGGTTATATTCTACGTTATGTTGGTGAGAGTTCTGTTAAAACTTTACGTGAAAAACTTTGGGCTCACCTATTAAAATTACCAGTTGATTATTTTGATGATCATAAATCTGGTGAAAGTAGTTCCCGATTGGTTAATGATACTAGTGTTATCAAAGACCTGATCACTTCTCAATTCCCTAATTTCATTACTGGAGCAATCCAATTAGTTGGTTCAATGATTATTTTATTCTTCATGGATTGGAAAATGGCTTCATTAATGTTCAGCATTGTACCGATTATTGTTTTGATCCTTTTACCCATTGGACGAATCATGTCAAAACTAGGCCGCAAATTACAAGCAGCCACTGCTGACTTTAATGCCGATGCCAGTGAAAAATTATCAGAAGTTCGTTTGATCAAATCCAGTAATGGTGAAGCTTTTGAAAAAAAGACTGGTGGAGACTTTATCGATCGGATCTTCAAGGTTGGTATTAAAGATGCTAAAATTGAAGCCGTCTTACAACCAATTATGACTACTGCCATGTTGGGAATTTTCGTAGGAATCCTCGGTTATGGTGCTGTTAGAATTCAACAAGGCACTCTCTCCAGTGGCTCTCTAGTAGCCTTTCTACTATACTTGTTCAATATTATTACCCCAGTAGCTAGCTTTGCTACCTTCTTCTCTCAGGTTCAAAAAGCTATGGGATCAACTGAAAGAATTCAAGAAATTTTAAACACTGAACCAGAAATTTCTACATCTGATAAAGCCATCGATGTTGAAGGACAAGTGGTTACTGCTAATCATCTTGATTTCAGTTATGATGCTGACCACCAAATCCTTCATGATGTCTCCTTTGAGGCTAAACCTAATACCGTGATTGCTTTTGCCGGACCATCCGGTGGTGGTAAATCAACCATCTTCTCACTACTGGAAAGATTTTATCAACCTGACAACGGTTCAATTCTAATTGGTAAAAATGATATTAAAAATATTGACCTTGCCAGTTGGCGTTCACAAATCGGTTACGTTTCACAAGATAGCGCCGTCTTTGCCGGCAGTATTCGTGATAATCTTCAATATGGTTTGGATCGCAAATTAACTGATGACGAATTATGGCATGGCTTATCATTAGCCTACGCCGATGAATTTGTCCGTGATTTCCCTGAACAACTAAATACCCAGATTGGTGAGCGTGGCGTGAAGTTATCTGGTGGTCAAAAACAACGTATCGCCATTGCCCGGGCTTTCTTACGCGATCCTAAGATTTTGATGTTAGATGAGGCTACAGCCAGTCTTGATTCCGAATCAGAAGAGAAAGTTCAACGTGCTTTGGACCAATTAATGGTTGGTAGAACTACTTTAGTCATTGCACATCGACTTTCAACTATTGTTGATGCTGATCAAATTTACTTCATTGAACACGGTTCAGTTACTGGACATGGTACACATAAAGAAATGATGAAAGACCACGAATTATACGCTCAATATGTCAGTGAGCAAGTCGTTAATTAAGCAGGAAGAAAAAATTATGGAAAATATACAAGTTATTGTTCGTTTAAAAACAACTCCCTCACAACTTGAGGATGCAAAGGAACTACTAATTAGTTTGATAAAGCCGATTCACGCTAATCCCAATAATTTAGAATTTCGTGTGATGCAAGATACAAATGATTTAACTCAGTTTACCTTGCTTGAATCATGGTCTAGCTTTGAGGCCATTAAGGAACATTCTAAACTTGATTTCATGGTTCAATTTGCCAAAGTAAAAGACACAATTTTTGAAACAAGCTCAGCTGAAATAGTTAATGAGTTTTAATACTTATTAATAATAAGCGATGGGCCAAACAGGCAGCAGTAATCAACATACGATTACTACTGCCTGTTTACTTTTAGAATATCGTTGGAACTAATCCCCCATCAACTCTGAGTGCTTCTCCCGAAAATGATGAAGCATCTGGGCTAGCTACAAAAGCCGTAAACCGACCAATTTCCTCAGGACGAATTAAGCGTTGAATTTGGGAACGTGAGCGATGATTCTTCATGAAATCCTTTTCCCATTTATCTTTTGGCAAATCGCTGTCTTGATACATTTTGTTCAACATTGTTTGCACACCTTCAGTCAAGGTGGAACCAGGCATGATCGTATTGACCGTCACATGTGTATCAACTGTTAATTTAGATAAACTCTTAGCTAATGACAAATTCATCGATTTAGTCATACTATACTGTGGCATTTCACCAGAAGGCATTATGGCCTCTTCACTAGCTATAAAAATAATTCGACCAAAATCTTGTTTAAGCATCTTAGGTAAATAAAATTTGGCTAAAGCATTACCAGCTAATACATTGATTTGAAAGAATTTTTCCCACGTGGCATCATCAATCTCATCATATGCCATTGGTTGAAAAATCCCCATATTGTTAACTAGAATATCTACTTTGGAAATTTTCTGAAATAAGTTCTCACGATCACTTGCCTTAGCTAAATCCGCCGCTACTCCAAGTGGTTTTGTCTTAGGAAAGTTATGCTTAATTTCAGTAACAACCGCATCTACTTCTGCTTGCTTCCTACCATTAATAACAACATCAGTTCCCTCACGGGCCATTTCGATAGCAATTGCTTTACCAATACCCTTAGTTGAACCAGTTATCAAAGCCAATTTATTAGTTAAATGAAGATCCATAATAATTCCTCCTATTTAGAAATCAAACTCATCCGGATTAGGTCCGATACGTAAATTCTCGTTCATAGCATCAATTTTGTCCATATCAGCTTGATCCAAAGAAAAGTCGAAAATGTCGGCATTACTTTGCATTCGCATCGGATGAACTGATTTAACAACTAATAAGACATCCCTTTGAATATCCCAACGAAGAATTACTTGAGCAGTTGATTTACCATGTTTTTCAGCAATCTCTTGCAACGTTGGGTCCTTTAGAATCTTACCTTGCATCAAGGGTGACCAAGCTTGGACCCTGATGTCATGTTCGGATGCATATTGACGAATTTCAGCTTGATCAAGCTTAGGATGCGATTCAATTTGATTTAAAACAGGCGTCACTGTGGCATATTTTGCTAATTCTTTTAAATGATGTACTTGGAAATTGCTGACGCCGATTGCCTTGATCTTACCTTCTTTATACAATTGCTCCAAGGCTAGGTATGAATCCTTAAATGAATCATCACCCGGCCAGTGAATTAAATAAAGGTCTAAATAATCCAAACCTAATTTTTCTAAACTGTCATTGGCAGCGACAATCGTTTCATCATATGAAATGTGATTATTCCAAACTTTTGAAGTGATGAAAAGATCTTCCCGTTTTAAATTATTTTCTTTTAAACCACGACGAATTCCTTCGCCAGTTCCTTCTTCATTACCATAAACCTGTGCTGTATCGATCAAACGGTAACCTTGTTTGATTCCGTTAGCTACGACTTCAGCTGTTTCTTCATTAGGTATTTGAAAAACACCCAAACCTAATCCAGGAATATTTGTGCCATTGTTTAATTCTATGCGATCATTTAGTGAAGTAATCATATATTTATTTCTCCTTGTTAGTTAATTCGTATTCATAATATAAACCGAATCGATTAATTTAGATAGTACGTACCTTTTTGTACCTGTAAAAAGAATTAACCTGCCTCAACGTATATCTTTATATATTATTATGTTTTTATACCAACTGCACCTTTGATGCTTTGAGTACATTTGGTTAATTTATTCCAAAACAAAACCCGTTGATTTCATAATTACATCAACGGGCCAATTAGTCTTATTGGTTCAAATATTTCTCAGTAAGTTTTTCTGTTGTGGCATCAAAAGCTACAAAGTATATCTTTGCATCAAGATCAAATTCTTTAACGGTATCTATTGCCACTTTTATAGCTTCCTCCACAGGATAACCATAAACTCCTGTGCTAAGAAATGGTAAAGCCAGCGAATTTACTTCTAATTCTGTCGCAATTGTCATAATAGCCTTATAGGCCTCGATTAGTAATTCTTGCTCTCCATGATCCCCATCTAAATAATGCGGTCCAACTGCATGAATCACATAATCAGCATTGAGCTTATAGGCCTCAGTATATACAGCTGTCCCTGTGGGAGTACCACCAAACTTCAACATTGCCCGCCCCAAATCAGGACCAGCCTTTTGATTCAATGCACCATCGACTCCACCACCTGGTACTAAAGCACTGTTGGCTGCGTTAACTAAAGCATCAACGTGCAATGGTAGATATGAAATATCACCTTTGATTACGGAAATTTTCTCCATAATAATTACTTCTTTCATTACAAAACATATTTTTCAATAGCTAGCGAAACACCATTGTGATTATTGGTCTCTGTTATTACATTAGCACATTTTTGTACTTCAATTGGAGCATTCTGCATCGCTACACCTAAACCTGAGGCTTTTAGCATTGGTACATCATTGAAGTTGTCGCCCAAAGTCATCGTCTGATCCAACGACAGTTTATAAGTCTTGGTTAATTCTCGAAGTGCCATTTCTTTAGAAGCATTAACGTTCGTTATCTCTAAGTAGTTAGGCTTAGAAAGATAGAAAGAACTATCAGGTAATTTATCAGACTGTAAGTCCTGCATCAATTGCTTGATTTCTGCTGATTCACTGACTAATAATAATTTATGAATCGGTACTTGATGACCTTCCACCAACTTACTCAAATCAGTTTCAATTGGAGTTAATTTAGTGATATCTGATTCAATTTTGACCCACTTATCAATTTGTTCCACATACCAATCAGCTCCTGAATACAGATTGATTGAAACCTGTGGAAATTTATCATGAACAATCGAAATAATTTTTTGAACTTCAGTGATATCCAATTCATGACTCAAGATGGTTGAATATTTATTGTTTTGTAAATCCTTAACCACCAAAGCCCCGTTGTAACAAGCAATGGGATTATCCAAAACATCCAGTTCCTTAGCAATTAGAAGCATTCCTTCTGGAGAACGTGCTGATGCTAATACAAACGGAATATCTTTTTGACGTAATTTATCCACTGCCTCTTTTAATCCACTATCAATTACATTTTCGTCATTTAATATCGTGCCATCTATATCACTCAAAATTAATTTAATATCCATTTTTGTACACCTCAATATATTTTTTAGTGTTTGAAAAATTTCACTAATCTCTAATATCATCGTAACATTTTCAGTTAATTTTACGTAGGTACGATTAATGGCAAAAGTTTCTAGCTATGCTAAAATTAATATGATTATTTCGGGGGAAATAACAATTTATTTGTCAAAGTGAGGCGATCTTATGAACCAACTTACTCCGTACATGGATGTGCTGCAAAAAGTCTCGGCTTATTGGGGAGTTGCAACTATCATCCTGTTCGGAATCTTCCTATACTTGTGGTTAAAAGAACCACGACGTTTACTCAACGGAATAACTTTTACGATTTTCTTTCTTAGCTTCCTAACAGAGTTAGCAATCTTGATTTTTAGCACTGGTAATCTTCCCTTCGTTGTCATTATGGGGATGTTATTTTTGCTAATACTGGGTGTTATCTCCATCACTCTGATCTTTATGTGGGTTTTATTATTGTGGAACGCCATCGTTGTTTGGAAACGAGAAAGTCATACCCTTTCCAATATGTTGACCCTATTTCTAGCGATTGGCTTGATTGCCCTCTGGTTTGCTAACGCCTTTATGGCTGGACATGCTAAATTTCTACCTGATTGGTTCAACACTTTAATCTCTGGTTTACCGGCTATTGGTCTTTATCTAGTCATTTGTTCATATAATTTTTTAGCCAATGTATTTCTCTATCAATTTTTCCCTCGACGTTACCAAGCCAATTACTTGATTGTCTTGGGCGCAGGATTGATCAATGGCGATACAGTTTCACGCTTGTTAGGTAATCGGATCGATGCTGCTATCAAGTTTGCTAATAAACAAATTAAAAAAGGCCGCCCTACTCCTAAGATTGTTTTCTCCGGTGGGCAAGGTCCGGACGAGAAATTATCGGAAGCTCAGGCCATGGCCGATTATGCAGTTGCTCATGGTTGGGATAAAGATTTAGTTATCTTAGAGGATAAATCTCGTAATACTCTGCAGAACATGCAATTTTCCAAAGCTATCATTGCTAAGGATTATGGCAGTGAGAATGCTTATATCAAATTTTTCAGTAATAATTATCATATCTTCCGTGCTGGTTTATATGCTAAAATGGCCGGTATTGCTGCGAATGGAGTTGGAGCACCAACAAGATTTTATTTTTTACCAAATGCTCTGATTCGTGAATTTGTGGCTATTCTCTTAATGAATAAAAAACGACACATGATTATGATCGGTTTGATAACACTTATGATTTTACTCATGGTTGCTTTAGCGATCTACGTCGATATTGTTGGACAATAATATAAAACCTCTAATTCAAAATGAATTAGAGGTTTTTGTTTACAAATACTTTTAAAAATTACCTTTAAGTGGAAAATAGCTCTCCCGAATAATTCCCGCCAAACTAGACCTTTGACGAACAAAACTGCAACGGTCCACAAATTCAACTGGTGTCTCAGCACCTTCAACCAATTTCACACCAATCTCTCGTTTCCCCGCGGGATTTATGCTGTATTCGATACTAATTACCAAACCATTGTCGTAAAAAATATATGACCAGCGCATGTTATTGACCACAAAATCACTGACCTCTAAAGCCTTATATGGTAAATCCAAACCTTGTCCCAATAAAATAGCTTTAATTCGATTAAAAATTTCTGGATTTTCATCGACGGCCATGGTTACAAATTCAGTCTGATAATTATTTCGAAAATATCTTGCTTCATGAGCTCTAATTCCAGCTAATCCTTCTGCAAATGGTGAACCCTCAAAACCAGTTAATTCAACTTGTTTAAAATTTACTTTATATGACATTACAATTCCTCTTTAATTAGAATTTAATCCTTGATAGCACCATAAATCATAGGTATTAATCTAATATTTACTGTATTTAGAACATGATAATTACTACTATTCTCTTAATTCACCAATCGTACAACGATAATCCCAAACAAGCAAATAACATTACAATTACATAAAAAAAATAATAGTCAAATATGTTTAAACTAATGTTAAAAGATATTATAATTAGAATAATAGAAGCTAATTTTTAAATTATT
>NZ_JQCF01000023.1 GCF_001438805.1 Companilactobacillus kimchiensis
CTTTATCAACTACAGCAGCTTTAATTTTCATAATAAATCCTTCTCTCAATATTTTTGTAAACGTTTTCTACAAAGAAAATTATTTCACTCTCCCAGAGTAAATTCAATCTTGATTTTTAATAGTAAATGTTATCAAATTTTCAACCAATTAAATATTAATATGTTTATTGAAATAAAGATGTTATCATTACGAAAGTATTTTTTAGAATAAATTACCGAAAAGGTTTTATGTAACGTTAAAGATAGGTTAAAATATAGTAGCTAATATAAAAATGTCTAAATTAAAAAGAGTATGGTGAAAAATGGAAATAAGTGAAATGTATGGTCAAGTTCTGTCTGGTACAGTAACTGACCTTAATAAAGATGAAGCATTTGTTCAAATCGAAGGATACACGTTTGCTTTGGATCTAAATGAATTAACTGAAGTACCTGAACTTGGGGATGAGATTTCAGGCTTTCTTTACGAAAACCAAGCACACAAAAATAAAATGACGACTGTAATGCCTAAAGTTACAGCTGGAGTTTGGGATTTTGCGGAAATCACTGATGTTAGAACCGATTTAGGTGCCTTTGTTAATGTTGGTTTGGATGATAAAGATTTTGTGGTGTCATTAGATGATCTTCCCTTGGAACATAACGAATGGCCTAAGAAGGGCGATCAAGTTTTAGTTAAACTTGATGTCGATCATAAGGGGCGTCTTTGGGGTAAACTAGCTGATATTGAACTTTATACGCAAATCGCTCGTAGTCCTGATGCTGAATTGAAAGCCTTAATGAACAATGATGAGGATGGAACCATTATTGCTATTAGAGAGACTGGTTCATTTGTTATGACCGAAAGTTACTATATGGGCTTTATCCATCGTAACGAACAAAGTCAGCCTTTACATATTGGTCAACATGTTAAGGCTCGTGTAATCGGTTCAAGTCACCGTCGACTAAATCTTTCTATGAAACCACGTGCTTATGAGGAAATCACACCTGATGCTCAAATGATCGTTGCTGTTTTGGAACATTCTGCTGATAAGAAAATGCCTTATACTGACAAGAGTAATCCCGATGATATTCAAGAGTACTTTGGTATTAGTAAAGGAAGCTTTAAGCGTGCGCTTGGTAATTTAATGAAACAACGTAAGATTGAACAAAAAGATGGCTACACTTATCTAAAATAGAGGTGATAATTTATGAGCGATAAATTATCAATCAAGAATCAGGAAATGATCGATACGTTGGCTGATTACACTCGTTATTTACGATTGGACCGAGGATTGTCAAAAAATACGATTGTTTCCTATCAACAGGACCTATTAGAATTCAGTAGTTTCCTAGAGAATAAAAAAATGACCTTCTATCCAGAAGATCATTTTGTCGTAACACAGTTTTTTGCTAGTCAGGATAAAGCTGAGAAGTCGAAAACATCTCAAATGAGAATGTTTTCTTCATTAAGAAAATTTTATCAATGGATGGAATTGGTTGATAAAATCCATGCTAATCCGATGAATGAATTAGATGCTCCCAAAAAAGGAACTCATTTGCCAGTTGTTTTATCAATGGATGAGGTCAATTCTTTGATTGAATCACCTGATATTTCAACGCCTTTAGGGATTCGAGATCGAACGATTTTCGAAGTAATGTATGCCACTGGTCTACGGGTCAGTGAGTTGGTTAATTTGAGCTTAGATGATCTGCATTTGGATCTAGGGCTGATCAAAACCTTGGGTAAGGGTAACAAGGAACGTCTATTGCCAATTGGTGATACAGCAATTACTTGGCTAAAAAAATATTTTGCTGAAACTAGAACTGATTTGGTGGAACGTTATGGGCAGCAAAAAGAGGTTTTCTTAAACTTTCGCGGTAAGAAGTTAACACGCCAATCAATCTGGCGAATGATCAAGAAATATATTGCGCAAGTAGGAATCAAAAAGGATGTTACGCCGCATACGTTACGTCATTCCTTTGCAACCAATTTATTGGAAAATGGGGCTGATTTGCGGGTGGTTCAGGAACTTTTGGGACACTCAGATATTTCTACGACCCAAATTTATACTCATATAAATAAAACGCGGATGAAACAGGTATACAATGAATCATTTCCGCGTGCTTAGGGAGAGTCTAGATGCTTAACAAATATAGCGATGAAAATAAGAAAATTGCCATGGGATTTTTGTCTTATATTAGTGATCTCAAAGATTTGGACAATATGGAGCAGGAGTTGAAGCTCTATTCCGAGGATCAAAATCGACAGTTATATCTTTGGAAAAGTAATATTGAAGACTATTCAGGAATCGTAGCATTGTCTTTCTCTGAAAATACGGTTTTTATTGAATATATTTCGTTGAATCCGTCTTATCGTTCACAAAGCAACGTCTTTAAGATTTTTGACGATATTCATCAAAAGTTTCCTCATCTGGTGATGTTAGGCAACTTTAATTTGAATGGTCAATTAATGCACTGGCACCAAAACAAAGAAAAAATTGAGAAAGATATGAAAGAAACGAATTAATGCAAAAATTAAACTTAGTCTTAACTGATTTTGAAGGACCAATTGATTTGTTACTGCATCTGATTAAGGAATCTAAAGTCGATATTTATGATATTCCGATTGCTCAAATCACTCAGCAATATATTGATTACTTACAGAGTATGAAGGTAATGCAACTGGACGTGGCTGGTGATTATTTAGTTATGGCATCAACCTTAATGTCAATTAAGAGTAAAATGCTGTTACCACAAGCACCAGATGAAATTGCTGATGATTTTGAGGCGGATGATCCTCGTGATGAACTGGTTTCGCAGTTGTTAACTTATCAAACTTATAAACGAGTTGCAGCTTATTTCGAAGAAAAAGAACAGGTCAGAAAGCAACAGTTTGATAAGGAAGTCAGTATTCCCGATAAACAATTAGACCGATTTTTGGAACCGGGATCAGTTGCTTTAGCAGATTTAGCATCAACTTATGCGGAATTGTTGCGAGAACAGAAGAATCGTCAACCTGAAACAGAAACGATTGAAAATGAAACTTTATCAATCGAGGATGCAACGGCTAATATTATGAGCGAATTAAAAACAGCAAAACGATTAACCTTCAAGGCACTGTTAAAGCTTAATGCAAGCGTTGAAGAAATCGTGACGGATTTTATGGCTATTTTGGAATTAGCACGGCAGCAAATTGTATCAGTCCAACAGGCTGATTTTAAGAGTGAATTATTTATCGAATTGAGGAATTAAATGTGTATCAAGCAAAAATAATGGCACTGCTCTTTGTAGCTGGTGATCAAGGTATCAAAGAAAAAGACCTAGCCGAACTTTTGGAGATCGATAGTGCGGCTCTAAGACAGAATATTGAAGAATTAAAAATCAAGTTGCTAACTGATGTTGATTCGGGAATCCAATTGGTTGATTACAATTCAGTTTATAAATTAGTAACAAAAAATGAATTTAATGAGTTATTAACTAAGTATTTTAAGGCTGGTTTGGGTAGTAAGCTCAGTCAGGCGGCACTTGAAGTTTTATCGATCATCGCCTATCGTCAACCAATTACAAGAATTGAGATCGATGAGATTCGTGGAGTTCAGAGTTCAGGTAGCCTGAATACACTGCTGATGCGTAAATTGATTAAGGAAAATGGTAAAAAGAATGTTCCTGGTCATCCTAATATTTATGTAGTGACAGATGAATTCTTTGATTATTTTGGTATTAAAAGTTTGACAGATTTACCAAAAATAGAAAAATTTGAGAATGTTTCAAGTATAGGAGATATAAATGGAGAAAGTTAGATTACAAAAATTTATGGCCGATGCCGGTGTAGCTTCACGACGTAAATCTGAAGAAATGATTGCAACCGGTCATGTTCGTGTCAATGGTAAGACTGTAGTAGAAATGGGCGTTAAAGTCGACCACAGCGATAAAATTGAAGTTGATGGTATGCCACTAGAAACTGAAAAAAAGCGTTACATCCTAATGTATAAACCTCGTGGGGTCATTTCAGCTGTGACAGATGATAAAGATCGTAAAGTAGTGACAGATCTTTTGAAAGATGATGTTAGAGAACGTGTTTATCCAATTGGTCGTTTGGATTATGATACCTCTGGTTTGTTACTGTTAACTAATGATGGGGAATTTGCTAATCACTTGATGCATCCTCGTTACCATGTTGATAAGTCTTATGTGGCTAAAGTTGAAGGTACTTTAACAACTGATGAAATCAGAAGTTTGGAAAAAGGTATCAAACTTACAGGTTATACTTCAGCTCGTTCGAAAGTTACCGTTATGTCTAAGGATAAGAAGAAGCATTCTTCTATTGTTAGAATCGTGATCCATGAAGGTCATAATCATCAAGTTAAGAATATGTTTGATGCGGTTGGTCACCAAGTTATAAAGTTGTCTCGTGAGCGTTATGACTTCTTAACGTTAGAAGGTTTGGTATCAGGTCAATATCGTGATTTAAGTCGCCAAGAAGTAGCTGATTTAAAAAAGGAAATAACAGATAGAAAGTAGAACAAAGTTACATTCTGATTATGAAGATTAATAACAAAAACCCCCAATTTGCATTGCAAAATTGGGGGTTTTGCTATTAAAAAGATCGGTAAATTAATTTAAATTTTTAGAGTAAATTTCATAAAGCTCATTCATGAGTGCAGGATCACTGATGACTTCCTTACTGACCCTTTCCAAAACAGGGATCAATGCTAAATCATCTAGATAGGCATCATCACTATTATAAGAATCCTCTTGGTCGCATTGGACTTCTTTAAATAGATTTTCGATTCGATTAACAAAATGTTTAAAGTCGGCCGAGTTTAATTGCTTAGCGTTTTTGTCGTATTCATCAGCCAACAATTTGACAATTGAATATTTGGCCGCAGTCAGTTTAGTTTTATCATTACGGTAGTTGTTGATCATCATTCGACCAACACCGATTTTCTTAGCAATTTCTTGATCACTAAAATGTTTATTGTTGAGGAATGCTTGTGCTTTAGCTAATAATTCCATTTTTGCCTGCCTTTTTTATTTAGAAACGGTTATTTTGTATAATGTATTATACAGGATACAATGGCGATTAGAAACAAACTGGATTCAAAAAACTATTCTCAGTTAAATTATTGATTAATGACAATGAAATTGTTGTATTTAGTATATCAAATTGATCTAAAAGTAGAGACTTATTAAAATCTATTTAGATAAAATGAGTAAACTTTGGCTCATAATATAATCTTTTTTGATGATGTTTAGTGGATGTCAAAGGTTAATTAAAAGTTAAATGAATCTTTCAATAACATTTGGCACGATAGATATATTAAGGCTAATCTCTGTTACTAAAGGAATGATGGCTATTTGAAATAATTGTTTTTATAAAATTAATTTGGTTATAATAAATATGAAAAACTGTTATAGTTGAAAAAAGTGGATTATCTGTTATATTGAACTTATAAAAATAAATAATTGGTTTTCAGGGCAGGGTGTGATTCCCGACCGGCGGTAAAGTCCGCGACCCAGTGTAAGCTGGCCGAACTGGTGTAACTCCAGTACCGATAGTTAAAGTCTAGATGGAAGAAAACAGATTGAGGTCTGTTTTGGTGTGCCCAAAACAGGCCTTTTTTCTTTCGAAAATCAATGGGAGAGGTTGATTTTATGGGAAAGAGTACGTACAAATTTCAGTCGGTTATTGGAGTTTCAGTTTTTGCAGCATTGGGGACAATTTTAATGTTCTTTGAATTTCCGGTCTTGATTTGGTTACCGTTTTTAAAAGTAGATTTAAGTGATGTCGTTACATTAATTGGTACCTTTGCTTTTGGTCCAGTTGGGGGGATCTTGATTGCATTGATCAAATCGATGGTTCACGTTATTGTCACTGGTAGTGGTGTTGCAGGTTTGATTGGCAATGGCTCGGCCTTTGTAGGAGCAGTTTCGATGCTGCTACCATTTAACTATTTTTGGAAAAAGAATAAAAAGGCACTCGCAATTATATCAGCGACAATTTCTATGACAGTGATCATGTCATTTTTGAATTATTTTGTAGTAATGCCTTTGTATATGAATGTTATCGGAATGCAACTGAATATGAGTTTAGCAAAATACGTCGCAACTGGGGTCGTACCATTCAATATTATTAAATCATTGATCATTTCAGGCTGTATAATGATTGTCTACCCTCGAATTAAGGGTCATTTTGCAATTAAATGAAGAAACTAAAGGAATTTTATAAATCTTTAAAGAAAAATTTTAAACTTTTATGATATGCTTTAGAGGATAGAAATTAGGAGGTTGGTTTTTAATGGCCGATAACGATAAAAACAATATGTCTGGCGATTCTCGTGTTCCTAAATCCACTGAGGGACTTGAGGGATCAGTTAGTCTTGAGGATTTAAAGAAATATCATCTGATAGATACAGGTGATGCGGACACACCAACGAATGATACTGACGATCAAACTTCTAATGATGCTCCCGTAGAGTCAAGTATGGATACTAGTTCAAATAATGATGAACCCATTCCTACTACTGATAACGACTCAACGGATCATCTTCAATCTGAAGAAAACAGCAATCATTTAAGTGAAGCACAACAGGATAGTACTCCTGAGCCTGAGGCTGAAAAGACTGATTCTGTACCAACACCACCAGTAATGTCAGTTTATTCAGAAACAAAAACTGAAGATTCGACAACTGATGAAGCAACGAAGGCACCTGAAGCTGATACAGAACCCGAAACTGATTCTAAGAGTGATAAACCTTGGGAAAATAGTTTTGATTCTGATACAGATGATGATGGTCATGTTTCCCGCGCAGTGTCGAAAGAAAAGCAACGTGGGAATCATACCTTAGTTGTTACTTTGGTAATTGCCTTGATCATTATTATGTTTACACCAGTAATCATCAATGCTGTTAGAGGTAGCAGTAGTGGTGATCTTGATAGTTCCCAATCACAAAAGTCAGTTGAGAACAAAGATAAGGCTACAAAGAAGAAAAATGCTGCTAAAAAAGCAGCGGAAAAAAAAGCCGCTGCCAAGAAGAAAGCTGCAGCTTCCAAAGCTAAAAAGACTACTGAGCCTAAGGCGAAGAAAGCTACAAGCAATAATTCAAACAGTAATACTTCAAGTAATAATGATGTTGATAGCAATAACAATACTGCTTCTGACAGTACAGCAGCTAATAATACTGACAATAGTCAAAGTACAACTGCTAACAGCAATGCTAATGCACAACAAGAACAAACTAATCAACAAGCATCAACTGATACAACCAACAATAATACTAGTAACTCGACTGATAATAGTGCCGCAAGTACTTATACGGTCAAAGCGGGTGATAACTGGTTTAGAATTGCCTATAACAACAATTTAACGACCGCTCAATTAAAGAGTTTGAATGGTAATGTTGGTACATTAACACCAGGTACAACACTAAGAGTTAAATAATTTTAAGTGTAGGGTCTCTGACAATTTTGTCTGGGCCCTTTTATTAAGGAGAGAAATTAGATGCAAATTGCTATAGATGGCCCAGCATCAGCTGGTAAAAGTACGATTGCCAAATTAATTGCAAAAGATTTAAAGTTTGTCTATTGTGATACAGGAGCCATGTATCGAGCAGTGACATTACTTGCAAAAAAGCATAATGTAGGTTATGGTGATACTCTCAATATTTTAAAATTAATGTCAGAACATAAAATTCATTTTCTTAATCAAGCGGATGGACAACATGTCTTGTTAGATGATGAAGATGTTTCTGATGCAATTAGAACTGAGGAGATAACTAATAATGTCTCCCAAGTTTCTGCAATCAAGGAAGTTAGAACAGATTTAGTGAAGATGCAAAGAGATATGGCTAACGATATCGATATTGTTATGGATGGTCGTGACATTGGGACAACGGTTCTACCCGATGCACAGGTCAAGATCTTTTTAATTGCGAGTGTGGAAGTCCGCGCTCAAAGACGTTTTAAAGAAAATATTGAACGTGGTATCAATACACCTTTAAAAGAATTGCAAGATGAGATTGCTGCAAGAGATTATAAGGATTCACATCGTGAGATTTCTCCATTAAAGAAGGCTGATGATGCGATCGAAGTTGATACTTCAGATATGACCATCGCAGAAGTTGTCAAAAAAGTAACTGAGATAGTTAACGAACATAAGTAGGGAGGCAAAATATGTCTGTTCCAGTAGTTGCGTTAGTAGGACGCCCCAATGTTGGGAAATCTACCATATTTAATCGAATTATTAATGAACGATTATCAATCGTTGAAGATACACCGGGTGTTACTCGTGATCGAATTTATTCTCGTGCTAGTTGGTTAGGGAAAGAATTCCGTTTGATTGATACTGGTGGTATTGAAATGAGTGGTGAAACATTATCCGTTCAAATTAAGACTCAGGCCGAAATTGCCATCGATGAAGCTGATGTGATCGTCTTTATCGTTAATGGTCAAAATGGCTCAACCAAGGAAGACGAAGATGTTGCTAGAATTCTTTATCGGACTAAGAAACCGGTTATTTTAGCAGTCAATAAGTCTGATAATCCAGAACAACGACAAAACATCTATGATTTCTATTCTTTAGGTTTTGGTGAACCTAATCCCATTTCTGGTGCCCAAGGTACTGGTCTTGGTGATTTGTTGGATGAAGTTGTTAAGGCTTTTCCTAATGATGACAAGGCTGAAGAAGACGATACAGTTAAATTTAGTTTTATCGGTCGTCCAAATGTTGGTAAATCATCACTAGTTAATGCTATTTTGGGTGATGAACGAGTTATCGTTTCTGACATGCAAGGAACAACTCGCGATGCCATCGATACCAAGTACCATGATGAACAACTTGATAAAGACTTTACAATGATTGATACCGCCGGTATCAGAAAACGTGGTAAGGTCTACGAAAATACTGAAAAATATTCAGTTCTTCGTGCTTTGAGTGCGATTGATAAGTCAGATGTTGTCTGTGTGGTTTTGAATGCTGAAGAAGGTATTCGTGAACAAGACAAGCGTGTGGCTGGTTACGCTCATAATGCTGGTAAAGGTGTTATCATCGTTGTCAATAAATGGGATACTTTGAAAAAAGATACCAATACGATGAAGGACTTTGAAAACCAAATCAGAGTTGAGTTCCAATACTTGGCTTATGCTCCAATTTTGTTCACTTCAGCTACTAAGGGTCAACGACTTGATAAGATTCCTGAACTTGTTTCAAGAGTTTATGATAACCGTGATCGTCGTATTCAATCAGCTGTCTTGAATGATCTCTTGTTGCGTGCTACTTCAATTGCACCAACACCATTAGTTAATGGTAAAAGATTACGAATTTACTATATGACTCAGGTGGCAATTCAACCACCAACATTTGTAGTCTTCGTTAATGAAACTGAATTGTTGCATTTTTCTTATGAAAGATTCCTAAAGAATCAATTGCGTGATACTTTTGACTTTGAAGGTACCCCAATTAAAATTCTTCCTCGAAAGAGAAAATAGGCCAGATTGGCAGTATTTTATCCGTTTTTATAAATATATTTATATTTAAGAAGATTTATCTTAAAAAATGGCGTAAATGCTTGCCACATCGGCATTGCTATGGTAATTTTGTACATAGAATCAATGAACGCATTAATATATGTTCATGTGTTCTAAAATTTTTACAAATATCCGGAGGTATTCACATATGGCAAATAAAGCTGAACTTATTGATAGTGTAGCAAGTAAAACTGGTTTGACAAAGAAAGACGCAACTTCTGCAGTTGACGCTGTCTTTGAAACAATCCAAGAAAACTTATCAGAAGGTAACAAGGTTCAATTAATTGGCTTTGGTAACTTCGAAGTTCGTCAACGTGCTGCTCGTAAGGGTCGTAACCCACAAACTGGCGAAGAAATTAAGATTCCAGCAAGCAAAGTACCTGCATTTAAACCAGGTAAGGCTTTGAAGGATTCAGTTAAATAATTAATTTTAACTATTAAGGGGCGGTCAATTGACCGTCTTTTTTTACGCAAAAATATGGAGGTATTGATTTGAGCAAAGCAGATGAAGTTATAGAAACAATTGATGATGGTGATTTTTCCAAAGTTGACAGTTTGATTAAGGCATCACTTTTAGAAGATGACGAACAAACACAATTTTCATTGGCTGAAACTTTAATGAGTCGAGGCCTTTCGGTCCAAGCTAAGACGGTTTACGAACATCTATTGACCATTTACCCTACTGAAGGTCAAATCCTCTCTAGACTAGCTGAAATTGCCGTTTCCGATGGTGATAGCGATCAAGCCCTGGACTATATCTCTATGATTACGCCAGATTCTCCTGCCTACGCAGAAAATTTGTTAGTTTCGGCAGATATCTATCAATCACAGGCACTCTATGAAGTCAGTGAACAAAAGTTGTTAACTGGGATTCGTGAGTTTCCAGATGAAGAAGTTTTCAAGTTTGCCTTAGCCGAAGTTTATTTCGATGAAAATAAATTCAGCAAGGCATTAACGTACTATGACATGCTTTTGGATCTGGATATCAAAAATTATTCTGGTATCTCGATCACCTTACGAAAGGCCAGTTCTTTGGCAGGTGATGGTCAATATGAGGAAGCTATCAGTGAATATGAAAAATTAAATGCCTTAGAGTTAAACGAAGATGCTCAATTCCAATTAGGTTTCTTGTATAACCAAGTAAAGGACTATAACAAATCTATCAGCACTTTGGAAAAATTATTGGCTACTAATCGTGATTATCCAACGGTTTATCCAATTTTGGCAGAAGATTACTTGAACATTAAGAAAAACTCTGACGCCTTTAAATATGCTCAATTAGGTTTGAATTTGAATGAGCTGGATGAACGTTTGTATGCAATTGCTTTTGAATCCGGTCTACCTGAAGATGCTAAAGGTGCTATTAAAATTTTGGAAAAGGGTATTAAGACTGTTGAGAGTCCCTTGCCATTAATTATTAAGCTTAGTGACTACTACATCACTAAAGGACAATTCAAAGCTAATTTGGATTTGTTACGTGACCGCGATGTCAGCAATAATCCAAAACTTACTTGGAACCTGGCTAAGTCTGAATTTGAAACTGACAACATAGAAAAGGCTCAAGCCGATATTTTAGTTGTTTTAGATGATTTTAAAGATAATTTGGATTATTTATCAGACTTGATCGAAATATTACGTAGTACTGGTAATAATGACATCTTGAAGCCTGCTTTGGAACTTTATCTAAAACAGGATCCTGATAATGAAGCTATGCAAGGCCTGTTGGATCAGATGTAATAATTTTAAAATTAATAATAAGTTATTTAAATACGAAAGCATCCCATCAATTCAGCTAAGAATTGATGGGATGCTTTTTGTTTGGACAGAAAAATAATATTTTATAAATTTCCGAGCTGTTCAATTAATTGATTTAAATCTTGATCAGTATCTCCAGACAAGGAATTAAGCATTTCATCAGTCAACCTTTTGGATGAGTTGTAAAACTCTTGCTCATGGTGAAATTCATTTCGCTTAGATTGAATCAATTTAACCGTTTCGTCGTGACAATCTGATGTAACTGGCTGTTCTCGCAAAAAAAGCACTGATTTGATTTCAGCAATTGTTAAGCCGGCATGCTGTAGATTATGAATTATTTTAAAAGTGATTTGATCTGATTCGCTATATTGACGATAATTATTAGCGTTTCGTTTAGATTTTAATAGATTTTTTTGATCATAAAATCTCAAAGTATCTCTTGTTGTTGCCATTAATTGGCAAAAGTCTGCTGTATTCATAGGTATGACCTCAATATTATAGTGTTATTAATTGACTTGGGGGTTAAGCCCCATGTTATTGTCAGCTTAATTATTAAATAATTATTATTGGAGTAGCAATGAAATTCTTTTATATTAATGCAATTCTTAGGTTCTGTTTAGAACTAGGTACCTTAATTGTAATAGCTTTTATTGGTTTCACTAAATATTTTGTTCCCAATTATTTTCGCAATTATTTGGTCCTTTCTGGTTGCACCACATTCTGCCAGAAAGGTTGGGATAATATTTCGAATAATAATCGAATTGATTGTTTTTGGAACTTGCTCGTTACTTTTATTTGTGAGTGGCTCAAGTAAATGGGGACTGATATATGTATGTGTAGTTTTTATAAACACGCTGTTAGTTCATATTTTGGAGGAATAGATATTATGAAAAGAATTATTTATCGTATCGAACTTTGGTTTTTAATAATTGGACTTTTGTTGCTTTATGGACGACTTGGATCATGGATTGTATTTTTGATATTTTATTTGTTGCCAGATATTACAGCCTTGGGATTTATGTTTTCGAAAAGGATTGGTGAAATCAGTTATAACTGTAGTCATACTTTGATTGATCCGACCTTATTGCTGGTTTTTATATTAGTTGTTCCCAGCAAATTTAATCAAATTCTAATTAGCTTAACACTTATTTGGTTAATTCATATTTTAGTAGATCGAGCTTTAGATTGGGGACTTTTCCCACGTATTTAAGATTAATAAAAAAAGAATTAAATATTTCTATTATTAGAAAAGCTCTTCAAAAATTAAAAAATCCCAAGAAAATTGGGCTTTTTATAATAAACCACTTGTATTCTTAAAAATTTCTGCTAGTATTACATACATAAATTGATTTTGGTTTTAACACAAGTAATAAAATATCTGGGTGTTCAGAGAATTGGCGGTCGGTGCGAGCCATGCAGGGTATTTTTATGAAATACAAAACCAGATCACGTATCCCACGTTTCGGGAATAAAGAGCAAATGGACTAGTCTATCCGTTTGAATATTGGGTGGTACCGCGCAAATAGCGTCCCTGCANAAACTTATGCAGAGGCGCTTTTTTTATACCCTGGGATACGAAAAAGGAGGAACTAAAGATGAAATTTATAGAAAAATTGAGAATGCAAGCAACATTCAGTCAAATCCTTGATGAAAATGAAGTTAAAGAAGCTAAAAGAAATTACCTTTACCGTCCCTATTGGAGTTGCCAAGAATAAACAAGTAAATAAAGCTTTGGGAAAGAATAAATAAGGGTGATTATTATGAAAAAAGAAAGTCGTTTAACGTTTTGGGAAAGTTTAATAATTATGTTTGTGATGTTTGGGATGTTAGGAACAATGATGATTGCTTGGAAAATGACGCCACAAATTCCAATTTTGTTAACATTTACATTGTTACTGTTCTACGGAAGATTCCGAGGTTTCTCTTGGAACGAATTACAAGAAGGGATTGCTGATGGTATCAGGCCTGGTATCATCCCGATGATCATTTTTATTATGATCGGAGTGTTAGTATCAGCTTGGTCAATGTCAGGTGTCATCCCCACCATCATGGTCTATGGTTTAGAGTTGTTGAATGTTCGTTTCTTTCTTTTTACTGTCTTTGTCAGTTGCTGTTTAGTCGGTGTTATCGTTGGTAGTTCTTTCACTACCATCAGTACTTTAGGAATTGTCTTCATGGGTATTGGACAAGTTATGGGTATCAACGTCGCTTTAACGGCGGGTTCAATTGTTTCAGGAGCTTTATTTGGAAATAATATGTCACCATTATCAGGAACGACTAATCTTTCTACTGGTATTGCCGGAGTTGACAATGTTTTTGATCATATTAAAACTATTGCTCATACGGCTGTACCTGCGGCAACTATTACCGCTATTATTTTCTTGATTGCTGGGCATACGACGGCTAATCCAGATATGAGTTCCGTACATCATATTGTCAGAGCCTTATATGCTAATTTCTTCATCTCACCATTAATGTTGATTCCAATCGCCGTCTTGATCTTTTGTGCAATCATGCAGATTCCTGCTATTCCCACGTTACTAGCCGGGTCAGTTACCGCGATTGCAATGCATGTTGTGATCGATCATCCCACAATAAAAACTATTAGTGATCAAATTATGAATGGTTTTCAACTGAATTCACCTGATAAAAAAATCAATGCCATTGTCAGCGGTGGTGGTATCACTAGCATGATGGGCAGTATTTCCTTAATCTTAGTCGCTTTAACATTAGGTGGAGTGCTTCTAAAAATGGGTGTCGTTGACAATTTGATCGGTAAATTAAGTAGTCAAGTTAATACGCCGGGCAAACTAATTTTAACTTCTATGATCAGTGCTATTGGGGTTAATTTCTTAGTTGGTGAACAATACATTTCAATCATTCTTCCAGGTACCACTTTTAGGGATAATTTTAAAGAACAGGGCATTCAACCAGAATACTTATCAAGGGTTCTTGCCAGTGGTGGCGCCGACATCAATGCCTTAGTTCCTTGGGGGGTCACTGGAATTTTTATTTCTGGTGTTTTAGGTGTTAGTCCAGTTGTCTTTATCTCTTGTGCCTTCTATGTTTGGTTAAATCCATTATTAACAGTTATCTTTGGATTCGTTTTTGGTAAAAATTACAGTCAAGGTAAAGTTTCAAATAGTAAAACGGCTGAAAGAATCGCTGAATCAGTTAATTAAGTTATAACAAAAGGCGCTTCATAATTATTAGTAGACTAATAGTTATGAAACGCCTTTTGTTATTTATCCTTGTCTTTTCCAGCAGCCATGCTGATAAGAAAGACAATTGAATTGAGAAGAAGTGCTGCAAATGTTAACCAATTGATACTACAGATGGTACCGATCCAAATACCAATTAGTGAAATTAAAAGTATAATATTTACCATAATTACGAATACTAGAACCCCATATTTGTTTTTGATAATTTTATCAGCTAGTATTCTTTCACATCCTTATTAAGTCTATTATATATTTTTGGAAAACTATTTCTAGTTGGGCGCAAAATAAAATTTAATCAAGTGTTTTGAGAGAATTTAATTAAGAATTTTTTCTTGGTATATAATAATGTAGTAGATTGTTAAATTAAAAGGTACTATAAATAATTGTTTAAGAAATTGAGGTAACTTTATGCAAATCAAACAACTTCCTGCCGATTTTCAAGAAGCATTGCCAG
Organism: Companilactobacillus kimchiensis; assembly: GCF_001438805.1. Lineage (GTDB taxonomy): Bacteria > Bacillota > Bacilli > Lactobacillales > Lactobacillaceae > Companilactobacillus > Companilactobacillus kimchiensis. Next base: position 14,932 of record NZ_JQCF01000023.1, read on the forward strand.
TTTTAGAAGCCATCGAACAAGCAGGATATGAGGCCTATTTTGTTGGAGGAAGTGTACGGGACCATATCTTGGGTTTACCAATTCATGATGTTGATATTGCCACCAGTGCTTATCCAGAGGAAATTAAAGGAATTTTCAAACGTACAATTGATACTGGTATTCAACATGGAACCGTGACCGTTTTAATGGGGGATGACTCCTACGAGATCACTACTTTTAGAACTGAGTCCGGTTACCAAGACTTTCGACGTCCTGATAAAGTAACTTTTGTCAGATCACTTGCTGATGATTTAAAACGACGTGATTTTACGATTAATGCTCTAGCCGTTGATGTTAAAGGAAATGTTATTGATAAATTTGATGGCTTAAAAGATTTAGATAAAAAAATCATACGGGCAGTTGGCAAGGCTGAAGAGAGATTCCACGAAGATGCTTTAAGAATGATGCGGGCAGTTAGATTTCAGGCACAGTTAGATTTTACGGTGGAAAGAAAAACTGCTCAAGCAATTGCAGACAATGCACCATTGTTAGAAAAAATTGCGGTTGAACGAATTCGTGAGGAATTTGTCAAAATGATGCTTAGTAATTCGTGGCAGATCGGTTTTGCTGACTTCTTGAAGTTAAAACTCAGTGAATATTGCCCTGGGTTTAAAGGACAATCCGCTGAACTAACGGAACTATTGGAACCTCAAAATAAAGTTTTTCTTGATGAGGATCAGGCTTGGACAGCAATTGGCTTTGTTTTAAATCTAAATCATAATGAATTTAATAAGCTTTTGCGTAATTGGAAAGTATCCAACAAAACACGTGAAGCTTCTGTCAATACTTTAAATATGTTGCATTTATTTGAAAATGAAGATTTTGATCCTTGGAATATTTATAAATTGGGAGTCGATAATCTGGAAAGAACGATTCAACTTTGTCAGATGTTTGGGATCGAATTTGCGTATGAAACGCTTCGACAAAAAATTACGCAAATTTCCATTAAAAATGGTCATGATTTAGCATTAACTGGAAAGGATATCTGTGAAATCCTGGGAGTGAAACCAGGCCCAATTATTGGAAAGTCAATGTCCCAAATAGAGCGTGCTGTCGTGGAAGGAAACGTTTCCAATAATTTCGAAGATTTAAGACATTATTTGTTAAGTAATCAATAATGCTGTGTTATTATGAAATTAGTAAGTATTTTAGGATTTGAAAGGGTGATTTTATGACTAAACATGTTTTTAAAGAACTTAAATTCTACTTTAGAAATGATGATACTTGGACAGTTAGCCACAGTGAGATGAGTGACGTTTGGATTGCGCGTGTAACAACTAGTTACGGTCGTATTAAAGGTGGACGTATGCAAGAGATTCACCCATGTAAACGTTTTAGAATTGAAATTTTACCAGAAGCTGACTATATTAAAGATACTGATGTTTCAACCGCTGCGATGGCTGATGGAATGTTCAATCGTATCATTAAATATCAAGATATCGAAAAATGTGATATCGTCTTTGAAGATGATCAAGATAAGGAACCAATGCAGATTTACTTCCCATTCAAACAAAAGGATGTTGAAGGATTAGACAACGCTTATCAATCTTCAGCAATTTCAACCAAAACTGGAAATCTTTATATTTCAGTTGATCCAGAGAATACTGTTTATGACATATATAAGAATGATCTTTAATTAAAAAATTACGGGGCATTAGTTAATTTAAATTAGCTAAGTCCCGTATTTTCTTGAAATGAGGGAAAATAATGGACGATTTGAAAATTGGTACGACGGTAACAGTGATCGATGAAAAAGACGCCATGAAAAAGCAAGCGGGAGTGGTAGTTTTTTTCGATAAAAAGCGCGATAAAGTTCTGATTAGATTTGGCGGTCAACAACAAATGTACTATACCTCGAGCCAGTTACAAAAATATTGATCATCGATGTTTTACAATCCTGAATTTACATGGGATAATAATACAGAAAAGTGGCAACATACCTCTATCTTCATGGGTAGAGGAATTTTTTATTTATAGTGGTGAAATAATTGAAAACCTTAAATATCTCAAACGCATCAAAAACTTTCGGTGAAAAAACTCTTTTTACTGACGTAACTTTTACAATTAATGAAGGCGACCGGATTGGTCTTTTAGGCCTCAATGGTACCGGAAAGACAACACTTCTGGATGGAATCATTAATAACAGTGATCTCAATACGATCGACGTAGAAAAACCTAAGGATTATAAAATCTCTTATTTGGAACAACAGCCAGATCTTGAATTGGACTCCTCAGTAATTGATTCAGTCTTCAATGGTAGTGGTGAAAAATTCCAATTGATTCGTCAATATGAAAATTCATTGGCTCGTTTTAATGAAAATTCAACTGATAGTAAAATTCAGAATGAGTTCTTTAAACTACAAGAGAAAATGAATGCGGCTGAAGCTTGGCAAATGGAATCTGATGTTAAATCAATTCTGAATAAATTGGGGATTACTGAATTAGATAAAAAAATTGGTGAATTATCAGGTGGTCAGCAGAGACGTGTGGCTTTAGCACAGGCTTTGATTTCCGAAGCTGATCTGCTGATATTGGACGAACCGACTAACCATTTGGATTATGAAGCAATTGACTGGTTACAATCATATTTGAGTAAATATAAGGGTTCAGTGCTATTCGTGACCCATGATCGTTATTTCTTGAATGAAGTTGCAACGAGAATCTTTGAACTCGAAAATCGCAATGTAACTGAATATGATGGTAATTATGAAAAATATTTACAACAAAAAGCTGATAATGAAGAGATCTATGCATCTGAACAACATCACAAGACCCAACTTTATAAACAGGAATTAAATTGGATGCGAGCTGGTGTTAAGGCCCGTGGAACCAAACAACAAGCCAGAAAAGACCGTTTTACTGGTCTAAAAGAAGATCTTCAGAATAAACCGGACGCCCAAAAGGAAATGTCAATCGACATTGCTCAACAACGTTTAGGTAATGATGTCTTTGATATCAAAGAGGCTAGTTTGGCTTTTGAGCAACATGTTATTCTAAATGATTTTAGTTATTTAGTTTCACGTGGAGATCGAATTGGAATTACTGGTGCCAATGGATCAGGGAAGACAACTTTTCTTAATGCAATCGATCAACAGATTCCCTTAGATTCCGGTGAGATTAAGACCGGTCAAACAGTTCGTTTAGGATATTACACACAACACACTCGTGATATGGATCCTGATAAACGAGTTATTCGATATTTGGAAGGTATTGGTCAAGGGGTTAAGAATAACGATGGCTCACACATGTCAGCTTCACAAATGTTGGATACGTTTAAATTTGATCATCAAATGCAGAGTGCTTTCATTCGAGAACTATCTGGTGGTGAGAAGAGACGTTTGTATCTATTAGCCATTTTAATGGATCAACCCAATGTTTTATTGTTGGATGAACCAACAAATAATTTGGATATTGAAACCTTGACTATTTTGGAAAGTTATTTGGATAGTTTTAAGGGAACTGTTTTAGCAGTTTCTCATGATCGTTATTTCTTGGATAAAGTGGCTGCTAAATTGTTGATTTTTGAGGGTCAGGGTAAGATCGAGGAAAGTTACGATTCTTATTCAGGTTATCTGCAAAAAGCAACTGAATTAAAACAAGCACAACATCATGCAGCTAAAGAACAAAAGCATGAGGAAACTAAGCAAAAAGAAGCCAATCAAGAACCGGAAGCAAAGAAAAAATTAACTTATGCTGAACAAATGGAATTTGATAAGTTGGAACCACAAATTGAAAAATTTGATGATGAATTAGCTGTTTTGAAGAAGGAATTAAATGATCCTTCAAATGATTATGAAAAATTAATGGACTTCCAAAGAGAATTTGATGAGAAAACACAAGAATCAGATAAATTAATGGAACGTTGGGAATACTTAGGTCAATTTATTTAGGAGATAATCATGCATAATGAACAACAATATTTAGATCTTTTAAAATATGTTTTGGAACAAGGACACAAGAAAAGTGATCGGACAGGAACGGGAACTATTAGCACTTTCGGTTATCAAATGCGCTTTGATCTCCAGGAATCGTTTCCTTTACTAACGACTAAAAAAATTCCTTTTGGCCTAATTAAGAGTGAATTATTGTGGTTCTTACATGGTGATACCAACATTAAGTATTTACTAGAACACAATAATCATATTTGGGATGAATGGGCTTTTAAAAATTACGTTGAGAGTTCGGACTATACTGGTCCAGATATGACTGACTTTGGTCGTCGTTCCTTGATCGATGATGAATTTGCTCAAGCTTATAAAATTCAAAAGGGTAAGTTTGATCAGGCTATCTTAGAAGATCCAACTTTTTCAGCAAAATTTGGAAATCTGGGGGATGTTTATGGGGCACAGTGGCGTCATTGGCAAAAACGGGACGGTGGAATTATTGATCAAATTAAAAATGTTATCGAACAGATCAAACAAACACCTGATTCCAGACGTTTGATCGTAAGTGCTTGGAATCCAGAAGATGTACCGACGATGGCCTTGCCGCCTTGTCATACGCTATTCCAGTTTTATGTTAATGATGGCAAATTGTCTTGTCAGCTTTATCAAAGAAGTGGTGACCTCTTTTTAGGAGTGCCGTTTAATATTGCTAGTTATGCTCTTTTGACGCATTTGATTGCCCGTGAAACCGGTCTAGAGGTGGGAGAATTCATTCATACCTTAGGTGATGCCCACATCTATTCTAATCATCTGGATCAGGTTAAAGAACAATTAACACGGACGCCGACGATGGGACCACAGTTGGAAATTACTAGTGACAAGAGTATTTTTGAAATTGAAACTACCGATATTCACGTTAAAAACTATAATCCGCAACCTGCTATCAAAGCACCGATTGCCGTTTAGGAGAATAATGATGATAAGTTTTGTTTGGGCTGAAGATAAGAATCAGATCATTGGTGTTGATGGACATTTGCCATGGAAATTACCTAATGATATGAAACGTTTTAAGGACGTAACGACAGGACATCCAATAGTTATGGGACGAAAAACTTATGAAAGTTTTCCCAATGGTCCTTTGCCAAATCGTTTGAATATCGTTATTTCTAAAAATTCAGATTACCAGGTACCAGAAACAGTTGCTTTACTGACCGATAAGAGTCAACTCAAGCAATATGTTCAAGCTGATGAAGAAGTGATGGTCATTGGTGGAGAGGGTATTTTTAAACTTTTTAGTGATGATGTGGACCGTTTGTATGTGACTAAAATTGATCACGAATTTGTTGGTGATACTAAAATGGTTAAGATTGACTATAAAAAATTTAATTTAATCGAAAAAAAAGAAGGTCTGATGGACGATAAGAATATCTATCCATACACCTTCGAGACTTATCAACGAATTAAATAACGTAGAAATAAACTGAAAAATACATTAAGGCTGTTCCGATCATAACAAAGATATGCCAAATTACGTGAATATACTTGAGATTTTTCATCAGGTATAGACAAGCACCAACGGTAAAAGCGATACCACCGGCCACTAAAAGTTCTATACCCCTGGCACCAATAGCCAAATAGAGTGGCCTCATAGCAATAATGATAGCCCACCCCATTAGGACATATAGTAGCGTTTCAAAATACTTAAATCGGCCGACGTTAAAGATCTTATAGAGAATGCCACCAATAGCCAACAACCAAATGAAAGCTAAGATACTGTATCCAAAAGCTGAATGTAGAGCAATTAAACAGTAAGGGGTATAAGTTCCAGCAATCATAAGAAAAATGGAGCTATGGTCGAAGATTTGAAAGACACTCTTAGCTTTAGTGAAATAGAGGCTATGGAATAAGGTTGAACTTAAATATAAGAAGAACAAAGTAAAGGCATAGATAAAGTATGCAGTGATATTTAAAGGGTTACCTTGCTGAAATCCCTTGATCAAAAGGAAGACGGCACCAATGATTGCTAAAATGATACCAATTCCGTGAGTGACGGCACTGAAAATTTGATCGGTGATCAAGTAAGCCCGTGTAAAAGTATGTTTTTTTGACATTTTTAACGCTCCAATGTTATGACTAGTTATTTATAGATATTATAAACATCTTGATACTTTTCAGACAATGATTATATTGTATAATTAATTGATATTGTTAATGATTTTTGTAATTTACCAACAAATTGTTTGGTATAATTGAAACAATTAAAGAACTAAGACCCTATGAAAGAGGGATAAAATGAGTAAAGTAAAAATCCTTGCCGATTCATCGGTACAATTAACCCCAGAAGAAATCGAGAAGTATGATATTAGCGTGGTTCCTTTAACTATCAGTATTGACGAAAAGACGTATACTGATGGTGTCGATATTACCCGTGAGGAATTCGTTCGTGAAATGGATTCTTCAAAGGACTTGCCCAAGACATCCCAACCATCGATTGGTACTTTTATGAAGATCATCGATGAGGTTCCTACTGACTACACGGATATTCTAGCATTAATCATGACTCCAGCTATCAGTGGAACTATCAATGCGGCTAGACAAGTTGCCGATATGACTGACCGTCATATGGAAGTTATCGATACTGAATTCACCGATCGTGCACAAGGGTTCCAAGTGCTCAAAGCAGCTAAGATGGCTCAAGCGGGTAAATCAGTTGCCGAGATCAAAGAAGAGCTTACAGTTTTACGAGATCACACTTATCTTTATATGGGTGTAACTAGTATTGAAAATATTCTCCGTGGTGGTCGTTTGAGCCGATTTGCAGGGACTCTTTCAACGCTTTTGAATATTAATTTAGTTTTGACTGTGAAGAATAATAGTTTGGATATTGCCAAACGTGGTCGTGGTCGCAAGACAATTGAAAAGTATATGAATAATGTCATGGAAGAGATCAAGGGCTTGGAAAATATCAAAGCTATTGGTATTTCATACGTTGATAAAATGGACTATGTTAATGAGCTAAAAGAAAAATTGGCTGAAATCGTACCAAATGTACCATTGCTGATTAGGGTAACAAGTCCGGTCATTGCAACTCATGCCGGTTCTGGTGCCTTTGCAATCGAATTTTATACAGAGTAAAAGCTGATGAATGCATCAGCTTTTTTTTGAAAGATGGATTATTAAATGAAGAAAAAAAGTATATGGATCATAATAATAATAGTAATTTTACTCGCTGTCAGTGGTGGGGCTTACTATTTTGTTAATAATAATAAACAAGAACAAGCAGTTGTTACTAAAACGACTAAGAAAAATAAACCAAAGAAGAAAGTTATTCCTAAGAAAAAGAGTATCAGTATTGTTGCAGTTGGTGATTCTTTAACCCAAGGGATTGGTGATTCTAAATCTGTTGGTGGCGGGTATGTGACTCGTTTGACACAAAAAGTTCAGAATCATTACGATGTACCGACTCAATCACATAACTATGGCGTTTCCGGTGATACTAGTACTCAGATCATGGCTCGAATCAAATCGGATCAAAAGATGCATCAGGATTTACCGAAAGCCGATATCATTACGATCACTGTTGGTGGAAATGATTTCATGCACTTGTTACAACGCAAGGGTCTGGATTTAACTGAAGGACAAATTGCTGATGAACAGGTTCAATTTGATAAGCGCTTGACACAATTATTAACTGATATCAGAAGTTATAATGCTAAAGCACCAATTTATTTGATTGGAATCTACAATCCGTTCAGCATTTATTTGGCTAATGTTGAAAATGCTAAGACAGCTTTCATTAATTGGAACAAGGGTTCAGCTAAGGTTGCCGCAGGATTTAATGATACGCATTTTATTGATATCAATAATCTTTATCAAACTAAAAAAATCAATCGTAAAATTAAAAAAACTGGTGTCAATCCCTATCTCTATACTAAGGATCACTTTCACCCTAATGGGACTGGATATGATATGATGACAGACAAAGTATTTACTGAAGTAAGTGGTACGACAAAGGAGTGGCTTTATAAATAATCATGAAAAGAAATTATTGGAAATATGCATTTATCGCATTAGTAACCATCATTGTAGTTGGTTTAGGAATTATTGGTACCAAAGTTTTGAGTTCACCAACTGATAATTATCCTGTTTCATCAAAAATAACTGGAGCTGACAGTAAAGTTTTTACCGTTAATATGGATAAACATGAGGCCAATAAAATGGCTCAATATTATTTAAAACATACGTTGAACGATGGAAAAACTGATTATCAATTGGTTTTGAAAAAGGATGCTGAATTATCAGGCTCAATCGCCTTTTTAGGTGCTAAGATCCACTTCACGATCCTGATGCAACCATACGCAAAAACTAATGGGGATGTTCTTTTAAAAGCTAAAGAAATGAAAATTGGGAGCTTATCGTTGCCAATCTCCTTCGTTATGAATTATATTAAGAACAGTTTTAAGACTCCGGAATGGGTCAGCATCAATGGCAAGGATAAAACTATTCTTTTGAGATTTACTAAATTTACAACTAAAGAAGGATATGGTATCCGAGCTAAGAATATCGATTTAACTAATAACAAATTGTCCTTTGAAGTAATGAATAGTAAAATTACTGATAACCAATAGGAAGGAACAAATATGAGACGCAGTTTTTATGAGTTTCTAATGACTCTTCGTAATGTGGAAAGTGTTGAACCAGAGGCGGAGTTTGCTAACAATGCTTTTCACGATACATCTTTTCCAAAACAAGAGGAAAATTATCAAAAATTATCTAATTATTTAGAATTGAATGTTGGATATCTTCCTAGTATGACGATCTTTGATGAAGCATTTCAAAAGTATCAAGAAATAGATAAAAAATAAATTAAGAGAAATAGGTGATGGTAATGGTTTTACAATGGTACCCCGGACATATGAACAAGGCAAAAAACCAAGTACAAGACCGACTAAAGTTGGTTGATATCGTACTTGAAATTGTCGATGCAAGACTACCTTTTTCCTCTAGAAATCCTGTACTAGAACAAATAATCGATCAGAAAAAACATATTATTATTTTGAATAAATCTGATTTAGCTGATCCCAAAGTCACTGCTGACTGGAAGATCAACTTTGAACAAGAAGGTACTAAATCAATCGAACTTGATGCTAAACACAACAAAGGTTTAGGTAAGATCAAAAGTTTGATTAGATCAGAACTTTCTGAAAAAATTGCTCGTTATGAAAATAATGGCGTGAAAAATTATCAGATCAAAACAATGTGTGTAGGAATTCCTAATGTCGGTAAATCAACGATCTTAAACCGAATGGTTGGTAAAAATGTCGCTGTCACTGGTAATAGACCAGGTGTAACCAAAAATCAAAATTGGTTGAAAACTAATATTGGAATTGACCTTTTGGATACACCAGGTATCCTTTGGCCTAAAATTGATGATCCAAAGGTAGGGATGAAATTAGCTCTATCAGGAGCTATCAAGGAAAAAATTTATGCCCCTGACGATGTTGCTATCTATGCGCTAAACTTCCTTGAAACTCATTATATGGAACAATTACAAGAAGGCTATGGCTTAACTAATGCTGATATCTTTAATCATACGACACCGGAATTGTTAATGAATTTAACTACTAAGTTCGGCTATAAAGATGATTATGATCGTGCTTCAAGAAGAATTATTGACGATGTTCGTAAATTGAAACTAGGACGTCTAACATTTGATGTGCCTGGGGAATTTTATGAAGAATAGATACACTATCAAGAATGTTAAGGAAATATTATCTGACGATGATCTTGATACAGATCTATTAGCAGAATTGTCAAATGACCCTCGCTCTGGTGTTAAAAAATTATTAGAGCAATATTATAAAAAACAAATCAAACAACAAGAGTTGATCGAAAGATTTCATCAGAAGGAATTTCTCGAAAAGCCATTCTGGGATCAGGGTTTAACTGTTGCCGGAGTTGATGAAGTGGGCAGGGGACCGCTAGCTGGACCAGTTGTTACAGCAGCGGTTATTTTGCCGTCTAACAATACTCTTTATGAGGTTGATGATTCTAAAAAACTTTCTCGGACAAAACGGGCGGAGTTATATAAATTGATTTGTGATCAGGCAATTGATATCAGTGTGGCTGTGGGTAGTCCCCAGTTGATCGATACTGAGAATATTTATCATGCAACTGAGTTGACCATGGGTGATTCGATCACGCATTTGTATGTTCGTCCAGATCATATTTTGGTCGATGCAATGACTATACCAGTTGATATTTCACAGACTAAATTGATCAAGGGAGATTCCAAATCATTAAGTATCGGAGCGGCCAGTATTGTTGCGAAAGTAGCTCGTGACCGTTTGATGACTATGTATAGTAAACTTTATCCTGAATTTGGATTTGAAAGAAACGACGGCTATGGTACCAAAGAACATTTACAGGCTTTAGATAGTGTTGGTCGAACCAAAATTCATCGATTAAGTTTTTCACCAGTTAAAAAAACTAATAAAATATATTAAATAATGAACATCACTACCGTAATTTTAGTTAAGGGAGTGGTGTTTTTATTATGACAAAATTAACAGAATTATTGATCAAATGCCGAATGACCGGGATGGTTTCCAACCAAATAATGTTAAAAATTATAAAAATGTCGATAAATAGTGATAGTCTAGAGAGTGAAACTTTTCATTTGTTGAAAGATGAATGGGGTTTGGAAAAATATAGTCAGTTTCTTCTATTATTAGATAACCAACAAAAAACTGATATTCAGGCGATAAATTATTTGGATTCAGAATATCCGCAGTTATTAAGAACGATTTACAATCCACCCGCACTCTTGTTTTTTGTGGGAAATATTGCTTTACTTAAAACTGATTGCGTGGCAATCGTGGGTTCACGGCAAGCGACAAATTATAGTTTTCGTTGCATTGGTGGTCTTGTTCCACGTCTGGTAAATCGTTATACTATTGTGAGCGGTTTAGCAAAAGGCGTTGATTCATGGGCTCATATCCATACTTTAAAAAATTACGGTCGGACTATTGCTGTGATCGGTTGTGGGTTAGATGAAGCTTATCCAAAAGAAAATCTTGCTTTACAGCGAGAAATTATGAATAATGGATTGGTAATCAGTGAATATCCGCCACATACGGGAGTTCAAAGATTTCATTTTCCTCAGCGTAATCGTATTATTGCCGGTTTAAGTCAAAAGGTGATTGTGACTGAAGCTAAGAAACGCAGTGGAGCTTTAATTACTGCTGATTTGGCTTTAGAGAATAACCGGGAAGTTTTGGCGATTCCTGGTCGGATTGATGACAGTCATTCAGCAGGTTGTAATAATCTGATTGAAGAGGGTGCCACGCCATTAATTAATTTTAATAATGTATGAATTTAAGACGTTAATTTGAGAGTGATCGATAGCTTTTGGATTGACAAAATAAAAATCAGTGATTAATATATTGACAGTTTAAATGATCCATTGGAAAGGAGCACTTTACGTGCCATCAACAAAGCAAAAGAATTTGGTGATTGTTGAATCACCTTCAAAAGCAAAAACAATTGAAAAATACTTGGGACGTAATTATCACGTTGTTGCAAGTTTAGGTCATGTTCGAGATCTACCAAAGAGTCAAATGGGTGTAGATATTGAACACGATTATGAACCTCGCTACATCTCTATTCGTGGTAAAGGCCCGGTCATTAAAGATTTAAAGAAGGAAGCTAAAAAGGCCAAACGAGTTTATCTAGCAGCCGATCCGGATCGTGAAGGGGAAGCCATTGCTTGGCATGTCTCACATTTACTTGGATTAGATGACAACGATAAAAATCGTGTCGTCTTTAATGAAATTACTAAAGATAAAGTTAAACAGGCTTTCAAAACTCCTCGAACAATTGATATGAATCTAGTTGATGCTCAACAGGCTAGACGTATTTTAGATCGACTAGTGGGATATTCAATTTCTCCAATTCTCTGGGCTAAAGTTAAAAAGGGATTGAGTGCCGGACGTGTGCAATCAATTGCCTTGAAACTAGTTATTGAAAAAGAAAATGATATCAAGAAATTTGTTCCCGAAGAATATTGGACGATCGAATCAACTTTTAAACATGGTAAAGATAAGTTTAAAGCTAATTTTTATGGTTTGGATGGTAAAAAAGCCGAACTAAAGAATAACGATGAGGTTCAAGCTGTTTTAGGTAAAGTTGACAAGAAAAAAGATTTTGCCATTGATAAGGTCACTAAAAAAGAACGTAGACGAGTACCAGCTGCACCATTTACAACCAGTTCATTGCAACAAGAAGCTAATAAAAAATTAAACTTCAAGACTAGAAAGACCATGATGATTGCTCAACAATTGTATGAAGGAATCAATTTGGGCCGTAAAGAAGGTACTGTTGGATTAATTACTTATATGCGTACCGATTCTAAACGTATTTCTAAGGTTGCTGAGGCCGAAGCTTCTAAATTCATTCATGAAGAATATGGTGAACCCTTCGCAGCTATCAAAGAACGTCAAGATAAGAACCAAGAAGGTGCTCAAGATGCCCATGAAGCAATTCGTCCGTCATCAGTTATGAGAACACCAGCTTCTTTGAAAGATATTCTTAGCCGTGATCAGTTCCGTCTGTACAGCTTAATCTGGTCAAGATTTGTTGCCAGTCAAATGACACCAGCAGTATTTGATACGATGACAGTTGATTTGTCTCAAAATGGTGTTATGTTCAGAGCTAATGGTTCTAAGATGAAGTTTGAAGGTTACCGTAAGGTTTACCAAAGTACTTCTGAAACAACAAAAAAAGATAATATCTTGCCTGAATTAGCTGAAGGTGACAATGCCAAGCTTCAAACTAACGATCCGGCACAACATTTCACACAGCCACCAGCAAGATTTACTGAAGCTTCATTAGTTAAGGCTTTGGAAGAAAATGGTGTTGGTCGTCCCTCAACTTATGCACCAACTATTGATACGATCCAACGTCGCTATTATGTAAAATTGAATGGTAAGAGTTTTGAACCAACTGAATTAGGTGAGATCGTTGATCATTTGATCCAAGCTTACTTCCCAGATATCGTTAATATCGACTTCACTGCCAATTTGGAAGATGAATTGGATCACATTGAAGAAGGTAAAGAGGATTGGGTCAAAGTTGTTGATCGTTATTACAAGCCTTTTGCTAAAGAACTTGAATCCGCTGAAGATAAAATTGAAAAAGTTCAGATCAAAGATGAACCAGCTGGCATGGATTGTGATATCTGTGGTGCTCCAATGGTTATCAAGATGGGACGTTATGGTAAGTTTTATGCTTGTTCTCGTTTCCCAGACTGTCGCAATACTAAACCAATCGTTAAAGAGATCGGTGTAGTTTGTCCAGTATGTAAAAAGGGTCAAGTTATTGAAAGAAAATCAAAGAAAAATCGTATTTTCTACGGTTGTTCCAGATATCCTGATTGCGACTTTGTGTCATGGGATAAACCAGTTGGGCGTGATTGTCCTAAAGATGGTCACTACCTAGTTGAAAAGAAGGTTAAGGGTGGTCGTCAAATCCTTTGTCCTAATGGAGACTATGAAGAGGATATTCAAAAATAAATGATAGAAGAAGATTTAATCGATAAATTTGTTGATAATTTAATGATTAATCATCACTACTCAAAAGAAACAAAAAAATCTTATTTGGAAGATATAGATAATTTTGTTTCTTTTTTGCATCAAAATGGTGGTTTTAATGGTTTTACACCCATCAGAAGAGTTGATGTGGAGACGTATTTGACCTATTTGGATGAAAAAGATTACGCTGATGAGACGATTGCTCGAAGAATCTCAGCACTGCGCTCTTTTTATAATTTTTTAGTGAAAAATAAATTTATCAAGTCAAATCCATTTGATTTGGTTCAACTACGTCATAAGGGCCGTAAGTTACCACGTTTCTTTTATGAAAAAGAAATGACCCAACTGTTTGACGCCGTCAAGGGGGATGATCCCTTGTCATTGAGAAATTCAGCTTTATTAGAATTGCTCTATGCCACTGGCATGCGAGTGAGTGAGTGTGCTAATCTATTATTAGATCAGTTGGATTTTTCTAATGGAATCGTTTTAATTCATGGTAAAGGGGATAAAGATCGTTATGTTCCCTTTGGAAGCTATGCACAGACTGCATTAGAGACCTATTTTGATCAAAGCAGAAAAATCTTGATGACCAAAAATCATCAAGATCATCAGTTCGTTTTTGTAAATAATCGTGGTAAAGGTTTAACAAGTCGAGGAATCGAATACATATTAAATCAGATAATTAAGAAAACCAGCTTGACATCTGACATTCATCCGCATATGATACGTCATACATTTGCCACACATATGCTCGAACACGGTGCTGATCTGAGGACGGTTCAAGAGTTACTGGGACATGCTAGTCTCTCAACAACTCAGATCTACACTCATGTGACAATGGAACATTTACAAAAAGATTATAAAAAGTATTTTCCAAGATAGAGGAAGGTAAATAAATGACTACAATAGTTGCTGTTAAGCATAATAACCACACCGCAATCGCTGGTGATGGACAAGTTACAATGGGTGAAAAATACATCATGAAAGGTACTGCTCACAAAGTAAGACGTATTTATGATGATCAAGTTATCATCGGTTTTGCTGGTGGTGTCGCTGATGCTATTACCCTACAAGATTGGCTTGAAAAGAAATTAAAGGCTTATTCAGGTAATTTGAAACGTGCTGCTGTCGAACTAGCTCAAGATTGGAGAAAAGATCCCACTCTTCAAAAACTTGAAGCTTTGTTGATTGCCATGGATAAGGACAATCTATTACTTATTTCTGGTAGTGGAGAAGTCATTGAACCTGATGAAGATGTAGTTGCAATTGGTTCAGGTGGTAATTTTGCTCAAGCTGCTGCCATCGCTATGCAAAGACATTCAGAGAATATGGATGCACAACAAATCGCTGTCGAAGCAATTAAAATTGCATCAAGTATTGATATTTTTACTAACGAAAATATTATTTCAGATAAATTTTAGAGTGGAGATTATTAATCAATGGACACATTAACACCAAAAGAAATTGTTGCTCAATTGGATAATTATATTATTGGCCAAACAGATGCTAAAAAGGCTGTAGCGATTGCTTTGTATAACCGTTATCGCCGGATGCAAGTACCAAAGAAATTGCAACAAGAGATCACACCTAAGAACTTGATGATGATAGGACCTACTGGTGTTGGTAAAACTGAGATTGCCAGAAGACTAGCCAAGGTTGTCAATGCACCGTTTGTAAAGGTTGAGGCAACTAAGTTTACTGAAGTTGGGTATGTCGGTCGTGATGTCGAATCAATGGTTCGTGATTTGGTTAGTGTTGCTGTTTCAATGGTCGAAAAAGAAAAATTTGATGATATTAGACCAGAAGTTCGTCGTGATGTTGACAAGAAATTGGTCAAATTACTCGCTCCTGGTGTTAAAAAAGAACAAAAACAAAATAATAACAACGACTTTATGAGTATGTTAAATAACATGCAAAACAACGGTGGTCAAGGCTTAGGTAACATTTTTAATAATGCTGATACCGTTGACGATGATCCTGACAATAATACTGATGTGACTGATGAAGTTCGTGATCAACGTCTCAGCGTTAAGGAACAATTGGATAAAGGATTACTTGAAGATGAAGAAGTAACCATCAAGGTAGAAGAGTCTAAAAAAGTTGGACCAATGGATGATCAAATGGGCCAAATGGGTGTTGATATGAGTGGCATGATGGACTCATTAATGCCTAAGAAGACTATTACTAGAACTTTACCAGTTAAAGAGGCCCGTGAATTGTTGATTCAACAAGAATCACAAAAACGAGTTGATCATGACGAAATTTACCAAAACGCAATCGAAAAAACTCAGAATAACGGAATTATCTTTATTGATGAGTTTGATAAAATTGCTGCTGGTGATAAGAAGACCTCTGGTGAAGTTTCTCGTGAAGGTGTTCAACGTGATATTTTACCTATCGTTGAAGGTTCACGAATTAATACTAAGTATGGTCCAATCGATACTGATCACATCCTCTTTATCGCTTCTGGTGCTTTTGCCGAAAGTAAACCTAGTGATTTAATCGCTGAACTTCAAGGTCGTTTCCCAATTAGAGTTGAACTAAAAGACTTAACTGAAGACGATTTCATTCAAATTTTGACAAAACCAGATAATGCTTTAACAAAGCAATATGTAGCGCTTACAAGAGCTGATGGAATACATTTAACTTTTACTAAAGAATCTGTTGAAGAGATTGCAAAAATTGCATTTGAATTGAATAATAGTAATCAGAATATTGGTGCAAGACGTCTTTCTACTGTCTTGGAAAAAATCTTGGCTGATATTCTTTACGAAGGACCAGATATGCAAATGGGTGATATTACCATTACTCGTGAATATGTACGCGAGCAAGTTGGTCATATCGCTGCTGATCAAGATCTTTCACGTTATATTCTTTAGGGGGAAAAACATGACAGTTTATCAATTGAAGAACGACTTTTTAACTGTAAAAATTAATTCATTAGGTGCTGAAATGAATAGCATCCAAAATACTGAAGATTCAGAATTTATCTGGCAAGCTGATCCAAAGGTTTGGGGAAGACATGCGCCAGTATTGTTCCCAATCGTTGGTCGTTTGCAAGATGACCATTACTTTGTTGATGGTAAGGAATATAAGATGACCCAACATGGTTTTGCTCGTGATCAAGACTTTGCACTTGATTCACAAACTGATACTAAATTAGTATTGAGCTTGACTACTAGTGAAGCTAGCCTTGAAAAGTATCCATATCATTTTAAGTTGAGAATTGTTTACCAACTTATCAAAGATACTTTACAAATTTCTTATTTGGTTGACAGTATGGAAGAATCTGAAGATATGTACTTCTCAATTGGTGCACATCCTGGTTTCACAGTTCCATTCGACAAAGGCTTGAACTATGAAGATTATAAAGTTCAAATCGAGCCTGCTGAATCTCGTACTCACATTCCAATCGTTGATCACTTAGTTGATCTAAATGGTGAAAAGAAAGTTGAAAACCAGAATTTCTCGCTAACTCGTGATTATTTTGTTGATGATGCAGTGGTTTATCGTTTGAATGAACCAGCTGAGGTTCAAATAAAGAGTGACAAGTCGGATCATAAGATCACACTTGATACAGGTAATGCTAAGTTTTTCGGTATGTGGTCAACATATCCTGATGACAATGGTAAATTCATGTGTATCGAACCATGGTGGGGTCTTGCTGATAAGACTGATACTGATAATAACCTTAAGAACAAGTATGCTATCAACAAATTGGCTCCTAAGGAACAATTTGAAGGCTACTTCTCAATTTCCGTTAAGTAGATAATAGATAATATAAAATAAGCCACAATGCCTATATAAGGGCACTGTGGCTTTTATTATTGCTTGGTAATGATTTTAAATTTATTTTAAACCAGTTTGACTCTTACCACTGACTACACCATTGGTTAAGTTGATGATAAAGTTAGCACCAGTTTCGCCATTGATGCCAGTTGAGTAGGTTAGATCCTTTTGAGTGGTATTACCAACAGTTATTTCAGAATAACCATTGGGCTTGCCAAGATCATTGATTACTTGAGCTTCAGATTGATCATTCTGAATTTTATTAAATTCAGTTAAATCTAATTTTTGAGAACGGGTGACTTTCAAACCAGTGATGGCCTTACTTACAGCGTGGTTATTAGCGTAGTTAACGGTCATATTGGCACCTAATTGACCATCTGCAATCTTAGTCCAAGTGGCAACATCGGTTTGTAAGTTTTGAACGGTACTATTCGAAGTTGTATTAGGCTTACCAAAAATTTTGTTCAGGGTTTCGGATGGTAAACCGGCGGATTCACTTAAATAAATACCGTTGTACTGTTTGAGTGTGATACCAGTTACCTTTTTAGTAGTTTTTTTAGAAGCGGTTTTTTTCTTAGTTACTTTAGTTGAAGAGGTCTGACTAAAAGGACCCATAGCAGTCATTTTCATACCACCTAAACCACCACCAATCAGCAGAAGAATGAAGATGATTGACCAGAACCACCAGCGTCTGTAAAAATGTTTTTTAGTTTTCTTTTGCGACCGGTGTAATTCAGCTCTAGTAGGTAGATTATTATTATCCATTGTCGGATCCCCCTTAAGTGATAACGCTTTACCAATATTTTATCAGTAATAGACCTTAAGTGTACTTTTAATGACAAAAAAAATAAAACTAAAATTAGTTTTATTTCTTAAATTATTTTTCTTTGTTAGCAGCTTGTTGTTTCTTATATCGTAAACCGATAGGAACTAAGTTTTCCTGCCCCTTGAGAAGACGTTTGATATTAGGGATATGACGGATATAAACAATTACTGTTACGATAGCAGCGACAGTGGTTAAGATCCAATCGTGTAAAAACAGGGTTGCAATTGTAAAGAATAACACAGTGGTTAAACTAGCCACACTGACCATACTTGTGATATAAACTATTGAAGCCAATACGATGAAACAGATCACAAAAAGTAATGGGTTGTAGGCTAATAAAATACCAGCACTGGTAGCAACTGCTTTACCACCCCTGAATTTCAAGAAAATTGAAAAACAGTGTCCGATAACGGCACAAATACCGACGAATAGGATCAAGTGGTGATCTAGTCCAAAAAAGACTGGCATCAAAGCTCCTAAAGTACCCTTTAAAATATCAATAATTAAAACTGCTGTTCCAGCGACCTTACCGAGGACACGGTAGGCATTAGTTGTTCCAACGTTACCACTACCGTAATCAAAAATGTTCTTGTGAAAGAATACTTTTCCGACGATATAGGCACTTGGAAATGAGCCAATTAGATAGGCTAAAATTGCACAAATGAGAAGTTTCATGAAAAAATCACTCTCTTAGCTTTATTTTTTTGGTATATTGTAATTCTATGGTGTTTTGGAAGAATTACAAATACCAACCTAGACATTATCTACTATTTTGTTAGAAATTGAAAGATTTCTCTTGAATACGAACGTATATTCGTATATCGTGAATAGTGTTATAATACTAGAATATTAAATTTAGTAGTAAATGAAAAAGGAATGATATAAATGCCAAAATCATCTTATGATGATTCGTCAATTCAAATCCTTGAAGGATTAGAAGCTGTACGAAAACGTCCAGGTATGTACATTGGTTCCACTGATTCACGTGGATTACATCACTTGGTTTATGAAATAGTTGATAATGCGGTTGATGAAGCTTTATCTGGATTCGGTAAAGAAATCAACGTATCAATCAATAAAGATAGCAGTATTACCGTCGTTGATCATGGACGTGGGATGCCAACTGGAATGCACGCCTCTGGGAAACCAACCATTGAAGTCATCTTAACGGTATTGCATGCTGGTGGTAAGTTTTCAGAGAATAGTTACAAAACCTCCGGTGGATTGCATGGGGTTGGTTCATCAGTTGTTAATGCCCTGTCAGAATGGATGACGGTTCGAGTTGTTCGTGATCATAAGGTTTATGAAGAGCGCTTTGAAAATGGTGGTCATCCTGTCGGAACTTTGAAAAAGACTGGCTCGACCAAAGAAGGCAACGGAACAACAATTAGTTTTAAGCCGGACGCTACAATTTTTCAAACAACTAAGTATAACTATGATACTTTAGCTGAAAGATTAAGAGAATCAGCCTTTTTGTTAAAGGGTGTTAAATTCACTATTACAGATAAACGTGGTGAAGAAGAGAAACAAGATATTTTCCACTATGAAGATGGAATTCAATCATTCGTTAAATATTTGAATGGTGATAAAGATACTCTTGGTGGCATCTTTTATATTGAAGGCGAGAATTCTGATATTGAAATCGAATTTTCTGGTCAATATAATGATGGTTATTCTGAGAATATTATTTCTTTCGTTAATAATGTACGAACAACTGATGGTGGAACACATGAAGCCGGAATGAAATCTGGTTTAACTAAGGCATTCAACGACTATGCTCGTAAAGTCGGACTTTTGAAGGGGAATAGTAAGAACCTAGAAGGTAGCGATGTCCGTGAAGGACTTTCTGCCATTATTTCTGTCCGTATCCCCGAAGAAATCCTTCAATTTGAAGGCCAAACTAAAGGTAAGCTTGGGACGCCACAAGCACGTTCAGCAGTAGATCAACTCGTGTATGAACAAATGAGTTTCTACTTGATGGAAAATGGTGAACAGGCCCAGATGCTGGTTAAAAAGGCTCTCAAGGCTCGTGAAGCTCGAGATGCTGCCAGAAAAGCTCGTGAAAGTACCAGAAGTGGTAAAAAGAAGAAAACTGATGGTTTATTGTCTGGTAAGTTGACTCCGGCACAATCAAAGAATTCAGCTAGAAACGAATTGTTCCTAGTCGAGGGTGATTCCGCTGGTGGCTCTGCCAAACAAGGACGTGATCGTAAATTCCAAGCTATCTTGCCATTACGTGGGAAAGTATTAAATACTCAAAAGGCTAAGTTGGAAGATATTTACAAGAATGAGGAAATCAATACCATGATCTATACGATTGGTGCTGGTGTTGGAGCTGATTTCAAACTAGAGGATCGTAATTACGATAAAGTGATCATTATGACCGATGCCGATGATGATGGTTCACATATTCAAATTTTATTGTTAACTTTCTTTTATCGTTATATGAGACCACTTGTTGAAGCAGGACATGTCTACATTGCTTTATCACCTTTGTACAAATTGCAAAAAGGGAAGGGTGCTAAGACAAAGATCGAATATGCTTGGACTCCTGATGAATTGCAAGCTGGTATCAAACGCATGGGTAAAGGTTATGAGTTACAACGTTTCAAGGGTCTTGGTGAAATGAATGCCGATCAACTTTGGAAAACCACAATGGATCCAGATAATCGGATCTTGATCAGGGTCAATATTGATGATGCTGCCGTGGCTGAACGTCGGGTAACAACCCTAATGGGTGACAAAGTTAAACCAAGACGTGATTGGATCGAAGAGAACGTCCGCTTTAATGGTACCGAAGAAGGGGATAATATCTTAGAAAAGGTCGATGAGACTGATCCAATCGATAGTAAAATCGTTGACGATTTATTGAATAAGGAATAGGTGATATATAGTGACTGAAAATTCTCCTAAAATTCAGGATATCTCGCTTGAAAAAATCATGGGAGATCGATTTGCGAGATATTCAAAATCAATTATTCAAGAAAGAGCTTTACCAGACATTCGGGATGGTTTAAAACCAGTTCAACGTAGAATTTTATATTCAATGTTTTTGGATGGTAATACCTTTGACAAGGGTTTTAGAAAGTCGGCCAAAGGTGTTGGTAACGTCATGGGTAATTTTCATCCCCATGGTGATTCTTCAATTTATGAAGCCATGGTGCGTTTGTCTCAGGATTGGAAATTACGGAATCCTTTGATTGAAATGCACGGTAATAATGGTTCTATGGATGGAGATCCACCTGCTGCCATGCGTTATACAGAAGCTCGCTTGAGCAAAATATCGGGTGAAATGCTTCGTGATATCAACAAGGATACTGTTGATGAAGAATGGAACTTTGATGATACTGAAAAAGAACCTAAAGTTTTACCAGCTAGATTCCCTAATCTGTTGGTTAATGGTGCCACTGGTATTTCAGCCGGTTATGCGACGGAGATTCCACCTCATAATTTGGGTGAAGTAATTGATGCGACTATCAAGATGATCGATAAACCAGATATTACTTTGGACGAGTTGATGACGATCGTTAAGGGACCAGATTTTCCTACTGGTGGTATTTTACAAGGTAAGTCTGGAATCAAAGATGCCTATACGACTGGACGTGGGAAAGTTTACCTTCGTTCAAAAACTTCGATTCAAGAGATTCGTGGTCATAAAGAGCAAATTGTCATTACTGAGATTCCTTATGAAGTGAATAAAGCTGTTTTAGTTAAGAAGATGGATGAGATCCGTGTGCTTAAAAAAGTCGACGGAATTGCTGAAGTTCGTGATGAGAGTGATCGTCAAGGATTATCGATCGTAATTGAATTAAAACGGGATGTTGATGCTAACGGAATCTTAAATTACATGTTCAAAAACACTGATTTACAAATTTCATATAACTTTAACATGGTTGCCATTGCTGACATGCGTCCTCAACAGGTCGGTTTGGTTCAGATCCTGAAGGAATATATTGAACATCAAAAGGACGTCGTCTTACGTCGTAGTCAATTTGATCTTAATAAAGCTAAAAAACGCTTGCATATTGTTGAAGGTTTGATCAAGGCTTTGTCAATTTTAGATAAAGTTATTAAAACTATTCGTAGCAGTAAGAATAAATCCGATGCTAAGAATAATTTAATAACTTCTTACAAGTTTACTGATGAACAGGCTGAAGCCATTGTTTCCCTACAACTTTACCGCTTAACTAATACTGATGTGACAGAGTTGGAAAAAGAAGATAAGGGTCTAAAAGATCAAATTGCAACTTTTACCAAAATTATTGAAGAACCTAAAACTTTAATGAAGTTGATCAAAAAAGAACTCAATGAGGTTCGAGATACTTATGCCGATAAACGTCGAACTAAGATTGAAGCTAAAGTTGCTGAAATTGAGGTCGATACTCGAGTTATGGTTGCCAGTGAGGATGTTCGTTTGTTGGTCAGTCATGATGGATACGTTAAGCGCAGTAGTTTACGTTCTTATCAAGCTTCAACTGCTGATGATAATGGATTAAAGGATGAAGATTATCCTATTATTGATCAAAACGTTAATACATTGGATCATGTCTTTATCTTTACTGATAAAGGTAATATGATTTATCGTCAGATTTTTGAAATTGAAGATAGTCGTTGGAAAGAAACTGGTTCTCATCTATCGCAAGTAATTGGCTTGGATAGTGATGAATCAATTCTCAAAGCCTTTGTCTTTAAAGATTTGAAAGAAACGGGTAACTTCTTGATTGGAACCGATGAGAATTATATCAAGCAAGTGGCCTTTAGTGATTTATTGCCAGGACGGACGTATAAATCTAGAGCTTCAAAATATTGCAAATTAAAGGCTGATACCGCCAGAGTAATGGATGTGTATTACGTAGAAAAAGATGCTAAGAATCTGATCTATGTCTTTACTGAGCATTCGTATGCTTCGGCTTTCCCAATCACTGAAGTGCCGGTTGTAAGTGGCAAGGCTATTGGAGTGAAGTTTGTTAGTTTGAAGAATGATGATGCTTTAGCTGGTTACTTCATGGCAGTTGATGATAATGAAAAAATTGCTGTTTTAACGCAACGTGGCTCATATAAGCAAATGAAACTTTCTGAAATACCGATAACTAGTCGAGCTCGTCGTGGTGTCTTGACATTACGTGAGTTGAAACGTCAACCGCACCGAATTCTCTTAGTGACTAACGTTACTAACGATATGGATATTTCGATTGTGACCGATACCAATAAAGTTATCGAACTAGATCGTTCCAATCATCAAAGTACGGATCGTTATTCGAATGGGTCATTTATTATGGATCCAGAGACAGATGGTAATCCAACTAGATTTGTGAAAATAATTGAAGAAAAGTAAGGATATAAACTGCATAGTTTAACTTTATATAGTATTATTATCTAATTGAATACATTATTTTTTACTTTCACAAATACTTAGGAGGATTCTTTTATTGTTAGACGAAAAATCGAGAAGAGTCTTTAGTTCTAAAGCCTTAAATTATTTTGATGAGCTGACTAAGAATATGAGCTATACCAAAACGGCTCAATTGTTAGGCATTACGCAACCAGCTTTGACTCAACAGATCAAGAAAATAGAACATGTTGTTGGGGCACCCTTATTTTACAGTGTTGGTAAGAAAATCTATCTGACCGATGCAGGAATATCACTTTTAAAAGCCACACATCAAATGTTTGACTTGATCAATAGTGTGACCGATCATATTCAACAGGAATCATCCGAAAAAAGCGGTACGATCAGCATTGGTTTACTTTCCACGGCTGAATCGGTCGTAATTGAGGATTTCATTGTCGAGTACAATCGAATCAACCCTAATGTCGTGATTGATTTAAATCTTTTGACGCGTAAAGAACTTTGGGATAATATCCAAAACAACCGAATAGATTTGGCTATCATGTATTTACCAGATAAGAATATTAAGAGTTGGAAAGTCTACAAATCCAAGAAAATCATCAGTGACAATATTATGTTGATTCACAATAATGAACGACTTGGTAAAAAGAAGTCAGTCTGTTATAAGGATGCTATCAGTCGGCCTTGGGCAACTTACTTGAAGACGTATTACTTCTCAGAACTGTTGACTGAACGTTTCAGGGATGCTTTGATTGATTCGCCAAGAGTCGTAGCTAGATTCTCTTCGCCGTATCAACTTTTGAAGTTTACGCAAGAATCTGATGATATATATACCGTTCTACCGTTGAGTTTTTGTATTGCACATCAATCAATGTTTAAGCTTTACCAAACACCACTTGAACCTGCTATATCAAGTGATTTATCATTTGTATATCGAGAAGATAAAGAAAAGATTCCACGTATTGAAGAATTCTTGAATGAGTGGGATAATTTCTTAAGTAAAATGAGTTATATTGATCGATTAAAGTCTTCCAGATAATTTATTAATTTTATAAAGGGGTATAGTACACATGCCAAAGGAAAAAGAATTAGTTTTCGGACACAAGAATCCTGATACAGATGCTGTTTCAGCATCTATTGCTTATTCATATTTACAAAATCAATTAGGTTTTAACACTGAAGCAGTTGCTTTAGGCGAACCAAACCTAGAAACAAAGTTTGTTTATGATCATTTCAATGTTAAATATCCACGGATCATTTCTGCTATTAACGGTGAAGTTAAGAAAGTTATGCTAGTTGACCATAATGAAAGACAACAAAGTGTTTCTGACATCGCTGATGTTGAGATCACTCATGTTGTTGATCACCATAGAATTGCTAATTTTGAAACAACTTTACCTTTATATTACCGTGCTGAACCAGTTGGTTGTGTAAGTACGATCATTTGGAAGATGTATAACGAAGAAGATGTTGAAGTTCCAGCTCAAATTGCTGCTATTATGGCTTCATCAATCATCTCAGATACATTGTTATTGAAATCACCTACAACTACCTCAGAAGATAAAGCTGCCTTAAAGAGCCTCGCTCAAACAGCTGGTATCGACTATGAATCATATGGTCTTGAAATGTTGAAGGCTGGTACAAATCTTGACAGCAAAACAACTGCTGAATTGATCGACATGGATGCCAAGAGTTTTGATATGAACGGTAACAGTGTACGTGTTGCCCAAGTTAATACTGTTGACGTTAACGATACTTTGAAACGTGAAAGTGACTTCGTTAAAGATATTAAAGCCGAAAATGCTGATAAGGGTTACAACTTGTTTGTCCTTTTGATCACTAACATCTTAACAAGTGATACTACTGGTATTATTATTGGTGATGATGCTGCAGTTAAGAATGTTGAAGCTGCTCTTAATACTAAAGTTACTGACAACAAGGCTGCTTTACCTGGTGTCGTATCACGTAAGAAACAAGTTGTTCCTCCATTGACAGAACAATTTAACTAAGATAATTATGTAAGTGTTTTCCTAAAAAGAATTCTTATATTTCTCAGATGTGAATAATCATTCGCATAAATAAGAGGCTGTGACAAAACAGTTTCTTGAGCT
>NZ_JQCF01000024.1 GCF_001438805.1 Companilactobacillus kimchiensis
AACAACCGAACTTGGTAAAGAACCGTATTTTAATTACTATGGCCTGTTTGATTTGAGTTGAAAGAGCAAAAATAATTATGTTTTAAATTTTTTCTTAACACTAAATTAATGTCATATTGTGACACCCCTGCAATCTATAATAATAATGAAAATACATACGAATAAGTGGGGATTAAATATGGCAGATACGGAATATAAGTCAAATTCATATAGGGATGTCCAAAATATATATCAAACAGTGACAAAATTTGAAAATGATAGCGAATGGCTGTTACCAAAATATACTTGGGATGGTTCACAGGTCAGTGCTTTTAAAAAAATACCGGTTGATGAATTGATCGATCATTTAGGGGCATTCTTGGGAGCTAAATATTCAATGGAACAGTTGTCTGATAGCTATTCTCAAAGTGTAAACGATGGGCTTAATTATTATAATGATAAAATCGACCAGATTAATGATAAGTTTAAACATTTTAAATATTTAA
Source organism: Companilactobacillus kimchiensis (assembly GCF_001438805.1). Classification (GTDB taxonomy): domain Bacteria; phylum Bacillota; class Bacilli; order Lactobacillales; family Lactobacillaceae; genus Companilactobacillus; species Companilactobacillus kimchiensis. The sequence continues at coordinate 486 of NZ_JQCF01000024.1, forward strand.
AACGTCATCCTAATGAAGCAGCTTATTGTGAGGTAAATGGCAAATTACCTGAGAAACAACCAATCGATTATAGTGATACTACCGTTAGTCATCGGGGAATAAAAACGGCCATAATTATGATTATTTCTGGAATTGTTTTAGGAACTATTTCTGATCGACCAGGTACACCAGCCGAGGTTTTGAGTATGTTTGCAATACTCGATATCTTTCTTGGTACTATACTGTTGCCGGTAGCTTTACTATTTTCTTTTTTTGCCAAAAGTGGTTTTCACATTTCCCAACCTTGGGCAACTCGGCGAAATATGAAAATAGCGATGGATAGAAAAGCAATTTTAGATGCAGATGAGAAATATCGTAAAGAACATGATTGTAGCGATGAAGCATTGGACAAAGAATTTAAATATACGGCTAGTTTTCCAGCAATTTATTCAACTTATGTATTAAAGATGCAACAATTGCATAGTAGAACCGCAAGTGAATTGAACAAATTGGCTGAAACAGTTCAAAATAATATAATTTTCTTTCCACCAACTATTTCCTCTAATATTCCTCATATGATCGGAATATACATGGAACTGGAGACAGGAGTTGAAACTTGGTATCAAGCACACAACCTTGTTTCACGAAGTGAAGAATTTAAAAAAATGACAGATACAGTTACCCAAGCAATTGAAAAGTCTACAGATAAGATAGTTACCCAGATTGGTAGATCTGCCCAAGATATTACCAATAAACTTAGTGATGTTGATGACCATGTATCTGCCCAACTTGAGCATCAAACGAATGCTATTAATTATTGGGGACGAACACAGACTTCTATTGCAGAAGTGCAAACGGCAGTTATGGTGGATACTGATTATCGCATTGATCAAATTGCACAACATTATCGTAAATAATAGAAAAGAATAAGATTCTTAAACTCAATTATGACGGAGGTGTATTTTAATTTCCCAAATTTTACTCCAGATTAAATCATGTTTTAATTATTTTGTTAATGAAAAATCATTTGTTATTAAACCATTTATTCCACATAATATTTTGGACACAAAGAGCCTATATCAACAGGTATTAGGTTCTTACTCAAGCTTGATTAGTTTCTATATTGTATAATTGAGAACTATTTTATGTTACCGCCTTAAAATAGATATTTAGTATTAATATGTATCTTTCTAAGAATCGACAAAAGCCTGTATTGACTGAAAATATCAGTTAATACAGGCTTTTTGAGTTGAAAACATGTTTTTTCATTAACGGAAACAAATAATCAAAGTGTTAGTTAGTCTGAATCGATAGCAATTCGTGAGCTCAGATTGTGATATTACCGAACGAAAGACGACAGTATTCTAATAGCATTTGAAATAGTCTTATTAGTGGAGTTCTTTTTTTAATCGAATCATATCTTTCAAAACTAATTTATTTTCAATAATGGGTTCATCATAATTATTTACAAAGAAATCATGGTCAACACTGACAACTCGAAAGCCACATTTCTGATAGAGATAAAGTTGGGCAAAGCTAGTACTACCAGTACCAATCTCGATCGTATGATATCGATGTTGTTTCGACCAATCAATTGCAAATTGAATCAACTTTTCACCAAGTCCTTGATTTTGAACTGATTCATCGACGGCTACATTTACTATTTCAATAGTTTCCGGACGAGTATCGATCAGCAATAATACTCCTAAAAGAGTTTCATCATGAACCAACTCAAATTGATAAGCACGGTTTAAATAGCTATTGACTACTTTTCGAGAAGGGTCAGCGTTCAAAAATAATTGATAATGTTGAGCAGTTACTTTCTTGATTGGACGGATCACTAAATTATTTTCTAACTTGACCATCGCCTTGAACCAAGTACTTTGTTGTGGTTAACTCGTTTGCACCCATTGGACCTCTAGCATGTAGTTTTTGGGTACTGATACCAATTTCAGCACCGAAGCCAAATTGCTGACCATCAGTAAAGCGAGTTGAAGCATTAGTGTAAACTACTGCTGCATCGATCTGTTTCATAAATTGACGGCTAGCACTGTAGTTTTCAGTGATAATTGATTCACTGTGTTTAGTGTTGTATTTATTGATATGCTTGATGGCATCATCGAGATTATCAACAATCTTGATAGCAATAATATAATCATCGTATTCAGTGCCCCAGTCTTCTTCAGTAGCCGGAACAATTTCGGGAACAATTGCTTTAGCAAGCAGATCGCCACGAACTTCAACATTATTGGCATTTAGAGCGTCATATAATCTTGGTAAAAATTCATTTGCAATATCTTTGTGCAAGACAACTTTTTCAGCAGCATTGCAGACAGAAGGGCGTTGAACTTTCGCATTGATAATAATCTTCAAAGCTTTGTCGAGATCGGCATCTTTGTCAACGTAGATGTGACAATTACCGGCACCAGTTTCAATGATGGGAACTTTAGCTTTATCAACGACCATCTTGATAAATTTGCCACTACCACGAGGAATTAATACATCGATATAATCTTTTAGTTCCATCATTTTTTGAGCAGTTTCATGACTAACATCGTCAATCAATTGGACAGCATCGGGATTGATGTTGGAGTCTTTCAGAGCAGCACGTAAGGTTTCTGATAAAACGATATTAGAATTGATGGCTTCTTTGCCACCACGTAAAATTACTGCATTACCAGCTTTAAAGCATAGACCTGCAGCATCAACAGTGACATTAGGACGGGCTTCATAAATCATGCCAATTACACCTAAAGGAACTCGTTCTTGAGTGATATCCAAACCACTCATGGTTTCCCAGCCACGAGTAACTTTGCCAATAGGATCAGGTAGATCCATTACTTGGCGTAAGCCGTCAGACATATCATTGATACGGTCAGGAGTTAACAAAAGACGGTCGATCATCGCTTCTTTGATGCCATTTTTTTTGGCAGCAGCAATATCGTCTTTGTTAGCTTCGATTATTTTTCCAGTATTCATTACCAAAGCATTTGCCATATTCAGTAGGGCAGCATTTTTTTGCATAGTACCTAGTTGTCCTAGTTCAAAGGCAGCACTTTGAGCTTTTTTACCCATAGTTTCAAGATCAGTCATATCCATCACTCCTAAAACGCTTTTTAATTTGTCTTAAGTATATCATTGCACAAAAAAATAGTGGACGGCTGTATCCACTATTTAATCTAACGTCTAAGTAATATTTGATTTTTTTTATATCGTCGATTAATGTGTTGCCGTCAACGTAATGATAATTTACCATTATTTTATGTTGCCGTCAACACAAAATGCTAATTATTTAAATTATGTGTAATGTGGTCGATCATTTCAATAAATAGCCGTTGTTCTTCTTCACTGAAACCAGCAGTAGCTTTACGTTCAGATTCAACCCAGATAGCTTCGACTTGTTTAGCAATCTCACGACCATGATCAGTCAGACTGACTAGGGTAACACGTTTATCTTTGGTTGATTTTTCAGTTTTAACTAAATCATTTTTGATCATGCGACTGACTGATTTGGCAATTGTTGAGTGATCGACACACAGAGTTACTACCAGAATATTCTGAGAAACTCCATCATTTTTTAACAGTTCTAACAAGATCATATCTTGACCAGGATAAAGTCCCAAGGGACGCATATTAGTGGTGATAAGATTTTTATAGCTTGTTATAAGGTTAATAATGGCTTTTTCGATAGGGAACTTAGAATTCATTATTATGCCTCCAATAACTTTTAAGGTTTGGTTGGTATTGGTGGTTCACTATTGAGCCAATTCCAATTTTTGTTCCAGATTAGAATGCTGGCTTTATTTTGTTTATTTATGACTTTATATATAATGATCTGAGCTAGAAATAGAAGTATTACTGAAATATAAATTTTAGATCATTAAAAATCAATAAATATTTTCCCCTTTGTGAAGAGAGCTAGTGAACATGTACATTGCAATTACTATTAATTATTTTTAGTATTTAGAAAATAGGGTACCAACTGGTTCGCCAGCCATGATGTTGGTAATGATATCTGGGTCTTTACCATTTGCTAGGATCATCTCTTGGTTGTGTTTCAAAATCAACTCAGCAGCTTTTAACTTAGTAGTCATCCCACCGGTACCGAATTTTGTTCCGTGACCACCAGCGGCGGCGATGATTGAGGGTGTAATGGTGTCAATTCGTTGAATCAATTCAGCATCTGGTACTTTGAGTGGATTAGCAGAATAAAAACCATCAATATCAGACAACATGATTAAAAGGTCAGCGTCAACGAGGTTTGTTACGATTGCTGAAAGTTGGTCGTTATCACCGAATTTAGTATGGTGATCTAGTTCGGAAACAGTGACGGTATCATTTTCATTGACGATGGGGATAGTATTATCCATTGAAAGCAATTCTTGGAAACTATTCATCACATTAGTGTGACTTTCCGGATAATCGATTATATCACGAGTAATCAACATTTGACCCACAGAAACTCCATATTCATGGAAAGCTTCATTATAAATTTGCATCAGTTCAGCTTGACCAACGGCAGCTACGGCTTGTTGACGGGAAATCTTAGTTGGTCGTTTTTCAATTCCTAAAATACCCATTCCGACCCCGATAGCACCGGATGAAACTAAGACGACATCTTTGCCACTTTTTTTCAAATTGCTCAGAACTCGAGCAAGTGATTTAATGACGCTCAAATTTATTTTACTATTCTGACGGATTAAAGTACTTGTTCCAACTTTGACGACAATGCGATTGGCAGTAATGGAGCGTTTATTTTGCATATTTTCTTCCTCATAAAAATATTCATTAACTTTAAAACTAGTAATTAATTCCCAATACTATTACGATAGAACAATAGGTAGAATAAGAAAAGGGTGTATTTCATGTATAAAATATTAATCATGCTTCATGACGGTGACGACTATATCCGAATGAACAAAGTTTACATCGAAAGTATGCCAGTTGCCGGGCAATATTTGATCCATTCTGATGGCTTACCATATTATGTGGAAGAGGTGACCACCTTTGTTGGTTATGTAAGCAGCAAGGGCGCTATTGCTATCGTAGTCGTACATCCAGCTGATAAAGATTCTGAAGTTAACAAATTATATGGTGTCGATATTGTCAGAGATCTTGATGATCCTGAGTATAATAAAAATGAATAATAGTAGACAAGCTAACTAAAATATTAACGTATTTTTAGTTAGCTTGTATTTTTTTATGCTTAATTTTGGGCTTAAATTATGAGAAAAAATGGATACAAAATTAATTCATATCTGGTAAATTGATTTTTAAGGATATGGTATTGTATTGTCCAGAAATGCTACTACCATAGGCTTTGGTAGGATAACTGTGCCGGGCAAAACAAATCAACTCTCTTTGAGCTTGTTTTACCCCCTTTTTGTCCCTAGTATAAAAAAAGCCCAATCATCAAGGATGATTAGACTTAATCGATTAATGCTTTTGAAGATAATATTTCCAATAACGAGGATTTTGTTGGTCAGTTAAATCGTTAGCCCAAACAAATTTACGATAAGGGACATGTTTAGTAAATAAGACACCCTTGTTATAAAAGGCTGGGTGGTTGACCCGTTCTAGGTTAGCTTGGTTGTTAGCATATAATTTTGCCTGATAGGTACCTGCCATAAAGACTAGCCCAACTAACAAGATAATATTGAAAGCAGTTTTAGTGAAAGCGAGGTCCTGTATAGCCGCTAGTACAAATTTCATACCGATTAAATACATGAAGATATAAGTTAAGAAGTACCCACGACAGTTAAGTGGGGTGTTAACGAATAATAGTTGTCCGGCAACAACACCAGTTAATAGGAAGTAAAGCCAAAGGTTGGGATCATTTTTAAAGAAAGTGAAGATACAATAGCCGATAAAAATAATCAACGCCACACTGACGATACCTTCCAAATTACCAAGGCCATTGCTAATAGAATTGTAGTTATAAGAATCGTTAAGTGGAATATTTAATTTTAAATAGATATTTATTCCAATGTAATAGATTAAAAAAGCTGCTGATATTATAGCTAAAATAGTTTTTTTAATTGTTGGGAAACTAGATTTCAAAACTAAAATCAAAATTGCACATAGAATAGCAATTAACAAAGCAACGTTAAAAGTTATTAACCAAAAATGATTAACTTTTGCATAATTGTTCCAGATTTGAGCGGGATCAAAAGTAGTACTGCGATAGGCACTTTGACCACGATATCCGGGATGACTGAACATCGTAACGGCACTGACGATGGTTCCCAAAAAATAGGTAATGTGATAAAGTTTTAAATTTTTTCTAAAGTAAAGCATTACGATGATTCCTAGACAGATGGCTGTTAGAGTCACCGTTTCGGTGAACAAACCGCCAGCCAAGGCGATTAAAAACGTTAGAACGGGCATAAGCTTGTTAAATTTTTGGGTTCGCCCGGCGTTCAAAATCAAAACATAAAATAATACCAAAACCATTGGTGGAACGTAATTAACGAAACCAGCGTTCCAAACGAGAATGTTATTGATAAAGGCTCCTTGTAAGGTGAAAACGAATAAGAGTGATAATAGCAGTGCTGTAATTGTTTTACCGGATAATTTCCAGAGACACCAGATTAGAAGTGTCCATCCCAGAGCGTATCCCAGTGTGGCTAGGGATAAATGACGCATAGTAATAATTTCAGTCAGATTTCCAAAGTAACGACCATTACTACTACCGCCATAAACTGATTGTGGACCGTAGAACATATGATGTACTAAGTATGATCCTTCATCACCCCACCAGAAGTAGTCATCACCAGATGGAATGATTAGAAATCTAAAAATTCCAAAGTATATAAAAGAAACCAAAAATGCTAAAAGCGTAAAAACTTTTTTGGCGTTAAGATTGAGCTTGTTTAACATAATTCCCCCGATAAATTTAATATAAAACATATATTTAATGTATAAACAGTTTAGCATAAAGAATTGTTTAGATTTAAGCAAAAAAAATAAAGACCTACCACAAGTCTTTATTTTTACGGGATATTAATCAGAGCCTACCACTAACTCTGATTCCTAAGCAGTTGAGAAGGAGTACTACTTTTGAAAAGGGTAACAATAAAAATATTGTCAGGTTAATACATCCCGCTTATATAACCAAATTAATTATAAGTCGTATATAAAACTTTTTCTACAATTAAGGAAAAATATTTTGATTATTATAGCAATATATTAAAAATATTCATTATATTGATACATTATTTTGTTCACTTGTCTGATAAACCTGACAAGAAAATTCAACCATGGCATAATCAAAATACAGAGAACTAAGTATCTAGATTATAAATTCAAAAAAGTATAAGTATTTTATATAAAGTTGAAAACATATTGTCCGAGTAATAGGGCATAATGTTCACGATGAAGAGAAATAATTGTATATGAATTTAAGGAATTTCAAATAGAAGGGTGGTTACATTTTGAAACAAGTACGCGTTTCCAACGTTGAACGGGATAACTTTATTCGTTCCGTTGAAGAATCAGTTGGATCCTTCAATTTGGGTTCTGAGGGTTCGTTAATTAACCTAGTGTTTAAGCATTTAAAGCTGTTGGAATATAATGATAATTTAGAAACAGAATTAATCAATTTTCGACGTGAATTATTAGAATATGATATTAATACTGGACATTGCCATAATCGCGATGTTGAAGAGTTATTATTCAAAATCAAAAATCGTAATTTGCCATACATTTAATATAATGTAGGAATATATTTTATTCCTGCATTTTTATTTTGTCTTGATGATATTATTATCAAGAGGTGTCAGCATGGTAAAAATATATCAAAAAATGATTCAGGATGTCCCAATATTGGAAGTTGTTTCAGATAATTTATCGAATGAAAAATTACCATTAATTGTCTTTTATCATGGGTGGAGATCCAGTAAGGAATTGGTGTTGACGCAAGCACGCAAGTTAGCACAAAAAAATATCCGTGTAATTTTGCCTGACGCACTTAATCATGGGCAAAGACATACGGATATTTCATCAATTCCTTCAATGACCTTTTGGAATAGTATTCAGGGAAATTTAGCTGAGTTCTCGTTGATTAAGGATTTTTATTTGAAAAATGATTTGATCAAAGATAACAAGATTGGTGTCGGGGGCTATTCAATGGGTGGAATGACCACAGGGGCTTTGTTGACGGTTCATCCAGAGATCACGGCAGCTGCAATAATTATGGGGACTCCTAATCTTGATGCGTATGCTAAATTAGTGCGACAAGATGCTAAACGGAGAGGAATTTATCTACCTGAAGATATGGAATATTTGACCAGTTGGTTGCAACATTATGATCTCAATCGGCATCCTAAAGCCATTGATCACCGTCCAGTTTTGTTTTGGCATGGAACAGCTGATCCAAGAATCCCTTATCAACAGTCAAAACAATTTTTTGATCGAATCCATTCAGAAAAATTTGCTGAACAAGTGGCTTTTATTACCGGCTACAAAGCTGGTCATTTAGTAGAAACTCGTTTGATGGATAAAATTGCTAATTTCTTTGAATATTACTTGGAATGATCAGTTCTGGGTAAAGCCCTTAACATAATCAGAAAATTAATCAAGCCGAGAATCAGAAGAACAATAAATGCGTGTTGAGTGCCAATGGCAGTGGCTATTTTACTACTAAGGGCAGTATTATTCTGACTCTGGGCAATAATGGCAGAAACAATAGAAGTTCCGGTGGCGCCGGCAAACTGCTGTAAGGTGTTGAAAATGGCATTTCCATCAGCTTGATCTTGACCGGAAAGATATTTCAAACCATTAGTCATAATATTTCCGAAAGCCATTCCCATTCCAAACATATACAGGATGTAAACAAAGATAATTAGGGTATTGCTAAGTTTCAAGCTAAAAATAGTAAAAAGTAAAAGTGAAATATCAGCACAAATCGTACCCAAGAGAATTGGTAAACGTGGACCTAAGTCATCCAAAATTTTACCACCTAAGGGTGCCAAAATAGCGCCAATTACACCAGCGGGAAAGACTGCTAAACCAGCAACGGTGGCTGAATCACCGTTAACCAGTTGAATATAGTTAGGTAGAATAAAAGCGAAACCTAAAGATAGGATTTGGAAGATGAAGAAACTTAGTACATGGCTTCTAAAATGAGGATTGTGTAAAATTTTTAAATTAACTATCGGCTGGGCAATTTTATCGGAGCGTTGAATGAAACCGATTAGGCCACAAATGCCGACAATAAAGGCCATGATGGCAAGTAGATTTATTTGTGCCATATTGCTGAACCCGTAGATTAAACCACCAAAAGTAAACACTAATAATAGCAAACTAACGAGGTCAAATTTGTAATGTTGAATTTGACTTTTTTGTTGGATATTTTTAATTCCTAAAAAGAATGAAATAATCAAAATGGGCAATAGAATAACAAAAATGTAACGCCAGCCTAGAGAACTAACGACTAAACCACCAAAGGTTGGTCCAATAGCAGGGGCTACAGCTGTGATCAGAGTACCAATTCCCATCATTAAACCGATTTTATGCTGCGGAACATTTTCTAAAATAATATTAAACATTAGAGGCAAAGCAATTCCAGTACCCAAACCTTGAATGACTCGACCGATTAACAGGACTGAAAAAAATGGAGCAAGCGCATCAATCAATACTCCCAGAATGAAGAAGAGGTTGGCAGCAATAAAAAGAGTTTTAGTAGGAACGTTCTTTTTTAAGAATGATGACAAAGGAACAATAACAGCGACGACCAAAAGATAAATTGTAGTCATCCACTGAACAGTTGAGGTGGTGACGTTAAATTCTTTCATCAAAGTAGGGAATGATATATTCATCGAAGTTTCAACAATCACACCGCAAAAAGACATGATGCCGGTGGCGATAACGGCCAGTAGAACTTTTAAGGGAATTCTTTCAGATTGATTCATTTAGGCTTCACCTCCGTGGATATAGAATTTTAATATTTTTTCGAAAGTAGCAATTTCAGTAGTAGAAAAATTTTCGACCAGTATTTCTTGACGACGTTTCATAAACTGATTGATCTGTTGTTCCAAATTACGAGATTTTTCGGTTAAATAAACTGATTTTTGTCGGGCATCATCGAGAGACGACTTCCGGTAGAGTAACGACTGCTTCTCCATTCTTTGGAGTAAAACCGTAGCAGTTGAACGTTGAATGAAAAATTCTTGTTCAATATCACGTTGAAATATTTCGGTATTACTCTGCCGGCTTAGGTAATCAATAACTGACATTTGCATCCAGGTCATGTCGTATTTTTTAGCAAAAAGATCTAATTCACGAGTAATCTGATTGGTAGCTATTTTTAGTAAACGGTTGGTATATTTCTCTGACATTAATATTACTCCTTAATAATCGTTAGTTAACTAACGATTAATTATCTTACACTGAGTCAGTAGGCAATACAAGAAGGAAAACAGTTATAATTTAAATATGATTCTTACTCAAAACTAGATAAAGCAGGGATTTATTATAACTTTCGTCGTCCATTCAAATTCATTTTTTATCAATGGAATATGTTTTAAATTAAAAATCCGTATTAACTGAAATGAGAATGTCAGCTAGTACGGATTTAACTATTTTAGAAACGAAACCTTATTTGCCAAATCGACCCACTACGTTCCAGCCAAATTCAATTTTTGTGGAAGACGGAAGTATATAATAATCCCCTCATTGATTTATACTTTAATACTTGAAATGACAGTTTTTAAATTGTTTTATAGGATAAATGTTGCAATCTATTTCTTAAAATTTTTCCACTAGTAGTTTTGGGGAATTTTTCTATTAGCCGATATTCAGTTGGAACTTGATAATTGATCAGATTATGTTGGCCGAATTCTTTTAAATTATCACCAGTCAAAAAGGCATTAGCTCTTAATGTCAAATAGGCAATGGGAATATGTTTACCACTGTTGTCAGTCATACCGACAACACAGATATCAATGAGTCCCTGGATGCCACGATAAATATTTTCAACTTCTTCTGGATAAATAATCTTATCTCCAGAATAGATCAAATCAGCTTGACGTCCTTTTAGATAGAGGAAATTGTCATCATCTAAATAACCAACGTCCCCAGTTTTGAAAAAACCATCGTCAGTAAAACGAGATTGATACAAGGCTCGTTTATTGAGATAACCAATAGCAATTGTGGGAGATTTTACTTCAATAGAACCGATATTATCTTGGTTGATATCAGTGATTCGAACTTGAGCGGTAAAGAAGGGTTGACCACAGGAACCGGCCTTGATCTCTGCATCGTTAAAGTTTAAAGCAGAAATGTTGGAAGTTGTTTCGGTCATTCCATATGATTGTAATACGGGAACGCCGAGCATATTACAACGTAGTAAAGTCCAATTATCAATCAAACCGGTACCTAGGAAAATACATCTGAATTTGTCATTGTAGTTTTTTCCCTGTGGCAAGGCGTTCAAAAGCTTACGTAATAGGGGTGGAGTCAAAGAAATAATCGTTGCCTGTTCATTGATCAAAACCTTATTGATATGTTCAATGTTGAAACCATCAATAAGATAGACCCCAATGCCGTAAACTAAGGAGCGCATGACAATCGAGAAACCAGGAACATTAAAAATGGGCATAGTTAGAACCCAAGTGTCTTGTTTAGTGATCCCGAGGTTTAAAGTGGTACCCATGGCCGAGTAAAAATAGTTTCCATAGGTTAGTAAAACTCCCGTATCGTTGCTATCTGCGTTGGGTGTATAAAAAATTGAGGCTACTTGATTATCGTTAAATTCAGAGATCGACCGATATTTCTTATCAGAATTTAAACTCAGTATTTCTGACATTAATGTTTGATCATAGTTGACTTGGGCCAATTCTGAAGTATCGACAGAATCACTGATCAAAATTGTTTTGGGGCGAGAGTCTTTAATTTGATACTCCAAGGTGTCGGCAGGAAGTTCGGTATCTAGGAAAATCGTCCGTGCCCCAAGTTGTTGGAGTGCTAAAATAGCAACATAGCCATTAAAACAATTATCAGAGAACAAAGCGACAGGATCATTTTTGCGAATTCCGTTAGTAAATAATTTGCTAGCAAATAATTGAACAGTAGAATTAAGCTCACTGAAGGTAAAATCCGCATGTTCTAGAATTAAAGCAATTTTATCAGGATCGAGTTTGGCACGTTTGACTAACCAGTTTTCCAAAATATGACCTCTTTTCCTTTGAAAATTTGATACGATTAAAATACTATAACTTGATTGTAAAGCATTTAAACAATAGAATTGAGTTAATTACTGAAAAAAATTGAGGTACAAAATGAGTTTGCTGGATGATATGGGAATTGAAGTAGTTGAACAGGGAAAACATAAGGTAGTTTTACAGATGGATTTGAATTCAGAACATCTCCAAATGGAAGAAAAAAAGACTGGCAGCATTAATGCGATGTTATCAGAAACAGCTGCCAGTATTGGTGCTAATTTGAATGTTGAGAAAGATAATTCAGCTGCAATTTTGGGTGTTTCTTTACATAATTTGAATAATTTAAAATTAGGAAAGTTAATCGTTGAAGCGATTTCCGTTCGTAATGGTAATAACGTTCAGACTTGGCAAGCAACGACACACTTTGATAAAAGTGCCATTACTAATAGTCTAAGTACGATAACATTAAAAAAAATCCAGATCTAACCACGGTAGATTCTGGAATTGATTATTTCGAAGAAAGCTAGAATTACCAAGCTTAGGCCGAATAATTGATAGATAAAAATGATTGTTTTAGAAGGGTTCAGAATAAACACAATTCCTGCGAGAATCAATAAGGCTGAGTAAAAATAGTCTAAGTAGGGTGTTATCTGAACTCTTTTTGTCATCTCATGAGAATCACGGTATTGGTTGATTCCGTTGACGATTAAGATGATTCCTAAGACTGGTGGTACTAGAGGGACAAAAAATCTAGCAAATAGTAGAACGCCTAGAGCCAGAAATAATGCTCCAACACCTAGGCCAATCGCAATATTATTTTCACCAGTAGTTTTACGAATATACAAACCGTCTATAATGGAAAGAATTCCATAAATTGCGATGTAAGTTGACACAATATAGATGATAATGTCGAAACTTTTAATTGGTTCGATCACAATCAAAATCCCCGCCACTAGTAAAAAAATAAAACGTAGCCAACGATAAAGTTGGAACTGTCTAACCATTTTGAACTCCCCCTAAATAACCTATATTTATATGATAACAGAAAACTTGCAAAATAGAATAAAACCTAAAGCTAACTTTCACAAACTTAGTTATCACTATATAAGTAGTGCCTAATAGCAACGAAGAGCATATTACTTTCATTGTGAAATCAATGTGGTACGTTATAGGTATATGAGATAGTAGGAGGAGATAATTATGACTGTTCGTGCATCTGATAAGATGATTGATGTTCTATCAAAATGGGGCGTAGATAATATCTATGGTTTGCCAGGGGACTCAGTTGATACAACGATTGATGCCTTGTATCGTGCTCAGGATAAAATCAAATTTACTCACGTGTTACATGAAGAAGTAGCGGCTTTGGCTGCATCAGCTCATGCTAAACTGACTGGGAAATTGGGCGTCTGTTTGTCAATTGGTGGACCAGGCGCCATTCATTTGTTGAACGGATTATATGATGCCAAGATGGATCATGCGCCAGTGTTAGCCATTCTTGGACAGGTTCAGTCAAAATTATTGAATACCGATTTCTTTCAAGAAGTTGACACGCACGTTTTGTTTGAAGACGTCGCTGTCTATAATAAAATAATCATGGATCCACAATCTTTACCAAGAATCGTTGATGAAGCTATTAGAACGGCTATTGCCAAAAAAGGTGTTGCTGTTTTGACAATTCCGGATGATATTCCTGCCCATATGATCAAAGATAATTTCACACCTAATGTTGATAATTTCCAAATGAAGAATTATCAAGTTGATGATGATCAAATTAAATCGGTTTTGGACATGATCAAGATTCACTCTAATCCAATCGTGTTAGCTGGAGTTGGTATCAAGGATGCCAAGAAAGAAACCAAAGAGTTCATTGAAAAGTATAAGATCCCGTTGATTTTAACCATGCCGGCCAAGGGATTAGTAGACGATGATCATCCGTATAACCTAGGCCAATTGGGTAAACTGGGAACTAAACCATCCTTTGAAATGATGCAAAAGGCCGATTTAGTTATTATGATTGGGACGGATTATCCGTACTCACCATATTTGAATCAAAAAGTTGATGCTATTCAAATTGACGTCAATGCTGATAGATTAGGCAAACGTCGTCATGTTAACATTGCTATTCAAGCTGATGCCAAAGAAGCTTTAAGTCGTTTGAATGCTTTAGGTGATCCTGTTAAATCACGTCCATTCCTAGATGAAGCTGTTGCAAAAATTGGTCAATGGCGTAGTTGGATGCAAGATGTTTATAGTAAGAAACACACTGGTGTCTTGCCATCATTGATGTTTCATAATATCAGTAAGAGTGCCCCTAGTGACACAATTTGGTCAATCGATGTTGGAACTTCGACTGCTTTTGGGGCTAGGTTCTTAACTGCTAAATCAACTCAGAAGTATACGATTTCTGGTTGGTTAGGAACGATGGGGTGTGCTTTGCCAGGAGCAATTGCTGCTAAGGAGGCCTATCCAGATCGTCCCGTTTATGCAATTTCTGGTGACGGAGCTTTCTCAATGGTTATGCAAGATTTTGCCACAGCTGTGAGATATAATTTGCCAATGATTTATATTGTTTTGAATAATAAATTGTTAGCCTTTATTGAATACGAACAACAATCTGCCGGTCAACAAAATTACGGAATCAGTTTGCCTAAGATTGATTTTGCCAAAATTGCTGAAGCTTGTGGTGGTATTGGTGAAAGGATTACAACGGATGCTGAATTCGAAGCTGCCATTAAGAAATATCGTAATCCGGAGAAACCTGTTTTGTTGGATGTTGCTGTAACTGATGAGGCTCCACTTCCAGGTAAAATTATGATGGATGAAGCACATGGTTATGCTAAGTTTGGATTAGGTCATGTAATCGATAAGAAATCATTACCAGAATTACCACCAATGAAAGAAATTTTACGGTCATTTCTATAAAACCAATTCAAGCTCGAACATAAATAAAAAATAAGTGATGTATTGAGGATAGATAAACCCCAATACATCACTTATTTATTTTGTTTAATTAGTATTCGGAAACATCACTAGCTTTGACAAATTCATTAGTCGAAACTCGATAGTATTTAACGTTATTGATAGTGACAAGCTGATCAGTAAACCAAACAGAATTAGGAGCTAACTCACGTTCCATGACTAGTTTTCCCTCCGCCGTATAAAGTCGTTTGGCAGAATCGCTATTGGTTTGAATATTTTCAGAAATAGCAGTATATGGATAAACTTGTCCTGATTTGACCCATTCATCGGTAGCAACCTGAAAATAACTTTCATTATTAATAGTCATTTGTTCATTGGTGAACCAATCAGTACCGTGACTTAATTCCTGATTATCTAATAATTTCATCAAGTTATCATCAGTTCTGAAATAAAGTGGGACATTATCCTTATCACTATATGTGGCAATAGTTTGGTTAATTTGTTTAGTTTGAATGTTATCAACTGGTTTATTGCCATGGTTGTGATTATTATGGGATGTCGAATGGTGAGCAGGATTGGGATTAGTATCGGGAGTTTTAACAGGTTCTTTACCCGTATAATACATATTTAAGGTGTAAACATCCTTATCTTGAATTCTTCCATTCAAAATGGCAGCCACTAAATTAGTCAACGAAACATCTTTATCACCAAGAGCTTCTTTTAATTGGTCATATTTAATTGGATCCGCAGAAGAGTCTGGTAGAACTAGATTAATTTGACTAGGATCAATTTTCCAAGTGGGGTCAATTTTAGGTTCAGTGACTGAACCAGGAGTGATGGGGCCATCTTTGGGGATCTCAACATCATATTTAGTGGGATTAGGTAATAGGTTGCCATTTAAATAAATATTCTCAATAAAATGAGCTGCAGGGACGGTCGGAATAGTCTTCTTGCCAAAGGGAATAAATATTTCCACACCGTTTTTACCTGAGCCATCGTAAAGGTCTGCAATAGTGGAATTTTCAGAATCATTACCAGTAGTGAAACTAAGGTTGGCTTCAGGATTTTCTTTGGTGCCATTACCGATATTGACCCATTGGTCAGCTTTACTTGATGGAACTACTAATGGAAGGTCCTTGTTATTAAAGTCATTTTGAGGCCCTAAAGTAATAGAATCGAGATCAGTACCTTCAAATAAAGAAACACCATAGCCATCGGTATTAGGACCAGCTGCTTTGATCATATTAAAATTGGAAATATCAATATTCTTGAGCGAGGTATCATTTTCAAAAACAAATCCCATATTTACGACCTTATCAGTAGTGAAGCTTTTAGGAAAGCTTAGTGATTTTAACTTTGGAAGATCAGCAAACATTCCCGTTATATCTAGTGCATTTCCAGTATCTAAATTAGAAAGATCAATGTTGGATAAATTAGAATCTCCGGCGAACATCAGCTCGAAGTATTTAACATTACTCGTATTCTTTGGAAGAGTTATGGTTTCCAGACTAGTATTATAAGAGATAAGCCCCCCCATATTTACTGTATTTCTAGTATCCCAATTAGATAAATCGAGATTGGTTAAACTAGAATCATATTCAAATATTGAGTCCATATTGGTGACGGCACTGACATCCAATTGTGAAACATCAATGTTTACTAATTTTGGATCATGACAAAATAATAAGGAAATATCAGGACATTTGGACAAATCTAAATTGTTTAAACCTTTGACAGTAGTTAGATTTTTCATGTCTCCGAAGTAGCGAAATATACCCGGGGTTACATTAATGCTAGGATTCATTGTAGCTTCAACTTTACCATCCAATGAAATTTCTTTAATGTCATCATCATTATCTCGCCAAGGTTTATCGGTATACATTCCTCCTCCTTGTAAAGTGCCGGGACCGATATGAAGAGTTCCATTATTTGAAATATACCAAAGACTTGTACTATATGTACTTCCTCCGCCATTAGCAATATTGTCTTTAGGGACAGTAAAATCTGATTTATTATCAGGTTGGTTCCCCAATTGTTCATCTGTTGGAGTTGGTTCAGTTATTGTTGGGTTGCCTTTTAAATTTATTGGCTCATTTTCTGGTACTTGTTCAGCTTCGAGTTGATTGGTGTTTAGTTTAGTAATTCCGCCTTCTTGATTACTAGTTAAATCTGAATCTGCAATTTGATCTGGTACATCAGCTTTAACTGGTGCAGTTGTTTCTTCAGGGGTGGAAGTTGATGGAGTCGACTGTGGTTGCTCATTACTAGTAGCAGTAGGTTGTTGTACTTGGTCTTGAGTAATAGGTGTAGAGTTAGGAGCAGTATCGGCTTTAACAGTGATAGAGTTCATTAGGAATAAACCACTGGCAATGGAGAGACTAGAAATAACTATCCAATTTTTCCCGGCTTTGACTAATTTATTTTTTAGTACGTTGTTTGGATCTTGTTTTAACTGTTGGAACCTCATAAATTTTACCTTCAATCCTATAATTAGAAATTTTTCCTTACAAGTATAAGTATATAACTCTTTAATATAGACTAAAATCCTAAATGAAATAAACATATGTAATATATATATATCAATTAATGACTTTTATGATAATTAACTAAAAAATAAGTGATGTATTGAGGCTGGATTAAACCCCAATACATCACTTATTTGTTTTGTTTAATTAGTATTCGGAAACATCACTAGCTTTGACAAATTCATTAGTCGAAACTCGATAGTATTTAACGTTATCAATCTTAATAAAACGGTCAGTATGCCAAGCACTATCTTTAGCGAGTTCACGATCATAAACGAGATTTCCTTCGGCCGTGTAAAGTCGTTTATTGGAGTCACTATTAGTCAAAATATTTTGGTCAAGATTCCAATAAGGATAGACTTGGCTAGCTTTGACCCATTCACTTGTTGAAACGCGATAATAAACTTGATTATCAGAAGTCTCTTTTTCATCACTAAACCAACTAGTGCCATTTGCTAATTCTCGATTGGAAATGTTAGAAGTATTATTGGAATTAATGTTATAGAGTGGGACAGCAGGTTTGTCGTAATAAGTAGCAATATCCTGATCATAATATTCAGTTGAATTATTGTTGCTATTAGAATTACTGTTTGAACTACCATGATTATGATGGTTACTACTATGGTTATTACTATGATTACTATTAGGATTGTCTATCTTGGTATAGGTAACCTTTTCAGCGGCTACAATGGTGTTGTTATTATAAACGTTGGCCTTAACCGTCGTTTTATCAGCTGTGTAACCAGTAATATTTGGTACTGGTACATCTACAGTAGTGCCAACCTTGCCAGTAATCTCGGTGACGATTTGATCACCGAGGTTGGATGGGATAGTTACATCGGCGGTTACAGTGTTGCGTTTGGGGACAAAGGTATCTATTGGTGCATTTGGATCACCATTATATATTTTGTAAACGTCACCATATGGATCACCTCCGGGTAGAATCGTTTTGAAAATGATATTACCTTCAGGCTTTTCAAATGAACCATTACCAATATTAATCCAAGTATCTGAAATATCAGATGGTAAAGAGAATGATTTATTAAAATAATTTTTTGGCCCTAAAGTAACGGCCTCAAGTGAAGGATTGTCATAAAAAATAGTGGTACCGAGGTTATTCTCATCGTTTAAAGATTCTTTTGTGTCATAGTTGGAGATGTCAATCGATTTAAGTGATTCGTCGCCATAAAACATGAAATAAATATATTGAACTTTACTAGTATTAAAATTTTGAGGAAATTTGATAGTGGTCAATTTGGTTTGGCCATAGAATAAGTAATCCATAGCGGAAACATGACTCGTATCGAAATTTGAAAAATCAATGTAAGTCAACCTAGGTTGCGAAGTGAGGTTGATATCTTCATTATATGAAAACATTCCACTCATAGTTTGAATAGCTTTAGCATGCCAGTTTGACAGATCGATAGAAGATAAATTTGTATCGGCAAATAAGTTGTCCATTTCGGTTACTTTTTCAACGTTCCAATTTTTAATATTCAGGGTGCTCAATTGAAGATCACCCTGAAAGATTCCGGCCATAGAAGTAACATTCTTAGTATCCCATTTAGAAAGGTCTAAAGAAGTTAAGACCGGATCATTTTTAAAAAGGAAAGAAATGGAACTAGTCTGAGAAACGTCTAATTCATCAATATTATCAATACTGGTTAAATTGGTTAAATTTGAAAATAGCCCAGTAATACCAAATGAAGACGCGGGATCTGTCATTCCAGGATTTTTAATTGTTACGGGATAATCAGTCGCTATAACTGGACCATCAATAGAAATAGTATCTATATTATCGGAATATTCCTTAAAGGGACTGTCATCATAATTAAAGGTCCCAGCCGTACCAGGACCAATATGTAATGTTTTATTAGTTGAGATATACCACTTGCTACTATCTGGATTATCAGTAATTGATCCTTGGTAAAGAGCGTCATTTGGAATATTAAAATCAGCAGTTCTTGTATCTACATTTGTTGTTTTATCAGTGACGGTTGGATCATCAGCAAGTGAATTTTCTAAATTGTCGTTTGTTTCTTTAGATAAAACTTCTGGATCCACTGTTTCAGTTTCTTTTGGAGTTTTGTCCTCAGCAGGTTGAACTGAGCCAGTATTTTGACTTTCTGTTAAGTTAGAGCCATTAGATTCAACTGATTTTGCTGTTATTTCAGAATCATTAACTGCTTTAGCAGGTTCCTGCGTTTGTTCAACTAAATTATTATTTGAATCGACTTGTTGAGCTGAAACTGGTGTAATTGAGGATGAATCGTCAACTGCATCAGCTTGAACGTTAGTGTAGTTCATCAAGAGTAAGCCACTAGCAATAGCAAAACTAGAAACAACTATCCAATTTTTACTAGACTTAACTAATTGTTTTTTTAATATGCTATTTGAATCGGATTTCAATTGTTGAAACTTCATAAAATATAGCCTTCCATCCTATAATTAAAATAATTTCCTTATAAACAAAATTATAGAACTTTTTGGTATATAAAAACAATAAAATTATAATGAGAATAAATTTATTTCATCATTTAGAATTCAGAAACATCACTAGCTTTGACAAATTCATTAGTTGAAACACGATAATACTTAATACCATTAATGTAAATAATTTGGTCTGTAAACCAAACAGTGTCAGCAGATAGCTGATGATCAGTAACCAATTTACCTTCAGCAGTGTAGAGTGAAGAAATTGCTTTGATACTGATATTTTGTTTGACTGCTTCGTACCGATAGATCTGGTTAGCTTTGATCCATTGGGTGGCATTAATTTGATAGTATTTTTCGTTGGCAATAGTGATTTCTTGGTCACTGAACCAGTCAGTACCGCTGTTCAAGGTTTTATCTAAGGTAATCATTGTTCGACCATGGTTCAAATAATACACTTGGACGGCTGGTTGGTCAGCGTAGGTGGCAATTAAATAATTATGTTTTTCAATCGAATTATCTTGAACAGTAATTTTTTCAGCATGTCGTGAAATTTTATTATAAATAACTTTAGTATCAGAAACGAAATGTCCTTGACCGTCTAATTTTCCAGTGATTGTCTGCAAAACATGGGTGTAATTAGGTATGTTAGGAACTTGGATAGTGACAGTATCACCGACTCTGCCGGACGGAACTTTAATCGTTTGCGGACCATTAGGTGTATTAATAATGGTTGTTCCAGTGGCAATCTGTTTACCGAAGTATTTGATTTTAGTTAGATCAACGAAGGCTTTACCATCTTTATCAAATTGAATTGGTAAATTAGGGGTTTGAGGTGTGTATCCTGCAAATGTAGGAACTTTGACAGTTTCATTTTCCCCAAAGTTAATGCCAGGAATTATTAATGTGGCATCTTTAGTTTTATTGCCATCAGGTGAAGAGATCGTGATTGCCTTGGCAACTGTGTGAATGGGAGTGAATTGAAGTTTTGAAGTGTCAATTTGAGCCATGCCGTCAGTTTTATAAATAACCGATAATTGAGAAACATTATTTGTATAACCGTAAACTGGATTGATTAAAGCTATATTATTTTTATCACCAAAATTACCACCTGGAATATCAATTGTCAGGTGTTTATTCTGCGCATAGTTAATGGTTGTAGAAGTTTTATCGATATGAATTGGGGTGTATTTAATACTTTGATAATCAATCGTAGCTTTGCCGTCGGTAGTGTATTGAATTGGCAATTTCGTAATATTAGATTTGTAGCCTGGAACTTTCGTAACATTAACAAATTGGTCTTTCTTTCCATAGTCGACATCGGGAATAGGGATGATAACATCCTGATTGTTGAAATCCTTGGCGATAACTTGTGTGGCTGAAAGATGGATTGGGATGTAATGTAAATTATCCGTATTGATCCATGATTTGCCAGTGGTTAAGTAATTGACTGATAAATGATCCGTTTTAGTTTTATAACCGGGAAACTGAGGAATTATTGCCACTTGTGTTTTATCGCCAAACTGACTACCAGGAATATTGATGATAACAGGCTTATTATCAGGACCTAGAATAGTTGTAGTTGAGGCAGAAATTTGAATGGGAACGTAGTTTACTTTAGATGCATCAACGATGGCTGCACCATCAGCTGTATAGTGAACCGGCAATTCTTTAGGACTGTTTGGAGCCAGTTGATAACCAGGAATTTCTGGAATCTGAGCTTTTTCTTTAGAATCACCGAAGAACCCAGCTGGGATAGTGATAATTACATCATGATTGTTAAAATCTTTTACTTTCGTGGTTGAAGCGGCAATTTGAATGGGGACAAATTTGATCTTAGTAGAATCAACTACAATTTTTCCATCGACATATTTAATTGGCAATTGTGTGGAACTGTCAGCTGTTAATTGGAAACCAGGAATAGGTTGAATTTGAGCAAATTTGCCTTGATCACCGTAGTTAACATCAGGAATATGGATTGTGACTTGATTATTATTGGCATCGGTAAAAGTTTTAGTTGAGGCTTTAAAATTAATGGGAGTATAAATGACATTTGAAGTAGCAACATGTGATTTACCATTTTTGTCATAAGTGACAGGAAGGCTTGATTCGTTCGAAGTATATCCAGGAATAGTAGGAATTATAGCAAGATTATGTAGATCACCATAATCGCCCTCAGGAATAATGACGTTAACATTATTATCGTTGGAGACTTTAATCGTAGTAGTAGATTGAGCGATATGAATTAGAACGTAAGTTACTTTGGAAGTGTCAACGCTTGATTTACCTTGATCAGTATAAATAACTGGTAATTCTGTAGGGGAATCAGGGCTAAGCAAATATCCGGGAATTTGAGGAACATTAATTTTAGTTGTCGTATTAGCAAAGTTTCCGGCAGGGATGATAACGCTAGAAGTATGATTTTTGGAAGCAGTGAAAGTCGCTGTGGAAGAATCTGCCTGAACGGCTGAATATTTGGGCGTATCAGTAATTGTAATAATTGGATTTCCCTCGGTATCGGCACTGATAGTATCAGTTCCGGGGGTTACCTTATAGCCATCAACGGTCGGATTAATGGTAAAGGAGTCACCAATTCTTAGTGGTTGGCCATCTTTATTAGTTGTTCCAGTCATTATTTGAGTTGTTTGGTTAGGAGTGGTAACTTTGACAGACCATTGTTGAACCGGATTACCAGTATAAATGACTTTATCATCCGAGGTCATGTCACCATCACCAACTACAAAGGCATTGATATTGGTACGATCCGGGAGATAACCCTTAACCTGTGGAACTGAGATGGAGACAGTGCTGCCGATGGGACTATCAGGCACATCAACGGTTCCATTAGTAGGAATAGTGATGTTAGCAGGTATTTTGAATGTTAAATGAGTGGCATTATGAATAGGATCGTAATTTGAATTTGGGGTATAAGTAACAGAGAAATTATGCTCTGGTGTAGGGACACCGCCACCTTGAACAAAGACTGAACCGATTCCACCAGCATTTGTTTGATTGTTATCAGGCATAGCTAGAAACGATTCATTGCGACTATTGATCCAAGAGTTAGAAGTTGATGAGGGCAAAGCAGTCGTGGAGCTAAAACGTAGTGAAGTATTCAATGTACCCAGAGTTAATGATTGTAAATCAGTTCCGTCAAACATACCTTCATTTTTGGAGGAATCACCAGTGCTGAGAGCTGCATTTGCTCCGCCTTGTAACATACCAAATAAATTTAACTTTTTAAGTGAGGTATCATTTTGGAACATTCCTCGTAAATCTTGGGCATTATTTAATTGCCAATTTTTAAAATAAGGATTGTCATTATCGGCATTGTCATTAAAAGTTAGGGCATAATCATTTTTATACATATAACTAAAATCTTTAACCTGATTGATAGTTTTTGAAGGAGTTTGATTAAATTCGACTGCCTTAATTGCGTGATCATTCATGAACATATTTTTCATATTGACGACTTGACCAACATTTAGGCTAGAGAGATCCACTAGATCAGGTACAGGATCCTCATTAGTGACAACTGTTTTCAAAACTTTGTCGTTCATAAATAGACCTTCCATGTTCTCGGTTTTACTAGTATCGAGATTGGAAATGTTAGTGATAGTCGTTAGCTTAGATAGATCCGCAAAAACATATTGCATATTCTTTGAAGCAGATACAAGTCCGTCAACTGACATAGAGGTAATATCTTTGGCATGATTTATCCAGGTTGAAGTACTGTGGACTGCATTAGGTGAAAGTTTGTTGATAGTAGTTGGATCTTCAGTATCTATATTGGCGTCATCAATTACTTTGGGCGGAATATTGTTAGGAGTGGTGTTGATTAAAGCTGGAAAACCAGGTTTGGAGTAATCAATAGTTGAAGTGGTAACTGACTTACTGTCATCTAAGGTTCCAGCTCCAATATGAAGTGTTTTGTCACTTGTAATGTACCAGTGGCTAGTACCTTGTTTACCCTCGGCAATATTGGTCTTGATCAGTGGAGTAGTAATTGGTAGAGCTGGATCAGTCGGACCAGATATATCGACTTTATCGGATTTAGTTGGTTGGGTAGCTGTCATGACAGTTTTATCGGTAGTAGTTATTTGGTTAGTTTTTGCTGGTACAGTGGGCACGGTAGCGGTGGTACGGTTACCAGTTAATGTGGTGGAAACTTCTGTTTTAGCAGGACTTGTGATAGGTGTTTTTGAAATAGTTGGTTTCTTGACCGTATTCGTGGTAGGAGTTGTAGGATCAATTTTGCTGGTCTTAGTGGCGGTATCTGTTGTAGTGGTAGTTATTTTTTTAGTTGGTTGCACAGTCACAGTAGGAACTTGTTTGACGGTAGGTGTGGCTGTGGTAATTGCTTTAGTGCTTGACTTAGTGGTCTTGTTTTCACTGATGGTAGTTTTAACTGAAGCTGTGGCAGAGTCAGCTTTGACAGTGGTACTGGAGCCAGTGAGAAAAAATAATCCACCGGCAATGGACAAACTCGACAATATAGTCCAACCTTTCTTTGATTTAACTAATCGCTTTTTTACAATATTATTTGGATCACTCTTTAATTGTTGGAACCTCATAATATCCTCCTTCTATCCTTGGATTAGGGATGTTTACACATTAAGTATAGGTTTACGAAACGTATATCCAACTTGATATGGCTAACCAATATTCGATAAAAAGTATGCTGATTTTTATAAAGATTTGATAAAAATACATTTGGATAAAAGGACACAAAAAAGCCAGATCATATTAAATGACCTGGCTAAAATTTTGCTTAAAATCTAATAATTTACATCAACATCTGAAGCTTTAACAAATTCGTTTGTAGAAACACGATAGTATTCAACGCCGTTGATATAAGTGATGCTATCAGCTAACCAATCAGTATTGGCCGCAAGTGATCTGTCATTAAGAAGTTCACCCTTAGCAGTGTAAAGACTGATGCGTGGAGTATTGCTGTGAGTTCTGACTACATTATTAATAGGTTCATAAACATAGGCATCGGCAGCTTTAACAAATTCATTTGTAGAAACACGATAGTAACCAGTGTCATCAAGATCAATGGTCCGATCAGTTAACCAAGAAGAGTCGGCTGCAATCAATCTGCTCTTGACCAATTCGCTTTCGGCTTTGTAAATGTCCTTAGCGGAATCGTCGTAAGTTCTGATGTGTAAGTTAGTCTTGTTGTAAGTATAAACTTGACCAGCTTTAGCCCATTGATTTGTAGAAACACGATAGTAAGTAGTGCCATCGATAGTAACCTTTTGATCACTGAACCAACCAGAATTTTGTTTCAAAGTCGTGTTATCGATTGGTGTGACATTACTGCTACTATCAATTTCGTAAAGTTGAACGTCAGGTTGATCTGAGAAGGTTGCAACATTTACATTTTGATGTACAGGAGCAGTTGCTTCATGGTTTGTATCAGGTGTTGTCACTACCGGTGTTTCGCTGCTGCTACTACTGTGGTGACTAATAGGATTTTTAGTGTAAATTACACTATCAGTTGTTGTAATTGTATTATCAGGATTAATTACAGCTTTGACAGTAGTGACATTGGCTGTGTAACCAGAGATTTGAGGAACGCTAATTGTTAAAGTTTGACCAACAATGCCACTTAGTCCAGTAACTGTTTGAGGTGTGTTTTGGTTATCTTTAGTAGCTGGGATAATTACAGCTTTGCCAGTAACAGGATTACCAGTGTAAGTAACAGTTTCGTCTGGAGTTACGGTACCATTTGGATTCATCGTACCAGTGATAGTTTCTTTATCAGGAGTATAACCTGTGACTTTAGGAACAGTGATAGAAACTTTACCGTTATCATTAACTGTACCATGTAAGTCCGTAACTGTTTGATCACCATTTGGGGTGCTGATTGTTGCTGTACCAGTGGTTATGTTATTTGGTGTGTAGTTTACGACTTCAGTAGGCTTAACATCACCATTTTCATCCATAATTCCGCTAACTTGTTTTCTATCAGGAGTGTAACCCTCAATAGTGGGAACGTTAACGGTTACAGATTGACCAACTTGTCCGCTAATGTGAACTTGTTGTGGGCCGTGATTATTAGTCTGGATAGTAGCAACTGAATCTGTGTATTTGCTACCAGTGTAATTTACTGGTTCAGTAACTTTGACTGTCTTACCATCAGGTTGGATAACACCTTTAACAACTGTTTGGTCTGCTGTGTATCCGGCTTTTGTTGGAACCTTGACTTCCACAGTGTCTCCAACCTTACCTGTAAGATCTGAAACAGTGAAGTCTGGCAAATCAGTAGTTCCGTTTTGTGTAGCCTTAACTGTTGCAGTGGCATTTGATACTGAATCGCCAACATAGGCGATATCTTCCACCTTAGTAGAATCTGGAACAAACTTGCCTTCAGGGTTAATGGTACCTGAAATTTTATCAATTAGTTTGCCATCTTTACCAGTTGCATGGTAACCATCAATTTTAGGAATTTTAACTACCACATGATCACCAACTTTGGTGCTAGTAAGAGGAGTATCTTGGCCATCATTAGAAACGATAGAACCAGTAACTGGTTTGTCTTTAGGATCCTTAAATGAAACAGCTGGCATTGTAGTAACAGTGTCACCAATATAAGTCAATTTTGCAGGATCAAATGACCTATCATCCGGAATAAATTTACCATCAATACCAAGGGTACCAGTAACTTCTGTAAGAGGATTACCGTCGGTGCCCTTAAGGATGTTACCTTTTTCATCAGCAACTTTATAACCACCAACAACAGGTAACTTAAGAATTACCTTATCACCAACTTTGGAAGTGCCATCAGGAATGGCATTACCATCAGTTGTAACAAGTGATCCGGTGGTTTGACCATTAGGAGTGTTAAATAATGCATCAGTTGAAGGCTTATTAATAGTATCACCAACGTAATCAACTTTAGATACATCAAGACTATTGTCATCGGGAACAAATTTACCGTCTGCGTTAATAGAACCAGGAATTTCAGTAAGAGCTTTACCAGTAGCATCAACAAGCTTTTTACCAGTGGCGTCAGTAGGGGTATATCCAGTAACGTCAGGAACTTTAAGACTAACTTTATCTCCAACATTTACAGATGAAACAGGAGAACCATCAGAAGAAACGAAAGAACCATCAGTTGATTTATTATCAGGATCAGTAATAGAAACTACAGGCATCTTGTCAACCGAGTTACCAGCGTAATCAACTTTAGATACATCAAGACTATTGTCATCGGGAACAAATTTACCGTCTGCGTTAATAGAACCAGGAATTTCAGTAAGAGCTTTACCAGTAGCATCAACAAGCTTTTTACCAGTGGCGTCAGTAGGGGTATATCCAGTAACGTCAGGAACTTTAAGACTAACTTTATCTCCAACATTTACAGATGAAACAGGAGAACCATCAGAAGAAACGAAAGAACCATCAGTTGATTTATTATCAGGATCAGTAATAGAAACTACAGGCATCTTGTCAACCGAGTTACCAGCGTAATCAACTTTAGATACATCAAGACTATTGTCATCGGGAACAAATTTACCGTCTGCATTAATAGAACCAGGAATTTCAGTAAGAGCCTTACCATTAGCATCAACAAGTTTTTTACCAGTAGCGTCAGTAGGAGTATATCCAGTAACGTCAGGAACCTTAAGACTAACTTTATCTCCAACATTTACAGATGAAACAGGAGAACCATCAGAAGAAACGAAAGAGCCATCAGTTGATTTATTATCAGGATCAGTAATAGAAACTACAGGCATCTTGTCAACGGTGTTACCAACGTAATCAATTTTAGATACATCAAGACTATTGTCATCGGGAACAAATTTACCATCTGCGTTAATAGAACCAGGAATTTCAGTAAGAGTTTTACCATCAGCATCAACAAGTTTTTTACCAGTAGCGTCAGTAGGGGCATATCCAGTAACGTCAGGAACTTTAAGACTAACTTTATCGCCGACCTTTACAGATGAAACAGGAGAACCATCAGAAGAAATGAAAGAGCCATCAGTTGATTTATTATCAGGATCAGTAATAGAAACTACAGGCATCTTGTCAACGGTGTTACCAACGTAATCAATTTTAGATACATCAAGACTATTGTCATCGGGAACAAATTTACCATCTGCGTTAATAGAACCAGGAATTTCAGTAAGAGTTTTACCATCAGCATCAACAAGTTTTTTACCAGTAGCGTCAGTAGGGGCATATCCAGTAACGTCAGGAACTTTAAGACTAACTTTATCGCCGACCTTTACAGATGAAACAGGAG
The DNA here is from genome assembly GCF_001438805.1 of Companilactobacillus kimchiensis. GTDB lineage: Bacteria > Bacillota > Bacilli > Lactobacillales > Lactobacillaceae > Companilactobacillus > Companilactobacillus kimchiensis. The sequence continues at coordinate 28,763 of NZ_JQCF01000024.1, forward strand.
AACCATCAGAAGAAATGAAAGAGCCATCAGTTGATTTATTATCAGGATCAGTAATAGAAACTACAGGCAACTTGTCGACGGCGTTACCGACATAAGTAACCTTAGTTAAATCAAGATCAGTATTGTCAGGTTTGAAAGTACCATCAGGATTAAGGGTACCAGGAACTTCTGTGATTTCTTTACCATTATTATCAAAGGCTTTGTAACCCTCGGCAGTAGGTAGTTTAAGATTAACTTTATCTCCAACCTTAGCATTAATGATAGTAGAATCAGAACCATCAGTAGAAACAATAGAACCGGCAGTTGGTGTTACATTATTCGGAGTTTCGAATGTATTGGCAACTGGCGTAACATCATTTCCAACAAGCTCGATTTCAGGAGTATCAAGAGAATAAGGATCAGTAGCATCATCAGTATAAGTAACAGTTAAAGTTGGATTTACAGCGTGATAACCCTCAGGTAATTGGTCTTGAGGAATATCTACTGAACTAGTTCCACCAACGTTACCAGCTGGAATAGTTAATGTGACATCTCCACCTTGACTAGTTTTAATTGTTTTAGTAGAAGTACCACTTACAGCCGCACCTAAATAAATGACGGGATTAGCTTCATTAAGGGCGTTACCCTTAGCATCCTTATCAGCTGTGGCCATAGTTTGTCCAAAAGTAGCCATTACGGATGATGTTGTTGTTGTATAAGTTTGACCATTAATTGTAATAGTAGGTTTTAATGCAACAGAATTACTTTGACCAATGATACCTTGTGCCTCAACAGTAATATTACCGTGGTTTGTTGGGACAGTGACTAAATTCATGACAGTTGTACCGTCAGGTGAAGAGACTGCAGTATATAATCTAGCGTATTGATCCCACTTTTGATTACCATCAGATGATGCAGTATAACCGGCAGAAGCAACAGGAACATCTTTCGTAAATGTAAAGCCTAGTCCGCTTGTAGCAGTAGGTATTCCCATGAATGTTACATTTCCATTTTGCCATTTACTACCTGAAGTTGATGTAAGTGCAGTTGAATTACTGAAATACGCTTGATTATGAATTCTGATAGATTGTAAATCAGTACCATCAAACATTCCCTCACCAATTGAGGAATCTCCACTATTTAAATTTTTAGATGTCAACCATCCGTGTAAGTCAAGGCTTGCTATTTTAGCGTCATTTTTAAACATACTACGAGAATCAGTTAATTGTGCGACTTGCCATGCACTAACACCAGGATTAACTAAATTAATATCATTGGCAAATGCAGAGTTAGCGTTTGAAACTCCACTAAGATTTACTGCATTACCAGTTGGAAAGACTACTGATTCTAGATTTGTGTCATTTTCGAAAGCATGGCTAATATCCTTAATAGCATGCAAAGTATTATTTGTGAAATCAATTTTAGTGATACTACTATCGTTTTTAAACATTCCTTGAATATCTGTAGTATTATCCAATTTGAGATTTTCAAGATTATTAATAGTAGTTAATTTAGGCATATCTGAGAATAAGTATGATGAATTCTTTGGAGCTGGTAGGGCATTGTTAACAGTAATAGTTGTGATGGTGCTAGAATTACCACCCCAACGACCAGCGTCTTGACCAGAGCTTTCAGCCAAAGTACCGGTACCAAAGGTATTGTCTAGAGTTAAAGTAGTACCAGTAGTATCAACTTGCCAACCATTACCAGAATTAGATTTTACAACGGCGTCTTCAGCAACTGGAGCAGCTGCATCGAGTGCTGTAATAAGTGAAGCATCAGTGGCTTTAACAGATAGATTAGATAAAATATTTTTTGATAAAGAATCTAAGTTAGGTGTGACAACTGATGGATTCGTATTGTCAGATGTATCGTCAATAGTTACATCATCTTTTTTAGTAGTATCTGTTGTATCAGTATTACCTTTGTTTTCATTTGTAACGGGTGTGTCAACGGTAGATTGATCAGGTTTAACAGTTTCTGTATCAGTGGACGCTTTAACGTTTTCTTTTACAGTATCATTGGAATCTTTAGTAACAACAGGTGTTTCTATGGCTGAAGTCTTGGCAGCAGTATCACTAAGGGCTGCACTAGCTGTTTCAGTCTTATCTGAACTAGTTGGTGCAGGAATTTAGGCAGCCTTTTCAGTAGGGGCAGCAGTTTTTTCAACAGTTACGGGTGTAGTGCTGGCAGCAGGTGTACTTGTAACAGGTGTTGCAGTAACTGCTGGAGTTTTAGTTGATGTGGATTTTTCAGTAGATGCAGTAACTGCTGTACCAGTTGTAGTGGCTTTTGGTGCAGTAGCTACAGGTTTGGCAGTACTATCGCTAGCACTGGGGGAGGCAGCTGGTTTGCTTGATGCAACTACGGCTGTTTTAACTGATTCGGTAGTGACGTCAGCTTTAGCAACATAGCTTGGACCACCAAGTAGGAAGAGCCCCCCGGCAATAGATAAACTAGATAAAACGACCCAGTTCTTCTTTGATTTAACTAATCTTTTCTTTACAACGTTATTAGGGTCGCGCTTTAATTGTTCGAATCTCATTATATATATGCCCCTTTTAATCCTCTATATTTTTAAATTTATACATTACGTACACAATTATAATATTTTTTTATTTTTAACTATTTCAATTATGTTAAGAAATGTTTATTGGTATTGACATATTTGTTAAACAAAACTTTTTATGAATTAAATATTAATCAAATATTGATAAGCGAAACTATATATTAAAAAAGCCATATTGAGATAAGCAAAACTTGCTCTCGATATGGCTTTTATTATTATAGGTAATAATTTAAAAATTAATCAAAAGAAACGATATATTTTAATAGATCGAAACATCGTCAGCTTTAATAAATTCGTTAGTTGAAACTCGATAATATTGAACACCATCAATGTCAATAATACGATCAGTGAACCATTCGCTGTTGGCGGATAATTCACGATCCATTACTAAAACACCCTTAGCAGTATATAGCCTCTTAGGTGAATCGGTATGTGTTTTAATATCGGAATTAGTTGCTTGGTAAACATATGATTGATCGGCTTTGACATATCTGTCGGTAGCGACCCGGTAATAATCAACACCATTAATAGTTACTTTTTGATCACTGTACCAACCAGAGTTTTTAGCCAAAGCTTGATCAGTAACTAAAGACATGGCTTTATCAGTATTTTGAGTGTACAAAGGAGTATCACTGAGATCGTTGTATGTTGAAACTGTTTGAACTTTATGCTCAGTAGTTACATTGGGTTGGTTATTATTGTTGTTATTGTTATTGTTGCTGTTATTATTGTTACTGCCTGAACCGTGGTTACCACCTGAAGGTTTTTTATCTGGGGTATAAGTAACTGTTTCATCCGTAGTGATGGTTCCGGTGTCATTCACTGTTGCAGTTACAGTTGTCGGAGAAACTGTATAACCATCGACTTTAGGAACAGTAACGGTGACGGTTTTATCTTTTCCAACAGTGGCTTTAACATTGCTAACAACTTTATCACCAAGATTAGAATGAATGGTTACATCGGTTGTAATATCAAAATTTGGAATAAAAGTGAAAGCAGTTTTAGGACTGTCTGCTCCCTTATTGTAAATGCTACCAATAGATGATGCAGCATCAGTAGCAGAGAATGATTTGGGAGTGGCTGTTTTATCAGTGTTGTACCAAGTATCTGATTTGGTTGATGGCAATGTAATGTTCGTTGTGAAATGGTTGTTTGGTCCAAGAATGATATAGTTCATATCAGTTCCATCAAACATACCATATGTGTTTTCACCAGGTTTGGTTGTGCCGACATCAGCATCAGTATTCATATCCCATTTAGATAAATCCAAACCCTTAAGTTTTTTATCATTTAGAAATAAATAAGTAAAGTCAGTTATATTGGAAACATCAAAATTAGAGATATCAACATCTGTCAAGTTAACATCATCCTGGAACATAGCGGTAATACTAGTTAAACCAGGACTAGGTGTTGCCCAACCAGAAAGATTCACTGACTCCAATGCGGTATCATTTTGGAACATGGAAGAAACATAACTCAGACCAGGTATTGTCCAAGCGGAAAGATCTACAGATTTTAATGCAGTGTCATTCTTGAACATACCACTTGAATCTTCAAGCTGTTTAGTCTTCCAATTAGGAACACTCAACGCAGTTAAGCCAGCATTGTTAGCGAACATTCCTTGAACACTTTGAAGATTGCTTGTGTCCCAATCTGTAATATCCAAATTTTTAAGTTTACTTGAAATGCCTTCAGTGGCATTTGGATCGGATGACATGGCAAACATATATGACATATCAGTAACCTTTTTTGTACTGGATGGACTATCATTAAAAATTATCTTTCCAAGAGCGGTATCACCTAAAAACATATATGACATATCAGTAACGTTTGAAGTATCCCAGAAAGATAAGTCTAAAGAAGTTAATGCACTGTCACCGGAAAAAGCATTGGCCAAATTAGTTGTAGCACTAACATCTAAATTGTCGATATTATCTATTTCTGTTAATGAAGTTAAATTCTGAAACATATCGGTAAATTGATCAGTCGTCGTTACAGGACCGTCAAAAGATATTTTTTTAATTTTCTTAGCATAGCTTTCGCTATCGGAACCACCAGTGTTACCAGCCCAACTTGTAGCGTCAGAAGTGAGGTTTCCTTCGCCAATATGCATTTCTCCCGATTGGGTGATATACCATGGGGCACCAATCCAAGGACCTGAGGTATCGGCTGCAGTGCCATCATTTTTGACCCAAGCATCATCGGGAATATTAAATTTATTAGTATCCTGAGTTGGTGTAGCGGCCGGAATCTGAGTTTGAATGGTATTAGTAGCTTCAGATGTTGTGTCATCCCCATTGTCTGATGATTGAGTGGAATTAACAGCAGCTGCAGGTTGTTGAGTAGAACCAGCCCCATTATTTGGTGTCTCAGTATTAGGCTCAGATACTTGACCGGATACTGGAGTCACATCTGGTTTCTGATTCGTTTGAGAATCACTGACAACTGGATTATCGGTTGTATCAGGTGTCGAAGTTGTTACTGAATTATTAACAGTGTCAGCTTTAACCGTGGTAGAAGGAGAACCAACTAAAAATAGTCCACCCGCAATTGCTAAAGTGGAGACAGTGATCCAGTTCTTCCCAGATTTGACTAGTTTCTTTCTTATTATATTATTTGGATTATGTTTCAATTGTTGAAATCTCATAATAAAACTCCCCCTGATTATTAACACTTCTTTATTATTAAATGTAAGTTTAATTATCAAAAACATGATATATATTACACAATAATGTCTATAAAAATCATACTCTTTTTAATAAAAGTACACAAAAGACTAACACTTCTATTTTAATTTTTTCCATGTTTTGTTATTGGAAGGCTTCGGTATACTAAAAAAATCACACTATATTATTGTTTATGAATATTCCCAATTACGGGATTCACAATAATATGGTGTGATTTTTGATTTAAGGATTTCCTTAAAGTGGACTAAATTCTCTCATTAGATATTCGCTAGGGAAATCCTTTTTATCATTCAAATGTTTTTGATATTTAGTTTTGTGTTCGATTTCAATATAAGCATCTTTTAATTGGTCGATTGTATATGTTTCTGTCAATTTCTTAGCAGGAATACTGTAGAAGTTCGACATGTATTCTAACAACTTTTTTTCGTCATTCATAATTGTTAAATACCTCCAAAACAATAGTAGTGCGCCAATTAATTATTAGCAACTTCTTATAAATTAGAATTTCTTTAATAATATTTTAACGCTTACATAGTGTGAAATTATGTGATATAGCTAAATATCCTTGATTAAATAGGCTTTGATATAAATAAAATTCTTGCAACTAAATTAAAAAAACATTAAAATAACAATATTTCAATCAATAAAAATCATATAGGAGGTGTCATTATGACAACGCAAAAGGTAGATCATGATCACGAGGTGGATCGGCGTTTGATTCAAAACGAAAATAAGTATTACGCCAAAGCTTCACGCATTAATTATTACGATCTCGTCATAGAATCCGCACACAATTCAACGTTAATCGACGTAGATGGAAACGAGTATATCGATTTGTTGGCAAGCGCATCTGCTATCAACGTTGGTCATACCAATGAAAAGGTTGTTAAAGCTATTCAGGAACAAGCTGAAAAACTGATTCATTACACACCGGCTTATTTTCATCATCGTCCAGGGCAGGAATTAGCTGAACGTCTAGCCAAATTAGTTCCGGGTACAGATAAACAAGTGGCATTCTCAAATTCAGGTTCCGAAGCAAATGATGCCATTATCAAGTTTTCGAGAGCCTACACAGGGCGTCAATATATCGTTTCCTATATGGATTCCTACCATGGGTCAACTTATGGTTCGATGTCTTTATCAGGAGTCAGCTTAAATATGACTCGTAAGATGGGACCTTTATTACCAGGGATCGTTCACGTACCATATCCTGATTTATATCGACGATATCCTAACGAAACCGAACACGATGTCGCAATTAGGTCATTCAAAGAATTTAAGGAACCGTTCGAAAGCTTTTTACCAGCTGATGAGGTAGCTTGCGTTTTGATTGAACCAATTCAAGGTGATGGTGGTATTCGTAAAGCGCCTGAAGAATATATGCAACTAGTTTACAAATTTTGTCATGAAAATGGTATTTTGTTTGCGGTTGATGAAATCAATCAAGGCATGGGACGCACTGGCAAAATGTGGAGTTACCAACAATTTAACAACATTGAACCCGACTTGATGTCTGTTGGAAAGTCTTTAGCTTCGGGAATGCCTTTATCAGCTACAATTGGTAAGAAAGAAATTATGGAAAGCCTCGATTCACCAGCTCATACTTTTACCACCGCTGGCAATCCGATCTGTTGTGCTGCTTCAATGGCAACCTTAGATGTTTTGGAAGATGAGGAATTACTCGACAGATCAACTTCTGAAGGAGCCTATGCTGAAGAAAGATTCCTTGAAATGCAAAAACATTATCGAGAGATTGGTGATGTGAGAATGTATGGACTCGATGGAGGAATTGAGTTAGTTACAGATCGAGTATCAAAAGAACCAAACTCTGATTTTGCTAACAAAGTTATTTACTATGCATTTCAACACGGCGTTGTTATTATTACACTGAAGGGAAACATATTGCGGTTTCAACCGCCTTTGGTCATCAGTCGTGATGAGTTGGATCGTGCGTTGAATGTTTTGGACGACGCTTTTGCAGCTGCAGAAAATAATCAAGTAATTATTCCGAGTAATGAAAAAATAGGTTGGTAAATCAAGAGGAGGGTATTTTTTATGAGTGGTTTTTTTAAACGTTTGACCTTAAAAGAAGATCCGAGTATTTATGAGGATAAAGATTCACATTTAGTTAGAGTTTTAACAGTTAAGGATTTTTTGGCATTAGGTGTCGGAACAATTGTTTCTACTTCAATTTTTACTTTGCCAGGGGTTGTGGCTGCTGAACATACTGGTCCATCAGTGGTATTTTCATTTATCGTAGCCGCTATCGTGGCTGGTTTAGTAGCTTTTGCTTATGCTGAGATGGCCGCTGCCATGCCATTTGCTGGTTCGGCGTATTCTTGGATCAATGTTATGTTTGGTGAGTTTTTCGGTTGGGTCGCTGGTTGGGCGTTACTGGCTGAGTATTTCATTGCCTTGGCCTTTGTTGGCTCGGGGTTGTCCGCCAATTTCCGGGGACTGTTAGAACCGTTGGGAATCCATTTCCCGAATGCAATTGCCAATACCTTTGGCAGTAACGGTGGAATCGTTGATTTAGTCGCTGTGGTTGTCATTGCCGCAGTAGCGTGGCTGATTTCTCACGGAGCCAGTGGTGCTGCTAAAGTTGAAAATGTTTTAGTTATTTTAAAAGTTTTAGCCGTAGTTGTCTTCATTATTGTAGGTTTGACTGCAATTCACGTTGAAAATTATTTCCCATTTATTCCTAAGTATCGGGTCAACCCAGATGGAACTGCTTTTGGTGGTTGGCAAGGAATCTATGCAGGTGTTTCAATGATTTTCTTATCATATATCGGCTTTGATTCAATTGCTGCTAATTCAGCTGAAGCCAAAGATCCCGGGAAGACTATGCCCCGTGGTATTTTAGGATCATTATTGATTGCGGTTGTTTTATTCGTCGCTGTAGCCTTAGTCTTAGTTGGTATGTTCAAGTATTCTTCATATGCGAACAATGCTGAACCTGTTGGCTGGGCTTTAAGACATGCAGGACATCCAATTATCGCTAGTGTTATTCAGGCCGTTGCCGTTGTCGGGATGTTTACCGCCTTGATCGGAATGATGTTAGCTGGTTCCAGATTAGTTTATTCATTCGGACGTGATGGCATGTTACCTAAGTGGTTAGGTGAGTTGAATGATAAGAATCTTCCTAATCATGCTTTACTAGTTCTTTCTATTGTAGGTATTTTGATTGGGGCCTTTTGTCCCTTTGCTTTCTTAGCACAATTGATCTCCGCTGGTACCTTGATTGCCTTCATGTTCGTTTCCCTAGGAATTTATCCCTTGAGAAGACGTGAAGGAAAAGATATCGCCGTTCCGCAATTCAAAGTTCCATTCTATCCCGTTCTACCAGCTTTAGGATTCTTAGGTGCTCTAGTTGTTTTCTGGGGCCTAGATATTCAGGCTAAAATATACGCTGGTATCTGGTTTGCTATTGGTTTAGTAGTTTACTTTGCTTACGGAATGCATCATTCAACCTTAGGTAAAAAAGCTCAAGCTGATAAGAATAAAGATAAATAATATATTAATAATTTAATTTAAAAGGCATTTCACCGGTTATGTGAAATGCTTTTTTGATTTATGATTAATATAGGAATTAATTTTATAAATTGAGGGGGAAATTTGCATGAGATTTGAACAATTAAAAAGACAAGCTAATGTTGTTTTACATAAAAAATTACGTAAATCTGGTAAAGTTTGGTTAGTCGTCGGAACATTATTTTTTACAGGTGGTCTAGCTATTGAAAATAATATGGTCGCAGTTAAAGCTGACACGACAGTTGAATCAGAAACTAATGCTAGTAACAATGAAGGTGAATCCGCAAGTTCTTCTGAACAGCCAAATAATCAAGTAGAAGCTGATCCTGAAGCTGATGTTTCAAAGGAAAATAACGAGGATTCATCAAATCAAGATGGTGATTCTACATCGATACCAAGCGATACACAAACAAATGAATATTTTGGTGGATCTAATGAAACAATTGATGATTCTGGAAATGTAACAGCTGATATTCAGTATCAGAATCAAACGTATTCAGTAAAAGGGCAAGTGGGAACGATTGCTCCAGCTCAGAATAGTGCTGGTGATAAAATTTATGTAAATATCAATAAGCAAAGTAGTGGTAAGCTTCCAGATGATACACGGATAGAACTCGCTGGACCAGCTGGATTTTCATATAATACCTATGATAAATATGGTAATAAAATGTCAAATGGCAGAAACGGCGACTCGGTTTTAAACGTTGATCAAAGTATGAAAGATAGCAATGGAGATTTATACTACCATCTAGTTGATGAAGATACATGGGTCAAACAAGCTAACGGAGTTGATGGTGGTTCGACAAATGATGGTAGTAATGACTATATGGTTTACAATGTCGTACCAAAAGATTATCCATATAATGATGCCAACAGTGTCACTAATAAGATATTACCAGCAGCTGATAATGATGGAATAATTTCGGGACAAATTTCGGTCAAATCAATCAATTATGGTCGTGATTTTACATATGACTATAAAGGCAAAGCTGGAGAAACGGTTTCTGCCTCAATGAATGGTGATTCTGAAAAGGATTTCCCTTATGCTCCCGTGGTAAAAATTAAATTATTATCGACAACAATAGGGGAGCTTCCTGCTGGAGCAACCATTGAATTAGCGGGACCAGCGGGCTTTGTTTATTCATTATATGACAAAGATATGAGTCTATCAGACAGAGGGCTTAATGGTGGTTCTGCTTGGGGCACTGATAAAAAGATGACTACTGAATCAGCTACTTATTATCGGGTTTCAACTGATGAATGGATCAAGCAAGTCAGTGGAGTGATACCTTCAGATGAAAACGTTGATAATCCCAAAACCGAATATAGTATAGATCCAGATATTATTGAACCAGTATTAGCGGATGTAACAGTCACATCCAATTTAGCAGATCAAGTGGTAACCAAACAACATGGGGCTATCGGCAGTACAATTGATGTTGCTGTACCAGTTGTGAAGGGTTATACAGCTGACAAACAAACCATTCAAGCTACCGTTAATCCTGATCGTACGATTACACCGTTAGAATCCGTTGAATATACTAAAGATGAATCAACAGATGATAATTCTAATAGTAATGGTGGAAATCATCATTCTAATAGTAATCATGGATCACATAATAATGTTAAAAAGATTAATTATGATTATTTAAATCAAACGATTGCTACTTACTTAGATCGTGGTCCAGTACAATTATTTGCAATTAGTAATAATAAATTTAATCCAGTCAGTGAACGTGCTTTAAAACCAGGAACATCTTGGGTTACTGATCAAATGGCAACAATTACAGGTAAACATTATTATCGAGTTTCCACAAACGAATGGGTTGAAGCTAAAGATGCATATGTTTATGAGGAAGTTTCAAAGGTATTAAACATTGAAAAAATCACTCCATTGATAAATGATGAAGAAAAAATCAGCAGTAGTCGAGAATTAGGATCTGATACGGCTTGGAAAACTGATCGAATCGTTTATCTTGGTGACTATCAGAATCCTACGGTAGCTTATCGAGTATCAACGGATGAATTTGTTATTAAGAATAACTAAAAAAAGGATCATCCAAAAACGGATGACCCTTTATTATTGTCAGATTTACTTGTAAGGAGAAAACCGACAACCTCCCATAATAATATCCCATTTATGGGAAGTTGGGGAACATTAATGCGAATACTTAGTATATCATGATGCTGTCAAATAATTAACTCAAATCACAATCAAATTTGTTGTACAAAATGTATAAAAGTAATATTAATTGATAGAAGATAATGATATCAATACTTATTAGTACAAAAATGATGCCAAGCAATAAAATTATTAAAAAAAATAGGCATTTAGTGTGTCACTTTTTCAGATTAGAACTATAATGAACTCGTAACTAAGGAGGTTGTTGAAATTATGGCAGAAGTTGACGAAAGTAAAATGGCTGATGCAGCTATTGCTAAAGAACCAGAAGTTTTGAACCTAAAGATGAGTGAGGCTTTCGACTGGAGCGATGATAAGACAGTTGTTCGTGACGCTATTTGGGACTATTTCATGGAGAACAACAATCACGATACAGTTAAGACAGAAGAAGCAGAAAAACCATTCCTTGATATGAAGGATGCTGAAGTACGCGATTTTGTTGAAAAAAACCTTAAGAAATAAAATCTTTAACTAGTATTACCTTTCCTTTAGACCTCAAGATGTGAAGTCTAAAGGATTTTTTGTGTATATTTTTGAAACAAATGAATTTGATTTTTGTATGATATAAATATATGGAATATTATTAGTTTAGATATAAAAATGAGTTTGGGACATAACTGCCTTTTTACTCAAACATGCAGTATAAACGTGGAACATAACATAGCTCTTTCTGCTCAAAATAAA
>NZ_JQCF01000025.1 GCF_001438805.1 Companilactobacillus kimchiensis
AGAACATCACCTTGCCATGGTGGGGGTCGCGAGTTCGAATCTCGTCTTCCGCTTCAGAGAAGCGAATAAGTTAAAAAGGGTAGTTAATTCTAATAAGAATTGATTGCCTTTTTTCGTTCTCTCAAAAGGATTCTTAATTAAATAATTGTTCCAGATTGGAAATCTGATTTAAGTATATTAATTCAATGAATGTGTTAGGATTCTAGTGAAAGCAGTTATAATTGATTTATTAATTATCTGATTATGCTTCATAAGGTAAATTAATTGCTTTTTTAAAAAACACAATTATACTTTCTAAACAGACACTTAAAAAGTAGAGGTAACGTTAAATGGACAAAGTATTTACCGAAAGCGCCAAAAATGCACTTGTGTTAGCTCAAGAACAAGCTAAGACATTTCATCATAATGCTGTTGGAACTGAGCACATTTTACTTGGCCTAACAATGGAAAATGATGGTATCGCCGGTATTACTTTGAGAGATCTAGCTGTTAGTGATCAGGATGTTGAAGAGGAGATTGAACATCTGACAGGTTATGGAGATGTCTCATCTAATACCGCTAAGGGAATTTATTTGCCTTATTCTCCTAAGGGGCAATTGATTTTAAGTGATGCGGAGGAAACTTCTAACCTATATAAGGCTAACCGTATCGGTACAGAACATATTTTGTTAGCAATTCTTGACGACGCTGATAATTTAGCAAATCGTATTTTAGTTAATTTGGGATTAAGCTTAGCCAAAACTAAGTCATTACTATTAAATAAAATGGGAATGTCAAATAAAGCTGGTCGTCGTGGTATGGCTGCTAATTTGGCATCCAAACAAAAGAAACAACAAGCTCAGGCTGGTGGCACTCCAACTTTGGATTCATTAGCTCGTGACTTAACTAAGATGGCTCAAGACAACCAAATCGATCCTGTTATTGGTCGTAAGGAAGAAGTTGAGAGAACCATCCAGATTCTTAGTCGTAGAACTAAGAACAATCCAGTTTTAGTTGGTGAACCTGGTGTTGGTAAAACTGCCATTGCTGAAGGTTTAGCAATTGCCATCGTTAAAAAAGAAGTTCCAATTGATATGCAAAGTAAACGGATCATGATGCTTGATATGGGTTCATTAGTGGCTGGTACTAAGTATCGTGGTGAGTTTGAAGATCGTTTGAAGAAAATCATCGAAGAAATTTATCAAGATAAGCACGTAATTCTATTTATTGATGAATTGCATACTTTGATTGGTGCCGGTGGTGCTGAAGGGGCAATTGATGCTTCCAATATTTTGAAACCTGCTTTGGCACGTGGTGAATTACAATTGATCGGTGCAACGACCTCAAATGAATATCAAAAATATATTGAAAAAGATACTGCATTGGAACGTCGTTTTGCTAAGGTTCACGTTGAAGAACCAACAGCAGAAGATTCAGTTAAAATTCTTGAGGGACTACGTCCTAGATATGAACAGCATCATGGTTTAACTATTTCTGATGAAGCTGTTAGGGCAGCGGTTCGCTTATCAACTCGTTATTTGACCAACCGTTTCTTACCTGATAAGGCGATTGATTTGATGGATGAGGCTTCAGCTAAAGTTCGAATTCACAACGTGTCAAAGAACAACAAACTCGAAGATCTAACTAATCAATCAATGAAGCTATTGAATGATAAGAACAATGCCATTCTTGATCAGGATTTTGAAAAGGCTGCTAAAATCCGTGAAGAAGAACAGGATGTACAGGCTGAACTTGCGAAACTAAAGAATAGAAAATCAGCTAATAATAAAAAACCAGTTGTTACAGCCGATGATATTGCCGAGATTATTGCTCAATGGACGGGTGTTCCGGTTAAACAGATCACTCGTAAGGAAAGCGAACGTCTACTTAATCTTGAAAAAGAATTACATAAGCGTGTGATTGGTCAAGATGACGCTATTAATGCTGTTTCTCGTGCTATTCGTCGTGCCAGAAGTGGTATGAAAGATCCTGCTCGTCCAATTGGCTCATTTATGTTCTTGGGACCTACTGGTGTTGGTAAGACTGAACTTGCTAAATCAATTGCTGAAGTTATGTTCGGTTCAGAAGACAATTTGATTCGAGTAGATATGTCTGAATATATGGAACAATACAGTACTTCGAAATTGATTGGTTCAGCACCTGGTTACGTTGGTTTCGATGAGGGTGGACAATTAACAGAAAAGGTTAGAAATGAACCATACTCAGTTGTTCTACTAGATGAAGTTGAAAAAGCCCATCCAGATGTTTTCAATATTTTACTACAGGTCCTTGATGATGGTATCTTAACGGATGCTAAGGGACGTAAGGTTGATTTTAGAAACACAATTATCATTATGACTTCAAACTTGGGTGCAAGATCACTTGAGGAAGATAAGTCGGTTGGTTTTGGTGCCAAGGATGTTCATAACGACTACAAAGAAATGCAAGAACGAATCAATGCTGAATTGAAGAAGTTCTTCCGTCCTGAATTCTTAAATCGTCTTGATGAAACAATTGTCTTCAAATCATTAAATAAAGAACAACTCAAAGAAATTGCTAAAATCATGAGCAACAATTTGAGAAAACGTTTGGCCGAAAGAGAAATCAAGCTAGTTATTTCTCCAAGTGCTTATAGTGACTTGGTTAAGGATGGGTACAATCCTGAATATGGGGCTCGTCCAATGAGAAGAACTATTCAGCGCGAGATTGAAGATCCAGCCAGTGAACAACTCTTAATGGGTAAAGTTAAAGCCGGTGATTCGATCAAGGTTGGATCAAAGAAGGGCAAGTTGAATGTTACAGTCGATAGTCCTGAAGATAAGAAGACACTAACTACTCAAAAATAGGCTACTTGACTATTGACATCAATAGTGCTTAGTAGTATTATCTATTTTGAGATTCAAAGTTCAAATTGCAGATCACGATCTATTGTCCGTGGTTATGCCAAATAAAAACGCAAAAATAGATTTTTTAGATTCTATTTTTGGTTTTTTTTTGCCTAAAAACAGGTTAAAAGAGCGTTTTCAGGCAAAATGTAATCAAACTGTAATATTGTTTGATCTGCATTTGGACAAATTATATGTTGAGGTGAAAAATTTGACTTATCATAACGTTAATTATGGTGCACACCGTGTTCGTCGTAGTTATGCAAAGATCAAGGAAGTACTTCCACTGCCAAATTTGATTGACATCCAAACTAATTCTTATAAATGGTTCCTAGATGAGGGACTAAAGGATATGTTTGACGATATTATGCCAATCGATGACTTTGCTGGAAACCTTTCTTTGGAATATGTCGATTACAAGTTACTAGAACCAAAATATACTGTTGAAGAAGCTCGTGCACATGATGCTAACTTCTCAGCACCATTACATGTAACTCTTAAGTTGACTAATCATGAAACTGGTGAAATTAAAACCCAAGATGTTTTCTTCGGTGATTTCCCTATCATGACTGATGAAGGAACTTTCATCATCAACGGTGCTGAACGTGTTATTGTTTCACAATTGGTACGTTCACCTGGTATTTATTACAATCAAGACACAGATAAAAATGGCCGTGTAAACTTCGGTACAACTGTCATCCCTAACCGTGGTGCATGGTTGGAATATGAAACAGATGCTAAGGGTCTAGGTTACGTAAGAATCGATAGAACTAGAAAACTTCCTATTTCAGAATTGATCAGAACACTTGGTTTTGGTGAAGATTCAGAAATTCTTGATATTTTCGGTGAAAACGATACTTTGAACCTTACTCTTGAAAAAGATGTTCACAAAGATACAAGTGATTCACGTGTTGAAGAAGCCTTGAAAGATGTTTATGAAAGACTTCGTCCTGGTGAACCAAAGACTGCAGATAGTTCTCGTTCATTACTATATGCTAGATTCTTTGACCCACGTCGTTATGATCTTGCTCCTGTTGGTCGTTACAAGATCAATAAGAAGTTAAACATCAAGACAAGACTTTTGAACAAAACTTTAGCTGAAACACTTGCTGATCCAGATACTGGTGAAGTTGTTTTGGCAAAAGATACTCTTATTGACCGTGAAGCAATGAACAAGTTGAGTCCATATCTTGAAAGAGATGACTTCAAAACTGTTACATTACAACCTTCAGAAGAGGGTGTCCTAACAGACCCTATCACTGTTCAAATTATTAAGGTTTATTCAGAAGCTGATAATGAAAAGGTTGTTAACTTAATTGGTAATGGTCATATTCCAGCTGAAAACCGTACAATTACTCCTGCTGATATTTTAGCTGGTATCAACTACTTCTTGAACTTAAAAGAAGGCATTGGTAACACAGATGATATTGATCACTTGGGTAACCGTCGTATTCGTTCAGTCGGTGAATTACTTCAAAACCAATTCCGTATTGGTTTATCACGTATGGAACGTGTTGTTCGTGAAAGAATGTCAATTCAAGACTCAGCTACTGTTACACCACAACAATTGATTAATATCAGACCAGTTGTTGCTTCAATCAAGGAATTCTTTGGTTCATCACAACTTTCACAATTCATGGATCAGACAAACCCACTTGGAGAACTAGAACACAAGCGTCGTTTATCTGCTCTTGGACCTGGTGGTTTGACTCGTGATCGTGCCGGATATGAAGTTCGTGATGTTCACTATACTCACTACGGTCGTATGTGTCCTATCGAAACTCCAGAAGGTCCTAATATCGGACTTATCAATAACTTGGCTTCATACGCCATTATCAATAGATATGGTTTCATCGAAACACCTTATCGTCGTGTTTCATGGGATACACATAAAGTTACTGACAAGATCGATTATTTAACTGCTGATGAGGAAGATAACTACGTTGTTGCTCAGGCTAATACTCCACTAACTGATGATGGTAGTTTTTCTGATGATACTGTCCTAGCTCGTCATAAGGATGATAATATCGAAACAACTCCTGAAAAAGTCGATTACATGGATGTTTCACCTCGACAAGTAGTTTCTGTTGCTACTGCATGTATTCCTTTCTTGGAAAACGATGATTCTAACCGTGCCTTGATGGGTGCCAACATGCAACGTCAAGCTGTTCCTTTGATCAATCCACATGCACCACTTGTTGGTACAAGTATGGAATACATTGCTGCTCATGATTCTGGTGCTGCATTGTTAGCTAGCCATGCGGGTACTGTCGAATATGTTGATGCTAAAAAAGTTACTATTAAACGTGACGAAGATGGTACAACTGATGAATACAAAGTAACTAAATTCCGTCGTTCAAATAATGGTAAGAGTTACAACCAAAAACCTATCGTTCGTAAGGGCGAAAAGGTTGCTAAGGGTGACATTATCTGTGACGGTCCTGCCATGGAAAATGGTGAATTGGCTTTAGGTCAAAACCCATTGATCGCCTTTATGACATGGAATATGTATAACTATGAAGATGCTATTGTTCTTTCAGAAAAATTAGTGCGTGAAGATGCTTATACTTCAATTCATATTGAAGAATACGAATCAGAAGCACGTGATACAAAACTTGGACCTGAAGAAATCACACGTGAAATTCCTAATGTTGGTGAAGATTCATTAAAGGATCTTGACGAATTCGGAATTATCCGTATCGGTGCTGAAGTTCGTGATGGTGACATCTTAGTTGGTAAAGTTACACCTAAGGGTGTTACTGAATTATCAGCTGAAGAAAGATTGCTACATGCTATCTTCGGTGAAAAAGCCCGTGAAGTCCGTGATACTTCACTTCGTGTACCACATGGTGGTGGCGGAATTATCCAAGACGTTAAGGTATTTACTCGTGAAGCCGGCGACGAACTTGATCCTGGTGTTAACATGTTAGTTCGTGTTTACATCGCTCAAAAACGTAAGATCCAAGTTGGTGACAAGATGTCTGGACGTCATGGTAACAAGGGTACTGTTTCAATCGTTGTACCTCAAGAAGACATGCCATATATGCCAGATGGTACTCCAGTCGATATTCTACTTAACCCAATGGGTGTTCCATCACGTATGAATATTGGACAAGTGCTTGATCTTCATTTAGGTATGGCTGCTAGAAAACTTGGCATCCATGTTGCAACACCTGTTTTCGATGGTGTTAGTGATGATGAACTTTGGGATATTGTTAAAGAAGCTGATATGGATACTGATGGTAAGTCAATTCTTTATGATGGACGTACAGGTGAACCATTCAAGAACCGTGTTTCAGTTGGTGTTATGTACTACTTGAAACTAGCTCACATGGTTGATGATAAGTTACATGCCCGTTCAATCGGACCTTACTCACTAGTTACTCAACAACCACTTGGTGGTAAAGCACAATTTGGTGGACAGAGATTTGGTGAAATGGAAGTTTGGGCCCTTGAAGCTTATGGTGCCGCATATACACTCCAAGAAATCTTGACATACAAGTCAGATGATATTGTTGGTCGTGTTAAGACTTATGAGGCTATTGTTAAGGGTGAAAGTATTCCTAAGCCAGGTGTTCCTGAATCATTCCGTGTTCTTGTCAAAGAATTACAAGCTCTAGGACTTGATATGAAAGTTCTAGATTCACATAAAAAAGAAATTGAACTTAGAGATATGGATGATGACGAGGATGTACAAAACGTCGATGCTTTATCTAAGTTTGCTAAACAACAAGAACAAAAACGTGCTGAAGAAGAAGCTAAGAAGTTGGAAGCATCAAAAGATTCAGCCGAATCAACTAGTACAAAATCAGAAAACTAGTTAAAACTTTAGGGAGGTTACCTTTTGATAGACGTTAATAAATTCGAAAGTATGCAAATTGGTTTAGCATCTCCGGATAAGATTCGTAGTTGGTCTTATGGAGAAGTTAAAAAACCAGAAACTATCAACTACCGTACTTTGAAACCAGAAAAAGATGGTCTATTCGATGAAAGAATTTTCGGACCAACTAAAGACTGGGAATGTGCCTGTGGTAAATACAAACGTATCCGTTATAAGGGTATTGTCTGTGACCGCTGTGGTGTTGAAGTTACTCGTTCAAAAGTTCGTCGTGAACGTATGGCCCATATCGAACTAGCTGCCCCTGTATCACACATCTGGTACTTTAAGGGTATCCCATCACGTATGGGACTTGTTCTTGATATGAGTCCAAGAAACTTGGAAGAAATTATCTACTTTGCATCATATGTAGTTATTGATCCCGGTGATACAGATCTAGAAAAGAAACAACTTTTAACTGAAACAGAATACCGTAGCAAGCGTGAAGAATTTGGTAACAAGTTCGTTGCTAAGATGGGTGCCGAAGGTATCCGTGATTTACTTAGCCAAGTTGATATGGATACTGAAGTTAAAGAATTACGTGAAGCTTTAAAGAGTGCCCAAGGTCAAAAACGTACACGTGCGATTAGACGTTTGGATATTCTTAGTGCTTTCCAAAAGTCAGGTAACAAACCTGATTGGATGGTAATGGAAGCTATTCCCGTTATCCCACCTGATTTACGTCCAATGGTTCAACTTGAAGGTGGCCGTTTCGCTACTTCTGATTTGAATGATTTGTACCGTCGAGTTATTAACCGTAATAACCGTTTGAAGAGATTATTGGATCTACATGCTCCTAACATCATCGTTCAAAACGAAAAGAGAATGCTCCAAGAAGCTGTTGATGCCTTGATCGATAATGGTCGTCGTGGCCGTCCTGTTACAGGACCTGGTAACCGTCCATTGAAGTCACTTTCTCACATGCTTAAAGGTAAGCAAGGACGTTTCCGTCAAAACTTACTTGGTAAACGTGTTGATTATTCAGGACGTTCAGTTATCGATGTTGGACCTACATTGAAGTTCTATCAATGTGGACTTCCTCGTGAAATGGCTTTGGAATTGTTCAAACCATTCGTAATGCATGAACTTGTTAAACGTGAAATTGCTTCTAACGTTAAAAACGCTAGAAGAAAGATCGATCGTCAAGATGATGACATTTGGGATGTACTAGAAGACGTTATTAAAGAACGTCCAGTATTACTCAACCGTGCCCCTACACTTCACAGACTTGGTATTCAAGCCTTTGAACCTGTATTGGTTGATGGTAAGTCAATTCGTTTGCATCCACTTGCTTGTGAAGCTTATAATGCCGATTTTGATGGAGATCAGATGGCTATCCATGTGCCTCTATCAGACGAAGCTCAAGCTGAAGCACGTATGTTAATGCTTGCTGCTCACCATATTCTTGCTCCTAAAGATGGTAAACCTATCGTTACTCCTTCACAGGATGTTGTTTTAGGTAACTATTATCTAACAATTGAAACAAGACATATGACTGGTGAAGGTAAGATCTTCATGGATTCGAATGAAGTTCAAACAGCACTTCTTAATGGTGATGTTCATTACCATACAAGAATTGGTATTGCAGTTGAATCTATGCCTAACAAGCCATTCAAGGATGACCAAAGAAATAAGATTATGATTACTTCTGTTGGTAAGGTTATCTTTAACGAAATTCTCCCAGAAGATTTCCCATACTTGAATGAACCAACTGATGATAATTTGACAAACGGTGTTCCTGATAAATACTTCCTTGGTAAAGGTGAAGATATTCATCAACTTCTTGACGAAATGGAACTTATTGATCCATTAAAGAGTGGTTATCTATCAGATATCATTGCTCAAATCTTCAAGATCTACCGTGTTCAAAGAACATCATCATTACTTGATGATATGAAGACGTTAGGTTACACAATCTGTACACTTTCTGGTTTAACAGTTGGTGTTACTGATGTTCCTAACTTAACTCAAAAACCTGAAATTATTGAAAAAGCTCATAAACAAGTTTCTTCAATTTCTAAGCAATTCCGTCGTGGACTTATCACTGATGATGAACGACATGATCGTGTTATTACGGTTTGGAACGATACAAAGGATGAAATTCAACAATTGTTGATTGATTCATTTGATCCTACTAACCCTATTTCAATGATGTCTGATTCCGGTGCCCGTGGTAATATCTCAAACTTTACTCAACTTGCTGGTATGCGTGGACTTATGGCTGCCCCTAATGGTGGTATGATGGAAATCCCTGTTATTTCTAACTTCCGTGAAGGACTTTCTGTTTTGGAAATGTTCATGTCAACCCATGGTGCTCGTAAAGGTATGACCGATACAGCCTTGAAGACAGCTAACTCAGGTTACTTAACTCGTCGTCTAGTTGATGTTGCTCAAGATGTTATCGTCCGTGAAGAAGATTGTGGTACTGACCGTGGACTTGTTGTAAGTTCAATTATGGAAGGTACAGACATGATCGAACCATTGTATGACAGACTTGTTGGTCGTTATACACAAAAGGCAGTTAAAGATCCTGAGACTGGCGATGTTATTGCACCTCGTGGTGTAATGATGGATGAAGCACTTTCTCAAAAGATTGTTGATGCTGGTGTTACACACGTTACAATTCGTTCAGCATTCACATGTGATACAAAACATGGTGTATGTAAGAAATGTTACGGTCGTAACCTTGCTACTGGTGAAGAAGTTGAAATTGGTGAGGCAGTTGGTACTGTTGCTGCTCAATCAATCGGTGAACCAGGTACACAATTGACAATGAGAAACTTCCATACCGGTGGTGTTGCTGGTGGTGATGATATTACTCAAGGACTTCCTCGTGTTCAAGAAATTGTTGAAGCCAGAAATCCTAAGGGTCTTGCTATCATTTCTGAGGTTGAAGGTACTATTACTGCAATCGATGAAAACCCAGCAGAACACACTAAGGAAATTACTGTTGAAGGTGATATTGATACTAGAACTTATAGTGTTCCTTATACATCAAGTGTTGCGGTTGCCGAAGGTGACCATGTTAAACGTGGTGGTAAGTTAACACAAGGTTCAATTGATCCTAAGGAATTGATCAAAGTTACTAACGTCCTACATACAGAAAACTACTTGCTTGCTGAAGTTCAAAAAGTTTACCGTATGCAAGGTGTTGATATCTCTGATAAGCATTTCGAGGTTATGGTTAGACAAATGCTCAGAAAGATCCGTATTCTTGATCCTGGTGATACAGATGTATTACCTGGTCAATTGATGGATATTTCACAATTTACTGATCATAACCGTGAGACATTGTTCAATGGTGGAATCCCTGCTACTGGACGTCCTGTCCTTCTTGGTATTACTAAGGCTTCTCTTGAAACTAACAGTTTCTTGTCAGCCGCTTCCTTCCAAGAAACAACGAGAGTTCTTACTGATGCATCTATCAGAGGTAAGAATGATCCACTTCTTGGTCTTAAGGAAAATGTTATCATTGGTAAACTTATCCCTGCTGGTACTGGTATGGCTAAGTACAACCATATGGAACCTAAGAAAGTCGGTCCTATGGCAGACAATTCTCTGAATGGTGCTTACACAATTTCTGATATTGAAGCTCAAATGAAAGCTGAAGAAGCAGAAAAACAAGAAAAATAATTAATGATTAAGACGACCTTAGGGTCGTCTTTTTTGTATAATAATGTTAATTAAAATATATTGGGAGGTTAAATTTTGCAAAAACAAGAATTAGTATATCAAGAAACTAAATTTACCTTAGATACTTATTTTTTAGATCCTATCGCTGATTATGAAACTCAAATTGAACGTCCGTTAGTGATTATTTGTCCTGGAGGTGCCTTCAAATTTCAATCAGACCGTGAAGCTCAGCCAATTGCTTTGAAATTCAATGCTGAAGGTATGCATGCGGTGGTATTACACTACCAGTTGATTGACGGCCAGCATTCGGTATATCCATTAGCATTGCAAGAATTAGCAACAACTTTGAATTGGTTAAAGACCCAACAAGCTAAGCATATTAATTTGAAGAAGGTCATCCTGATCGGTTTTTCGGCTGGGAGTCATGTAGTGGCAGATTTTAATTCAATTATGCTGGATCCAGAGCAACGTGAAAAAATTTATCCGGCCGAATTGGAAGTTGAACCAGCTGCCAATATTTTAGGATATCCAGTAATCGATATGACCTTGGGCTGGCCTCGTGAAGAAGAGTGGGCAATGAAGATCAGTCCAGACCTTTATTATTGGCAGGCACAAGAACATTTGACTAAGAATGGTAAACCAACGTTTATTTGGCAGACTGTGACTGATGCGACGGTACCGGTAATGAATGCTATAATTTATGCCCAAAAGATGGATATGCTAGGGATTCCGTATGAAATGCATTTATTCGGATCAGGCAGTCATGGATTATCTTTAGCGACTTATGTAACGCAAAACCCAGGCCAAGAGGACAACTTAAACATTTACGATGCAGAGTGGTGGAAACTATGTGTTAATTGGTTAAAATTACAAGAAGTATTACCTAAGTTTTAATTGAAAAGATCAGATAGATAATTCCAGTAGCAGTCGTCAAATAAGGAATGAATCTAAATGATCTTTTTTTGTTGGTTAAATAAACACCTATGCAGAGTAGGCAGGCTAAGATTACAATGTTTAAAAATAGCTGGTAACCAAAAATTAAACTAATGATCGTCAGGACCTCGATATCCCCAAGACCGAATAAATATCGTTTACTTAATAAAAATAGAATTAGATAAGTCAATAAGGCTAAAGTTAGATGCAATCTAGGATAGATCAGAATTAAAGTAGGCAGACTAAGCAGATAAAAGATCGGATAGATATACCCATAGTAATAATCCATGAATCCAAGCAAAATCAACATGATAAAAAAGGGCCAATAGAACCAGTCATCTAGGTGAGCAATCCAACTGAAGAAAAGTCCGCCCAGTAGTTCTTGAAGTGGATTAAAAAAATCGATTTGCTTTTTGCAGCTAAAGCACTTACCATGAACTACGAAATAACCTATTATAGGTATAATTTCAAACCATTCTAAAATCCTACGACAGTGGTCACAGTGAGAACGTCTAGTTACGCTGAGATGTGGATAATCATGCGCAATTACTTTCAGGAAGGAGATAATGCAAGCTCCTAGTATGAAGAAGATAATGGATAAAAAGAATTTCATTTCAATCACCTCAAGTAAAATTACGGGGCATTGTGGATAACTTTTTGAAAATGTTGCATTGACATGGCTTTTTTTAGATGGTATTTTAATAGACGTGCTTTTATTGGCAGCAATATTAGTTTGTTTATTAAATATAAAGCTCGAAACGTACGCCACTCACGTGGTTTATTATTTTACAAAATTATGAACCACCTGGATGTGTGTACTTAAATTTTTAGGAGGAACTTTGAATGCCTACAATTAATCAATTAGTTCGCAAAGGCCGTAAATCTACAGCCTCAAAGTCTGATGCACCTGCATTGAACTTTGGTTACAACAGTATGAAGAAAGTTGCCACAAAGAATCCAGCCCCACAAAAACGTGGAGTTGCAACTCGTGTCGGAACAATGACACCTAAGAAACCTAACTCTGCCTTACGTAAGTATGCCCGTGTTAGATTATCAAACCTTATCGAAATCACAGCTTACATTCCTGGTATCGGTCATAACCTACAAGAACATAGTGTTGTCCTAGTCCGTGGTGGACGTGTTAAGGATTTACCTGGTGTTCGTTATCATGTTGTTCGAGGCGCTTTAGATACTGCCGGTGTTGATGGCCGTATGCAAAGCCGTTCAAAATATGGTGCTAAGAAGCCTAAGAAATAACATCAATCAATTATAAAGAAATAATGTAATAACGGAGGAATTTTATATGCGTAAAGGTAGAGCTCCAAAACGCGATGTTTTGCCAGATCCAATGTACAACTCAAAGCTAGTAACTCGTTTGATTAACCATTTAATGTATGATGGTAAAAGAGGTACAGCTTCAACAATTCTATATCGTTCATTCGATATTATTAAGGATAAGACAGGCAACGAACCATTGGACGTGTTTGAAGAAGCAATGAACAATGTTATGCCTGTACTTGAAGTTAAGGCCCGCCGTATCGGTGGTTCTAACTACCAAATTCCTATTGAAGTACGTCCAGATCGTCGTACAACATTAGGCCTACGTTGGATCACAAGTTATGCTCGTCTACGTGGCGAACACACAATGGATCAACGTTTAGCTAACGAAATTATGGATGCAGCCAATAACACTGGTGCAGCTGTTAAGAAACGTGAAGATACACATAAGATGGCCGATGCTAACCGTGCATTCGCTCACTATCGCTGGTAGGATCCTAGTTTTTAGACTAGTTAAATTGAGAGGAGAAACAATATTTCATGGCTAATAAACGTGAATTTCCACTAGAAAAAACCCGTAATATTGGTATCATGGCCCATATTGATGCTGGTAAAACTACAACTACTGAACGTATCTTGTACTATACTGGTAAAATCCATAAAATCGGTGAAACACATGATGGTGCTTCACAAATGGATTGGATGGCTCAAGAACAAGAACGTGGTATTACCATTACATCAGCTGCTACAACTGCTGAATGGAAAGGTAACCGTATCAATATTATTGATACTCCAGGACACGTTGATTTCACAATCGAAGTTGAACGTTCACTACGTGTTCTAGATGGTGCCATTACAGTTCTTGATGCTCAATCAGGTGTTGAACCACAAACTGAAAATGTTTGGCGTCAGGCTTCAACTTATGGTGTTCCTCGTATTGTCTTCGTTAACAAGATGGATAAAATCGGTGCTAACTTTGACTACTCTGTAGAAACACTTCATGAAAGATTGAACGCTAATGCTCATGCTATCCAAATGCCAATCGGTGCAGAGGATCATTTTGAGGGTGTTATTGATTTGATCGAAATGAAAGCTGATCTTTATGATGAAGATGAGTTAGGTACAAAGTGGGATACAGTTGATGTTCCTGATGACTACCTTGAAGCAGCTAAGAAGAAACGTGCTGAATTAGTTGAATCAGTTGCTGATGTTGATGATGATATCATGGAGAAATACCTTGATGGAGAAGAAATCACAAACGATGAACTTCGTGCAGCAATCCGTAAAGCAACAATCAATTTGAAATACTTCCCAGTTCTTGCAGGTTCTGCTTTCAAGAACAAGGGTGTTCAAATGTTGATGGATGCTACTGTTGATTATCTTCCTTCACCACTTGATGTACGTCCTTATAAGGCTACTGATCCTAAAGATGATTCAGAAGTTGAACTTATGGCTGACGACGCAAAACCATTTGCTGGTCTAGCATTTAAGATTGCTACTGATCCATTCGTTGGACGTCTAACATACATTCGTGTATATAGAGGTTCATTGGAATCAGGTTCTTATGTTTTGAACTCAACTAAAGACAAGCGTGAACGTGTTGGTCGTTTGCTACAAATGCATTCTAACCACCGTAAGGAAATCCCAGAAGTATTCTCTGGTGATATCGCTGCTGTTATCGGTTTGAAGAACACTACAACAGGTGATTCTTTGACAGATACTTCAGATCCTCTTGTTCTTGAATCATTGGACATTCCAGCTCCAGTTATTCAAGTATCTATCGAACCTGATTCAAAGGAAGATAGAGATAAGATGGATATTGCTATCCAAAAACTTTCTGAAGAAGATCCTACTTTCCAAGCTGAAACAAACCCTGAAACTGGTGAAACTCTTATTGCCGGAATGGGTGAACTTCACTTGGATATCATGGTTGACCGTATGAAACGTGAATTTAACGTTTCATGTAAGGTTGGTGAACCTCAAGTTGCTTACCGTGAAACATTTACTCAACAAGCAAGTGCCCAAGGTAAGTTCGTTCGTCAATCTGGTGGTAAAGGTCAATATGGTGACGTTTGGGTTGAATTTACACCTAACGAAGAAGGTAAAGGCTTTGAATTCGAAGATGCTATCGTCGGTGGTGTTGTTCCTCGTGAATACATCCCTTCAGTAGAACAAGGATTGAAAGAATCAATGGAAAACGGTGTTCTTGCTGGTTACCCATTGATCGATGTTAAGGCTAAATTATATGATGGTTCATATCATGATGTCGATTCATCTGAAGCTGCCTTTAAGATTGCCGCTTCAATGTCACTACGTAACGCATCTAAAGATGCTGGTGCCGTAATTCTTGAACCTATTATGAAGGTTGAAATTGTTACACCAGAATCATACTTAGGTGATGTTATGGGACAAGTTACTGCTCGTCGTGGACGTGTTGAAGGAATGGAAGCTCGTGGTAATGCACAACTTATCAATTCTTTTGTTCCACTTGCAGAAATGTTTGGTTACGCTACAACACTTCGTTCAGCAACACAAGGTCGTGGTACATTTACAATGGTAATGGATCACTACGAAAAGGTTCCTAAGTCAATTCAAGCAGAAATCATTAAGAAAAATGGTGGAAACGCTGAATAAGCGATTTAATCAAAAAACACAATAACTTAATTGTTATTGTGTTTTTTTTGTTCTTATTTAAGCTCGATTAGATTGTAAATTAACGGAGCTATTATTATGATGCCGCTCTCCACAAGGAAGAAATAAATGGCTGGAACATAGCGGGCACAACTTGGAACCTATCATCAATGCACAAGGCATTAACAATAGTTTTCAAGCTTGGCCTTTTACTAATCCGGCAAAGTACGCCGAATAAGTAAAATGTCGCTATTGAGCCATTTTTTCTTCCTTGCTCCGAGCTAGTTTATTGGTTTCTATATTATGCACTAGAAAATTGTTATTTATGTTACTGAATCTAAACAAATTCTTACTATTAAGTTTTATTTTTCTAAGAATCAATAAAAGCCCGCATTGACTGAGAAGGGATCAGTTAATATGGACTTTTAATTTAAAAATATTTTTATTGTAAATAGAAATAAAGAAAAACAAATAATAAATGTGTTAATTTTTATGGAAGACGGGAAGTTAAGTTAACTTACGCTCTAACCGAGCCTTAGGAAGATTTAAGTTTAGAAGTTAAATGACTTGTTTCTTCTATTATAAACTGCAACTAGTAAAAGAATTGCTGCTGCAACAAACAATAACGTTTCTAAGATGGTCAAAATGTTATCAACTAAGGTTACCTTACCAGACATTAATTGACCGGAGACACTGAATACTAAGGTATCAAGTAGGATATGGAAGATAA
Source organism: Companilactobacillus kimchiensis (assembly GCF_001438805.1). GTDB lineage: Bacteria > Bacillota > Bacilli > Lactobacillales > Lactobacillaceae > Companilactobacillus > Companilactobacillus kimchiensis. The sequence goes on from NZ_JQCF01000025.1 coordinate 15,947, forward strand.
CTGGTAAATAGAAGAGATCAGTATAAAGATAGATACCGCACATTAGTAATCCCATACCGAAAGCAAAGATTGCTTGGTTGATGGTATTTGCTAAACTTTGACCAGCACTGACGTTACCTAAGTGGATCAATCCAAAGCAGAGACTACTGATAGCTGGAGCATAGAAGATTTGATATTTATAATTCTTAAAGGCCACCAATAGGATAGTTAGGAAGGCATAGCGGAACAATAATTCTTCAGCAATCCCAGCTTCAAAACCACTAAGCACATATTGTGGCTTGAAGGATACGTTAGAAAAATTGAAAGTAAAAAATGAGGTTAGTAGATTGTTACCACCACTGAAGGCATTCCACATGATAAACCAGATACTTACTATTAATAGAAGAATCAACACTTTAAGATTAGCATCGGGTGATAAGCGCATCTTGGGGAATTTATAATCCCAATGTCTCATGATTACTAAGATTAAAACTAGAAAAGCAATCGCACCTAAGAAACCAGAATTTTCCATTAAACCAATAAAAGGATTGAAATAGAGGATCGTACCATAGGTAACTAAACTTAAAGCACCCATCGCAATGAATTCAAAAGTGAAGAGTGAGATAAGTAGTTGAAGCACTTTGTTCTGGACTGATCCAAAGAAGACAATCATATAAGGAATATACATGACGACCATTGAAACTAATAGCAGTCCAACTGAACTGGGTAAATTCCAGTTGTACAGTCGCATGGTCACATTGATTAAATAATAGTAGGATTCGGCAATGATGAATACTTGGAAAAATAACTGAAAGATAAAATTGATTCGATCAATAATTTTTTCAGGATGTGGTTTTAAGTATAATGCGAGGACATTTAGAATGATTGGCCCAAATAGGTAGAGGTTCTTAGTCGTGGCACTGTAGATAAAAATGATAAGCGCATTAAAGATTACTTGGGCTTTGAATAAATAAAAATAAGATTTGTCTTTATTATTTGTCGGAAACCTGTTATTATAACTAAATTCGAGATTGTTCAATAAAAATACACCTCCGTTGTTTCCCTTGAGTATAATAGAAAAACGATTTTTAAGAAAGCGTCTTTCATTTAAAAAAATCCTTGATTTATCCTTGAAAAAGTGGAGTTCATCGTGTAGTATTATAAGAGTGCTTATTTCATATAGAAGTATGTACCAAATGGTATTGAAAAATATCAACGGTTTAGAAGTGAGAGGTTGCGACACACCCGGCCGCTTTGCCACGGCAGGGCTGGCGGATACTTTCACGGAGCCGGTCATCTTGAAGAGACAAAAAGGAGGTAACCCCATGGCAAGTCAAAAAATTCGCATTCGTTTGAAGGCTTATGAACATCGTATTCTAGATCAATCAGCTGACAAAATTGTGGAAACTGCAAAAAGAACTGGTGCAACAATTTCAGGCCCAATTCCTTTGCCAACAGAACGTTCACTATATACAGTGTTGAGTTCACCACATAAGCATAAGGATTCTAGAGAACAATTCGAAATGCGTACACATAAAAGACTTATCGATGTTGTTAACCCAACAAAGAAGACAGTGGATTCACTTATGAAGTTGGATCTACCATCTGGTGTTGACATTGAAATCAAATTATAATAATCAAAAATAAATTATTGGAGGTGCAAACATGGCCAGAAAAGGTATTCTTGGTAAAAAAGTCGGAATGACTCAAATTTTCACTGACAACGGAGAACTTGTTCCAGTTACAGTTGTTGAAGCAACACCAAATGTTGTTATGCAACTTAAATCTGTTGAAAATGATGGTTATGAGGCCGTTCAACTAGGTTTTGAAGATAGACGTGAAGTTCTATCAAACAAACCAGCCAAAGGTCATGCAGAAAAGGCAAATACAACTCCTAAACATTACATTCGCGAATTTCGCGATGTTGAAATGGGAGACTACGAATTAGGTGCAGATGTTACAGTTGACGCATTTAATTCTGGTGATATTGTCGACGTTACAGGAACAACAAAGGGACACGGAATGCAAGGTAACATCAAGCGTTTTGGTCAAGCTAGAGGTCCAGAAACTCACGGTTCTAGATATCACCGTGTTGCTGGTTCAATGGGTGCGATCATTAACCGTGTATTCAAGGGTAAGATGCTTCCAGGTCACATGGGTACTAACCGTGTTACTACTCAAAACCTAGAAATCGTACGTGTTGATACTGAACGTAATGCAATTATGATCAAGGGTAATGTACCCGGTGCAAATAAATCATTAGTTAAAATCCAAACAGCTGTTAAAGCTAATCAAAAATAGGAAGGAGGAACTGAGTTATGACAAAAATCACAGCTTACAAAGATAACGGTGCTGAAAATGGTACTGTTGAAGTAAAAGACGCAATCTTTGGTATCGAACCAAACAACAACGTTATTACTGATGCAGTATTGATGCAACGTGCATCAATGAGACAAGGTACTCATGATGTTAAGAACCGTTCTGAAGTACGTGGTGGTGGTAGAAAACCATGGCGTCAAAAAGGTACTGGACGTGCTCGTCAAGGTTCAATTAGATCACCTCAATGGGTAGGTGGTGGTGTCGTATTCGGCCCAACACCAAGATCTTATGCTTATCACCTTCCTAAGAAGGTTAGCCGTTTGGCATTGAAGTCAGTCCTTTCACAAAAGGCTACTGACGGTAACGTTATCGTTATTGACTCAATTTCATACGACAAACCAAGCACAAAAGCTTTTGCACAATTATTAAATACATTAGGTGCCGACAACAAAGCCCTTGTAATTGTTGAAGATGGTAACGACAACGTTGCTCTTTCAGCAAGAAACATCGCCGGCGTTAAAGTCATTGCACCAGAAGGTGTTAATGTTCTTGACGTTATTAGCGCTAAGAAACTAGTTGTTACACAAGCAGCACTTTCTAAAATTGAGGAGGTGCTTGGATAATGCACGCAAGAGACGTAATTATTCGCCCTGTTGTTACTGAAAGCTCAATGGATGCTATGAGCGACAAGAAATATACTTTCGATGTTGCCCTAGATGCTAACAAAGTTCTTGTTAGACAAGCTGTTGAAGAAATTTTCGGTGTTAAAGTTAAACAAGTAAATATCATGAACGTTTCAGGTAAGAAGAAGCGCCAAGGTCGTTATGTTGGTTTTACAGCAAAACGTCGTAAGGCTATCATTACTCTTACAGCTGATTCTGATGAAATTAAGATTTTTGACGAAGAATAAATAAGGAGGTCAAACAATGGCGATTATCAAGTATAAACCAACCACAAACGGTCGTCGTAATATGACAGGTTCTGACTTTTCAGAGATTACTTCAACTACTCCTGAAAAGACACTTTTAGAATCACAAAGCCATACTGCTGGTCGTAACTCATACGGTCATATTACAGTGCGTCATCGTGGTGGTGGACATAAACAAAAATACCGTGTTATTGATTTCAAACGTATCAAAGACGGTGTTAAAGCTACAGTTAAGACCATTGAATATGATCCTAATCGTACAGCTAATATTGCACTAATTCAGTATTCAGATGGTGTTAAATCATACATCTTAGCTCCAAAAGGTCTACAAGTAGGCCAATTGATCGAATCAGGTAAAGAAGCTGATATCAAACCAGGTAATGCACTTGCACTTGCAGATATTCCTGTTGGTACAACTATTCATAATGTTGAATTAAAACCTGGTAAGGGTGGCCAACTTGGTCGTTCTGCTGGTACATCAATTCAATTGCTTGGTAGAGATGGTAAGTATTCATTACTACGTTTGCCTTCTGGTGAAGTACGTATGATTCTTTCAACTTGCCGCGCAAGTATCGGTTCAATCGGTAACGAACAACATGAACTAATTAAGATTGGTAAAGCTGGTCGTAAACGCTGGTTAGGTATTAGACCTACAGTTCGTGGATCAGTTATGAACCCTAACGATCACCCACACGGTGGTGGTGAAGGTAAAGCTCCTATCGGTCATCCATCTCCAATGTCACCATGGGGTAAGAAGACCTTGGGTAAGAAGACTCGTTCATCACATGCCAAATCTGAAAGACTTATCATTCGTCATAGAAAAGGTAAGTAGACTATTCATTAGAATAATTATAAGGAGGACATAAGATGAGTCGTAGTTTAAAAAAGGGACCATTCGCTGATGCACACCTTCTAAAGAAGATCGATGCACAAGCTGATTCTGAAAAGAAAACAGTTATTAAGACATGGTCAAGACGTTCAACAATTTTTCCTAGTTTCGTAGGATATACAATCGCAGTTCATGATGGTCGTAAGCATGTTCCAGTTTATATCCAAGAAGATATGGTTGGACACAAGTTAGGCGAATTTGTACCTACACGTACATTCCATGGTCATGGTACTGATGACAAAAAGACAGCACCAGCAAAATAGGAAGGGAGACTTAAATGATGGCAGAACAAGAAATTACATCAGCAACAGCAGTTGTTAAAAATGTTCGTATTGCACCTCGTAAGGCTCGCCTTGTTATTGATTTGATCAGAGGCAAAAATGCTGCTGAAGCAATTGCAATGTTGCAATTTACACCCAGAGCAGGCTCTCCGATTATTATCAAGGCGCTTAAGTCAGCGATTGCTAATGCAGAACACAACTTTGATTTAGATGCACAAAACCTATACGTCAGTGAAGCTTTCGTTGACGAAGGACCAACTCTAAAACGTTTCCGTCCTAGAGCCAAGGGTTCAGCATCACCAATTAACAAGAGAACAAGTCACATTACTGTTGTAGTAAGTGAAAAAGAATAGTATAGGAGGTAAATTTAGTGGGTCAAAAGATTAATCCAGTCGGATTCCGTGTCGGTGTTATCCGTGACTGGGATGCCAAATGGTATGCAAACAATAAAGACTTTTCAACATTTTTACATGAAGACCTTAAGATTCGTAAGTATATTGAAGAAAAACTTTCAAATGCTTCCGTATCAAGAATCGAAATCGAACGTACTGCTAAGAACGTTACCGTTTCTATTCATACTGCTAAACCAGGTATGGTTATCGGTAAGGGTGGTTCTGAAGTTGAAAAACTACGTAATGAACTAAACAGCTTAACAAACAGAAGTATTCACATCAACATCATCGAAATCAAGAAACCTGATCTAGATGCAAGACTTGTTGGTGAAAGTATCGCTCGTCAACTTGAAGCTCGTATTGCTTTCAGACGTGCACAACGTCAAGCAATCCAACGTTCAAGACGTGCCGGTGCTAAAGGTATCAAGGTTCAAGTTTCTGGTCGTTTAAACGGTGCTGATATGGCTCGTCGTGAATGGACTACAGAAGGAACTGTTCCATTGCACACATTACGTGCTGATATCGATTATGCTTGGGTTGAAGCAAAGACTACTTATGGTAACTTGGGTGTTAAAACTTGGATTTACCGTGGAGAAGTTCTTCCTGCTAAACCACAACATACAGAAACAAAAAATGAAGGGAAAGGAGAATAATCTATGCTAGTACCAAAACGTGTAAAACATCGTCGTGAATTCCGTGGTAAGATGCGCGGAGAAGCTAAAGGTGGCAAAACTGTTGCTTTTGGTGAATATGGTTTGAAAGCTCTTGATTCAAGTTGGATCACTAACAGACAAATTGAAGCATCTCGTGTTGCTATGACTCGTTACATGAAGCGTGGTGGTAAGGTTTGGATTAAAATCTTCCCTCATAAATCATACACTGCTAAAGGTGTAGGTGTTCGTATGGGTAATGGTAAAGGTGCTCCAGCTGGATGGGTAGCCCCAGTTAAACGCGAAAAGATTTTGTTTGAAGTCGGTGGCGTTTCTGAAGAGGTTGCTCGTGAAGCATTGAGACTTGCATCACACAAACTACCTGTAAGAACTAAGTTTGTAAAACGTGAGGAAGTAGGTGGCGCTGATGAAGGCTAGTGAAATCAAAGAGCTAACTGCTGCTCAATTACAAGATAAAGTAAAAGCATATAAAGAAGAATTGTTCAACTTGCGTTTCCAACAAGCTACTGGCCAATTGGAAAACACAGCCCGTTTAAAGGCTGTTAGAAAGAACATTGCAAGATTAAGAACAGCTCAAAACCAAAAAGATAACGAAAAATAATAAACAGGAAGGGGACATCAAGTTGAGCGAAACACAAGAAACTCGTAACCGTCGTAAAGTATATCAAGGTCGTGTAACTTCAGACAAAATGGACAAAACGATCGTCGTTGTTGTTGAAACAATCAAACAACACCCAGTTTATGGAAAACGTGTAAGATATTCTAAGAAATTCTACGTTCAAGACGAAAACAACGAAGCAGCTGTTGGCGATGTTGTACGTATCATGGAAACTCGACCTTTGTCAAAGACAAAGCGCTTCCGTTTATTAGAAATCGTCGAAAAAGCAGTCACAATCTAGACTATAACTGATGAGAGGAGGGCCAAAACGTGATTCAACAAGAAAGTCGTCTAAAAGTTGCAGATAATTCTGGAGCCCGTGAAATTCTAACAATCAAAGTCCTTGGTGGTTCAAACCGTAAGACAGCTAACATCGGTGATGTTATCGTTGCTACTGTTAAACAAGCAACACCAGGTGGCGTTGTTAAAAAGGGTGACGTTGTCAAAGCTGTTATCGTAAGAACTGTATCAGGTGCTCACCGTACAGATGGTTCTTACATCAGATTTGATGAAAACGCCGCAGTTATTATTAATGCTGATAAAACACCTAGAGGAACACGTATCTTCGGACCCGTTGCTCGTGAACTACGTGATAACGATTTTATGAAGATCGTATCTCTAGCACCAGAAGTTCTATAAAAGATCAATTAAATTCAGGAGGTGCTGAATAGTGTTTGTAAAAACTGGAGACAATGTCAAAATTATGTCTGGTGATGACAAAGGTAAGACTGGTGTAGTTAAACAAGCTATCCCTAGTTCTAACAAAGTCGTCGTTGAAGGCGTAAACGTTGTTAAGAAACACTCTAAGCCAAGCAATTCTCAACCCCAAGGTGGAATTGTTGACGTTGAAAGAGCTATTAGCGCAACTAACGTTAAAGTTATAAAAGCTACTGATAAAAAAGATAAATAAGAAAGGAGAAAACTAAATGGTTAACGCATTAAAAGAAAAGTACGTTAGTGAAATCACACCATCTATGATGAAGAAGTTTAATTACACTTCAGTTATGGAAACACCATCAATCGACAAGATCGTATTGAACATGGGTGTTGGGGATGCTATCTCTAACTCAAAGAATCTTGACGAAGCCGTTGAAGAACTTGGCCAAATTGCTGGTCAAAAGCCTTTAATTACAAAGGCTAAGAAATCAATCGCTGGTTTCAGACTTCGTGAAGGTATGTCAATCGGTGCTAAGGTCACACTACGTGGTGATCGTATGTACGACTTCCTTGACAAACTAATCAACATTGCTTTACCACGTGTTCGTGATTTCCGTGGTGTATCAACACGCTCATTTGATGGTCGTGGTAACTACACACTCGGTGTTAAAGAACAATTGGTTTTCCCAGAAATTGACTACGATAAGGTTAATAAAATTCGTGGATTGGACATCGTTATTGTTACAACTGCTAACACCGATGAAGAATCACGTGAATTATTAACACAAATCGGTATGCCATTCGCTAAATAAATTAGGAGGTAAATTCATTGGCTAAGAAATCTCAAATCGTACGTAACCATAGACCCGCAAAGTATTCTTCACAAGCTTATACACGTTGCGAACGTTGTGGTCGTCCACATTCTGTATATCGTAAGTTTAAGCTTTGCCGACTTTGCCTTCGTCAATTGGCTCACGAAGGTCAAATCCCTGGTATGAAAAAAGCTAGCTGGTAAGATTTTAATAAATAAAGGAGGCAAATTAAATGGTCATGACAGATCCTATTGCAGATTACCTAACACGTATTCGTAATGCAAACATGGTTAAACATGAATCTCTAGACATTCCTGCTTCAAACATTAAGAAGAGCATGTCAGAAATTCTCAAGAACGAAGGATTTATCAAGGATTACGAAGTTATCGAAGATAACAAACAAAACGTAATTCGTGTTTTCTTGAAATATGGAAAAGATCAACAACGTGTAATCACAGGCTTGAAACGTATTTCAAGACCAGGTTTACGTAGTTATGTTGATTCAGATAACGTACCTAAGGTCCTTAACGGATTGGGTATCGCTATTCTTTCAACTTCAAAAGGTGTTATTACTGACAAAGAAGCCCGCGCTCAACACGTTGGTGGAGAAGTAATCGCTTATATTTGGTAAAATTCTTAAAAAGTAAGGAGGTGCACTAATTTGAGTCGTATCGGTTATAAAGTAATTGAAGTACCAGCAGGTGTAACAATTACTCAAAAAGATGAAAACATTACTGTTAAAGGCCCTAAGGGTGAATTAACAAGACAATTTAACTCAAAAATTAAATTAACTCTTGAAGATAACGAAGCTAAGTTCACACGTGAAAGTGATAATGATAAAGCTCTTCACGGAACAATGCGTTCAAACCTTAACAACATGATCATTGGTGTTACAGAAGGTTACGAAAAGAAACTTGAATTACGAGGTGTTGGTTACCGTGCAACTGTTAAGTCAAACGTCTTGACACTTGCAGTTGGATACTCACATCCAGTAGTTATGGATACCCCAGAAGGTATCACTTTAGTATCACCTTCAAACACTGAAATCACTGTTTCAGGTATCTCAAAGCAAAAGGTTGGTCAATTTGCTGCTGAGATCCGCGATGTACGTTCTCCAGAACCTTATAAAGGTAAAGGTATTCGCTATGTTGGCGAATATGTACGTCGTAAGGAAGGTAAGACTGGTAAGTAATAAATAAATCCATGAGGTGAAAATTGTGATAACAAAACCAGACAAAAACAAAGCACGTCAAAAACGTCAAAAACGTATCCGTGCCAAAATTTCTGGTACTGCTGAGCGCCCACGCTTAAATGTATTCCGTTCTAACAAAAACATTTACGCTCAAGTAATTGATGACGTAAAGGGTGTAACGCTCGCAAGTGCCTCAACTCTTGATAAAGAAGTTAAAGACGGTTCAAAAGTTGAACAAGCTGAAGCTGTTGGTGCCTTAGTTGCACAAAGAGCACAAGAAGCTAAAATTAGCAACGTAATCTTTGATCGTGGTGGTTACTTATACCATGGACGTGTTCAAAGTCTTGCTGAAGCAGCTCGTGAAAATGGGCTAAAATTCTAGAAGGAGGAAACCAAATTTATGACATATATCGATCCATCTCAATTTGAATTAGAAGATCGCGTTGTCTCAATCAACCGTGTTACTAAGGTTGTTAAAGGTGGCCGTCGTCTACGTTTTGCAGCTATCGTAATCGTTGGTGACAAAAATGGTCACGTCGGTTTCGGTACTGGTAAAGCTCAAGAAGTTCCTGAAGCTATTCGTAAAGCTGTTGAAGATGCTAAGAAGAACCTTATTGCCGTTCCTATGGTTGGTTCAACAATTCCTCATGAAGTTATTGGTAACTTTGGTGCCGGTAAGATCATGTTGAAGCCTGCTGAAGAAGGTTCTGGTATCGCCGCTGGTGGTGCCGTTCGTGCCGTTATCGAATTAGCCGGTGTTGGTGATGTTACAAGTAAATCACTTGGTAGAAATACACCAATCAACGTCATTCGTGCAACTATTGCTGGTCTTAAAGAACTTAAGACTGTCGAAAGTGTTTCTGAAATGCGCGGAATCTCAGCTCAAGAATTGCTTAACTAGAAGAAAGGTGTGTAACTATGGCTAAACTTAGAATTACTCTAACTAGAAGTGCAGTCCACCGCCTTCCTGCTCAACGTAAAGTTGTTAAAGAACTTGGTCTCGGAAGAGTTTCAAGTTCCGTTGTTAAGCCGGATAATGCCGCTATTCGTGGTGCTGTGGTAAAAATCGCTCATTTAGTTAGCGTTGAAGAAGTTAAAGATTAATAAATCAAAAAAAGTTTGGAGGTGCAATAAATGGAACTAAACGAACTTAAGCCAAGTGCTGGCTCAAGACATTCAAGAAAACGTCTTGGTCGTGGTACTTCAAGTGGTACAGGTAAAACTTCTGGTCGTGGTCAAAAAGGTCAATTGGCTAGATCAGGTGGTAAGACACGTATTGGTTTTGAAGGTGGACAAATGCCTTTGTTCCGTCGTATGCCAAAACGTGGATTCAATAACATCAACCGTAAGGAATATGCTATTGTTAACCTAAGTGAATTAAGTAAGTTTAATGATGGTGCTGAAGTTAATGCTGAAACATTAAAGGCAGCAGGTATTATTAAAAAAGAATCTAATGGCGTAAAGTTGCTTGCTAATGGCGAGGTTAGTGCTAAGTTAACTGTTAAAGTTGCTAAGAGTTCAGCTGCAGCTACTAAAGCAATCGAAGCCGCTGGTGGCACTGTAGAGGTGATCTAATGCTTGGAACTATCAGAGATGCTCTAAAGGTAAAGGAGATCCGTAAAAAGATCCTATTTACCTTGATGTTACTTGTTATATATCGTTTGGGTTCACAAATTACAGTGCCCGGTGTTAATGCCGCAGCAATGGACAAAGTCGGATCAACAGGATTAGTTCCTTTATTGGATACTGTTACCGGTGGTGGCCTTTCGAACTACTCTATTTTCTCAATGGGTGTTTCACCATTCATTACGGCCCAAATTGTTGTTCAACTTTTACAAATGGACATTGTTCCTAAATTTGTTGAGTGGAGTAAACAAGGTGAAGTTGGTCGTAGAAAGTTAAATCAAGTAACGAGATATTTGACGATTGTTTTAGGTTTTGTTCAGTCAATCGGTATTACTGCCGGTTTTAACCAATTAAGTGGGTTAGGATTAGTTAAATCTCCTAACATGAGAGCTTTCATTACAATTGGTATCATCCTAACAGGTGGTACTATGCTTCTTACTTGGATTGGTGAGCAGATTACCGATAAAGGTTTGGGTAATGGAGTTTCTGTAATTATCTTCGCTGGTATTGTTGCTAGATTCCCTAACGGAATGAAGCAAATTTATCGTGATTATATTACAAATGCTAGTTCAGCTGATCTTGCTAAGAATATTGGATTCCTTGTTGGTCTTGTGATCATTATCTTGCTTGTTGTTCAATTTGTTACATTTGTTCAACAAGCAAGTAGAAGAATTCCTATTCAATATACAAGACGTGCTGCTGGTAGTGGTAGTGAAAGTTTTCTACCATTGAAGGTTAACGTTGCTGGTGTTATTCCTGTTATCTTCGCCAGTTCATTTATTGTTACGCCTCAAACAATTTTGATGGCGTTTCAAGCAAATCACAGTGGAGATCAATGGTATCAAGTATTAACTGAAATATTCAGTATGCAAACTACAACAGGTTCTATAATTTATACATTGTTGATTGTATTATTTACATTCTTCTATGCATTTGTTCAAGTAAATCCTGAGAAGCTTGCAGAAAACCTACAAAAACAAGGGGCTTATATCCCTGGTGTTTGGCCTGGTAATGAAACAATCAAGTTCATGTCAGGTGTATTGATGAAGCTATCAACCGTCGGAGCTGCGTTCCTAGGTTTAGTTTCATTGCTTCCATTACTAGCTGCTAACTTGTTCAACTTACCTCAATCCATCGGATTAGGTGGTACGAGTTTGTTGATTATCGTTGGTGTTGCTTTGGAAATGGATCGTCAATTACGTGGTCTTTTAATGAAACGTGAATACGTTGGGTTTATTAGATAATTGGAGATGTGACAATGAATATTGTATTGATGGGATTACCTGGTGCTGGTAAAGGTACTCAAGCCGAAAAGATTGTTGAAGATTTTAAAGTCGTTCATATTTCAACTGGTGATATGTTTAGAGCAGCCATGGCTAATAAGACAGAAGTTGGTCTAAAGGCTAAAGGGTTCATCGATAAAGGTGAACTTGTTCCGGATGATGTTACCGAAGCTATCGTTGAAGAACGTTTAGCACAAGCTGATGTTCAAAAAGATGGATATATGCTAGATGGATTTCCGAGAACTCTTGAACAGGCTAACGCTTTACAGACAATTGCAATGAATGTAAACAAACCTATAGATGCTGTCATCTATATCGATGTAAAGCCTGAAGCATTAGTTGATCGGTTATCTGGAAGATATATTTGTTCTAATTGTGGAGCAACTTATCATAAAATTTACAATCCTACTAAGGTTGAAGGAACATGCGATGTCTGTGGCAAGCATGATTTCTTCCAACGTGAGGATGATAAACCAGAAACGGTTAAGAATAGATTGAAAGTTAATATTGAAATGAATACACCATTAATTGATTTTTATGACAAGTTACACTTGTTGTACAAGATCAATGGTGAACAAGAAATAGATGAAGTTTATAACGAAGTAAAGAAAGTTTTACAAAACTTGTAAAACTTTTTGCTTTGAATGTTTACATGTACGGAAAATTATTGTATAATTCGCCAGTATATGCAGAATAATTTCATCCCGATGGAGGTTAATATCTTTGGCAAAAGAAGATGTCATTGAAGTAGAAGGTACAATTTCAGAAACATTGCCTAACGCGATGTTTAAGGTAAAGCTTGAAAACGGAGCTACAGTTCTAGCTCATGTATCAGGTAAAATCCGTATGCACTACATTAGAATTTTACCCGGTGACAAGGTTACCGTGGAATTATCCCCTTATGATTTAACCAAGGGAAGAATTACATATAGATATAGATAACAATTTTTTTAATGGAATGGAGGTTCCACAATATGAAAGTAAGACCATCCGTTAAACCTATGTGCGAACACTGTAAGGTAATTAAGAGACGCGGTCGCGTCATGGTTATTTGCTCTGCAGATCCAAAGCACAAACAAAGACAAGGATAATAAAATAGGAGGTGTGATTAATGGCTCGTATAGCAGGTGTAGATTTACCTCGTGATAAGAGAATCGTTATCGCCCTAACATACATTTTTGGTGTTGGCGAAACAACAGCTCAAAAAGTACTTAAAGATGCTGGCGTATCAGAAGACATTCGTACAAGAGACTTAACTCCTGATCAAGAAGAAAAAATTCGTGCAGAAGTTGATAAGGTTCGTGTCGAAGGTGACTTACGTCGTGAAGTAAGTATGAATATCAAGAGACTACAAGAAATTGGCTCATATCGTGGTATGAGACATCGTCGTGGATTGCCCGTTCGTGGACAAAACACAAAGAACAATGCCAGAACTCGTAAGGGTAAGAAAACTAGCATTGCTGGTAAGAAAAAGTAATTAATTTAAGATAGGAGGTTAATCATGGCACAAACAAAAGGTCGTAAGCGCCGTACTAAGAAGCATATTGAAGCTGGTGTTGCACATATTCACTCAACTTTCAATAACACACTTGTTATGATCACTGATGTTAACGGTAATGCCGTTTCATGGTCATCAGCTGGTGCACTTGGATTCAAAGGTAGTCGTAAATCAACACCATTTGCCGCACAAATGGCTGGTGAAGCTGCTGCTAAAGAATCAATGGAACATGGTATGAAATCAGTCGAAGTAGCTGTTAAAGGTCCTGGTTCAGGTCGTGAAGCTGCAATTCGTTCACTACAAGCTACTGGATTGGAAATTACTGCTATTCGTGATGTTACACCAGTTCCACATAATGGTTCTCGTCCTCCAAAGCGTCGTCGTGTATAGAATGGTTGTATACCCATATGAACTAAGCTACACACATTTCGTTTTGAAAGGGGAACTAACCGAATGATCGAATTTGAAAAGCCAGCTATTACTTCTGTTGAAGAAAGTAGTAGTTATGGTAAATATATTATCGAACCGCTTGAAAGAGGTTACGGTACAACTTTGGGTAATTCATTACGTAGAGTTTTACTAGCTTCATTACCTGGTACAGCGGTCTCCGATATTCAAATAGATGGTGTATTGCATGAATTTTCAGCTGTTGATGGCGTAATTGAAGACGTTACACAAATTGTGCTTAACGTTAAGAAATTAAAGCTAAAGTCTTATGCTGAAGACAGTCTAAAAGCCGAGATCGACATTGTTGGTCCAGCTACTGTCACAGCTAAAGATATCAAAGCTGATGATGACTTGGAAATCCTCGATCCAGAACAATTTATTTGTACTGTTGCTGAGGGTGGACACTTCCACATGCAAATGACAATTAAAAATGGTCGTGGATATACTCCTGCAGAACAAAATAAGACGGACGAAACACCTATTGGTGTTCTTCCAGTTGACTCTATTTTTACACCTGTAGAAAAGGTTAACTATCAAGTTGAAAACACTCGTGTGGGTAAGAGAAACGACTTCGACAAATTAACAATCGATATCTGGACAAATGGTTCAATTGGACCACGCGAAGCTATTAGTTTGTCAGCTAAGATTCTTACAGAACATTTAAACAGTTTTGTAAACCTTACTGAAGAAGCTAAGAGTGCTGACATGATGATCGAAAAAGAGGAAACTCAAAAAGAGAAGAAACTTGAAATGACTATTGAAGAACTTGATTTATCAGTTCGTTCATATAATTGTTTGAAGCGTGCCGGTATTAATACTGTGCAAGAGCTTACTGAAAAATCTGAAGCAGATATGATGCGTGTTCGTAATCTCGGACGCAAATCACTTGTTGAAGTAAAAGAAAAGCTTGCTGATCTTGGATTATCATTGAAGCAAGAAGACTAATAATATCAAATTCAAACAGGAGGTATAGACATGGGCTACCGCAAATTAGGACGTAACAGTTCACAAAGAAAAGCAATGTTGCGCGATTTAACTACTGATTTACTCATTAATGAACACATTGTAACTACTGAAACTCGCGCTAAAGAGATCAGTCGTACAACTGAAAAGATGATAACCTTAGGTAAACGCGGAGATTTACATGCTCGTCGTCAAGCTGCTGCTTATGTTAGAAACGAAGTTGCTAACATTACAGAAGATGATGATGCAGTTATTGTTCAATCAGCTCTTCAAAAGTTATTTAGTGATATTGCACCTCGTTACAAAGAACGTAATGGTGGATACACACGTATTTTGAAGACAACTCCACGTCGTGGAGACGCTGCTCCAATGGTTATTATTGAACTAGTTTAATAATAATTGTTTATTAATTTATAAAAAATCAGTCATTCTGATGAATTAGTGAGTGTTAAGATGATGGTTATTTTTAACCAAGTCTATCTCTGAGATCCTTTTAAAAAGGGACACTAATTTATCGAATGATTTTTTTTTACCCAATTTTTCAATTTTTTGGTTATGATATACATAACACAGTTTTGAGGAGAACAACTTTTGGAAAAAATCATTTCAATCGCAAACTTAAATTATACCTATCCCGATGCTAAACAGGCGGCTATTAATGATCTCTCACTTGATATCTATAAAAACGAATGGATATCCATCGTTGGTAAAAATGGGAGCGGAAAGTCGACACTGACTAAACTAATTGATGGTTTGATCGAAGCGGATTCAGGAACAATTTCGGTCGCTGGTCAAATTATTAATGAAGATAATATTTGGGAAGCTAGAAAAAAAATTGGCATTATTTTCCAAAATCCAGATCATCAATTTGTTGGAGCAACAGTTGAGGATGATGTGGCATTTGGTTTAGAAAATCAGGGTATGCCTCGGGAACAAATGGTAAAAGAAATCGATCGGGCTTTGGAGTTAGTCAAAATGTCTGATTTTAAAAAACGTGATCCGCAATCATTATCTGGAGGTCAAAAGCAACGGGTAGCTATCGCCGGAGTATTGGCAACCAAACCACAGATAATTATCATGGATGAATCGACAAGTATGCTTGATCCAGATGGACGTAAGACGGTTTTGAATTTGGTTCAACAATTGCGTAAAGAACAGGATCTAACTATTATTTCAATCACGCATGATATAGAAGAAACTGAATTATCACAAAGAATCGTGGTTTTGAATACTGGAAAAATCGTTAAAGATGGTAAACCAGTTGAAATATATGATTTAGGTACTGATTTAAGAAAATATGGACTTGAGGAGCCTTTTTCGAGTAAATTAATGTCAACACTAAGGGATACCGTAAAATTGCCTGAGGGCTATCTAAGTGAAGAGGAGCTGGAACAACAATTATGGAAATTACATTCGAACATGTGACACATTCTTATGATGTGAATAGTCCAACAGCCAATCTGGGCTTAGACGATGTCACATTGAAGATCAAAAATGGATTATTTACAGCCATCATTGGTCAAACAGGTAGTGGAAAATCAACTTTAGTAAGACATATCAATGCGCTGTTAAAACCAACATCAGGAACAATTACGATTGGTGATCGGGTGATTACTTCAGACACTAACAATAAGAATCTAAAACCATTGCGGAAACAAATTGGTATGGTTTTCCAATTTCCTGAAAGTCAATTGTTTGAAGAAACTGTGGAAAAGGATATCATGTTTGGCCCTATGAACTTTGGTGCAACAGAAACCGAAGCCCGTGAAGCAGCTCGAACAGTGATCAAATTGGTTGGTTTGGATGAATCATATTTGACTCAATCACCATTTGATCTTTCTGGCGGACAGATGCGACGGGTAGCTATTGCTGGAGTTTTGGCAAGTGATCCAGAAACTATTATTTTAGATGAACCGACTGCTGGACTTGATCCAGTGGGTCGAAAAGAGATTATGAGCCTGTTTAAGGACTTGCAGGTTAAGGGTAAGACAATTATCTTGATTACCCATAATATGGATGATGTAGCTAATTATGCAGATGCAATGGCAGTTATCCACCGTGGAAAACTTATTGCTCAGGGTTTTCCAAAGGAAGTTTTCAACAATCAAGAACTATTAAAAAACGATTTAATAACTTTACCCAAGAGTGCTGAATTTGCTAAGGGATTAATGCAGCAGGGCTTTCACTTTGATAAGTTACCAATTACAATTGACGAGTTAGGGACTGAAATAAAACATCAGTTAAACGGTGATTAAATGGATAAAATAATTTTAGGACGATATTTGCCAGGAGATTCAATCATTTATCGTCTCGACCCACGAGGTAAATTTCTATTAACATTTTACTTTGTTGGAATCGTCTTTTTGGCGAATAATGTAGCCTCATATGCATTTTTACTAGCTTTTGTCCTCTTTGCTGTCTATCTTTCAAAAATCAATTTTGGTTTCTTCATCAAGGGGTTACAGCCGATATTCTGGTTAATTTTATTTACAGTCGCGTTGCAGCTCTTCTTTACGCCCAGTAATCATCCAATTTGGCATTGGGGCTTTTTGACTTTTTCTAAAGAAGGTATGGTAATAGCGGCGTATATTTTTATCAGATTTGTTTTGATTATTTTTATTTCGACCTTATTAACATTGACTACAACGCCAATCGAAATTTCCGATTCAATCGAGAGCATTCTCAAGCCACTGAAGAAGATTAATTTTCCAGTGACACAGGTTGCTTTAATGTTGTCGATTGCCTTAAGATTTGTGCCGTTATTAGTTGATGAAACAACCAAGATTATGGATGCTCAACGAGCTCGTGGAGTTGACTTTGGTGAGGGTGGGTTGATCAAGCGGATCAAATCATTTGTACCAATTCTAATCCCTCTTTTTGTCAGCAGTTTTTCAATTGCCTATGATTTAGCTATTGCGATGGAGTCACGTGGTTACAAAGATGGTGAAGGGCGCAGTAAGTATCGCGTTCTGAATTGGAGTAAACGAGACAATTTTATGATTCTATTCATGACGGTTTTGACAATTATTTTATTATTCTTACGGAGTTATTAATTTATGACAAGATATAAACTGACCATCTCCTATGATGGGACTAAGTTTCATGGTTTCCAGCGTCAAAATGATTTACGAACAGTTCAAGGTGTGGTCGAAAAAGCTTTAAGTAAGATGACTAAGGGTAAACAGGTCAATGTTTTTGGATCTGGACGAACTGATGCTGGAGTACATGCCTTTGGTCAAGTAATTCATTTTGATTATCCTGGAATGATGCCAGCCGAGAATATGCTAAAAGCAGTTAATTCATTAATGCCCTTGGATATTTTGGTTAGCAGTGCATCGATCGTTGATGAGAACTTTCATGCCCGTTTTGGTGTTAAACGAAAAACATATCAGTATCGGGTGGATTGTGGATATTACACGGATCCTTTCAAAAGGTTTTACACAGGCCATTATCCGTATACTTTGGATGTGGATAAAGTTCAGATAGCTTTGAAAGATCTAGTTGGTGAACATGATTTTTCTAGCTTTGCGGCTTCAGGTGGAGTGATAGAAAATAAAGTTAGGACTATCTATTCTGCGACAGCCGTGTATAATAAGAGCAATGACGAATTAGTTTTTGAATTTACGGGCAACGGCTTCCTATATAATATGGTTAGAATCTTAGTAGCTACTCTACTAGAGATCGGTAATGGGCGTAGGGATGTACATGACTTCTTGAGATTGTTTGAAGTAAAGGATCGACAAGAGGCTCGTGGTACAGCACCTGCAAGTGGGCTATATTTAAAAGAAGTTTTTTATTAATAATCTGTGGATAAATATTGACTTAATATGAAAATCACAGTATTATTGTAACTGGTATTGTTTGCCCCACGTAAGCCCCGGAAACTTATTAGGTTGTCAAACAGACGTAGAAACTGGAGGAATTTATAGTGCGTACAACACCATTAGCAAAAGCAAGTGAAGTTGAACGTAAATGGTATGTTATTGATGGTGAAGATGTTGTCTTAGGTAGACTTTCATCTGTTGTTGCTTCTATTCTTAGAGGTAAAAACAAACCAACTTACACACCTAACGTTGATACAGGTGACAATGTTATTGTCATCAATGCAGATAAAGTTAGATTAACAGGTAAAAAAGCAAAGAATAAGATTTATTATTCTCATTCAGATCACCCAGGTGGGTTGAAGAGCATTAGTGCTGGCGAAAAGAGAGCTACTAAGCCAGAACGTTTTGTCGAAGACTCAATTCGTGGTATGTTACCTAAGAATACACTTGGTCGTCTAGAAATTAAGAAGTTGCACGTATATGCAGGTTCTGAACATGGAAACCAAGCACAAAATCCAGAAATGTTGGATATCAACAAACTAATCTAAGGAGGAAAAGAATTTGGCACAAGTAGCATACTCCGGAACAGGACGCCGTAAGGATTCAGTTGCACGTGTTCGCTTAGTTCCCGGAAACGGAAAAATTACAATCAACAAACGTGATGTCAAAGATTACATTCCTTTTGACAATTTGATTGCTGATATGAAACAACCTCTAGATATTACTGAAACAGCAGAAAGCTATGACGTTTTAGCTAACGTTGATGGTGGAGGCTTTTCAGGACAAGCTGGAGCAATCAGACATGGTATTGCTAGAGCCCTACTTGATGTAGATCCTGATTTCAGACCTACACTTAAAGCAGCCGGTTTCTTAACACGTGACCCTCGTATGAAGGAACGTAAGAAGCCAGGTCTTAAAAAAGCTCGTAAAGCTTCACAATTCTCAAAACGTTAATATTTATTATTATCGGTTTGATTCAAAAAACATCTCTCAGTGTGAGGGATGTTTTTTTGTTATGCTTATAGATGTGAAGGAGATAATTATGGATATAAAAAATTTCTCAACTAAGTATCAAGTTAAACAATTAGATTCAAGTGATGTGAATAAAGTTTTTGCACTTGTGCAAAACAATTCAAACTTTTTTAACTATTGTCCACCTCAACCGACTCGTCACAGTATTTTGGAGGATATGCAAATCTTACCAGCCAACAAAACCGCCGACGATAAATTCTATTTAGGATTTTTTGACGATCAACAATTAGTGGCAGTGATGGATCTAGTTACGAAGTATCCAGATGATCAAACAGCTTGGATGGGGCTGTTTATAGTAGATGCCAAATATCAAAATAAAGGTGTCGGATCAGCAATTATTTCAGAGGTTACCCAAGTTTTACATCAATCTGATTTGAAAAAAATCGAATTGGCTTATCCACGAGGTAATGCACAGAGTGAGCATTTCTTGTTGAAAAATGCTTTTGTTAAAACTGGCCAAGAAGTTTCTGAAGCTGGTTATACAGTTGTCGTGATGGAAAGAGCTATATTATAAGCTGATAGTTGGGGCTTTAAACCAAGAGCAATTTTCTTGTTGCCACTGAGATTATCGGCTGTGCAGTTGATTATTTCGGTATTAGGATCAGTTATTAGTCACATAATGTTATCCACAGGCTTAGGTATAAATATACATGGCGTTAAGAATGCATTGGTAATAGCATAGCAGGAATCATGTTGCTTGCTTTGGGAATCGTATTAAGACAAATAAAACGGCACAGGACCATTGGTATCAGACTTCTATGGATTTTGAAAATTAAACGAGGGTGGAAAATGGCCCATAAATTTGGCTCTAAGCTATTTATTATCAGTGTGGTGTTTCTGATTGCCTGTGGATTACTTTCGATTCAGGGGCTAATTTTGCCAGTTATTTTGGCAATTATTATCCTAACCTGTGGATATTCTTAGCTATTGCATCTTAAAAGAATTTGAATAAAAAAGAGACTTGATTTTGGATAATCAAGTCTCTTTTATGCGTTTAATTTTTAATTCCATCGGAAATGGTCCAAGTTATTTTACCCTGATAGGTACCACTAATCTGATAAGTGCTCTGCTTTAAAAGGATTCCCTGATTAGCGAGCCATTGTTTACTAATTTGGGAAGTTTGTGCACCATCAAGTGATTTGGTACCAGTAGCGATCGTGGTTAAATTATTATAAAGTGACTTTTGATTACCATTTTTATCAACAAAGATAAGCCCACCATTATTCCATTTGGCAGTTTTATCACCTTTATTTACAAGCTCACTTGCCTCAGCCTGTAAAGTCCAAGATGAATTCTTTGGACGTTCGTCAGTAATATAAACATTCCAATCATCAGAACGACCGATAGTTCGATCCGTTGGATAACTATTGACGGATTTAAAACTACTTGTATTGGCAGTTGTTAGTAATAAACTACCGACCACTGTAATATGATACTCAATTTGATTGGAAACGTTGTGATAGTCATCTTCAACAGTAAAGACAATATCATTAGAACCGTCTTTCAAATCATTAGTTGATATTGGAAAATGGAAAGTATCATTTGAATTTGAATCAAGAATACTACTCATTGAAGTCGCAATCTTTGATTTTTGACCATTGATTGTAGCATAAACTTGAAAATTATTAGGATCAACTGTAGTAGAAGTATTATAAGCTACTTTACCTCCTAATGTGATACCGTCACCAATTTTGATTGATTGGTTAATAGTATCAGTAGCAGTTAAATTGATTTTTTTGGGTTGAACAATTTTGAACGGAGTCGTCATAACATCATTGTATGAGTTATCTCCATTGAAACTAGCATGAGTCGAAGAAACTGAAGTGGTTTCCAAAGGTTTGCCATCAGTGCCATTGCTAGACTTAGCGGTTCCGTAAATTGTAACTGTAGCATTTGGATTATCATTTAGGTCTAAAGCTTTAGTCAACGTATGTTTAATATTAGTTTGATCACCAGTTAAAGTGAATGTTTCAGTTGGTGTAGTGTCATTATTATAAGTGACTGTAGCATTTTTATAAGTAATATTAGTTGGTAAGTCAATGTTAGCTATGATATTGGACCATGGTTTGGAACCACTGACATATTTAGGATTATAAGTTAAAGCCAGTTCATCACCATCATTGACAGAATTAGCCTGAGATGTACCACCTGTAGTAACCTCACGATTGTCTTGTGTCACATCGTAAAGTGAGGAAGTTAAATTGGCTTCAACAATGGAAGGGATAGATTCAAAAATAATCAGATTGGTTTCGGATGCTTCACCAGTTGAACCGGTAAATCCCCAATATAGTTTGTTACTGCCATTCAAATGGAAGGGATCGTTACTAATAACATTACCGGCAGCATCTTTCTCTTGAATGGGAATTGTTTGTGAAACAGCATTACTGTTAGGTGTACCATCAAGATTCTTATCATTGAAATTGTAGATAATTTGTGGATAGGATTGTCCACTATCACCATTATTAACGGCAACGTTAGCTGGTTCCCAAGTAACAGTTAGGTGATGCCATTTTTGATCAGTTAATAAATGTGTATTGTTTCTATTTTGAATAAGGCCAGTATGCCGCATAATAGGACCATTAGGACTACTTATATCATAAGTATATGGTGAAGCTGGGAATCCAGAGGCAATATGGTCAGCACCAGAAGTTAAAACTGAATCAAAGTTACTGTCATATCCACCCCTATTCATATTAGAAAAGGTATCAAATTCAAGAGCCCAGCTATTCTGAATTGCCCGTCCAGCAATCAGTTTGCTAGTATTGTTCTCTTTTTGGACCGTATCGTTACTATTTTTCAAAACGGATCCCCAAACACCTAGAGTTTCACCACCAATACCACTACCGGTCACACCATAAGCGTCAGAACTATTGAAAGCATTGGGACCAGAGTTTTGCAAGACAAAGGCCATTCCGTCTCCGTTATTAGGGTTAACTACATCGCCACCAAAGTATAGCCACATGGACATTGTCTGACGACGATTAACATCGATGTAATTTTGATTATCTGTATCAGATCTAGCCTGATCTCTTTTTGACCAAACCGCCGCAACAGTAGATTGATGACCATATTTAGAAATCTTAACAACTGCTTGTTTGGAAGAATTGGTAGAAGAACCTGGTTCCAAAATAGCACCAGAATTAGTATTACCGGTAGGGATTGGGTATTGGCCAACATTAAACCAATCGCTTAAATCCTTGATACCGTCAGGTACAGCAGCAGATTTTCCAAGAATATTAGAAAGTGACGTGGGAGTGGCTAGAATTGTAGTGTAATTGAAGGATAAGGTTGAAAATAAACCTATCATAAATAATATAATTATATA
>NZ_JQCF01000026.1 GCF_001438805.1 Companilactobacillus kimchiensis
TGGCTCAATAGCGAAGTTTTACTTATTCGGCTGGTCTTGCCGGATTAGTAAAAGGCCAATCTTGAAGACTCTTGGTACAAGAGGCTCCAAGTTGTGCCCGCTATGTTCCAGCCGTTTTTTCTTCCTTGTGGAGAGCGGCATCATAATACCAACTCCGTTGATTTACGGTTCTAACCGAACCTAAGTAAGAATCAATTTAATTTAGTTTTTATTGTTGAGGCTGGCTACTATAAATTCCGAAACCAGCTGTAACTGGAATATTTTGACCAGTGATTGACTTAGCCTCATCGGTAGCTAAGAAGTACATCATATCAGCGATATCTTCTGGTTCAACAATTTTATTCATTGGACTGGCAGCGACAAACTTGTCGATTACCGATTGGGGATTCTTCTGAAACATTGGGGTATTGGTAGGACCGGGAGCAACGTTGTTAACTCGGATACCATATTTTCCATAATCAAGGGCCATTGATTTGACTAGATTAACGACGGCCCCTTTAGCAGCGCTATAAGCAGCCATGTTGTAATCACCCATTAATCCAGAAACGGAGGCAGTATTGATAATTACACCACTTTTTTGTTTGATCATAGCGGGCACAAAATTTTTAGTCATCAGAAAAATTGATTTTACATCAACATTCATGATTCGATCCCAATCTGAGGCCTTGATTTCGTGAACAGCACCGCCGATAAAAATACCGGCATTATTGATGATCGAATCAATTTGTCCGAATTGATCCTGACTGAATTTAGCTAGTTCTTGAACAGATTGTTCATCTGAAACATCAGTTTGTTTAAAGATAACTTTAGTTTTAGGAAATTCTGTGGCTAGATTATCGGCTTTCTTTTGGCCATTTATTTCATCAAAATCAGCCATGACGACTTGCCAATTATGACGGAGAAATTTCTTAGTAGCGCAAAGTCCCATTCCTGAGGCAGCACCAGTAATTACAACTGTTTTCATGATTAACTCCTTTAAAAAAAATTATTTGTGATTTGTTGACTACATTTGATTAATTGATTAGCAATTTTATGTAGTTGATTACGTGGCAAACGATCAAAGGTTCCTGATAGTCCTAAGGAAGCAATAACCTTTTTATCACGAAATATGGGAACGGCAAGGCAACGAATCCCCAGTGTGCTTTCTTCATCATCCAAAGCAAAACCTTTTTCAGTAATGACGTTGAGATTCTGTTGGAAAGTCAGTTGATCATTTAGGGTATATTTAGTTCCAGTAGCGAAGGACAACTGACTAATGATCTTTTGTTGTTCAGCTGGATTTAAAGAGGCCACAATGGCTTTTCCTAGAGCACTTAAATTAACTGGCGTAGTATTTCCTAAGACATCGAATTCTTCAAAATCTTGTTCAACTGGAAAAACTTGAGTAATTACGACAGTTTCATTTTTCAAGACTCCGATAAAAGCGGTCGTGGTGAACTGATCGGTCAGATTTTTGGCAATGGGAATGGAAACAAGTCCTAAACCGTTATAACGGTCACTTGGGATTTCTCGATGGGATAAAAAATAATGATTATTGTTCTTTTTGAGATAGTTTAATTCCACCAATGTAGTTAATAATCGATAAACTGTGGTTTTGTTTAGCTTAAGGGCAATCGATATCTCTGATAAACGTAAACCATTGGTTTGTTTTAATAAATCCAATATTTTCAAACCATTGCGTAAAGTTGATGATGAACTGGTCATAAGTTGTCTCCCATAAATATTAAGATAAATGTTTATTATTAGAATAACAAAAAAGCATCAAAAGTTTCATATACTGAAATTTTTGATGCTTTTTATTTATGTTCATTACTGTGACGGAAACTGTAACCAAAGTAGATTATTAAGCCTAAACCAGTCCAAATGGCATACATTTTCCAAGTGAACGGTTGTAATTGAGTCATTAGATAAATACAGGCAAAGAAAGAGATCAATGGGAATACTGGATAGAAAGGTACTCGAAAGGCTGGTTTCAAATCTCGAGTATTTTTACTGTGACGTAAAAAGATGACCCCGATGGAAGTAACTGCGAAGGCTAGTAAGGTACCGATATTAACTAATTCAGTGATTTTTTCAATCGGAATAACAGCAGCAACAGTGGCAGCAATCAAACCAACTAAGAAAGTACTACTAATGGGTACACCTTGTTTACTTAAGGTTTTAAAACGGGTAGGTAGAAGACCATCACGACTCAAAGAGAATATTAAACGGGTTCCGCCGTAGATGACAACTAGCAAAACAGTCGTCATTCCCATGATAGCGCCAAGTGAAACGATTCCTGAAATCCAATTTAAGTTGAGAATATTTAAAGCATGTGAAACGGGATCGGCTACATTGAGACGTTTATAATTGACGGCACCAACTAACACTAATGAAACTAAACTATACAAAATGGCAACAATTAATAATGAAACAATAATCCCAATCGGCATATTTCGTTTAGGATTTTTAACTTCCTCACTAGCTGATGAAACGGTATCAAAACCTAAGAAGGCATAAAAAGCGACAGCCGCCCCACGACCAATTCCACCAACACCAAAGGGTAAGAAAGGATTGTAATTTTTAGGTTTAACATAAAAGACAGTAACTGCCACGAAAAGCAAAATGACGAATATTTTGACGTAAACCATGATGGTATTAACTTTCATAGATTCATTTAAACCCTGTAATAGTAGAGTTGTAGCAACTAAGACGATGATAAAGGCAATAATATCGAAGCGCCCTTCAGGATTACCAGCAGTTCCCGCGGCTGATTGTAAGACCTTAGGCAACTGGATTCCAAAACCAGCAATTAAGTTACGGAAATAGGCGGACCAACTAACAGCAGTTGAAGAGGCGGCAAAAAGATATTCTGAAATTAAAGACCAGCCCACGATCCAAGCGACAATTTCTCCATAAACTGAATAAGAATAAGTATAGGCGCTACCGGCTAGAGGAATGGTTGATGAAAATTCAGAGTAACAAAAAGCTGCACCAATACAGACAAGAGCAGCTAAAAGATAGGTTAAAACTACTCCTGGTCCAGCATAATTAGCGGCAATAATTCCAGGTGTAATAAAAATACCAGAGCCAACAATTACGCCCACACCCATAATTACTAAATCTTTGGCTGTTAAAGTTCGATTCAAACTGGTTTTTTCATTTAGCAAATCATTAACAATATCTTTTTTTCTGAAAAGTGATGGCATATCTAATGCACTTCCTAACTATATGTAGATTAATTATGACATTTTAATTTAATTGCAGCAAATCTAATTAAAAAGGATATGCCTTTCCGTCGGGACCTGATTAATGATAGTATTCTGGTGTTGAAGAAAATTTAAGGGGTGAACTGAATGAAGTATGATTTTAATAAAATAAATGACCGTCGAAATACTAATGCTGTTAAATGGGACGTAAAGGATAATGAGTTACCTATGTGGGTAGCTGATATGGATATCCAAACTGTTCCAGAAGTCATTGACGCTATGCATAAAGATGTTGATCGTGGTATTTTTGGATATCAATCAGTTCCCAATGAATATTATCGAGCTGTAGCAGATTGGTATAAGAAAGAACATAATTTTGAACCCAAATTGGATTGGTTGGTTTTTAGTACTGGAGTTATGCCTTCAGTAGGTTCAATTCTGCGTCATCTGACGGATGTTGGTGACAATGTTTTGTTACAAGAACCCAATTACAATTCTTTCTATCAAGCTATTACTAACAACGGACACCATGTTTTGAATAGTGAACTTGAATACGCTCATGGAAAATATACTATCAATTGGAAAGACTTAGAAAATAAATTAGCTGATCCACAAACAACCACTATGATTGTCTGTAATCCGCATAATCCAACCGGTCACATTTGGGATCGAGGGACTTTAACTAAAATTGGTAAATTAGCTTTGAAATATCAAGTATTAATTATATCTGACGAAATTCATGGTGATCTAACAATGCCAGGATATGATTATGTCCCCTTTGCCTCATTAGATACAGCAATTGCTAATAATAGTATTTCTTTAGTTTCACCAAGTAAGACTTTTAATTTAGCAGTTTTACATGCAGCCACAATGATCATTCCTAATCAAAATTTACGTGATAAAGCAACTCGAGCAGTGGCAATTGATGGTTCCAATGAACCTGGAGTTTTGGCAATTGATGCTTCAATTGCAGCTTACACTGAAGGCCATGAATGGTTACATGAATTACGAGATTATATTGCTGGTAATCGTGAATATCTAGAAGATTATGTTAAAGAAAATATTCCTGAAATCAGGGTTATTAAAGCACAAGCAACATATTTAGCTTGGCTCGACTGTTCACAAATAACCGTTAAGTCAGATGAATTTAATCAATTTTTACGTGCTGAAACAGGATTATATCTAGCTGAAGGCACTAAGTATAAGGGAAATGGAAATAGTTTCCTACGGCTCAATTTGGCTACTCCTAGATGTAACGTTGAAGATGGCGTGGAACGTTTGAAAAAAGGTGTTGAAAAATATCTAGCTCAAAAATAAATGTTAAAGGAACTTACTGATCTGTATTTAAATCTTACTTATGATTAGTTAGGGTGGAAGTATGTTTAACTTCCCGTCTTCCACAACAAAGCCGATTTGGCTGGAACGCAGTAGGCCGCATTGAACGATGAAGTTCACATCGTCTCCAAGCTCGACCTCATTCTAAGCAATAAATTGCTAAGAATGATTTTACTGCTGAGCCAATCGGCTTTGTTGTTCCAGACTAGAGAACTCTTTGATTGTTATTAATTTTAAACAAAAAATCACACCATATTATTGCGAATCCCTTAAAAGTCGAGGATTCATAAACAATAATCTAGTGTGATTTTTTTGAAGTAATCTATTTACTTGATTAACATCATAATGATTGGCACAACAATCAAACTAAGCAAGGTAGTTTCGGTAACCATGATAGCCGCATAATTGGCGTCAGCGTGGTAAAGCTTAGCAACAACAGGAGCATTAGTCATAACGGGCATAGCAGCCTGTACGATGAAGACTTGTCTCATTAATGGAGTAGCTGGAATGAATAAGAATAATCCGGCCATCAACAAAGGTGCACAGATAAATCGGCCAAAGAGAATCGCCAAGTTGTCTTTTTGGAAAGAGATATTTTTGAGACCGGCATTGTAAATTGAGATACCGATAAAAATCATTGATAATGGAATAGTTAAATTACCTAGGTATTCAAAATCGGACATTAAAAAGTTTGGTAAATGAATGTGTAACATAACCAGAATCAATCCGATGATGAAACCCATTAGTGGTGGAGAAAAAACCTTTTTTAGAGTTGTTTTGAGTTTGAAATGGCCTTTAATCTCACCATCCATTTGAATTAGATAAGTACCTAAAGTCCAGAAGAAAGTCGTATTAGCCATGTAATAGACTAAAACATAAGGCAAACTTTTTTCACCGAATAAGGCCATATTGACGGGGAGACCGACAAAAACGGTATTGGAATTAAAGAACATCGAGGAGAACAATCCTTTATGTTTAGGATCGATTTTTAAGATTTTAATTAATAGGATAGAAACGAAAATCAAAATAGTCATTGAGAGTACAGGAATTGCTAAATCAGGCAACAATTTGATTAATTTTTCAGCCGTAAAATCTTTAGTTATAGTAGAAATCATATAAGTTGGCAAAGCTACTTGTGTAACCATTTTAGCAATCAATTGTGTTGAATTTTCTGAAAACCAGCCCAAATAACTTAAGCCATAACCAACGGCAATTAAACCAATGATGATCAGAATCCCTTGAATACTAGAGAAAAAAACACCCATATAAAAAACACCCTTCGTGAAATATATAACCTTTATGTTACTCTTTTTTGAAAGATTTTGAAAAAAATGAATTCAGAAGTGGTTCGTACCAAATAAATAAACGGTCAGGTGTAAATTCTTGAATTATAAAAATAATATCCTACAATAATCTTTGTAGATCAATTTTGGAGGAACAATTATGGCTTATAAAACAGTTAATCCTTATAATAATGAACTTGTAAAAGAATATCCTGGTACCACATCAGAGGAAATTGAAAGTGCTTTAAGCACTGGTAATACATTATATAAAAAATGGCGAGATGAACCAATCGCCGATCGTGCAATTATTTTACATACTATTGCTGATTTATTGAGAGAAAATGAAGATGAATTAGCCAAGATTGCTACGATTGATATGGGTAAATTACTATCAGAATCAAAGGGGGAAGTGGAGTTATGTGCTATTATCGCTGACTATTATGCCGACAATGGTGCTGAACTTTTGAAACCAACTCCAATCTCCAGTCGCAATACTGGTGATGCCGAAATCTATCACCAGGCAACTGGTATTTTAATGATGGTTGAACCTTGGAATTTCCCTTACTATCAAATCATGCGTGTCTTTGCTCCTAATTTTATGGTTGGAAATCCCATGATTTTAAAACATGCTTCTAATACACCCGGTTCTGCCGCTGCTTTTGCTAAAATTGTGAAAGATGCAGGTGCACCTGAAGGCAGTTTGACTAACTTGTTTGCTAGTTATGATCAAGTTAGTGATATTATTGCAGATCCTCGAGTTCAAGGAGTTGCTTTGACTGGTTCAAAACGGGGTGGTCAATCAGTTGCTGAGAATGCAGGTAAGAATTTAAAGAAGAATTCGATGGAATTAGGTGGCTCAGATGCTTTCGTTGTTCTATCTGATGCCGATGTTGATAAGGCAGTTGACTTAGCTTGGCGTGTCAGAATTTATAATGCTGGTCAAGTATGTACATCTGACAAGAGATTTATTGTTGCCGATAATTTGTATGATGAATTTCTCAAGAAATTAAAAGTTCAGTTTGAAAAGTTGATTCCTGGTGATCCGATGGATCCTAAGACAACCCTTGCACCAATGAATTCAAAACGTGCCAAAGATAAGTTACAAGGTCAAATTGATAAGGCGGTTGCCGGTGGCGCTAAAGTTTATTACGGTGATCAACCAATTGATTTACCTGGTCAATTTTTACAACCAACTATTTTGACTGATATTGACCATGACAATCCAGAATTTTATGACGAAATGTTTGGACCAGTAGCTCAAGTCTTCAAAGTAAGTTCTGACCAAGCTGCCATTGATTTGGCTAATGATTCTGAATTGGGACTTGGTGGAATTGTCGTTTCAGCCGATCCACAACATGGTAAAGCAGTTGCCGAAAAGATTGAAACTGGGATGGTCTTTGTTAATTCCTTCCTAGTATCATTGCCAGAGTTACCATTCGGTGGTGTTAAAGGTTCAGGTTATGGTCGTGAAATGAGCGCTTTGGGACTTAAAGCTTTTACTAATGAAAAATTAATTGTGACTGCCCAAGAACCTGACTGGAATAATCCAGCCGGTGGGTTGGCAATCTTTAGATAAATATAATTCAGAACACGAGATCGTTAAAGATTTCGTGTTTTTTTATATTTAAAAAGATTGTGAATTATTTATTATGTAAGATGTATAATAAATTATATAAACAGTTATAAAAGAGGAGATACTCACATGGACGAAACAAAGAATATCATTAATAATGATTTTAAAGATGTTATGTTGAACCGTCACTCATATCGCGAATTCAAACCTGATGTTAAGATTTCGCGTGAGGAAATATCAGAGATGCTAGAAGAAGCTACGACCGCACCCTCAGCTTGTAACTTACAATCATGGCATTTTGTGGTTTGTGATGATGCAGCTGGTAAGGAAAAAGCTCATTCAGTTATGATGCCTTTCAACTATCCACAAACTGACTCATGCTCAGCGATAATCTTTGTCCTTGGTGACACTCAATCACATTATAAGTATCGTGATGTTTGGAATAAGGCTTGTGAGAATGGTCAGATTACTCCTGAGAAACGTGATCAAGTTTTCAAGACATTCTTACCACTGTATGAACATGCCGATAGAAGTTTCTTAGAAAAAGATGCAACAATCGATGGCAGTATGGTGGCCTTACAATTGTTACTAACCGCTCGTTCTCACGGATATGAAGCTAATCCAATGTCAGGATATGCTTTTGATAAAGTTGCCTCAACCTTTGATTTAGATGATGAACGCTATATTCCTGTGACTGCGATTGCCATTGGTAAACCAGCGGGTGATTTTACTAAGTCAGTCCGTTATAACGTTAAAGAATTAACTGATTTTATTTAATGCTCAATTAAAAAGGAATTGACTAATTTCCATGAAGCCTTTTTTACTCCGAGCTAGTTTTTTATTTTCTATATTGTGTAATTGAAAACTATTAGATAAATTACTTTTTCAAAAAAAGAAACCACACTAGATTATTGTTTATGAATCCTCAATTAAGGGATTCGCAATAATATAGTGTGGCTTTTTTAGAATTAATAACGAGCAAAAAGTTCTCTAG
Source organism: Companilactobacillus kimchiensis (assembly GCF_001438805.1). Classification (GTDB taxonomy): domain Bacteria; phylum Bacillota; class Bacilli; order Lactobacillales; family Lactobacillaceae; genus Companilactobacillus; species Companilactobacillus kimchiensis. The sequence continues at coordinate 8,374 of NZ_JQCF01000026.1, forward strand.
TCTGGAACAACAAAGCCGATTGGTTCAGCAGCAAGTCGGCCTACTGCGTTCCAGCCAAATGTTGAGGGCGGGAAGTTAAGCATACTTGGTCTTAAACGATCATGGGTAAGAATAACTAAATGAATTCTTTATCCCTTATATTTTTAATTAATCTAATTCTTCGGGATCAGTTTCATCTTCATCATCCGATGTAACAATTTTTTCAGAAGCGGGAACTTTAACATGATTACGTTCCTTAATGAAGTAAAGCAAAGTCATAACGACTAAGAATACCACTCCAACCATTAAAGACACGGTTGTTTCAGGGTTCATAAACATGAATACTAGGATAACCAGTAATGAAATAATGGCTAAGTAATTACTCATTGGATAGAAGGGCATCTTGAATGGATGATCCTTCATTTTTGCTTGATTGATTTTTCTAAATCTTAATTCACTTAAGAGAATAACGAACCATGGCACCATTCCTGGTAATACGCTCGAACTATAAACGATTACGAAAATGTTACTTGATGTGTGTAAGAAGAGTGGCAATGAATAGTTTAAAATCAAACCGATCAAGATACCGATTGAAATTGCTAAAACAGGGATATAAGGCACATTGTGTTTTGACAATTTAACGAATGATTTTGGTAGATGTTTTTCCAAACCAAGTGTATAAAGCATTCGGCTAGAGCTGAAGATACCAGAATTACAACCTGACATCGCAGCTGTCAACATGACAAAATTAATAATTTCGGCCGCAAAAGTGATTCCAACTTTAGAGAAAGTCTCTACGAAAGGCGAGCCAATTGTACCTAATTTGTCCCAAGGGTAGATAGCGACGATTACGAAAATAGCTCCAATATAGAAGATTAAAATTCTACCAACGATGGAACGAATGGCTTTAACAATATTTTCTTGAGGATTCTCGGCTTCACCAGCAGTGATACCAATGACTTCAATACCTTGGTAGGAAGCAACAACAATAGATAGGGCGAAGACAAAGCCCTTTAGACCACCAGTGAAGAAGCCACCATGGGTCCAAAGATTGCTGATACCAACGGGATGACCATGATTGCCGACCCCAAAGACGATTACGAAGAAACCTAAAATGATCATCATGATAATTGTCAAAACTTTGATCAAAGCGAACCAGAATTCTAGTTCACCGTAAGCTTTTACGGAAGTTAAGTTGGCCACGCATAACGTTACCACAACGACGACTCCAGCAATCCACTTGGGCATTGTAGGGAACCAAAATTCTAAATAAGTTCCAACGGCAATAACTTCACTGATTCCGACAACTAAGTATTGGAAAACATTGCTCCAAGCAGTCAGATAACCGACTACCGGATGGAGATATTCGGTCGCATATTTGGCAAATGATCCCGTTGAAGGATCCACATACAGCATTTCCCCTAAAGCACGCATAACCATATAAAGAATTAATCCAGCTAACGCATAGGCTACTAAAACGGAAGGACCAGTCCATTTAATAGTTGATGCTGATCCCATAAATAGGCCCACCCCAATGGTTCCACCTAAAGCAATCATTTGCATTTGTCGTGATGATAAACTGCGGCTTAAATTATCTTTAGCCATATTAATCTCGCCCCTTGTTTGTTCACATATTATGAACACGTGTATTTATAACATGGATTATATGATAACGCAATATTGTGAAAATGTCATACGTTTTTTCAGATTGTAATGAAAAAGTACCTATAATGTAAGAATAGTTAATATACATGATAAAAATTAATATATCTTGATTCAATATAAATGTAGTTATATATGTTTACAAATCAGCCTATAAATTAGATAATTGGGAAGATTAATAAAGACACTTTCTAAATCTCAATGCTGATGCGGGATTATAGGCAATAATCTACTGGTTAGATTTGGAATTTTAACGAGGAAAGAATATATGGATATTAATATTTTTATTGAGCGTAGAAAAGCGCTGAAGATATCCCAAGTAAAGCTGTGTAAGGGAATTTGTACACAATCAACGTTAAGCAAGTTTGAAAGTAACGGACGGATTCCATCACTGGTTATTTTAAATAAGTTATGCGAAAGACTTGGCTTGTCAGTTGATGATCTGTATAAAAATTCGATTGAATCAACGACACATATGCGAACAATTCTTAATAAAATTGAGAGTGAATTGATGATGGAACAATATTTCAATGTGTCCGAAAATCTTGCTAGTATAAATGCAGACGATATCAATAATAATACGTTGAAGATGCAATTTTATTATCAAAAAGGATTATTCGCTGCTTTAACCAATGGAAAGATTGAGAGTGTATTCTATTTCTTCTCTCAAATTTTAGATGATTTGGATGAGAAGCATCAAAGTATATTTTCTTATTTGGCATTTGTTGGTTTAGGAATTACCTATTCAAAAAATGAACAAAATGAAAAAGCAGATTTTTATTTTTCAAAAGTTTTGGACTATATTAATATTCATAAGGATGAAACTTTTGATAAAGGAAGTATCAATGCCTATTTGAAAATTTTGACAATTGTATTTTTTACGGCAGAATTTTATATCAAAATGAATAATTATGATATTAGTGTTGAGTTGGTTAATCGGGGTATTAAGTTATGTTCAGAGCAGCATATAACTTATTATTTGCCACGGTTAAAATTTTTGGCAGCTAAAATTGCTATTGGAAAACATGAGCCAAAAGAAGTGGTTGATAATTTATTCACCGAATCACTAGCATTTGCGAAAATTAATCAAAATGAAAACGTTGAATTGAGAATTAATACTTTGCGTAAACAATATGAAGAGAATCAAAATTAATAGATATAAAAGTGAGACTAAGTGTTTCCAAATTTTTTCTTCAATAAGAATTGAAATGAATTATAACAAAAAAACATATCGTATTATTGTGAGTTTATTTAGACACAATAATACGATATGTTTTTTTGATTTTAATTAATTAAGTTGGAAAATTGATGCTATGGTCCGAGTTCTTTAGCCTAAAGATCCACCAATTAGATAAGTGATAGTCATCGTTCCAATACCGACGAGCAAATTTCGCATGACTCCTTTGATACGATTGGAATTTCCCAAGGTGGAACTAATATAACCAGTACATGTTAAAGCCAAAATGACTGCGCCGATTGTTCCGGGAACCTTATAAGGGTAAGGGATGAAGGTTATTGATAGTAAAGGTAGCAATGATCCAATAATGAATGAAAAGAAGGAAGAAATTGCGGCATGCCAGGGATCAAAAAAATGTTGTAATTCAATATTACTATTCGACTTTAAGGTGACATTCAAGGCATCATTTGCCATTAATTGTTTAGCAACTTCTTGTGATAAAGCGGGAGTGAGTCCAGAAGCCTCATAGTGATCTGCTAAACGTGCCATTTCTCCATCATAATCATCATTAATGGTTTGACGTTGTAATCGAGTCATGGTCTTTTGAGTATCTCGCTGAGTGCTAACAGAAACATACTCACCACCACCCATTGATAGTGCTCCAGCAAACATCCCTGACAATCCAGCAATAAATAGGGTAGTCTGACTTTGTTGCGCTCCAGCTACGCCAATAACGATTCCAGCGACAGAAACAATTCCGTCATTAGCCCCTAAAACACCAGCTCGAATGATATTTAATTGTTCAGAGAGATGAAACTTTTGAATTAACCTCTGAGAAAGTGAATTGTCTTTTGATGCTGAAAAAGATTTCATAATAATTGTTGTCCCTACTTTGAGCGTTTACCAAAAAGTATAGCATTGGAAATTTTGTTTATAAATGTGTATTTGATTGTGGAACATTATTTTTATAATTGAACATAAAAAGCATCCCCAAAAATGAGGATGCTAAAAATTAAATTCTTCTTTTTCTAATTATATATGTAGGAACTAATCCTAAAAGCATGAAACCAACGAGCATATAAGCAAGATTAGCATCCTTAGTACCAGTTTGTGGAAGTCTGTCATACGAGGTCCCTGGTTGATAAGAACTTGGATTACCAGGATTGAATCCAGTTGAAGTACCGGGATTGCCGCCACCGTTACCACCAGATCCACCATTGTTGCCACCGGGAACTCCAGGAACATATGAACCACCAGGATTACCAGGTGTAGTTATATGAGTATTGGTAATAGTTACATTATTGTCAGTAGTATTTTCACTGGCTGTATAACTAGAAACAGTGTCTTCCTGAACAGTATATTGGGTATCTTTATCAAGATTGTTCCAGGTATAAGTCCAGTTATTATCATTGTTTAAAGTAATTGGATCGCCTATGACAGAACCATTGGCATATAAGTGAACTGTAACATTGTTAGGACGAAGTTGATCTTGATTGTTGTTATCGTTCCAAACTTTATTGACGGTTAATTGAGTTTTGTCAGTAGGCGGTGTAGTTGTTTTAGGCGTGTGAGTATTGGTAATAGTAATATTATTAGAATCTATTTTATCAATGTTAGTTGCATAGCCAGGAACGGGTTCTTCTTGAACAGAATAATTAACGTTCTTATCAAGGTTGGTAAATTCATGTGACCAATTGTTGTCGGAATTTAAAATAATAGGATCACCCTGAGCTTTGTCATCAGCTAAAAGTTGAACTTTAACTTGGCCAGGACGAATTTGATCCTTATTATTACTGTCACTCCAAACTTTAGAAACATTTAGATAAGTCTTATCGTCAGCAGGAGGAGTAGTTGTCTTAGGTGTATGAGTATTAGTAATGGTGATATTGTTACCATCAATTTTATCGATGTTAGTTGCATAGCCAGGAACAGGTTCCTCTTGAACAGAATAATTAACATTCTTATCAAGGTTAGTAAATTCATGTGACCAATTGTTTCCAGCGTTTAAAATAATGGGATCACCTTGAACTTTGCCATCAGCTAAAAGTTGAACTTTAACTTGGCCAGGACGAATTTGATCCTTATTATTACTGTCACTCCAAACCTTTGTGACATTTAAGCTAGTCTTATCATCAGTAGGAGGGGTAGTTGTCGTAGGCGTATGAGTATTAGTAATGGTGATGTTGTTACCGTTGCCAGATTGAGATGGCGTATAACCTGAAACGGAATCTTCTTGAACATGGTAAGTTAGTTTACTATCTAAATCTTTCCAAGTTGTTGTCCAATTATTAGTTTCGTCCAAGGTAGCTTTTTGAATCACATTATTATCACTATCTAATAACTGTACATTAACTGAAGTAGGACGAATTTTATCCTTATCATTTTCATCGTTCCACTTTTTTGTAACGGTAAAATCAGTATTATTGTCAGTTGGTGGAGTAGTAGATTTAAGAGTATTTGTAATGATGGTATCGTTGGTATCAGCTTTATCAATATTAACCGCATAATTATTATCAGGGTCGATTTCTTGGACGGAATAAGTAATATCCTTGCCATCAGCTTGTTTAGCTAAATCATTCCAAGTGTGTGTCCAGTTATCATCGCTAGCTTTATCACCGGTTATAGTGATTGGATCGCCACTAGGTTCACCATTAGCAAATAGTTGAATTTTTATTGAAGTAGGACGCTTGCCAGTATCATTGTTATTGTCGGCCCATTTTTTTGTGACTGTGAAATTGCGGGTATCATCAGTCGGGGTGGTTGAGTCCCGAGTATTAGTAATTGTTTCTTCAGTTTTGTCATTATTGTATGAAATTGTTGGATTATTATAGCCATCTGGAACGGAAACCTCTTTGGCAGTATAAGTTATTTCCTTATTGTCACTGTCATATTTGGGAAGTTGATTAGTGGCATTAGCTGTATTATTTGGATCGTCTGCACCAAACGTATACGACCAATTATTGTCATTATTTAATGTTTCCGGAGTACCAAGTGCTTTCGCACCTTGATTATTATCATTGGCATAAAGCTGTACCTGAATTTCAGTGGGACGAGAGGCGTAGTTATTGTCATCCCATTTTTTTGTTACGTTTAAATTAGTTGCTAACGTATTAGTTATGGTTTTATCGTAAGAATTCCCATAATTGTAGCTATCTGTTGCAATATATTTTTTAGAAGCGTTTATTTCAGATGTATACCAAATAGTATCCTTGGCCAATCCTGTAAAGGTATAAGTCCAATTGTTATCTTTAGACAAATGTATATCATCAGGATAGCCGGTTGGCCGTAAATTATTTCCATCGAAAATACCAATTGTAATGGGGGCATGATTATTTTGTTCTTTTCCGTCATTCCAGACTTTAGTGATTGTATATTTGGTTTTATCAGGTGTCAAAATATTAGTAATATCGTAATTACCATAGGCTGTACTTGGCTGCGAAGTAAATCCATATACACTATTTTCTGAGACAGTATACTTATATGGATTGCCTTCATTATCAAATTTTGGGAGATTGTTAAATACATAACTCCAATCATTATCAACACTGGCTATTTGAGTACTGTAAGGATTGCCATTTTGAAGTAAATTGATTGTAACTTCGTCAGGATGATTAGTACCAACTGGGACATTCCAAATTTTGTGTCCCATTAATGATGTAATTTCATCACCTGTGCCGGCCACACTGTTAAATTGATTGGTAGCAATGTTAACTGGAACGTTAGATATTTCCCTTTTATTGGATAGTAAATCACCTGTATTGCTGTAAGAAGTTGATAAATTATCAGCATTATCGATATGGGTACAATAGTTAATCAGAACAGTTTGGTTAATATCACCAAGTTCAACTTTAAATCCAGTATCAGTTTTTATGGCGATTTTATCAGCCAATTTATTAACAGAATCCTCAATTACTTGACCCGTGGTGTGATTACTTGTAGCCGAATTAATGGTTATTGGATGATCCGCATCAGTTAATAAGGTTTGATTTTTACCAATAGTGTCTAGATAAGTTGCATTTGGAATGGAATCACCCTTGTAGTTAACTCGAACGGTCCATTTGATAATGTCGTTGTCTAATCCCCCATATTTGTAAAGAATTTCATCTGGATTGGGAATAGATGGTGTGACAACTACCGAACCTGTACTTCCTGTATCAGTGGAAGATGATCCTTGGGTTATCCAGCTAAGATCGACATTTTGCTCTTTAGAAATAAAGTTGGTATCCCAATTAACTGATACTTGAAATGAACCTACTACAGGACTTGTTTTAGATTTATTTGCTGCATAATCGTTGAATACGATAGTAATTTTACGTGTATCTTTATCCAGTGTACCGTCACCTATTTTATTTCCGGTACCTGTTTCATAAATGGGTTTATCTTTAGCACCATTTTTCAGAGAAAGCTCTGAAGGAACGTTGACAATCATGGTATCACCAGAGTGAAGTACTTCATTTTGACCATCTTTTTTAGAGGAGAACTCCCAGTATGCAATCATGTCATCATACTGACCAAATTTATCTTTTACTGTGCCAGTTGAGTCTTGTAATTGAACTTTCGTAATCAGCGAGTTTCCCCAGTCTTTAGTAGTGGCTGAATTAGTGTTGCTATCAGCTGCATTAACAATATTTACAGAGCTAGACATAAAAATAGATAAAAGTATGACTAGTAGACTAAATATGTTATTTCCCTTTTTAAACATATTTAAAATCTCCCTCAATTAAAAATTTACTTTAAATAACGGCCAAAAGCCTTATGTATCACATGATACACCTAATATTAAAAAAATTATATTGATTAGAATGACTTAATAATTATTTAAACGGTCTATAATATGAAGTCTATGAACTTCTACAAATTTGGAGGAAAACCATGGCCACACTTGAAGTAAAAGATCTTCATGTTGAAATTGAAGATGAAGAACGTAAAACCAGAAAAGAAATCCTAAAAGGTGTCAATCTTAAGATGGAAACAGGTGAGATTCATGCCATCATGGGTCCCAATGGGACTGGTAAATCAACTTTGTCACAAACTATTATGGGGCAAACAAATTATCATGTTACACAAGGGGACATTTTGCTTAATGGTGAGAGTATTTTGGAAATGCCAGTTGATGAACGGGCTCGTAAAGGCTTGTTTTTGGCCATGCAATACCCAGCCGAGATTCAAGGTGTGACCAATGCAGAATTTTTGCGTGCTGCGATCAATGCTCGTCGTCCAGAAAATGATCAAATTTCTGTCATGGATTTCTTAAAGGAACTAGATAAAAACTTGGAATTATTGGATATGAGCCAATCAATGACTGAAAGATATCTCAACGAGGGTTTTTCCGGTGGGGAAAAGAAACGGAACGAAATTCTTCAATTATTGATGATCAAACCTAACTTCGCACTCTTAGATGAAATTGATTCTGGTCTAGATATTGATGCCCTAAAAGTTGTTTCCAAAGGTGTTAACTCTATGCGTAGCGATAACTTTGGTGCCTTGATTATTACTCATTATCAGAGATTGCTTAATTACATTAAACCTGATGTTGTGCATGTGATGATGGGTGGTCGCATAGTTAAAACTGGTGAGGCTAATTTGGCAGAAAGACTGGAAGATGAAGGTTATGCTGGTTTGCGTGATGAATTAGGCTTAGATGTCAAATTGGTCGATGAGGATTAGGAGGTAGTGAAATGATATCAGATAAATTAATTCAAATCGCTACTGCTAATGAGGAACCAGACTGGTTTATTCAAAAGCGTCAGGCAGCGTTTGATTTGATTGATAAATTAGCTTTGCCAGAAATTCAACGCTTTAATTATCGAAATTGGCAAATGTTACCAGAAATTACGAAAATTATTTCTAATCCAATTACGGAGCAAGCAGATTATGTATTAACTGATATTTTTGAAGCAATTAAGAAATACCCTGAATTGATACAAAAATATTATATGAATCAAGTTATTAAAGCAGATGAAAATAAATTTACTGCCTATCACACGGCATTTTTAAATAGTGGAATTTTTTTGTATGTACCTAAAAATACAGTGATTGCTAAACCAATCGAAATTAATCTTATTCAGAACGCTGATGAACCGTTTGTCTCACATATTTTAATTGTGGCAGAAGAGAATACTCAGTTCTCATTCATTCAAAAAATGACCACTCAAGGTGATCAAAAAGCGGTTGCTAATTGTATTGTAGAGATTGTTGCCAAAGCCAACAGTGTTATTAAATATGCAGCGGTGGATGAATTAGGTCAGAATGTGACCTCATATTTAAGCCGTCGAGCTTCAGTTGGTCAAAATGCATATGTTGATTGGTCAATTGGTTTGATGAACGATGGAAATACAATTGCTGATTTTGATACTGATTTGTACGGAGAAGGTTCACATTCAGAAATCAAAGTGGTTGATATTACTTCTGATCGTCAACAAGAGGGTGTTAATACGCGAGTAACTAATTACGGTAAACACTCGATAGGTCATATTAATCAACGTGGAGTTATCATGGATCGTTCACGATTAGTCTTTAATGGAATAGGTCATATTATTCATGGTGCTTCAGGTGCGAATGCTGAACAGCAAAATCGAGTTTTAATGATGTCCAGTAAAGCTCGTGGGGATGCCAATCCAATCTTATTGATCGATGAAAATGATGTCATAGCCGGACATGCTGCTAGTGTCGGACAAGTCGATGCGAAGCAACTTTATTATTTAATGAGTCGTGGAATTGATGAAAAAACTGCGCAACGTATGGTTATTAGGGGTTTCTTAGGGGATGTTTTAGTGGCAATTCCGTCAAAAGAAATCCGTGAACAATTAGTTCAAACAATTGAGAGGAAGTTGGAAAATGGACAACAGATTTCAGAAAACTAGAAATGATTTTCCAATTCTCAATCAAAAAGTAAATGATGAATCACTAGTTTATTTGGATAACGCTGCGACTAGTCAAAAGCCTAATCAAGTAATTGATGAGCTGGTTAGATTTTATCGTAACGACAATGCCAACGTACATCGAAGTGTGCATACACTAGGTGAAAGAGCGACCGAAGAATACGAAACTGCTCGTCAAAAGGTTCAAAAGTTTATCAATGCTAAAGATACTCGGGAAGTTATTTTTACCAAGGGTACAACGGACAGTTTGAATTTAGTTGCAAGTACCTATGGTGCAGAAAATATTACCGCCAGTGATGAAATTGTGATTTCAATTATGGAACATCACAGCAATTTGATTCCTTGGCAGCAGTTGGCCATTAAAAAAGGCGCCACTTTAAAATATATTGGATTGACCGCTGATGGGCAGCTTGATATGGAAGATGCTCAAAGTAAAATAACTGATAAAACCAAGATAGTTGCGATAGCACATGTCAGTAATGTATTGGGTGTTACCAATGATATTAAAAAAATAGCACAAATCGCTCACAGTCATAACGCCGTTATTGTAGTGGATGGTGCGCAGGCAGTACCACATATGAAAGTTGATGTTCAGGATTTGAAGGTTGATTTTTATGCATTTTCAGGACACAAGATGTTGGGACCAATGGGAATTGGTGTTTTGTATGGTAAAACCGCGCTGTTAAATAAAATGTCACCTTATCAATACGGTGGTGAGATGATCGATTTTGTTGAAAAAGATTTTAGCACATGGACTGAATTACCTTGGAAATTTGAAGCTGGGACGCAAAATGTTGCAGGAGCAATTGGCTTAGGTAGGGCGATTGATTATTTAACAACAATTGGTATGGATAATATTGCTAAATATGAAACTGAGTTAGTAAGTTATTTATTACCTAGACTGTTAAGAATTGATAGTATTGAGGTTTATGGACCACATGACGTTGGTATTCATAACGGTGTTGTATCATTTAATATTAAGGGATTACACCCACATGACGTGGCCACAGCCTTAGATATGGATGGTGTAGCTGTCAGAGCGGGACATCATTGTGCCCAACCATTGATGAAATATTTAGGAGTCGTAGCAACGGTCCGAGCTAGTTTTTATTTTTACAATTCTAAGGCTGATGCCGATAAATTATTGCAGGCAATTGCTGAAACAAAGGAGTTTTTCAACGTATGAGTTTAGCTGGATTAAATAATTTATATCGTGAAGTGATACTTGACCATTCAGAACATCCACACCACAAACATCTATTAAATAATGCAACCAACAAGATTACTTTGAAAAATCCTACTTGTGGTGATGTAATCAATTTGGAAATTCAACTGACGGGTGAAATGGTTACAGATATTGGCTTTACCGGTGATGGTTGTACAATCAGCCAATCATCAGCCAGTATGATGACTGATGCTGTAGTTGGTAAAAGTATTTCTGAAAGTATCGAAATGGCCCATATTTTTTCAGATATGGTTATGGGACAAAAGCATTCACAATCTGATTTGGACAAATTAGGTGATGCAGCCATTTTATCTAGTGTGATGAAATTTCCTGCTCGAATAAAATGTGCGACCTTATGTTGGTGGGCCTTGAGAAAATCGTTAGGAGAAGAAGACGATGATTGATTTAAATAGTTCTGATTATGAATATGGTTTCCATGACGATATCAAACCAAAATATTCTACTGGACGTGGTTTAACGGAAGAGACTGTTCGAGAAATTTCGGCTGAAAAGCATGAGCCACAATGGATGCTCGACTATCGTTTGCAATCATACGAAACTTATAAGAAATTACCAATGCCTGATTTTGGACCAGATCTATCAGATTTGGATTTGAAAAACATGCTATATTATCAAAAAATGACTGATAAAAAATATCGTGATTGGGAACAAGTACCGGATAAATTGAAAGAAACTTTTGATCGATTGGGAGTACCTGAAGCTGAAAGAAAATATTTGGCAGGCTCATCAGCGCAATATGAGTCAGAAGTGGTCTACCACAATATGCGTGATGAGTTTGAAAAATTAGGGATCCTTTTCACTGATACAGACAGTGCTTTACGCGAATACCCAGAATTATTCAAAAAATGGTTTGGTAAATTGGTTAAGCCAACTGACAATAAGTTTGCGGCTTTAAACGGAGCAGTTTGGTCAGGTGGATCATTCATCTATGTTCCTAAGGGGGTTCGATCAGATATTCCAATTCAATCATATTTTCGCTTAAATTCAGAAAATTCTGGTCAATTTGAGAGAACTTTGATTATTGTTGATGAGGGTGCCAAAGTCGATTATGTTGAAGGATGTACGGCACCCAATTACTCCTCTGATAGTTTACATGCGGCTGTAGTAGAGGTTAATGTTCAAAAAGATGCTTATTGTCGTTATACAACGATACAAAATTGGTCGGATAATGTTTATAGTTTGGAAACTAAGCGAGCTGCTGCCGATGAAAATGCCACGATGGAGTGGGTTGATGGCAACCTCGGCTCGAAAGTAACTATGAAATACCCAAGCGTTTATCTTAACGGTGAAAATGCTCGCGGTACAATGCTATCAATTGCTGTTGCTAGTAATGGAATCCATCAAGATTCCGGTGCCAGGATGATTCATAATGCTAAGAACACTTCGAGCTCGATAGTTTCTAAATCAATTGCCCAAACTGGCGGTTCGGTTGATTATCGGGGGACAGTTAGATTTGGTAAACATTCAGATGGCTCTAAGGCTCATGTGGAATGCGATACCATTATTATGGATGATCAATCTTCTTCAGATACAATTCCATATAACGAAATCTCCAACGCTAATGTTTCAATGGAACATGAAGCTAGAGTTTCCAAAATTTCTGAAGAACAATTATATTATTTAATGAGTCGTGGTATTTCTGAGGCTAAGGCTACCGAAATGATAGTTATGGGATTTGTGGAACCATTTACGAAAAAGTTACCGATGGAATATGCTGTGGAATTGAATCGCTTGATCAGTTATGAGATGGAAGGTTCAATTGGATAAAAATAATCACATCAAAAATGATGTGATTATTTTTTTATATACAAGGTACAATTATTGGTAACCAATGGAGGTATTAACTATGGATAAATACCGATTAACAGAATCCGATTTTGAGGCATACACAGAGTTGTTTTATTATTCTTTTAATATTGATCCCAATGAGGCTGATAAAAAGACGGTTAGAGCAATGTATGAGCATGCTGATGTCTACGGCTCTAAGGTTAATGGTCAATTAATGACATCAGTTATGTGTTTACCTTTGATGACTAATTTTTTTGGTAGGAAGTTTAAAATAACTAGTTTTGCCAATGTAATGAGTGCGCCAGAATATTCTAACAGTAAGGGAATCAATATTTTAACTAATCAGGCAATGATCGATATGCATCAAAATAATGTGGTTTTGTCGTATTTAGACCCATTTTCATATGATTATTATCGTCGCTTTGGTTATGAGCAGGTTTTTGAATTATTGAAAATGACAATTCCATTTAATAAATTTGCTAAACGTCCCCAAGCAACTACGGGATATATCAAGCGCTATAAGTTTTTTGAGGTAGCGGATGAGATCCATGGTATTTTTGATAAATATAATACGCACGGTGGAATTGTTGAGGAGCCTTGGTTATGGGATATTTTAAAATTACGTTATCCCAATTATTTGGCCGCATTGACGTTTGATGATAATAAGGTCACTGGATATTTAATCTATTCTATTGAAAATAAAATTTTTACTATTCACGATATTATTTATCAAACGACTGATAGTTTTCTTAATATGATGCATTTTATTAGAAAACATAGCTCAATTTGTAAAACCTTAGTTATAAGATCCGCTGATACTAATCTGAAACCAGACGTGTTCGTGACAGATCCGTTGGCTACTAAAGTGGAGATTGACCCATTTATGATGGTTAGAATAATTGATTTATCTGAATTTATGACGAATTATCCCACTCAAATGGATAATGTAGGTACCATCAGAATTAATGTTACAGATGATTTAGCTTGGAACAATCATCTTTGGGATTTATCAATTTATAACGGTAAAGTGAAATTTGTTGAATCCGCTGCTACTATTGGTGACGTTTCAGTAGATATTCAAACTTTAACGAAAGCTATGTTTGGTTATCAAAGATTGGAGGAGTCATTTATGATTGGTGAGGTTCTGGGTGATTTGGATAAGATAAGAACTATTGATCAAATTTTCATCAACGAACCAGCGCAATTAAATGGTGAATTCTAATTTTGATATAATATTGATAAAAATAGTTATATAAGGATATTAATATGGAAGAAAATAAAAAAAATCAAGTAATGGCGGCGCTGGAAACAGTAATTGATCCAGAATTGGCAATTGATATTGTTAATCTAGGTTTAATCTATGAAGTAGAAGTTGAAAATGGTGATCGTGCCATAATTACGATGACTTTGACAACGATGGGATGTCCATTAAGCGATATGTTGAATGATGCCATTAAAAAGGCTGCTGAATCAGTTGAGGGTATTAAGGAATGTGAGATTCAACTGGTTTGGTATCCGATGTGGGATATTAGCAAGATGAGCCGTTATGCTCGAGTATCATTGGGAATACCTGAAGGATTTGGTATCTAAAGTGGAAGAAAAAATCATTGATTTTGATATACCGATTAAAGAATTGACTAATAAGTATACCGAATTTGGTTAAATTTATATCGAAAGATATTTGTCTATATTCGTTACTATGTATTACGGGATGAAGATGATAATCACTTAGTCTGCCTTGAGGTTACCCAGGATATGACCCATATTAGGAACTTAAGTGGTAGGAAAAATTGCTAAATGATTAAATAATATTTTTGATATTAGCTTGAAACATATGTTTGACTCAACTAATATTTAGGTATTGAGAAAAGAAACTACGGAGGGTTTATTTTGAAAAAAAGTACATCATTATTACTTAGTGGAATTTTAGTTTCAGGAATGGTACTTGGAACAATTGTTACGCCCGCAACAGTGCATGCCGCAGATAATGCTACTGCCGTTACAGAAGCTTCAAGTGACGTTATTAATAACGTTACATATTCAGACAAATCAGGTAAAACTATTGAAAGCAAGAGTCTTTCTGGTAAAACTGGTTCACAAATTACATATGTTCCAGATGGTTATACAATGGCTGATGGTGAAAGACCAGTAATGGGTGAAGATTTTGTTAATGTTGGTATCAAAGTTACTAATATGATTTCTGCCAAAGTAAATTTTGTTGATCAAAATAATAAGCTTGTTGAATCAGAAACTATCAATGGTGGTGATGGTAATATTTATACACTATCAACTTTGCCAGCTGGATGTTCATGGATTAATAGTTCAGACGACACAATTACTTTGGAAAGCGGTAAAGAATACAATATTCCTGTCAGCAGAAAAGTTTCAAATACCATCATTTTCAAGACTGCTGATTCTACTGAAGTTGGTAGAACACAAATTTTTGGTGACAAAGTTGGAGATTCTGTTTCATTAACTTCTGCACAGATTCCTTCAGGTTATGCTTATGATGGTAGTGCTTTGACACTCCAAAGTGATGATAATACACAATTTGTTACCGTTAAAAAGTCAGCAACTGGAACAACACCATTTAAGAGTGTTGCTACAGTTAAGAAGGGTGTAAGTGCTAGCCTTTATGACATTAATGGTAAACAATTTACTACTCGTAAGTTAGGCGAAAACAGTGCTTGGAAGACTGCTAATGAAATGACCTTGGATAGTGTTACATACTATCAAGTATCTACAGACGAATGGGTAAGAGCTGATGATGTTACAACAACTGACCCAGATACAGCAACAGATACAGATACAAATACAAATACAGATGTACAAAAAGCTGATAGAAGTATCGTAACAGCCAAAGATGGCGCAATCATTTATCTATATACCAAAGATGGAAAGAAAATTGCTGATCGTGGATTAAAGGGTAACACACCATGGGCAACGGATTTAATGATTACTGTTAATGGTGTTAAAATGTACCGTGTTTCTACAAGTGAATGGTTAAGAGTTAGCGATATTAAATAGTTAAGAATTTTTTGAAATAATTGCACAACACAAAAAGGTCAATCCATAATGAATTGGCCTTTTTGTATATCCTAAAAATATTTTAGTAAATCACTTTCAGTTAATTTACTCTTTTCTTCCTCATTCAGGTCGAGAATAATTTCACCTTTTTTCAAAACAATCAAACGATTTCCATATTTCATAGCATCTGACAAATCGTGGGTAATCATCATACAAGTGAGTTCTTTTTCCAAAATGATTTTGTTAGTAATTTCCATCAGGTCCTTGCTTGTTTGAGGATCTAAGGCAGCTGTATGTTCATCTAACAACAACAACTCAGGCTTCTGGATAATTGCCATCAAGAAACTCAAAGTCTGTCTTTGACCACCAGATAGCTTTTCAGTAAAGGTGTTCAAACGATTATCTAAGGTAGGTAAAGTTGAAATCAATTCTTTGAATTCAGGCATGTTATCTTTTAAGTTACGTAATCTTAAACGTCTAGGTAAACCACGACGTTTGGCTAAAAGTAAGTTTTCAGCGACAGTCATTCGGGGAGCAGTACCAGATTTTGGATCTTGATAAACTCGACTGATATGACGACTACGTTTAGCCAAATTTTCAGAAGTAATATCATCACCGTTTAATAGGATTTGTCCGGAAGTTAGTTGATTAGTACCAGTAATAGCATCCAATAAGGTTGATTTACCAGCACCGTTAGTTCCTAAAACAACTAAGAAATCTTTGGGATTAATTGTTAAATTGATGTTGTTGAGGATATTTAAATTTTCATCGTCGTTATAAATTGTCTTCACGGCGTCTTTAATTTCTAGTAATGGTTTCATTTTGTTTTAACCCCGTTTCTCAAAGTTCTTAGGAATTGTTCACGAATTGTTGGTAAGGCAAGGCAGAGTGCCAAGATGATAGCGGAAATAAGTTTCAAATCGTTGGTATTGAATCCTAATTGCAACACGATCATTAAGATAATGCGGTAGACGATACTACCAACAACGATAGTAATTAAACGGACACTTAGTGGAACATCTGGGTAAATTACTTCACCGATGATAATAGCTGAAAGTCCGATAACGATGACACCGATACCCATGTTGACATCAGCAAAACCATTTTGTTGGGCAATTAAACCACCTGTTAAAGCTACGATACCGTTAGAAACCATCAAACCGATAAATTTCATAACAGTAGTGTTGATACCGATTGAGGCAGCCATAGTTTCATTATCACCAGTGGCGATAAGAGCCTGACCTTTTTCAGTGTTTAAGAAGATGATCAACAAGAAGATGATCAAAGCAATAATGGCGATACCTAAAATAATTCCATTAAAGTTAGTTGGTAATTTGTTCAAACCAAATTGGTTAAAAATATTAGTTGATTTGGTAAGTGACATGTTAGCTTTACCCAAAATTCTCAAGTTGATTGAGTAAAGAGCAGTCATAGTTAAAATTCCGGCTAATAAAATAGGAACATTTAGTTTGGCATATAGGAAGGCTGTAGCGAATCCAGCTAAACAACCGAAGATAAAGGCAATCAAGAGTGAATAAAGTGTTGAATGACCACTCTGAATCAAACTGATAGCTGTGACAGCACCCAATGGGAAACTACCTTCAACGGTCATATCAGGGAAATCAAGAATACGAAAGGTAATAAAGAGACCAATGGCCATAATGGACCAGATGAAACCTTGACTTATAGTAGATACAATTAAACTCATTTGATTATTTGTCCTTTCTTTTGGGCTTCCTTAACAAGTGAATCTGGGAATTGAATGTTAAGTTTTTTAGCCATTTTTTCGTTTAACATTAGATGTCCTTTTTCCATGAAGGTAACTGGTGTTGTGGCAGTTTTTTCTTTGCCTTGTAAAATTCTTACAACGTGTTCACCAGTTTTTTCACCTAATTCATATTGACTGAGTCCGACTGTGGCAAGGCCACCATCTTTAACCATGGTAGTTGCGGCTGGGAAGACAGCGATGTTTTGTTTTTGTGCAATAGATGAAAGTAATTTCATACCTGAAGCAACTGTGTTATCGGTTGGAACGTAGATTGTTTGAACATTTTGAGCCAAGGCTGTTCCGACTTGTTGGATATCATTAACTGAGTTGATACTGGAAACTTTGACATTGATACCATCTTTTTTAGCGATGGCTTTCATTTTTTTCATTTGGCTAGTAGCCGAAGCATCACTGGAAGTGTAAATAATACCGATAGTTTTGAGATTAGGAATAACTTGTTTCATTAAGTCCAATTGAGCTTTTAGTGGAGCCTGATCAGAAACACCAGTGATATTGCCACCTGGCTTCTTGTTATTGGTAATAATTCCGGCACCCTCGGGATCAGTAACAGCCCCCATGACGATAGGAATTTTATTTGTCGCATTTTTCAATGATTGCACTGATGGAGTAGCAATTCCGACAGCAACATTAACGTTATCTTGGACAAATTGTTTACTGATAGTTCTTAGATTACTTTGATCCCCTTGAGCGTTTTGGAATTCAATTTTGACATTCTTGCCATCAATGTAACCATTCTTTTTCAAAGTATCATCGATACCTTTATTGATTTGATCTAAGGCTGGATGTGACATTAATTGTAAAACCCCAACTTTAGGAATGGCGTTTTGTTTTTGGTTATCAGCACGCCCCGTGTAAAAATAGGCAAATATTAAGAACATTGCCAGTGCTGCAAGTGTTGCGTAAAGTCTTCTCGTATGTTTCATCGTTTTTTTCCCCCAAATTAAAAAGACAATCCCAGAATTTTTGTGGGATTGTCTTTAGAAAATAAAATACCCACATGGCTTTTTTGTTTAAAAAAATTCCATGTGGGCTCTAAAATTATCATAGTTTAATAGGCCGACACGGATACAATCCAGTTCAGATTGCACCCATATCGGATGAATCTGAGTTATCGGCTTTGCCAACGAATATTCACGATGTTTAGAGAGTTAAGTAATTTCATAATGTTTTCTCCTAACAAATTGATGTCTCAAATATATTTCAAAAGTATCGGCTTGTCAACTACAAATTAATAATACGAAAACTATTAATTATTTTCTGAAAAAACATATAATGTAGACATAGGCAGAAATGTGAGGAGAACTCATGAAAAAAAATATACGGTTACTTCTAATTGTTGGTCTGATTGTGGCATTTGTCACCGGACTAACGTATTTTGACAGCTTCATGTATCATGATCCGGTTGTGAAAATACAGAAAGTAACAAACCTTGATAAGAGCACTTCCACTGATGAGTATAAGAATACTGATACCCAAGTTACGCAACGGGTCAGCGGTAAATTATTGAATAGCAATGAAAAGGGCAAGACGATTTCATTTAAGAATTCTTATTACAAGTCACAATTGATCGATACTAAATATACAGTTGGACAACAAGTGATTTTAACCAAGAGTGGTAAATCTTACACGCCTAAGAATGTGAAGCGTGATACGAGTATTGTCTTCACTTTAGGATTAGTTGTTTTCTTGCTGTATTGTATGAAATTTGATCGACGTAAGTTATTCATTAGTATTTTGATTAATATCGTCATTTACTATGGATATTTACAGACTATCATCAAAACCCATAACAGTGTGTTATTACCATTAACCGTTATAACGGCGCTATTGATCTCAGCGGTTGCTTTGTTAGTGATTTTAGGACCAACTTATCCAGCGTTAATGGCATACTCTAGTACGGTGATATCAACGACCGTTGCTGTTTTATTGAGTTCCTTTGTACTAGGAATGTCGCATTATAGTAGTATTCATTTGGAGTTAAATGATTTTGAATTACAACCATATTTAGGTGTCTTTTTATCACAGGTTATTTTTAGTGTTTTGGGCGTTATTTTGGATGAAACCATGGATATCTCATCATCATTAATTGAAATGAAACGAGAAGTTTCGGATGTGGCTGAAAAGACACTCTTTAAATCAGGGATTAATATCGGTCGTGAATTGATCGGACCACTGATCAACATTTTACTTTTCATTGTTATTGCTGAAAATTTAAATGTTGTGTTGCTCTATATAACTAATGGAAATTCAATCGGTTATACGATGAATATGACCTTGAGTTTAGGAATTACTCAATTATTGATTAGTGCCATCGGGATTGTTTTGACCGTTCCAGTGACAAGCTTTATTGCTAGTAAAGTAATTACAAGGAGGATGAAATAATGTTATATCTATTTTTAACCTTCGTTGTTTTATTGCTCGCGGTGACTGGAACTAGAGGTTTTACCTTATTATTTGGATTGGGGATTAATATTGTTTCCATTTTGGCATTGTTAATTTTAATAGCGGATGGATTCAACGTGTTGGTCACCACTGGGGTAATTGCCATGGTGATCTTGGTCGTGGCCATTTATATGAATGTAGATAATAGTAATACTGCTACGACAGCTTTTAAAACCTCACTAATGATTATGATTATTATTCTACTGATTACAGTGCCTTTGGAATATTGGGCCAGTGCTCAGGGGATGGGTGTTGAAAATCAGGATGAATTAGAAGCTTTCTCCTTGGCAGCCGGTATATCGTTTCCACAATTAGCCATTTCAATTATTGTTATCAATAGTTTGGGAGTAATCTCTGAAACAAGTGTTGCTATAACCAGTGGCTTGAACGAGATTGTTGAGAACAAACCAACGATGACACCAACGGAGATTTTTAATGATGGTTTCTCAGTTGGAAACAAAATTTTGAATACTCAGACTAATACTTTGCTGTTCAATTTCTTCTCATCGACTTTTCCATTGTTCTTTGTAATTCATTCTTTGGGATATAAATTCAGTGAAATTTTAAATGATAAATTAGTTGTAGCTGAAATTTTAACAACTTTGATTTGTACGATTGGGGTTATTTTGACTGTTCCAATCACTTCATATTTGGTCTATCGAAAAGCAAATAGTAAAACCAGAAAGCTTCAAAAGTAAATCACTAGGATTTTTATCTTAAGTGATTTATTTTTTTGTAACCGTTGCCAGAATTGATACTTACTTCTAAAATGGACTTAATGATTCGAAGGGAGTAATAGAATATGGCAGAGAATGATTGGTGGAAGAAATCAGTTGTTTATCAAGTTTATCCTAGAAGTTATCAGGATAGTAATGGTGATGGAATTGGTGATTTGCCAGGACTAACAAGTCGTTTACCATATATTAAGGATCTAGGGGCGGATGTAATTTGGTTAAATCCAATTTATAAGTCACCTGACAAAGACAATGGTTACGATATTAGTGACTATCGGAATATCCAGCCGGCTTATGGCACAATGGATGATTTTGATAATCTATTACAAGAAGCCCACGTTTTGGGATTGAAGATCATGATGGATTTAGTTGTTAATCATACATCTGATCAGAATAAGTGGTTCCAAGAAAGCAAAAAATCCAAAGATAATCGATATCGTGATTATTATGTTTGGCGTGATCCAGTTGATGGACATGCTCCTAATAACTGGGGGTCATATTTTAATGGTTCAACTTGGAAATTTGATGAGACAACGGGTCAATATTACCTACACTTATTTGCCGAAGGACAGCCAGATCTGAATTGGGAAAATCCTCAAGTCCGCGATGAGGTTTGGAATGTAATGAAATTCTGGTTAGATAAAGGTGTTGACGGTTTTAGAATGGATGTTATCAACCTTATATCGAAACCGACCGGTTTGCCAGATGGTCAAAAAGCACCTGATGGAAAGTATGCGGATGTTGGGAAAGTTGTCGCTGATGGTCCTCGTTTGAATGAATTCCTTCAAGAAATGAATCAAAAAGTCCTTTCAAAATATGATGTAATGACAGTTGGCGAGATGCCAGATTCAACTCCAGATGATGCTATTAAATATACTGGTCTTGATTCACATGAATTGAATATGGTCTTCCAATTTGATCATGTTGGATTAGCCGGAAATGATGATCCGCGCTTAGGTAAGTGGAGTGATAAGAAAGTCAATCTGGTCGAATTGAAACAGTCATTAAGTAAATGGGAAACTGAATTGAATGGTAAAGGCTGGAATAGTTTGTATTGGAATAATCATGACCAACCTAGAACTGTTTCTAAATTTGGAAATGATGATCCTAAATATCGTGATAAGGCTGCCAAAATGTTGGGAACAACGTTACATATGATGCAGGGAACACCTTATGTTTATGAAGGTGAAGAACTTGGTATGACAAATGTTCACTACAAGAAACTTTCTCAATATGAAGATTTGGAATCGTTAAATGCTTATCGGGAATTTGTTGATGATGAAAAAATTATTGATAAGGATTCGATGTTGAAATATCTTTCCGCCAGATCACGTGATAATGCAAGAACACCAATGCAATGGGATAACAATAAAAATGCTGGTTTCACGAGTGGTAAACCTTGGTTTGAATTGAATCCTAATTACACGGAAATTAATGCTCGCAATCAAATTGAGAATCAAAGTTCAGTTTTTGCCTACTATAAGAAATTGATTGAACTACGACATAATAGTGATCTAATTATTTATGGTGATTATGAATTGCTAGATCCTGAAGACGAAGAAGTATTCACTTATAAGCGTCGTTATAACGATGAAACCTTGTTAGTAATTAGTAATTTTACCGATAAGGAATTGACTAGAGATTACAATCAATCTGCAGGTAAACTATTAATTGGCAATTATGATGATGACCGTAATATGGAACTTCGTCCTTATGAAAGCAAAGTTTATTTATTTAAATAGCATTGTCTTAAAGCGATGTAAGTATTAATAATACATCGTTTTTTGTGTGCCCAGAATCTTTGCTAGGCTTTTACCAAATCAAGGCATAATATTTACCCTGAAAGAAGGGGTACACAATGAAATTTGGTGATCATTTAAAACAAGAACGTCAAAAAAAACACCTAACTCAACAGGTTGTCGCCGATGAGTTAAATGTTTCACGGCAAACCATTTCCAGTTGGGAAACGGAAAATAGTTATCCTGATATTGAAAGCTTGATTCGATTGAGTGATTATTACCAAGTTTCATTAGATATTCTTCTAAAAGAGGATGAGGGTATGACTGAATATTTGAAGAAGCAAGAAATTATTAAACGAATCAAACCGATACTTTATATTCTGATAATAATTGATCTTTTATTCATAGGTATTGCCACCTTGTTCTACCTCAAAATTATTGAAATGAATTCTTGGACCGGAATATTATTGTTGGTAATCGGGCTTTTGAACGTATTAGCAATTTTTAAAATGAGTGACTTTCTAAATCAGCTTAATGGTAAAAGATATACTGTCAGATATTATAAAGTTACAATTTTAGGAGTTCTATTGTCAGTCATCATGGCGGTAACTTTTGCAATGTTAAAACAATCTTTGTTATCAGGAGTGTGTTCTGGAGTGGCTGTTGCCTTAATCGCTGCACTAGTTATAAAATTTCAAACAAAAAATCGAGAAGGTTGAAGACTTCTCGATTTTTTAATACTATTTTTCTTTCTCAGCTAGTTTTTGAGCCATTTCACCATCTGGATAGACAGTTAAAGTATCAAATTTACCAGAAATTAATACCAAACCAGCTTTGGCACCCTTGGGTTTGTGTAATTGGGCTACTTTAGCAATATCAACCGGGACCTGTTTTAAACCACGGCCTTTGCTGTAATAGGCAGTTAAACTAGCAGCTTCCAGTAAGGTTTGTTCAGAGGGATCAGAACTGTGAACAACAACGTGAGAACCAGCCAATTCACTGACATGCATCCAATAAAAATCTTTATTGGCGGTCAAAGTAAGATGATCATTTTGTACACTACTTTTACCGACTTCAACCAAGACGTGATCAGTTGTATAGAATCGACGTGGGTGAGCGGGTTCAGGAGCTTTGGATGAATGTAGCACTTCAGTTTTGATGGCATCTTCGTCAATTAATTGTTGTTTAATAGTTTTGGCTTGTTGTAAATTATCCTTATCAAATGCGGCCTGACGATCGAGTTGTTTTTGTAAGTTAGTTTTTGCCAAATCAAGGTTATGTTGAATAGTATCTAAACCTCGTTTATCCCGACGATATTGATGGAAATAGTTCTCAGCGTTTTCCATGATGGACTTTTTGACATCCAAATAAATTGTTAATTCATGATTGGGTTGCCGATAATCAGGTAAAGTTGTATAACCCTTTTGCTTATCAATTTTTTTAGCATAAGTTTTCAAAAGCGTTCCTTTGACTTTGAGATCGTCAGTATTACCAATGTGTTTGATAGCCTTATTCAATGAATTAATTTGTTTTTGGGTGTGATCAATCTGCCACTGCATAGCCTGAATAACTTCTGTAGAAATATCTGTTTCTGGTTGAATTGACATGGTAATCCTCGATTCGTAAGCGTTGAAATACTATATTTTAATTATAGTCTAGATTTCTTAAAAAATAAAAAAGAGCTCTTAGTAAAAAATTACTAGAACTCCTGACCAGCTTCTTCAGCTTTGGCATAGGCATTATCTAAGATTTCGATGGCATTTATTGGATCGTAATCCATTCCTTCAGCGAAAACGCCACTAAAGTCGTCCACGCCCATACGATGTAGAACCATACCTAAGTATTGATCGCCTAAGTCCTTAATAATGGGATCGGTAATACAATTTTGGGTACGATAACAACTACCACTAGCCTGTAAATGAATAGCTTTTTTGTGGTGCAAATCACCAATTGAATTACCAGTTTGGTCATAATGGAAAGTTTGTCGAGCCTGCATGACCATATCGATATAACTTTTCATTTCGGCAGGAATAAAAAGATTATACATGGGATTCACAAAGACATATTTATCGGCAGACATAAACTCGTTGATCCAAAGTTGACGTGATCCTTGGAATCTTTCTTCGTCAGGATTAAGGGAACTTTTGGCTAAGTCCTTATTGTAAATTGAAACGGCAAATTTATTTAGTGGAAAAGGCATATATTCGGAAACGTTATGAACGATAATTTCATCATTAGGATTTTTTCGTTTATATGAATGAATAAAATGTCTATATAATTCATGTGTTGCAGACCCTTTGGCAGTTTCAGGGTGAGCATAAATCACGAGTACCTTTGGCATAGGATTTTTCCTCTTTTTTATGAATATGCTTATATTATAATCCAAAAAAATAAACTCACAATATTGTGAATTTATTTGATGGGAGTTAAACGTTGTTTTCGTTCTTGATTCAAATGAGCTACAAACAACAACTCTTGAGGATTGTTGTTCACTCTCTATGGTAGGTCATTGCCTGCGGCAAAGTAGATATCGTACCATTCTTGCTTAGTAAGATCGACGTCCCCACCTTTAGCGCTATCGGCGATATGTTCAGGATTCATTGTCCCAATCATAACTTGAATATCAGCGGGATGTCTGAGAATCCAAGCGGCAGCAATAGCATTTCTACTTACACTATATTTGTCGGCTAATTCTTGTAATTTTTTATTTAGTTCAGGGAATTTGTCATTATTAATGAAGGTTCCAGCAAAAGTTCCATATTGGAATGGTGACCAAGCTTGAATAGTAACCCCCATGCGTCTTGAAAATTCTAATAGTCCTCCGTCATGGTTGATCGAACGGGTATCAGTCATATTAGTGTGTAGTCCAAAGTCGATCATACTTGTGTGCATGATACTAAATTGCAATTGATTAATGAGTAGTCTTTGTCCGACAGCTTCTTGAACTAACAAGAATTGTTGAGGATTAAAGTTAGAAACACCGAAGTGACGAACTTTACCAGTTTGTTGTAATTCATCAAAAGCTTCAGCAACTTCTTCAGGCTCCATCAATGGATCTGGTCTGTGAAGTAGGAAGGAATCAAGGTAGTCAACGCCCATTCGTTTAAGTGAACCATCGACAGCATCAATTAAATGTTGTTTTGAAAAATCATATTGTTTACCAGGAACAATACCACCTTTGGATTGAATATAGATATCATCACGTTTAACACTGCTTTGTTTGAGAGCAGCACCGAAAACTTTTTCAGAATCGCCACCACCATAGATGTCAGCTGAATCGATGAAGTTAATGCCACTGTTATAAGCAGTATCGATAGATTTAGCAGCTTGTTCTGGAGTTAAACTGTTCATTCGCATAATACCAAGTGCAATAGCAGAAGCTTGCCAATTAGTTTCGCCAATATAACGTTGTTTCATAGAAGTACCTCCAAATATTTAAATATCACTTTAATTATTGAGTCTTAGAAGACATAAGTCAATCATAAAGATTACGCTTACAAAATGTCTATATTGATAATTTATATGGATTTGTAAGAGCAAATACTGGACATTTTAGAATTAATGGCATTTTGAACAAAGATTTGAAAAAACTGAAATTTAGTTCAAATATTTTCTGAATAATCACTAAATTGAGAGTTGTTTTAATATAACTTGTAGAAAATAGCTATTTTAAGACAATTTGGGTATATACATTTCGTTTAGTTATATAGTCCATAATAAATTAATATTGTTCATGTAAGCGATTGCAGCATACCATGAATGTTGAGCCATGTGACATTGTGCACATAACTTTAAGGAGGCTACATTGATGGTAGATTATAAGATACTTTATGAAGGTGAATTGAAAGTTGGTATGAGTGGGTCGATCTCAAAGCGAATTACTGAAGAAGATGTTGATATGTTCGCTAAGGTAACAGGGGATTATAATCCAATGCATATGGATGAAGAATTTGCTGGGAAAACTCAATTTCATAAACGAATTGCCCATGGAATGCTTTCAGCTGGAATGATCTCAGCTTGTTTGGGAAATAAAATGCCTGGTCCTGGAGCTATCTATTTAAATCAAACTTTAAAATTTGATAAACCGGTATATTTCGGGGATGTCTTAGTTGCATCAGTCGAAGTTGTCAAAGTTGATCAAAAAGCACATTTTCAAATTGTCACGCTAGCAACCACTGTAACTAACCAAGATGGGGTTGTTGTTACAGAAGGCGAAGCACAGATAATGCCTGCTAAACGTTAATTAAATTTAAATTAAAAAAAAGAGCCAGAACATTTTGTTCTGACTCTTTTCATATATGGTGTGTAAAATTTTAAATCTATTTACCAGTGAACTTAGCATGACGTTTTTCCAAGAAAGCAGTCATACCTTCTGTTTGATCTTCAGTGGCAAATGTTTGTGCCCACATTTGTGTTTCGAAGTCGATAGCTAAGTCTAATGGTAAATCAGCAGCACGGTCGATAACGTATTTAGCCATACCAACAGCAATTAAACCATTTCTCTTGATTGTTGTAGCAATTTCAGTAGCTTTATCAATCAATTCAGCTGGTTCAGCAACTTCGTCAGCAATACCAACACGGTGTGCTTCGTCAGCATTGATCATTGTACCAGTAGCAATCATTTCTTTAGCTTTGCCACGGCCTACAAGACGTGTTAGACGTTGTGTTCCACCAAATCCAGGAACAATACCAAGTGTTACTTCTGGTTGGCCAAATTTAGCTTTGTTTGAAACAATACGCATGTCACATGATGAAGCTAATTCAAGTCCACCACCTAGACAGTAGCCATTAACTGCAGCGATTGTAAATTGTTTTAAGTTTTCGATCTTGCCAAATGAATTGTGAGCAAGTTTTGAAAGTTCAGCGGCTTCAATAGGATTCATATCTCTCATTTGAGAAATATCTGCGCCAGCAACGAATGCCTTTTCGCCAGAACCTGTAATGATCAATACTTTAATAGCATCTTCATTATTCTTAACAACATCAAGTGCATCACCGATATCTGTTAATGTAGCTGAGTTTAGTGCGTTTAGTGATTTTGGACGGTTGATTGTCAATGTAGCAATACCATCATTAGCCTCTAATAATACGTTTTCGAAATCCTTCATACCTGTTAATTCTGTCATGTTAGTAACATCCCTTCAAAAGTAGTTACCAGCAAGTACTTTCGAGATTCATACTAATGATAATTTTTTTAAAAGCAAATTTATCCTCAAAAAGTAAAAATCAAGAATCCCGAAAGTATAGTGTTTTGGATCTGCTGAAAAATTTTTATTTATCAAAACTTTGTGAAAAAAGATCATTTTAGTTAAATGTAAACGCTGTCATAAAGGTGAATCAACCTATGTATAACATATAGTTATTGAAAGCATGAATAAATATTAATATTTACGGCAGTGATTTTCTCCGTTATAGTTCAGTTTGCTAAGTCGATTAGTTTATTAAACGGCTAATGTATCGATCTATATTTTGACTTAGTAAAAACTTTTTGGGGGTATTTTAACAATGAGTGGAACTTGGGATGCTCGTTTTGCTGCTGAGTTTTTTGGAACAATGATTCTGGTATTATTCGGGAATGGTGCGGTAGCTAATTCATTTCTTAAAGACACTACCGGTAATGGAGAGAATGGTCAGGCCAATGGTGGTTGGATTTTTATCGCTGTCGGTTATGGTTTGGGGGTTATGATTCCAGCAATGATGTTTGGATCAATCTCCGGAAATCATTTGAATCCAGCCATTACAATTGCTCAAGCAGCAGCAGGAATTTTTCCTTGGGCAAAAGTAGCACCATATATTATTTTTCAATTTTTAGGTGCTATGGTAGGACAACTACTTGTCCTAGTAATTTATTGGCCATATTATAAGAGAACGAAAGATCAAGGTGCAATATTTGCAACGTTCTCAACAGGTGATACAGCCGGTAGTACTATGAATGGCTTCTGGACTGAAGCAATTGGAACGGCAATTTTAGTATTTGCAGCCATGGGACTATATCGTGGAATGTTCTTTAAGCAAAGCATTGATATTGCTAACATCGGGGTAGGTTTAGTTATTACGACTTTGGTTATGTCAGTCGGTGGTCCAACAGGACCAGCATTGAATCCAGCTCGTGACCTTGGACCAAGAATCGTGCATGCATTTATGCCTGTACCTAACAAAGGTTCATCAAATTGGGACTACAGTTGGGTACCAGTTATAGCACCAATTGCTGGAGCTATCGTCGGAATCTTTATTTATAAAGCATTCTTTGGATTATAAAATAACAATAAAAAAGCGAATTCTCGGTGGATGGGGATTCGCTTTTTGAAGTGCGCCCGGCATGGGCACTAACTTGG